>NZ_JRFO01000005.1:0-852605 GCF_000833595.1 Burkholderia sp. MSHR3999
CTCATCTCGCCCACCTGTGTCGGTTTGCGGTACGGTCATCGTTAGACTGAAGCTTAGAGGCTTTTCTTGGAACCACTTCCAATTGCTTCGCTCCCGAGGGAGCTCGCGCCACACCCTTGAATCCTGCGCCCGGATTTGCCTAAGCGCCTTCTCCAATGCAGCGACCGGGACTTCCAACACCCGGACAACCTTCCGCGATCCGTCCCCCCATCGCATCTAACGACGGTGCAGGAATATTGACCTGCTTCCCATCAGCTACGCATTTCTGCCTCGCCTTAGGGGCCGACTCACCCTACGCCGATGAACGTTGCGTAGGAAACCTTGGGCTTACGGCGAGGGGGCCTTTCACCCCCTTTATCGCTACTCATGTCAGCATTCGCACTTCCGATACCTCCCAGCACCCTTTACAAGGCACCTTCGCAGGCTTACGGAACGCTCTCCTACCATGCGAGACTAGCTCGCATCCGCAGCTTCGGTATATGGCTTAGCCCCGTTACATCTTCCGCGCAGGACGACTCGATCAGTGAGCTATTACGCTTTCTTTAAAGGGTGGCTGCTTCTAAGCCAACCTCCTGACTGTTTTAGCCTTCCCACTTCGTTTCCCACTTAGCCATATTTGGGGACCTTAGCTGGCGGTCTGGGTTGTTTCCCTCTTGACACCGGACGTTAGCACCCGATGTCTGTCTCCCGTGATTGCACTCTTCGGTATTCGGAGTTTGCTATGGCGGGGTAATCTGCAATAGACCCCCCAACCATGACAGTGCTCTACCCCCGAAGGTGAGACACGAGGCACTACCTAAATAGTTTTCGGAGAGAACCAGCTATTTCCAGGTTTGTTTAGCCTTTCACCCCTATCCACAGCTCATCCCCTAACTTTTCAACGTTAGTGGGTTCGGACCTCCAGTACGTGTTACCGCACCTTCATCCTGGCCATGGATAGATCACCTGGTTTCGGGTCTACGCCCAGCAACTGAACGCCCTATTCGGACTCGCTTTCGCTACGCCTGCCCTATACGGTTAAGCTTGCTACTGAACGTAAGTCGCTGACCCATTATACAAAAGGTACGCCGTCACCCCTTACGAGGCTCCGACTGTTTGTATGCATGCGGTTTCAGGATCTATTTCACTCCCCTCCCGGGGTTCTTTTCGCCTTTCCCTCACGGTACTGGTTCACTATCGGTCGATCACGAGTATTTAGCCTTGGAGGATGGTCCCCCCATCTTCAGACAGGATTTCACGTGTCCCGCCCTACTTGTCGCACACCTAGTTCTTTCATACTGTTTTCGCCTACAGGGCTATCACCTGCTATGGCCGCACTTTCCAGAGCGTTCGGCTAACAATACAAATAAAGAGTGCAAGGCTCATCCCATTTCGCTCGCCACTACTTTGGGAATCTCGGTTGATTTCTTTTCCTGCGGTTACTTAGATGTTTCAGTTCACCGCGTTCGCTTCACATGGCCTATGTATTCAGCCATGGATACTCCATAAGGAGTGGGTTTCCCCATTCGGACATCTACGGATCAAAGCTCGTTTGCCAGCTCCCCGTAGCTTTTCGCAGGCTACCGCGTCCTTCATCGCCTGTGATCGCCAAGGCATCCACCACATGCACTTGTTCGCTTGACCCTATAACGAGTCTGTCTCGTTACAGGTTGAGTTCTCGCGTTGTGCCGTATTCCAATTGAGCCGAACATGAAGTTCGAATCATCTTGAGATACATCGATACAATCACAACCCGGATAGTTTCCACGTCCATCTCAAAGACGCTTCCGCTATCCAAATTACTTGCTTCTTCCAGATTGTTAAAGAACGACAGCCGATATGGTGTTACTCATATCACTCTGACTGGCTCAATCGCCAATGGCAAAAGTTCGATCAAGTCGAACGCTTGTCATTGAAGATTGTGGTGGAGGCAGACGGGATCGAACCGACGACCCCCTGCTTGCAAAGCAGGTGCTCTCCCAGCTGAGCTATGCCCCCATACAGAGACTTCCCAGGGTACTTCCGCCAGACAATTGGTGGGTCTGGTTGGATTCGAACCAACGACCCCCGCCTTATCAAGACGGTGCTCTAACCGACTGAGCTACAGACCCCTGAGTCTGTCCTGATTTACAGCCGATAAGCGTGAGCGCTCAACTTGTGCGAGATAGCTCTGGAAAGGAGGTGATCCAGCCGCACCTTCCGATACGGCTACCTTGTTACGACTTCACCCCAGTCATGAATCCTACCGTGGTGACCGTCCTCCTTGCGGTTAGACTAGCCACTTCTGGTAAAACCCACTCCCATGGTGTGACGGGCGGTGTGTACAAGACCCGGGAACGTATTCACCGCGGCATGCTGATCCGCGATTACTAGCGATTCCAGCTTCATGCACTCGAGTTGCAGAGTGCAATCCGGACTACGATCGGTTTTCTGGGATTGGCTCCCCCTCGCGGGTTGGCGACCCTCTGTTCCGACCATTGTATGACGTGTGAAGCCCTACCCATAAGGGCCATGAGGACTTGACGTCATCCCCACCTTCCTCCGGTTTGTCACCGGCAGTCTCCTTAGAGTGCTCTTGCGTAGCAACTAAGGACAAGGGTTGCGCTCGTTGCGGGACTTAACCCAACATCTCACGACACGAGCTGACGACAGCCATGCAGCACCTGTGCGCCGGTTCTCTTTCGAGCACTCCCGAATCTCTTCAGGATTCCGACCATGTCAAGGGTAGGTAAGGTTTTTCGCGTTGCATCGAATTAATCCACATCATCCACCGCTTGTGCGGGTCCCCGTCAATTCCTTTGAGTTTTAATCTTGCGACCGTACTCCCCAGGCGGTCAACTTCACGCGTTAGCTACGTTACTAAGGAAATGAATCCCCAACAACTAGTTGACATCGTTTAGGGCGTGGACTACCAGGGTATCTAATCCTGTTTGCTCCCCACGCTTTCGTGCATGAGCGTCAGTATTGGCCCAGGGGGCTGCCTTCGCCATCGGTATTCCTCCACATCTCTACGCATTTCACTGCTACACGTGGAATTCTACCCCCCTCTGCCATACTCTAGCCCGCCAGTCACCAATGCAGTTCCCAGGTTGAGCCCGGGGATTTCACATCGGTCTTAGCGAACCGCCTGCGCACGCTTTACGCCCAGTAATTCCGATTAACGCTCGCACCCTACGTATTACCGCGGCTGCTGGCACGTAGTTAGCCGGTGCTTATTCTTCCGGTACCGTCATCCCCCGATCATATTAGGACCAGGGATTTCTTTCCGGACAAAAGTGCTTTACAACCCGAAGGCCTTCTTCACACACGCGGCATTGCTGGATCAGGCTTGCGCCCATTGTCCAAAATTCCCCACTGCTGCCTCCCGTAGGAGTCTGGGCCGTGTCTCAGTCCCAGTGTGGCTGGTCGTCCTCTCAGACCAGCTACTGATCGTCGCCTTGGTAGGCCTTTACCCCACCAACTAGCTAATCAGCCATCGGCCAACCCTATAGCGCGAGGCCCGAAGGTCCCCCGCTTTCATCCGTGGATCGTATGCGGTATTAATCCGGCTTTCGCCGGGCTATCCCCCACTACAGGACATGTTCCGATGTATTACTCACCCGTTCGCCACTCGCCACCAGGCCGAAGCCCGTGCTGCCGTTCGACTTGCATGTGTAAGGCATGCCGCCAGCGTTCAATCTGAGCCAGGATCAAACTCTTCAGTTCAAACCTGTTACTGTTTTCGGTTCCGTAGAACCGGTCGCTCATTCAAAGCTGACAGGAATATGAATTGCTTCATAAACCTGACTTACTTTAGTGTGAGACTCTTGATACTTTTGCCAATCCGATCTGACGATCGGCTCGCTGTCATCAAGCGCCCACACTTATCGGCTGTTAATTTTTAAAGAACGTTTCTGCGAGAAAACCGTCTTTCCCGGCAGCGCTGCGTTGTCAGCAGCAGAGAAGGGAGATTATGAACACTGTTTCGCAGTTCGTCAACAACTTTTTTTGCTAGCTCGTTGCGACTGCGGGGTTCATCTGCCTTCCCCCTTCCGCGCCGCGTTGCCGGCAGCGCGAAAGAGGCGTGATTCTAGGCACCTCCCGCGTTCCGCGCAAGGGGTTGCGTGAAATAAATGTAAAAGCCCCGGTGCGCTGTCGCGCACCGGGGCTTTTGCGTTGACGAACCATGTATCCCAACGTCCTTGGTCCACCCAAAGCACGGCGCCCAATAACGCACGTCTCTATATATAGATGAAACGTCGAGTGCCTCAACGGGACGCGCACAGCAAACCCGATCGTGCTTGCCCGCCCCTGGCCGACCTCCCCGGCGCCACGCCTCCATAAAGGATCCCGTTTATGGGATGAAGGTCGAATGCGCCGTCGAGTATCATGCCGCGATCGCACCACGCACAATGACCAACGATGGACAGCTCCACTCAATCCGACGAAGCCGATCTCCGCGCCGAATACGCAGCGCTACGCCAACGCGCCGCCGCGCTGGAGGAGCAGGTCCCGCCGCTCCTGCAACGCATTTCAGACGTGTTGCCTCGTATTGGGGGACAATCCGAGCCGGCGGATGATTACCGGGAACTGCTGGTCGGCGCGCGCAACGCCGCACTGGTGGCCATCGAGAACTACCAGCAGGCAATCCCATTCCTGCAGACGGCGGAATCGATCGTCGAACAGCTGGACAAGACACCCGAACGTGACGAGGACGCGGAGTGGCGCGATGCGCTGTTGCAGCGTCTCGATGAACTGATCGACGTCGCGACGGTGATGATCGACGATGCGGACATGCATTACGGTATGGCGCAGGAAACCAATCCCGCCGACGTGCCGCCATCCCTGCTCGACGATTGAACAGCCGGGAATACCGGCAACAAGCAGTGAGCCCATGCAAACCGGCTCACTGCTCCGATCGGTGATGCAGTCCGCACCGCCCTCCATATCGGAAGCAGCAACCGCCCTTGCTCGATCCCTTCCGGATCGACAGCGCGGTTAGCCCGACGCACATCCGCTCGCTCCCCTGCCCACTTCCCGTAAAAGCTCACCTCGCGCGCATCAATCGGGACTGACGCTGTAAGCCGGCGTCCAATCCAAGCGACTCATCAAAAGCGGTGCTATCAGGTAGGCGCACAAACATCTGCACGCGTCAAATTCACCGCAGCCATCTGAGCATTGATTACGGTCGCAATAACAAGTGCAGCAACCGCCAGTGCCACGGAAAAATGGTCAATTTCATACCAGTCAATCGCACTGGCAGCAAAATTCATCCACACATTAACTACTTAGACAAATCATGAGATTGTCAATACGGGGTAACGTGCTGACGCCTGCATCTTAGGGCGCGACGACATAGAGACAAAACAAATTGACTTATATCAATTCGATGTCCCCCTTTACAGGGACACACTTCCAAGAAGTGTTGCCGATTCAATATCTGGGCGAATAGAATCGCGTCCAACATATACAAAATTTCGGCAACCTGGCAAGGACAGCAAGCTCGCCCGATCGCCAACCCGGACCCCGGCACGACCAATGCGCCGGCCATTACGGCCGACACCCGCGCTCGACGCCGGATAGCGATAGCCGCAAGACTGCTCGCCACATCAGGAATTCGTCGTACTCCGAAATACGCAGGACAGCGCCAGCGTATAAAAATACATGTGAATTAAATGCGTGATTTAGCATGACCAGGATCAAATGAGACGACATTCAGCAAAAATCGAGAAAAATCTCAGATTTCAAACACCTTAAATTTGCTATCTTCTTGCAACCATCCTGTCGGGTGGTTCGAATTTCGCACCGCCATTTCCGAGCAATGGCCACCCTGCGCGCATTTCAATCAATGCCGCGAGCTGCATTTCACTATAGCCAGTATTTTCGATTTGCCATTGGTCGAGTTTCGTCGATTGGTGTTGAGGTTAAGGATACAAGGTTGACGGCGCTCATTTGGAGTGGTTCTCATGAAGCAAATAGTTTCAACGAGCAACGGCTCTCTCGATAGCCGGGCCCGGATCGTGGCGTTCCCGTTCGCGGGCGGCAGCGACGCCAGCTACGCCGACATCGCGCGCGAACTGGGCGGCGCATTCGCTTTCACAACGCTCAGCCTGCCCGGTCGCGGCGCGACCCAGCACATCCCGTTCTACGACGACTGGCCGTCTCTCGTCGACGATCTCGCGACCGAGATCGCGCGGCTCGACGACGGGGCGCCGCTGTTCCTGTTCGGCCACAGCCTCGGCGCGCTGCTCGCCTACGAAGTCGCACGCGAGCTCGAGCAACGCGGCGGCGCGCAGCCGGCCGGCGTCTTCCTGTCTGGCCATCCCGCGCCGTCGCGCGAGCGCGCAACCGACGCGTGGCGCCAGCAGACGCACGCGCTGCCCGACGCCGGCTTCGTCGAAGCCGTGCGGCGCTGGGGCTTCTTCCCGGACGCCGTGCTCGACGATCCCGACGTCGCCCGCTATGTTCTCCCGCCGCTGCGGGCCGACCTGCACCTCGCGGAAACCTATCGGCACGCGCACGGCAGCGAGCTGCGCGCGCCCTGCGCGATCTACGGCGGCGCGGCCGATCCGAGCACGACCGTCGACGACCTGCGCGCATGGCGCGCGCACGTTTCGCCGCACCATGCCTGCCCGGTCGAATCATTCGACGGCAATCACTTCTATTTTCTGGATCCGTCATCCCGTGCGGCGCTGTGCGCGAGCGTCGCCGGCCACATCGAGCAGTGGCTCGCCGCGCGCCCCACGTCGATCGTCGCGGCAGCGCCCGACGCGAACACGCGCGTCGCCGCGTGCCTGGGCGCGGTCGACGATTGGGGCGATGCGCATTCGGTGCTCGCCGCGATTCGCGAGCACGTCGTGCGCACGCCCGATGCGCTCGCGCTGAAGGACGGCGAGCGCACGTGGACCTACCGGCAACTCGCGTCGCACACGGTCGAGCTCGCCGACGCGTTTCGCGCGGCGGGCGTCGGCCGGCAGGACGTCGTCGGCGTCTTGCTGCCGCACGGCGCCGAGTACGTGCTGACGATCGTCGCCGCGTGGTCGATCGGCGCGTCGGTGTGCCTGCTCGAGAAGAGCTGGCCGGATTCGCTCGTCGGCGAATTCGTCGCGAGCTGCCGCGTCGCGCAAATCGCGACGATCCCCGCGCTGCTCGCGCGCGCAACCCGGCATCTGCCCGATGCGCGCTGCACGCTCGTCAGCGCCCGCCCGCCGCACGCGGATCGCGCATGGACGCCCGTCGCGCCGCGCCGCGACGACATCGCGTTCGTGTCGTTGACCAGCGGCTCGACCGGCAAGCCGAAGGCCGTCCTCACGACGCACATCGGCACGAGCTACTGCTTCCACGCGCGCGACGCACTGTACCCCTACGCCGACGGCGAACGCGAAGGCCTCAACGTGTTTCTCGCGTGGGAATGCCTGCGTCCGCTGATGTTCGGCCGCCCGGCCATCGTCATCGGCGACGACGTGATCTTCGATCCGCCCAGGCTCGTCGCGCTGCTGCGCGAGGAACGCATCACGCGACTCGTCGTCACGCCGTCGCTGCTCGAAAGCGTGCTCGATTTCCCCGGCATCGCCGCGCAACTGCGCGACGCACTCGCGCACATGTCCGCGTGGTTCCTGATGGGCGAGGTCGTGCCGCAGCGCGTCGTCGACAAGGCGCGCGCGGCGTTTCCGCCGTCGGTGCGGCTCGTCAACGCGTACAGCACGTGGGAAAGCCTCGACGTCTGCTACGCCGATCTGCTGCCGTCGCGCGCCGACGCCGGCAGCCAGCGCGTGCCGATCGGCCGGCCGCTGCCCGGCTGTGCGCTCGCGGTGCTCGACGAAGCGGGACGCGCGGTGCCGGCGGGCGAGACGGGCGAGCTTTACATCGCATCGCCCGGCCTCGGCCCCGGCTATCTCGACGATGCGGCCCGCACCGCAGAGAAATTCCTGCCGTCCGTGCGCGCGCTCGCCGAGCGCGGCCACGACGCACCCGTCTACCGGACGGGCGACCGCGCGCGGCTGCTGCCGGACGGCCAGATCGCGATCCTCGGCCGCATCGACAACACGGTGAAGATCCGCGGCTTCAAGGTGCTGCTGCACGCGATCGAAAACGTGCTCGACGCGGTCGACGGCGTCAGCAAGTCGCTCGTCGTGCCGATCGACGATCCGCACACGCGGCAACCGGCGACGCTTGCCGCCTATGTCGTCGGCGTCGACGGCGCGCCGTCCGACACGACGCTCGCACGGCTGCGCCAGCAAGCGCGCGCGAAGCTGCCCGAATACGCGGTGCCCGCGCATTTCATCGGCCTCGACGCGTTTCCGCTGCGCGCGGGCACGTCGCGCAAGCTCGACAAGCACGCGCTGCCTGCGCCGACCGCCGCGACAACCGCCTCCTCGCACGACGCCGCGGCCCCCGTCGCGGGCGACGGGCTCGAGGCGCGGCTCGCGGACATCTGGCGCGACGTGCTCGGCGTCGCGTCGGTCGCGCGCGACGATCACTTCTTCGAGCTCGGCGGCAATTCGCTGAGCGCCGCGAAGGCAATCGGCCTGCTCGGCGAGCGGCTCGGGCTGACGCTCGCCGTCGTCGACCTGTATCAGCACAGCCGGCTGCGGGATCTCGCCGACTACTGCCGCCGCTCGCGAGACGCCGCCGCCCGCCCGCGTGCGGACGACGCCCGCAAGCCGCACGCCGCGCACGCGAAATCGGCCGCCGATTCACCGAAAGTCGCGATCGTCGGCATGGCCGGACGCTTCCCCGGCGCGGACTCGATCGACGCGTTCTGGCGCAACCTGACGGAAGGCGTCGACAGCCTGTCGCGCTTCACACGCGAACAACTGCTCGCGAAGGGCGTCGACGCCGCGCAGCTCGATCATCCGGACTGGGTGTCGGCCGCGCAGGTAGTCGGCGACGCGGACAAGTTCGACGCGCTGTTCTTCGGCATCGGCCCGCGCGAAGCGGTGCTGATGGACCCGCAGCACCGGCTCTTCATGGAAGTCGCGTGGACCGCGCTCGAACAGGCGGGCTACGCGCGCAGCGACAACCGCTATCGCACGCGCACCGGCGTGTTCGCGAGCTGCGGGATCGACGGCTATCTCGTCCATCACCTGCAAGGCGGCGGGCTGCTCACGCCGCTCGATCCGGGCCGCCTGATGCTCACCGAGATCGGCAACGAGAAGGACTACATCGCGACGCGCGTCGCGTACCAGCTCGATCTCGGCGGGCCCGCGGTGTCGGTCGGCGCCGCCTGCAGCAGCGCGCTCGTCGCGGTCGCGCAGGCGGTGCAGGCGATCCGCGCCGGCCAATGCGAGATGGCGATCGCGGGCGCGTCCGCGCTGTCGTTCCCGAACTTCGGCTTCTGCCACGAGGACGGCCTCGTCGGCAGCGCCGACGGCCACGTGCGGCCGTTCGACACGCACGCGAGCGGCACGCTGTTCGGCGACGCCATCGGCGCGGTCGTGCTGAAGCGCCTCGATCTCGCCGAAGCGGACGGCGATCCGATCCTCGCGGTGATCTCGGGCATCGGCCTGTCGAACGACGGCCGGATGAAGGCGGGCTACACCGCGCCGAATGCGGACGCGCAGCGGCGCTGCATCGTCGACGCGCTCGACATGGCGGGCGTGCGCTCCGAGCAGATCTCCTACGTCGAATGCCATGCGACCGCCACGCTGATCGGCGACGCGATCGAGCTGAAGGGACTGTCCGACGCGTTCGCGCAGACGCGCGGCGACGACGCGCCCGTGGCGGGCAGCTGCGCGATCGGCTGCGTGAAAGGCAACATCGGCCATGCAAACTGCGCGGCCGGCATCACCGGGCTCATCAAGACCGTGCTGCAGCTTCAGCACCGGCAGCGCGTGCCGACCGTGCATTTCGACACGCTCAATCCGAAGCTCGTGCCGTTCGTCGGGCACGATGCGTCGCCGTTCGTCGTGCAGCGGGACGTCGACGACTGGGCGGTCGCCGATCCGTCGACGCAATTGCCGCGGCGCGCCGGCGTGTCGAGCTTCGGAATCGGCGGCACGAACGCGCACGTGATCGTCGAGGAGGCGCCCGCGCGCGCCGCCGCGCCTGCCGACGGCGTGCCGCGTGCGCGCCACCTGATGACCGTGTCCGCGCGCACGCCGGGCGCGCTCGCGCGTAACCTGCGCGCGCTCGCCGAGCGCGTCGCGACGACTGACGCACCCGAGCTCGGATGCGTGGCGTATACGCTGCACGTCGCGCGCGAAGCGCATCCGCTGCGGGTCGCGCTCGCCGTGCCCGCGCAGCCGGCCGAAGCGGCCGCCGCGCTCCGGGAACGCGCCAGCATGCTCGACGAAGCGCTTGCCGACGCGCCCGATGCACCCGGCGCTGCCGTTCGCGCGAAGCCCGCCGCGACCGTCGCGTTCTGCTTCTCCGGCCAGGGCTCGCAGCATCCGGGCATGGCGCGCGAGCTGTATCGATCGAATGCGGAAGCCGGGCGCTTTCGCCACCACTTCGACGCCGCGTGCGCGGCGCTCGAACGCGCGCTCGGCGCGCCGATCGCGGACGCGATCCTGAACGCCGACGACGACGCGATGCGCCGCCCGCTCGTCACGCAATGCGGGCTGTTCGCGGTCGAGCACGCGCTCGCGGCGGTGCTCGGCGAGTACGGCGTGCGGCCCGTCGCGGTCGCGGGGCACAGCATCGGCCAATACGCGGCCGCCGTCGCCGCCGAGGCGCTCACGCTCGATCAGGCGGCCGCGCTCGTCGCGGCGCGCGCGAGCGCGACCGACGCATTGACGACGTTCGCCGCCGCCGACGGCACACACACGCGCGGCGGCATGCTCGCCGTGACGGGCGACGAGGCGCGCATCGAGCAGTGGGCCGCGCAGCGCACCGATCTCTGGATCGCGGTGCGCAACGCGCCAGGCACGCTCGTGCTCGCGGGCGCCGAACCGGCGCTGGCCGACGCCGCACGCGCGCTCGCCGCGCTCGATTGCCGATGCCGGCCGGTGCCGGTGTCGCACCCGTTCCATACACCGCTGATGCAACCCGTCGCCGATGCGCTCGCCGCGCAGCGCATCGACGGCGCGACGCCGCGGATACCGATGACGTGCAACGTGTCGGGCGGCTGGCTCGGCGCCGACGCCGCATCGGCCGACTACTGGGCGCGCCATCTGCTCGAGCCGGTGCGCTGGTCGGACAACGTCGCGGCCCTGCTGCGCTGGCAGCCCGACGTCGTGCTCGAAATCGGCCCCGGCACCGTGCTGTGCAGCCTGATCGGCAAGCATCTCGCGGCGGGCGCGGACGCGGATGCCGGCGCGCCGGCGATGCACGCGCCGCGCGTGCTGCCGTCGCTGCCCGCCGCGCGCAGCGAAGCGAACGATGCCGAGCACTTCTGCAACGTGATCGGCGAGTTGTGGAGCGCGGGCGTGCCGATCGACTGGCGTGCGTATCACGCGCACGAGGCCGCGTCGCCCGGCCGCGCACTCGCGCGCGCGCCGCTGCCCGCGTATTCGTTCGAACGGGACAGCTACTGGATCAGGCCGGAGGCGTCGATCTACGTCGATGCGGCGCCTGCTTCGGTCGAAGCCGAAGCGTCGACGGGGACATGCTCCGGTGAATGCGCGTGCGACGCCGCGTCCGCTTCCCTCATCGCCCCGCCGCACGCCCGCGCATCGCGCTGGCTCGCGCGACCCAGGCCGCGCCGCCGGCCGCGCATGAGGCTGTACTGCTTCCCGTACGCGGGCGGCAGCAGCCGCAGCTTCGACGGCTGGGCGCGCACCGCGCCCGATTGGCTCGACATCGTCGCAGTCGAATGGCCCGGCCGCAACGCGCGCGCCGACGAATCGCCCGCGCACGACGACGCCGCTGACCTCGCCGCGCGCGACGCGATCGCCGCCGCGATCGTCGCGGATGCGGGCGACCTGCCCGTCGCGTTCTGCGGCCTGAGCTACGGCGGCGCGGCCGCAACCGAGCTGCTGGCCGGGCCGCTGCGCGCATGGGCGGCGAGCGGCCGGGTGAAGGGGCTCGTCGTCGTCGGCCGTGCACCGCTCCTCGAGCAGCCCGCGATCGACGCGCCCGCGGACAGCTTCCTGCTCGTCCCCGATGCGCTGCGCGACGATCCGCTGTGGCAGGAAATCTTCCGGCCGGTGCTCGAAGCCGACCTCGACGCCGATACGCGCACCGCGCACCGGATCGCGCAACGCTGGCGCGACGGCGGCCGGCAACCGCTGCTGACGATCCCGTTGCAGATTCACGGCGGCGAAAGCGATCCGGCGTTCGACTGGCGGCTCGCCGGCGACTGGGCGCGGATCTCGTCCGCGCCGCTCGCGGGCCGCCACGCGTATCCGGGCGGCCACGACTTCATGATGCGATGCGAAGCCGAGATCGTCGCACGCGTGGCCGCGTGGCTGCGGCCGCAGCGCGATGCGCGCACGACACCGCCCGCACCGACGTTCGCGCTGCATTGGCAGCCGAGCGCGCCGATCGCCGTGGATGCGACGAACACTGCGCCGGTGCCCGAGTGCGCGGTCTGCACGACGGGCCGCGAAGCCGACGCGTTCGAATGGCTCGCGCCGCGCCTGCGCGCGAGCGACGGCCACGCGGCGCTGCTGTGCATCGGCGCGGCCGACGATCCGCTCGGCGTCGCGCAATGCGCGGGCTTCGTCAGGCTGTGGCAGGCGCTCGCCGCGCGCGCATGCGCGGGCACGCTGACGCTCGTGCTGCCGGCCTGCGCGGGAAGCGGCCCGCTCGTCGGCGCGGCGCGCGTCGCGAGCGCCGAGCATGCGGCACTGCGCGTGCGGCTCGTGCTCGCCGACGATCATCCGGATCTCGCGCCGCGCGCCGCCGATGCGCGCTGGGCCGCCGAACTCGCGCGCGACGCCGCGCGCGTCGCGAACGAACCGTGGCTGCTGCGCCGCGCCGGCCGGATCTGCGTGCCGCGCCTGCTGCCGCACGCGGCGCCGGCGTTGCCCGATGGCGCGCTCGGCGCGGCGGGCGGCCCGTATCTGGTCACCGGCGCGACCGGTGGCGTCGGCCGCGCGCTCGTCGACTGGCTGATCGACGAGCAGCAGGTGCCGCCGGACCGGATCGTCGCGCTGTGCCGCAGCGGCGCGTGCGCGCCGCGTGGCGTGCGCGCCGTATCGGTCGATCTCGACGACGCGCGCGCACTCGACGCCGCGCTCGAATCGATCGACGCAGTCGAAGGCATCTTCCATCTCGCCGGCGTGCTCGACGACGGCCTCATCGCGAATCTCGACGACGCGCGGCTGCGCCGCGTGCTCGCGCCGAAGCAGAGCCTCGCCGCACTGCTCGCGCACGCGCCGCGCTGGCGCACGCGCTGGACGGTCGCATTCTCGTCGACGAGCGCGCTGCTCGGCGTGCCGGGCCAGGCCAATTACGCGGCCGCGAACGCGTGGCTCGATCAGCTCGCCTGCTGGCCCGCGCAGGCCGGCCAGCCGCCCGTGCTGAGCATCCAGTGGGGGAGTTGGGCCGAAGTCGGGATGAGCGCACGCAACGACCGGGCGCTGCGTCGCGCGATTCAGGACGGCGAGCGCCCGCTCGCGCCAGATGCCGCTTTCGCCGCGCTCGGCGCGCTGCTCGCCGACGCGCTGGGCGGCGCGACGGCCGGACGCCAGTTTGCGGTGTGCGACGTCGACTGGCCGCGCTCGCCGTGGCGCGACGCGCCGATCGTCGCCGAAATCGCGCGCGGCGACGCGTCCGTCCTCGCGACGGCGAGCGCGAGCGCGCCGCGCACAGCGGCCGCCGTTCGCATCGACGACGGACCGGACCCGGCACGCTCGATACGGCCGGCGAGCGAACCCGCGCGGCCGCCAAGCAAACGCGACCCCGTTCGAACGTTCCTCGAAGACTACGTGAGCCGCTGGGACGAGCGGCTCGATCTCGCGACGCTCGGGCTCGATTCGCTCGATCTCGCGCAGATGCGCAACGGTTTTTTCAAGAAATTCGGTGTGCAAATACCGCTTTCGACGCTCGCATCGCCGACGCTGAAGATCGGCGAGCTGGCCCGCCGGATGCGGAACGTCGCCGGCATCGCGGACGAATAGATCCGCCCTTCCCGTGAGCCGCGCATTCAGACGCGGCCGCAAAGAAGAGGTCGCCGGGCGCTCCCGCCCGGCGCACCCATCCAGTCAAGGAGAGCAGCATGACGATCACCCTCATCGAACCCGTCCAGCAATGCACGGGGATCTACCCGTCGACCGACCTGATGGTCGAAGACGGCTATCCGTCGACCGACGCGTTCCAGATCATCCAGACGCAGGACGGCCGCGGCGCGGGCGTCCGCGCGCAGAAGGCGTTCGCGCGCGGAAGACGGATGGCGCGCGTGTCCGGGCAAATCACCGCGTTCTGCCGGCTGCACACGCTGCAGATCAACGCCCACACGCACCTGTACGACCCGCATTTCAGCGGGCTGCTGCTGCATTCGTGCGATCCGAACGTGCGCCTCGACATGGCGGGCTTCGAGCTCTGGTCGCTGCGCGACATTGCGGCGGGCGAGATGCTGACGATGGACTACGCATCGACCGAGGACATGCTGATGCGCCAGTTCGAATGCCACTGCGGCGCGCCGAACTGCCGGCGCTGGATCACGGGCGCGAAGGAACTGCCGAATGAAACCGGGCAGGCGTTCCTGGCCGGATTGCAGACGCACACGCTCGCGTGAGCGACGCGCGCCACCGCGCCCGCTTCGTCAACAGAATGAGGAAACGCGTTATGGATGGCTTCATCGAATTGCGGGAAAACGACCCGCGCCAGGTGCCGGTCCGCGGCCGCGCCTACCTCGCCGGCGCCGACAGCCCGCGCGTGCCGGTAACGATTCCGATCGCGAACGATCTGGCGCTCGGGCTCACGCATGCCGCCGAAACGCCGGCCGAGGCGGCCGCGCTCTGCCGCGACGCGATCGACGCACGCCTGCCCGACACGGGCGCGCTGCTGTTCCGCGGGCTGCCGATCGCGGACCGCGCCGGCTTCGACGCGTTCATGCAGGCGCTCGGCTACGTGCCGCACGGCTACGACGGCGGCATCGCGGTGCGCGCGCGCGACGCGGGCTACGCACTCGTCGCGAGCCAGGAAGATCCGCGCATCACGATGGCGCCGCACAACGAGATGGCCTATCTGCCGAATCCGCCGCGCAAGGTGTTCTTCTTCTGCGCGGCCGCCGCGGACGCGGGCGGCGAAGTGCCGATCAACGACATCCGGCTCGCCGCCGGGCAGATCCCCGACGAGATTCTCGCGAGGTTCGAGCGCAGGCGGATCGGCTATCACCGCTATCTGCCGCGCGAATCGACGCCGACGCAAATCGGCTGGATGGACACGTTCGGCGTGCGCGACCGTGACGCGGTCGACGCGCTGATGCGCGACAAGGGCTACGACCACCGTTGGCTCGACGACGCCGGCCTCGGCTACGGCTACGTGCACGACGCGTTCCTCGACGACCCCGCGGGTGGCGCGCCGCTGTGGTTCAACCAGGTGACGGAGCTGAACGCGTCGTACTGGCGCAGCCATCCGCTCTTCCCGTCCGACTGGGACGAGGCGCGCTATCCGGCGACGACGACGTACGGCGACGGCGAGCCGATCGATCCCGAGCTCGTCACCGAACTGCGCGCGGCACTGTGGCGCACGTCGCGCGCGGTCGCGATGCGCCCGGGCGACGTGCTGGTGCTCGACAACATCTACGTGCAGCACGGCCGCTTCGCGTTCTCCGGGCCGCGGCTGCATCTCGTCAGCCTGACCGACTGAGGTTTCAGATGGCATACCGAAACGATTCCCCCGTCACGAGCGCGCAGCAGGATACGCGCCATCTGCTGCACCCGTGGGCCGACCTGTCCGCGCTCGGCCGCGAGACGCCGACCGTCATCGTCGAAGCGCAGGGCACGCGCGTGACCGACGCCGAAGGCCGCACCTATCTCGACGCGATCGGCGGCATGTGGTGCGTGACGGTCGGCTACGGCCGGCGCGAGATCGCGGACGCGATCCGCGACCAGGCGCTGCGCATGCCGTTCTACACGCCGTTCGGCGCGATGACGAACGAACCGGCCGCCGCGCTCGGCGCGCGGCTCGCCGAACTCGCGCCCGGCGACCTGAAGCGCGTGCACCTGACCACCTGCGGCTCGACCGCAGTCGAATCGGCGCTGCGCTTCGCGCACTATTACTTCGGCGCGACCGGCCGCCCGCAGAAGCGCCACATCGTCACGCGCGGCGACGCGTACCACGGCAGCACGTATCTCGCCGCGTCGGTGTCCGGCAAGGCGTGGGACCGCACGTGCTTCCATTACGACGACACGATCGTCCATCACCTGTCGTCGCCGAACCCGTACCGGCGGCCGGCCGGCATGAGCGTCGACGCGTTCTGCGCGAAGCTCGTCGACGAGTTCGACACGCTGGTCGCGACGCTCGGCGCCGATCGCATCGCCTGCTTCATCGCCGAGCCGATCCTCGCGTCGGGCGGCGTGATCGTGCCGCCGCCCGGCTACCTCGCGGCGATGCGCGAGCGCTGCCGGCGGCACGACATCCTGTACATCTCCGACGAAGTCGTCACGGGCTTCGGCCGCGTCGGCCACTTCTTCGCGTCGCACGCGCATTTCGGCATCGAGCCCGACATGATCGTCGTCGCGAAGGGGCTCACGTCCGGCTATCAGCCGCTCGGCGCGGTGCTGATCTCGGAGCGGCTCGTCGCCGCGGTGTCCGGCGAGCACGCATACGGCAACGGCGTGTTCACGAACGGCTTCACCTATTCGGGCCATCCGGTCGCCTGCGCGGCCGCGCTCGCGAACATCGAGCTGATGGAGCGCGAGCGGATCTGCGAGCACGTGCGCGACGTCGGCCCGTACTTCATTCGCCAGCTCGAAACGCTGCGGCGCTTCCCCGTCGTCGGCGACGTGCGCGGCGACCACCTGATGGCATGCATCGAATGCACGAGCAGCGCAGGCGCGACGGGCGCGCTGCCGACGCCGGCGGACATCGCGATCGCCCAGCGCGTCGATCGCCATTGCGAGGAGATGGGCCTTCTCGTACGGCCGTACGAGAGCATGTGCATCCTGTCGCCGCCCCTCACCGCGACCCGTGCCGACATCGACGAAATCTGCGCGATTCTCGCGACCGCGCTCGAGCGCACGCAGCGCGAGCTCGCTGAACATGCACCCGTTCGCGAGGAAAGCGAGACATGCTGATCAACGGCATCTGCATCGAGGGAAGCGGCGCGCCCCTCTCGCTCGTCGATCCGGCGACGGGCGAGCCGCTCGCGTCGCCCGCCGCCGCGAGCGTCGCCGACGTCGAGCGCGCCGTCGCGGCAGCCGAAGCGGCGTTCCCCGCCTGGCGAGCGACGACGCCGCAGACGCGCGCGAGCCTGCTGCTCGCGCTCGCCGACGAGATCGAGCGGCAGGCGGACACGCTCGCGCGCATCGAAAGCCGCAATACCGGCAAGCCGCTCCATCTCGTCGTGCAGGACGAGCTGCCCGCCGTCGCCGACTGCTTCCGCTTCTATGCGGGTGCGGCACGCACCGCGAGCGGGCCGTCCGCGGGCGAGTATGTCCAGGGCCACACGAGCATGGTGCGGCGCGATCCCGTCGGGGTCGTCGCACAGATCGCGCCGTGGAACTACCCGCTGATGATGGCTGCGTGGAAGCTCGCGCCGGCGCTCGCGGCCGGCAACACGGTCGTGTTCAAGCCGTCGGAGTGGACGCCGCTGTCGATCGTCGCACTCGAAGCGACGCTCGCGCGTCTCTTTCCCGCGGGCGTCGTCAATGTCGTGCCCGGTGACGGCGCGACGGTCGGCCGCGCGCTTGCCGCGCATCCGCGCGTGCGGATGATCTCGCTGACGGGCTCGGTCGAAGCCGGCAAGTCCGTGCTCGCCGCGGCGGCCGGCAACCTGAAGCGCACGCATCTCGAACTCGGCGGCAAGGCGCCCGTCCTCGTGTTCGACGACGCCGATCTCGACGCGGTCGTCGCCGGCATCCGCTACGCGGGCTTCTACAACGCCGGGCAGGACTGCACCGCCGCGACGCGGATCTATGCGCAGCGCGGCATCTACGACGCGCTCGCGCGGCGGCTCGCCGACGCGGCGCTCACGCTGCGCGTCGGCGCACCCGACCGCGCCGACGTCGAGATGGGTCCGCTCGTCAGCACCGCGCATCGCGCGCGCGTCGATCGTTTCGTGCAGGAGGCGGCCGCGCTGCCGCACGCGACCGTGCTCTGCGGCGGCGCGCCGCTCGACGGCCCCGGCTGCTACTACGCGCCGACGGTGATCGCCGGCGTGCGGCACGAAGACGCGCCGATGCGCCGCGAAGCGTTCGGCCCGGTCGTCACGCTGACCCCGTTCGACACCGAATCGCAGGCGCTCCGGTGGGCGAACGACTCCGAATACGGACTGGCGTCGTCGGTGTGGACGCGCGACGCGGCGCGCGGCATGCGGCTCGCCGCATGCATCGAGGCGGGCGTCACGTGGGTGAACGCGCATTTCACCTACACGTCCGACATGCCGCACGGCGGGACCAAGCAGTCCGGCTACGGCTCCGATCTGTCGATGCTCGGCCTCGCCGACTACACGCAGCCGCGCCATGTGATGTGGCGGCATTGACGCGCATGGCGCATCGCGCGACGCGTGACTCCCAGAACCCGACCCAGACGATTCCCATGACCCCATCCCTTCCTTCCCGCGAGCTCGCCGCGGCCGTCGAAGCGGTAGTCCTGTCGCTCGCCGGCGACGTCGCCGGCCGCACGCTCGACGCGTCGGCCTCGGAGCGTGCGCTGCACACGCTGGGCCTAGACTCGGTGCAGCTCGTCGAACTGTCCGGATGCCTGAACGATTACTACGGCCTCGATGTCGATCCGACGCTGTTCTTCAAGGTGCACGCACCCCGCGCGATCGCCGCGCATCTGATCGCGCAGCACACGGCCGAGGTTGCGGGCAAGCACGGCTTCGAGATCGAGAGCGATGCGAAGGCGGCGGCCGACGCGCCCGTCAGCCGCGTGGAAACCGACGATACGCATGACGATGCAGAAAGCGACGTCGCGATCGTCGGCATGGCGGGCATCTTCCCGCAATCGGCCGACCTCGACGAATTCTGGCGACACCTTGCCGCGGGCGACGACCTGATCGCCGAGACGCCGCCGTCACGCTGGGACTGGCGCGCGGCCGACGGCGAGCCCGCGTCGCGCTGGGGCGGCTTCATGCCGCGGATCGAATATTTCGACGCCGCGTTCTTCGGCATCTCGCCGCGCGAAGCCGAGCAGATGGACCCGCAGCAGCGCCTGCTGATGCAGACCGCGTGGGCCGCGCTCGAAGACGCGGCGGTCCGCCCGTCCGATCTGATGGGCAGCGACGCGGCGGTGTTCGTCGGCGTCAGCACGTCCGACTACATGGCGCTGCTGCCCGGCGCGGACGGCCATCTCGCGATCGGCAACGCGCACGCGATGCTGCCGAACCGGCTGTCGCACCTGCTCGGCACGCACGGACCGAGCGAGGCCGTCGACACCGCATGCTCGAGCTCGCTCGTCGCGCTGCACCGCGCGGTGCGCGCGCTGCGGCGGGGCGAGAGCAGCGTCGCGATCGTCGGCGGCGTCAACGTGATGCTGACGACGCGGCTGCATCGCGCGCTCGCCGCCGCCGGCATGCTGAGCCCCGACGGACGGTGCAAGACGTTCGACGCATCGGCGAACGGCTATGTGCGCGGCGAAGGCGTCGCGGCGCTCGTGCTGATGCCGCTCGAGAGTGCGCGCGCGGGCGGGCATCCGGTGCGCGCGGTGATCAAGGGCAGCGCGGTCAACCACGGCGGCCGCGCGGCGTTCCTGACCGCGCCCGACGTGAACGCGCAGGCCGCGCTGATCGCGGCCGCGTATCGCGATGCGGGCGTCGACCCGGCAACCGTTTCGTACGTTGAAGCACACGGCACCGGCACGTCGCTCGGCGATCCGATCGAAGTGCAGGCACTGCGCCAGGGCTTCGACGCGTATGCGCGCGAGCGCGTCGGTGCGCACGCGCCGGCGCGCTGCGGCCTCGGTTCGGTCAAGACCAATATCGGGCACCTCGAAGCGGCGGCGGGCCTCGCGGGCGTCGTCAAGGTCGTGCTCGCGATGAACCGGCGGATGCTGCCGCCGAGCCTGCATTGCCGCGCGCTGAATCCGTATCTGAAGCTCGACGACAGCCGCTACCACGTCGTCACGGAACCGACGCCTTGGCCGGACGACGCGACGCCGACGCCGCTGCGCGCCGGCGTCAGCTCGTTCGGCTTCGGCGGGTCGAACGCGCACGTCGTGCTGCAATCCGCGGATGCGCGACCGATCGCGCCGGCGAGCGCGTCCGATGCGGCGGGCTCGTTTGCATGGTTCATCCCGCTGTCGGCGCGCACCGACACGGCGTTGCGCACGCGCGCCGCGCAACTCGCAAGCTGGCTCGATGTCGAGCATGCCGACGATGCATGGCTGCCCGCCCTCGCGAAAACCTTGTCGGTCGGCCGCGAGCCGATGGCATGCCGCTTCGGCATCACGTGCGCGTCGCTCGACGATCTGCGCGCGCAGCTCGCGATCGCGCTGGACGGCCCTGCCGATGCGCTCGTGCGCGACGACGCGCGCCTGCGGCCACACTCGAGCGCACACGCGGCGTGGCTCGCGGGCGGGCACGCGCCGCTGCCGGCCGCATGGGACGACGCGACGCCGCGCCTCCGGTTGCCCGTCTATCCGTTCGAAGGCGAGCGGCACTGGCCGATCGACGAAGCCTCGCCGACGCGCTTCGCGCTCGCGCCCGACGGCGACGGCGCATATCGGCTGTCTATCGCGCCCGACGCGCCGCTCGTCGCCGACCATCGACTCGCCGGCGAGCCCGTGCTCGCCGCCGCCGCGCAGATCGTGATCGCATGGCGCGCGTTCGAAGCGGGCGCGAGCGACGCGGACACGAACGTCGCGCTGCACGACATCGAATGGCTCGCGCCGATTGCAATCGGCGCGCCGACCGATCTGCGCGTCACGCTTGCTCGCGACGAAGGCGTCAACGACGACGCACGCTTCGCGATCGCCGTCTCCCCGGCCATCGATACGCCGCTCGGCCGCGGATGCGTGACACGGACCGCAAGCGCGCCGACAGGCGCGGCTGCGGTCGACCTCGAAACAATCCGCACACGGTGCACGCAACCGATCTCGGCCGCTCGGTGCTACGACGCGTTCGCCGCGATCGGCATCGATTACGGCCCGACCTTCCGCCCGCTTCGCGCGATCGCGGTCGGCCGCGACGAGGCGCTCGCCGAATTCGACGCGGCGGCGCTCGCGGGCACGTCAGGCGACGCGCGCATCGTCGCGCTGCTCGACGGCGCGTTCCAGGCGATTGCAGGCCTGCAGCTCGCGGACGCGGGACGCATCGAAGGCGCGCTCCTGCCCGCGGCGCTCGCGCGCATCGAATTGACCGGGCCGATTGCGGACAGCAGCCATGCCTGGATTCGCGAAGTGCCGAACGAAACCGGCCGTCGCACGTTCGATCTCGATCTCGTGACCGCGCGCGGCGAATCGTGCGCATCGCTGCGCGGCTTCGCACTTGCGTCGGCACGAAGCCAGACCTCGCGCGAAGCGCCGTGCATCGCGACGCCGGGCGATCATCTGCTCGCGCCGCAATGGCTGCCGTCCACGACGATTACGACGAGCACCGCCACGCCGTCCCGGCGCACCGGCACGTTGGCGATATTCGGCGGCGTGCCGGCCCAGCACGCCGCGCTCGCGGCGGCGCACCCGACGCCGCCGCGCCTGATCGACGACCTCGCCGAACTCGACGCGCATATCGATCATCTGGTCTGGCTGCCGCCCGCGCCGGCGGACGCGAACGCGCCGCTCGCGCGATGCGCGGGCCTGGACGGCTTCCGGCTCGTCAAGCGGCTGCTCGCGCTGGGCCTCGGCGATCGCGCGTTCGAGCTGACGGTGCTGACCGCCCGCTCGTGGACGATGCCGGGCGACGCACCCGCGTTCCCCGCGCACGCGGATCTCGCAGGACTGTGCGGATCACTCGCGAACGAATACCCGCATTGGCGCGTGCGACTCATCGATTTGTCCGACGCCGGCGCGCTGCCCGCCGACTGGCACACGCAGGACGCCGAAGGCGGCCATCCGCTGCTGCTGCACCGCCACGGCCAATGGTTCGCGCGCCGGCTCGTGCCGCTCGCGGCGTTGCCGTCGCCCGCCGAGCCGCCATACCGGCCAGGCGGCGTCTACGTCGCGATCGGCGGCGCGGGCGGCATCGGCCGCGTGTGGACCGAACACGTGATCCGCGCTTGCGGCGCGCAAGTCGTGTGGATCGGGCGACGGCCGCTCGACGCGCGGAGCCAGAGCAATTACGCGGCAGGCTGCACGTTCCGCGACGCGTTCGCCGACTGGCTGCGCACGCAGGTGCGATGCGCGGTCAAGGTCGTGAACTGGGGCTACTGGGGGCAGACGGGCGTCGTTGCGTCCGACGCGTATCGCCGGCGGATGGCCGCGCTCGGCATCGGCTCGATCGAGCCGGCGGCCGCGATGGCGGTCGTCGATGCGCTGCTCGTCGCGAGCGTCGATCAGGTCGGCTATCTAAAGACGATCGCGCGCGCCGCGGTGCCGACGCTCGCACCCGCACTCGCCGCGCGCATCGCGCCGCCCACGAAAGCGCTCGCCGATACGCCGCTGCCGCGCGTCGACGCGACGGGCGACAGCCCGCAGTGGCAGCACGCGCTTGCGTTGCTCGATCGCGCGATTGCGCACCGCCTGTTCGCGGAACTCGGCGCGATGCACGTGTTCGGCGCCGGCGATGGGTCGGGCGACACCCGGTTCGACCTCGACGCCGCACTGCGTGCCGGCCGCATCGCGCCCGCGTACCGACGCTGGCTCGCGCATGCGCTGACGCTGATCGCGCGACACGGCCACATCGCGTGGGACGGCCGCACGGGCCGCATCGCCGACGCGCCGCCGTCGCCGGACATCGCGCGCACCGACTGGACCGATGCGCGCGCCGAGCTCGCACGCACCGCGCTGCTCGACGCCCACCTCGCGCTCGCCGATGCAACGCTCGACGCGTTGCCCGCGATCCTCCAGGGCAGCGTGCCCGCGACGTCGATCCTGTTCCCCGACGGTGACCTGAGCCGCGTCGAAGCCGTCTATCAACGCAACGAGCAGGCGGACCGCTGCAATCGCGCGCTCGCCGATGCGGTGCTGCACCTGGTCGGCCACGCGCCGGCCACGCAACCGGCTGCGCTCGCCGAGATCGGCGCGGGCACGGGGGGCACGACCGTGCCGCTCCTCGCCGCGCTCGACGCGAGCGGCGCACGGCTCGGCCGCTACGACTTCACCGATATCTCGAAGGCTTTCCTGCTGAACGCCGAGCAGACGTTCGGCCGCGGCCGCGATGTGCTGCGCTACCGGCTGTTCGACGTCGAGCGCCCCGTCGCCGGGCAGCCGCTCGATGCCGGCGGCTACGACATCGTGATCGCCACCAACGTGCTGCACGCGACGCAGGACATCGGCGTCACGCTGCGCAATGCGAAGGCGCTGCTGAAGGCCGGCGGCCGCCTGATCATCAATGAGCTGCTCGACACGCACGGCTTCGCGCACGCGACGTTCGGCCTGCTGCCGGGCTGGTGGCGGCATCGCGACAGCGCGCGCCGGCTGCCGGGCAGCCCGCTGCTGTCGCGCGACGGCTGGACGCTTGCGTTGCGCGAAGCCGGCTTCGCGGTGCTCGACGGCGACGCGGCCGACGCTGCGCCGGCGGGCCAGGGCGTGATCGTCGCGATCAGCGACGGCGTGATCGTGCAGCCCGTGACCGCCGACGCGCGCGACGATGCCGGCTCGCGCGCAAACGCTGCGCACGTGGCCGCGTCGGCCGAATCGGTCACGCACGCGCCCGCGCCGATGCCCGCCGCGCCGGCCGGCGCGAACCTGCGCGAGCGCTGTGTCCAGTGGCTCACGCAGCTCGTCGCGCGGACGCTGAAGATGCCGGCCGGCAAGCTCGCGCCGGATCAACCGCTCGGCCATTACGGCATCGACTCGATTCTCGCGATCGGCCTGACGAAGACGCTGCGCGAAACGCTCGGCGTCGCGCTGTCGAACGCGGCGCTGTTCGAGCACCCGACGCTGAACGCGCTCGCCGACTTCTTCGTCGCCGAGCATCGCGCCGCATGCGAGCGCGTGCTCGGCGGCGACGCGGCAGCCGCGGCGAATGCGTCGCCGACGGAACGCGCGGTCGTGCAACCGGACGCGACGCTCCCGCACGCGCGCCCCGCGACGCCCTCGAGCGCCGACGACACCGCCATCGCCGTGATCGGCATGTCCGGCCGCTACGCGCAGGCGGACAACCTGCGCGAGTTCTGGGCAAATCTCCGCGCGGGCCGCCACTGCATCACCGAAGTGCCCGCCGAGCGCTGGGACTGGCGCACGCACTTCGACGCGGAGAAAGGCACGCCCGGCCGCACGTACAGCCGCTGGGGCGGCTTCCTGAAGCAGATCGACCGCTTCGACGCCGCGTTCTTCCGGATCGCGCCGAACGACGCAGAGCAGATCGATCCGCAAGGCCGCCTGTTCCTCGAGGAATCGTGGGCCGCGATCGAGGACGCCGGCTACACGCCCGCGACGCTCAGCGCGAACCGCCAGGTCGGCGTGTTCGTCGGCGTGATGAACGGCGATTACCCGACGGGCGCGCAGTTCTGGAGCATCGCGAACCGCGTGTCGCACGCGCTCGACCTGCACGGCCCGAGCCTCGCCGTCGACACCGCGTGCTCGTCGTCGCTGACCGCGATCCATCTCGCGCTCGACAGCCTGCGCAGCGGCTCCTGCGATTGTGCGCTCGTGGGCGGCGTCAACCTGATTCAGCATCCGAGGCATCTGGTCGGACTGTCGTCGCTGACGATGCTGTCGGCAGGCGACGCGTGCCGCGCGTTCGGCGCGGGCGCGGACGGCTTCGTCGACGGCGAAGGCGTCGGCGTGCTCGTGCTGAAGCCGCTGTCGCGCGCGCTCGCCGACGGCGATGCGATCCACGGCATCATCCGCGGCAGCATGATCAACGCGGGCGGCAAGACGCACGGCCTCACCGTGCCGAACCCGCGCGCGCAGCAGGCGGTCGTCGACGCGGCGCTCGCGCGCAGCGGCGTGCCCGCGCGCGCGGTCGGCTACGTCGAGGCGCACGGCACCGGCACCGCGCTCGGCGATCCGATCGAGCTCACGGGCCTCACGCGCGCATTTGCCGACACGACCGCCGATCGCGGCTTTTGCGCGCTCGGCTCGGTCAAGTCGAACATCGGCCATTGCGAGAGTGCGGCTGGCATCGCGGGCGTCACGAAGGTGCTGCTGCAGATGAAGCATCGCGAGCTCGTGCCGACGCTGCATGCGGACGAACCGAATCCCGACCTCGATTTCGCGCAATCGCCGTTCGTGCTGCAACGCACGCTCGCGCCGTGGCCGAAGCCGGATCTCGACGGATGGCCGCGGATCGCGGGTGTGTCGTCGTTCGGCGCGGGCGGCGCGAATGCACACGTCGTGCTCGAGGAGTTCGTCGAGTCGCGCGTCGCGACCGGTGACGATCACGCCGGACCTGCGATCGTCGTGCTGTCCGCCGCGACCGACGACGCGCTGCGCCGCCGCGCGCGGCAATTGCACGCGGTGCTCGCCGACGGCGAAGTCGATGCCGGACACCTGCACGATCTCGCCTACACGCTGCAGATCGGGCGTGACGCGATGGCGTCGCGTTTCGGCTGCGTCGTCGGGTCGCTCGTCGAGCTGCAAGCGGCGCTCGCCGCGTTCGTCGAAGGCGACGCATCGCGCGGCTGGCACGCGCATCGGCTCGCCGGCGACCGCCACGGCCTCGCCGAGCTCGACGCCGATCCCGAGCTGCGCGCGTCGCTCGTCGATCAATGCATCGCGACAGGCAAGCTCGACAAGCTCGTGGCGCTCTGGTGCCAGGGGCTCGGCGTCGACTGGCCGGCGCTGCATCGCGGCCGCGCGCGCCGGCGCGTGCATCTGCCTGCATATCCGTTCGACGGCCCGCGCTACCGGCTCCGCGACGACGCGACGCTCGCGGCCGAACCCGTGCGCGAATCGACGGCCGACAGCGCGCTTGCAACGCACGGCGCGAACGCCGCCCTGCCGGATTCTTCGACGCCCGATGTCGCGACGCTCGTGCGCCGAACGGTCGCACAGTTGCTCGGCTATCCGGACATCGATATGAGCGAATCGTTCCTGTCCCTGGGCGGCGACTCGATCCGCGCGGCACGCGTGCACCGGTTGCTGCAACAGTCGCTCGACGTGAAGATCCCGCTCAGCCTGATGCTGGAAGCGCAGACGCTCGCCGAATGCGCGCGAGCGATCGATGCGCTGCTGGCGGAAAAGGGACGATCAACGGCGACAGGCATAGCGTCAAACAGCGCGCCTTCAACCGGTATGCCCACCACCGGCGCGTCCACGCGAGCCCCCGCGCCGCGCGACGCTCGCCCACGCGTGCACACGCTGTCGTCGAACCAGCAGCAGTTCTTCTTCCTCGACCGCCTGAACCCCGCGAACCCGGCGTTCAACCTGCCGGGCGCGCTGCGCGTGCGCGGCGAATGGCATGGCGACGCGCTCGAAGCCGCGTATCAGGCGCTCGTCGATTCGCACGACGTGCTGCGCACCCGCTTCGTCGTGCGCGGCGGCGAGCCGTGCGCGGAAGTCGCGCCGCACCGCGCGGCGACGATCCGTCGTCACGATCTGTCGGCGCTCCTGCCGAAGCATCAGGCCGCACGCATTGCCGAGTGCCTGACCGAATCGAGCCGCGAAGGCTTCGCGCTCGACCAGGGCGAACCGAGCCGGCTGACGGTGCTCGAATTGCGCGACGACGACCATGTGATCCTGCTGAACCTGCATCACATCGTCGGCGATGCGGTATCCGTCGTCGTGCTGCTCGACGCGCTCGCGCGCGCCGCGCTGACGGGGCAAGCGTGCGCGACGAACGGCGCGCAGCCGCAATATGCGGAATGGGCCGCGCGCGAACGCGAAGCGTTGCCGGCGACGGTCGAGCGCGAACTCCCATACTGGCTCGAGCGCCTGCGCGACTTGCCGCCGCCATTGCCGCTGCCGTGCGACCGCGCACGCCCCTCCGTGCCAAGCTATCGCGGGCAGAGCGTGCCGCTCGCGTTTCCGCCGGAACTGACGGCTCAGCTCGACGCGTATTGCAAGGCGAACCGGCTGTCGCGCTTCGTCGTGATGCTCGCCGCGTTCAAGGTCGCGCTGCGCGTGCTGTCGGGTCGCGACGACGTCGTCGTCGGCAGCCCCTACGCGAACCGCGCCGACGACGACACGGCCGACATGGTCGGCAGCCTCGCCTACGCGCTCGTGCTGCGCACGCGACTCGGCGAGGCCGAGACGTTCGCCGACGCCGTCTCGCTCGTGCGGCGCACCGTGCACGGCGCGTTCGATCATCTCGGCGTGCCGTATCCGCGGCTCGTCGAGGCGCTGAAACCGGCGCGGCACTGCGGCGCGAATCCGCTCTACCAGATCATGTTCAACGTGATCCCGATGCCGGTGCTGCCCGACGGCGTCGAGCCCGTCGAAGTCGATTCCGGCTGGCTCGACTACGATCTGTTCGTGCGGCTGCGCGCATCGGATCGCGCGATCGAGGGCGTGCTGCAATTCAGCGCCGATCTCTTCGATCGAACGACCGCCGAAGCCATCGGCACGTATTACGTCGAACTGCTGCGCACGCTGCTCGCGCATCCGTCGCTGCCGCTTGCGGGTCTCGCGTTGCCCGCCGAGCTCGCGCTCGAACGGACGATCACCGACGCGATGCCGCCACTGCGCATCGAAATCGCATCGACGTTCACCGACCGACCGCTCGCCGGCACGCTGCGTTACTGGGGCACGGCAACCGGCCAGCCGATCGAGCCCAACTTCGCGCCGTACGGCCAGCTGTTTCAGACGCTCTACGATCCGTCGACGCCGTTCCACGCGAATAGTCACGGCATGAACGTCGTGCTCGTTCGACCGCGCGACTGGCTGCGCTACGACGAGGCGAACGCCGCGGGTGCCGACGCCACCGACGGCGCGAACGCGGCGGACGGACGGATCGCACGCCATGTCGACGAGCTCGCCGACGCGCTGAGCGATGCGGCGCCGTCGCTCGCGGTGCCGGTCCTCGTGCTCGTGCTGCCGGACGATGCTTCGTCGCTCGCCGCGCACGACGAGCACATCGACGAACAAGACGGCGACCCCGCGATCGACTCGTCGCTCGCCCCCTACCTCGCGCTCGTTGCCGCGCTCGCGGATCGGCCGTCGATCACGGTTGCGCACTGGCGCGACGTCGCCGCGATCTATCCGGTCGCCGACGTGTTCGATCCGCACGCGGACGCGGCGGGCCACGTGCCGTTCACGAGCGAGTACTACGCGGCGCTCGCGAGCTACGTCGCGCGCGTCGCGTACCAGCACGCGTCGGTGCCGCTCGACGGTGCATGGAACCGGCTCGCCGCGCACATCCGCGACGATGCCGAGCACCTGCTCGCCGCGCCGGCCGATGACGCGCACGCGCGCCGCGCGCCATACGCGCCGCCGACGAACGAGGCAGAGGCGACGCTCGTGCCGATCTTCGCGGCCGCGCTGAAGCTCGACGCGCTCGGCATCGATGACAACTTCTTCGACTGCGGCGGCCACTCGATTCTCGCGATCGGCGTCGTCTACCAGATCAACGAGGCATTCGGCACGTCGCTGTCGGTCGCGGACATCTTCATGGCGCCGACCGTGCGCCGCCTCGCGGAGCGGATGCGCGACGCGCCGGACGGCCCGGAGTACGTCGACCTCGCGCGCGCGGCGGTGCTGCCCGACGACGTCGCGCCGCTGCCCGCGCCAGTCGCCGACACGCCGCGCGCGCTGCTGCTGACGGGCGCGACGGGCTTCGTCGGCCGCCATCTGCTGCGCGAGCTGATCGACCGCACCGACGCGACGATCTACTGCCTCGTGCGCGCGACGGACGCTGCGCAGGGCCTCGCACGCATCCGCGCGACACTCGAACGATGGTCGCTGTGGCGCGACGGCGACGACGCGCGCGTGGTCGCGGTGCCGGGCGATCTCGGCCGCCCGCGGATCGGCCTGTCGGAAGCCGATCGCGCGCGGCTCGTCGCCGAGGTCGATGCGATCTACCACAACGGCACCAGCATGAACCATCTCGAATCGTTCGAGATGGCGCGCGCCGCGAACGTCGACGGCGTGGTCGAGCTGCTGCGGATCGCGACGCAAGGCAGGCCGAAGACGTTCAACTACGTGTCGACGCTCGCGGTGTTCAGCATGCGCGAGCGCACCGGCACGCACGTGTTCGCCGAATCCGCGCCGATCGACGCCGAAAGGCATCCGTCCGACCAGGGCTACACGACCAGCAAATGGGTCGGCGAGCAGCTGACGCACCTCGCGGCCGCGCGCGGCGTGCCCTGCAACGTGTTCCGCCTCGGCCTCGTGACCGGCGACGTGCGGCACGGCCATTACGACGAGCAGCAGGCGTACTACCGGCTGCTGAAGAGCTGCGTGCTGATGGGCGCCGCGTTCGACGATTTCCGCTACGACCTCGTGATCACGCCGGTCGACTACGTCGCGCGCGCGCTCGCGCATCTCGGCGCGAAGCATCCGCGCGGCGGCGGCGTATTCCACCTGTCGACGATGCAGGTCACGCCGATGCGCACGGTGTTCGAGATGATGAACGCGCATCTGCCGACGCCGATGCGCATGCTCACGCACCGCGCGTGGATCGACGAGCTGCGCGTGCGCTACCGGCGCGGCGACGTGCAATCGATCGTGCCCGTCGTGCAATGGATGATGAACATGAGCGACGCGGAGCTCGTGAAGCTTGCGCGCGAGCGCGAGGAAACGACGTTCATCTACGACTGCACGGCGACGCATCGCGAGCTCGCGGAAGCCGGCATCGTCGTGCCCGTGTTCGACGACGCACTGCTGCAGCGATACCTGCGCGGCATGTTCGACGACGACGCGGACCTGCGCGCGCTCGCCGCCCTGCCGGACGACGGCGAGCGCGCTTCTCCCCTTCACTCCCACACGTGACATCCATGAACGATCTCATCTATCAAGACGAACATGCATCGCTGCAGCCGCTCGAAGGTCTCACCGTGAGCGTGATCGGCTACGGCATCCAGGGCCGCGCGTTCGCCGCGAATCTGCGCGACAGCGGCGTATCGGTGCGCGTCGGCAACATCGACGACCGTTACTTCGCGCTCGCGCGCGCGGAAGGCCATCGCGTGACGAGCATCGCCGAAGCGGTCGCGCACGCGGACATCGTGCTGCTGCTGATCCCGGACGAGGCGCACGGCGCGGTGTTCGACGCCGACATCGCGCCGAACCTGCGCGAAGGCGCGCTGCTGTGCGTCGCGCACGGGCACTCGCTCGTGCAGGGCGAAGTGCGCCCGCTCGACGGACGCGACCTCGCGATGCTCGCGCCGCGCATGTACGGCGACCCGATCCGCCGCTACTACCTCGCCGGGCAGGGCGCGCCCGCGTATTTCGACATCGTCGCGGACCACACCGGCCGCGCGCGCGACCGGGTGCTCGCGATCGCGCGTGCGGTCGGCTTCACGCGCGCGGGCGTGATGGCGCTGAGCTACCGGCAGGAGACGTTCCTCGACCTGTTCCAGGAGCAGTTCCTCGCGCCCGCGCTCGTCGATCTCGTCGAGACGGGCTTTCAGGTGCTCGTCGAGCGCGGCTTCAACCCGAAGGCCGCGCTGCTCGAAGTCTACGGCTCGGGCGAAATGGGCAAGATGATGCTCGACGGCGCGGACATCGGACTCGACGAAGTCGTCGCGCTGCAAGGCTCGCCGACCTGCCAGGTCGGCTATCACCGCTGGCGCGGCCGCACGCTGCCCGCCGCCGTGCGCGAGCTGGCCGCGCGCGTGCTCGATCAGATCGACAGCGGCGACTTCTCCGCGTATCTGAAGGCGCATGCGGCGAACGACTACGCATCGCTCGACGAAGCGCGCCGCGCGGTGCTGAAGCGGCCGCTCAACGTCGCGCACGCGGAAGTCCGCGCGGCATTCCGGTTCCCGACCGAGGCAGCAGGCGGGCTCTACCAGGCGCCGCCCACAGCCGCCGACGCCGAACCGGAGGTCGCGCGATGAGCGCCCGCCTCTACATCGGCGCGACGTTCACCGCATCGCCGCTCGAGCCGCTGCTACGCGCGCAAGGCTTCGACGAGGTCGCGTTCACGCGTTACAACCAGTTGCTGCAAGCGCTGCTCGCGCCCGATCCGCAGCACGCTGACGACACGACGCTGCTGCTCGTAAGGCTCGCCGACTTCGTGCGGCACGAAGCGAACGACCGCGCGCAAGCGCCGGACGCGCTCGCCGCGCTGCTCGCGCAACGCGCGGATGCGTGGCTCGGTGCACTCGCATCGTTCGCCGCCGGCCGGGCGACGCCGCCCCGCCTCGTCGTGCTGCCGTCGACCACGCTCGACGCGCGCGGCGCGGCGCTCGCCGACGCGTGCCGGCGGGTCGAACGCGCGCTGCTCGACCTGCCCGGCTTGCGCGTGCTCGATTGGGCCGACTTCGTCGCGTCGAGCGCGAACGCCCAGCCGTTCGATCCGGTCGCGGACAAGCTCGGCCACGTGCCGCTGACGATCGACGGCTTCGCGGCGTTCGCGCGATGGCTCGCCGAGTGCTTGCGCGGCGAAGCCGGTGCGCTCGGCACGTCGACCGGCGCGCCGCCCGGTACCGCGGCGCCTGCAACACCCACGCCGTCGCTCGCCCGCTTCTTCGAGCGCCTGCAATTGCGCATCACGAGCGTCCCGCTCGACGACGAAGCGGCGCTCGCGAAAAGCGCACGCCTGAGCCATACGGCCGTGACCTTCCACCTGAGCGGCCACGCTTATCTCGAAGCCGACCTGCTCGACGCGACTTCGCGCGACGCGTGCGGACTCGCGCTGACCGTCGCCGACCGCTTCGGCCAATACGGCTGCAGTGGCTTCGCGCTGGTGCGCTCCGACGCCGGCCTGCCCGTGCTCGCCGAATTCGTGCTGAGCTGCACGGTGCTCGGCAAGCAGGTCGAGCACGCCGTGCTGCTCGCGCTCGCGCATGCGGCGCAACGCGCCGCGCTGCCTGCCGTCGCGCTCGACACGATCCACACGGACGGCAATCAGCCGGCCATCGACTTCATCGACGCGATCGCCGCGCAAGCGTGCGTCGCCATCGATCGAAGCGGCCCGCGCGCGCGGCTGCGCATCGCGCCGGCCGCGCTCGCCGATGCGGTGCTCGCGTGCGCCAAGGCGCCGCAAGCGCTCGCGGCAACCGCGCAGGCACTTGATCTCGCGCCGCTCTTTTCCCGCTCAACCGCTCACCTGGCCGCCCAACGATGAACGCGAACCTCGACGCCTTCACACCCGCCGGTCGCGCGCCCACCGCCGACTGGTGGGCGCGCGACCGGCTGCACTATCGCGACGGCGTGCTGCATTTCTGCGGCCGCGACGTCGCCGAGCTCGCGGCCGCGTTCGCCGAGCCGGTGTTCCTGTACGACCCGCAGCGCGCGGTCGACAACGTCGCGCGCCTGCAACGCGCGCTCGGCGGCCTGCAACGCGGCGACTTCCGCATCCATTACGCGATGAAGGCGAATCGCTTCCGTCCGTTGCTGTCGGAGCTGCGGCGTTCGCCGATCTTCGGCATCGACGTGTGTTCGCCCGAGGAGCTGCGCGAGGCGCTCGCGTGCGGCTTCGCGCCGGCGCGCATCTCGTACACCGCGCACGGGATGATGCCGGACGAGGCCGAGCTCCTCGCCGCGCTGCCGGACGTGCACGTGAACTGCGACACGCTGAGCGCGATCGCGCTGCTCGGCAGCCGCTCGCCCGGACGCGAGATCGGCATTCGCGTGAATCCCGGCGTCGGCATCGGCTACGGCGACAGCGAGCGCCTGAGCTACGCCGGCGCGACGGTCACGAAGTTCGGCATCTACGCGGAGCAGTTCGGCGCGGCGCTCGAACTCGCCGCGCGGCACGGCCTGAACGTGACGTGGCTGCATTGCCACGCGGGCTGCGGCTATCTCGATCCACAGCTCGCATCGTTCGAGCGCGTGCTCGATGCGCTCGACGCGTTCGTCGCGCGCGTGCCGGGGCTGCGCGGCATCAATCTCGGCGGCGGGCTCGGCCTGCCGCATCGCGCGACCGACCGGCCGCTCGACCTCGAACGCTGGCGCGCGGCCGTGCACGCACGCTTCGGCGCGCGGCCGCTCGCGCTCGCGATCGAGCCCGGCGACTTCATCGCGAAGGACGGCGGCATGCTCGTGCTGCGCGTCGCCTACGTCGAGCTCAAGCGCGACCGCCGCTTCGTCGGGCTGAACGGCGGCTTCAATCTCGCGATCGAGCCTGCGTTCTACGACCTGCCGTGCGAACCCGTCCCGTGCGTGCGCAGGCCGGGCGCCGCGCAATCGGTGTGTCTCGCCGGCAACATCAACGAGGCGCTCGATCTGTGGAGCAACGACGTGAGCCTGCCGCCCGTCGAGCCGGGCGACTTCGTCGCGCTGCTGAACGCTGGCGGCTATGCGTCGTCGATGAGCTCGAACCATTGCCTGCGCGGACAGTTTCGCGAGCTCGCGCTGTTCGACGACGCGCCGCACTGACCCCAACCTCAACGACAAGGAACCCCAGCGTGTCCTCGTTATCAACACAATTGAGCGCTCTCGGCAGCCGGATCTTCACGAGCGCGCCGTTCGGCCCCGGCGTGTCGATGCAGAATCTCGCCGAATGGTCGTCGCTCGCGCACGTCCAGCTGCTCGGCAAGGTTGCCGCCGAGTTCGGCGTCGACATCGACATCGAAGAAGCCTATCGGCTCGACAGCTTCGAGCGGCTGCTGCAGTACATCGAGCGGCAGCGCGGGCCGGGGGGCGACGCGCCGCATGCATCCGCGACGCCGGACGCGGCGGCCGGCCTGGCCGGCACGGAGCCCGACACGATCGGCGCGCAGCTGCGCGCGCGCGCCGACATGCTGCCCGACCAGCCGTTCCTGTTCTTCCCGGCCGACGATCGCAGCTACACGTATCGCGCGTTTTACGGGCTCGCGCGCGCGGCCGCCGAAACGCTGCGCGAGCATGGGCTGCGGCGCGGCGACCGCCTGTCGGTCGTGCTGCCGAACGGCCCCGAGTTTCTCGCGTACTACTTCGGCGCGCATCTGCTCGGCGTCGTGTCGGTGCCGGTCAATCCGGCGTTGAGCGCGGCCGAGTGCGCATACATCGTCCGCAACAGCGGCGCGAAGCTCGTCGTGTTCGACCGGCGCATGACACATCTGCGCGACGCGGTGCGCGCCGAGCTCGGCAGCGGCAATGGCGACGATAGCGTCACGCGCGTCGCCATTGCGGACGCCGCCTCCGGCTTCGGTCTCGAAGCGCTCGCGGCCGCGGCCGCACACGCGTCGATCTCGCCCGATCCCGATCTCGCGGCCGACGACGACGCGAGCATCCTCTACACGTCCGGCACGACGGGCCACCCGAAGGGCGTCGTGCTGTCGCACCGCAACCTCCTGTCCGACGCGCGCGCGCGCTCGTCGACTGGTTCGCGTTCGAGCCTGGCACGCGGACGATGTGCATCCTGCCGCTGTTCCACAACAACGGCCAGGTGATCACGCTGCTGTCGCCGCTGATCGCGGGCGGCAGCTCGGTGATCCTCGAAGGCAAGTCGGCGCTGCCGTCGTTCTGGAAGCTGGTCGACACGTATCGCGTGAACTGGACGAGCGTGATGCCCGCGTTCCTGTCCGCGTTCCTCGAATACGGGCTGAAGCGCACCGACGACACGCTGCGCGGCATCGTCTGCGGCGGCCAGGTATTGCTCGACGAAGTGCGCAACCGCTTCGAGAGCGAATACCGCGTGCCGGTGTTCGAAGGCTTCGGGCTCACCGAGACGACGTCGTTCGCGACGATGAACCGCCATCCCGCCGAGCGCCACCGCTTCGGCTCGATCGGCGTCGCGCTGCCGTGCAACGCGCTGCGGATCGTCGACGCGGACGGCCGCGAGGCAGCGGCGGGCGAAACCGGGGAGATCCTGATTCGCGGCGACAACGTCGCGACGCGCTACCACGCGCGCGCCGAGCTGAGCGCCGAGCGCTTTCGCGACGGCTGGCTGCATACGGGCGACTACGGCTATTGCGACGACGCAGGCAACTACTTCTTCGCGACGCGCGTCGACGACCTCATCATCAAGGGCGGCGAGAACATCTACCCGGCCGAGATCGAGAACGTGCTGCACGGCTGCGACGACGTCGTCGAATGCGCGGCGCTCGGCGTGCCCGATCCGATCCTCGGACAGGACGTGTGCGTGTACGTGAAGCTGCGCGCATCGTCGACGCTCGGCCAGGACGACGTTCGCCGCCTGTGCGAAGGCCGCATCGCGCATTACAAGTGCCCGCGGCACGTCGTGCTGCTGAACGGGCTCGACGATCTGCCCGAGCTGCCGAAGGGCCCGACGCGCAAGATTCTCCGCCGCAAGCTGCTGGAGCATTTCGCGACGCTGCGCGAACGGGAGCAGGCGTCGTCCGGCGACGCCGTCCGATCATGAAGGAGACGCCATGAAGCTCGTACTGTTCCTGCATCTGGTGTTCGTCGCCGCGTGGATGAGCTGCGTGATCGTCGAAGGCATCTTCGAACACGCGATCGATCGGAGCCCGGAGCAGCGTTCGTTCATCTCGAACCTGCACTGGGCCACCGACATGTACGTCGAGATTCCGGCATTCACGATCGTGCTCGTCACGGGCGCGATCCTGCTCGCGCATCGCACACCGACGCCGCTGCTGCTGACGAAGGTCGCGTTCGGCACGCTCGCGATCGCGTTGAACGCGGTGTGCGTGTGGATCGTCGTCCGGCGCCGTCACTACGCGGCGCGCGACGACCATGCCGCGTGGGAGCGCATCGATCGCGTGCAGCACAAGCTTGGCGGGATCGTCGCGATTGCGATGCTCGCCGCGCTCGGCATCGGCGGCTACATGTTCGCGGGAGCCTGACAAATGAAGGCATTGATTTTTCCCGGCCAGGGCGCGCAGGCGGTGGGCATGGGCGAGGGCCTCTTCGAGCGTTATCCGGAACTCGTCGAAACGGCGGACGATGTGATGGGCCTGTCGGTCGAGCGGCTTTGCATCGATGATCCGGACGGCCTGCTCGCCGACACGCGCTATGCGCAGCCCGCGATCTTCGTCGTCAACGCGCTGCACCTCGCCGCATGGCGCGACGCGCACGACGACGCCGACGTCTGGCTCGCCGGCCACAGCCTCGGCGAATACAGCGCGCTTCTCGCCGCAGGTGCGTTCGACTTCCGCACCGGGCTCGAGATCGTCAAACGTCGCGGCGAGCTGTTCGCGTCGGCAAGCGGCGGTGCGATGGCGGCCATCGTCGGCGTCACCGCCGCCGAGCTCGGCCGCCGGCTGCGCGACGCCGGCCTCGACGACGTCGATCTCGCGAACTTCAACAGCGCCGAGCAGACCGTGATCGCGGGCCCGGCCGCGTCGATCGACGCCGCCGCGCGCAGGCTCGATGCGTGCGGCGACGTCACCGTGCTTCCGTTGAAGGTGAGCGGCGCATTTCACTCGCGCTGCATGACGCCGCTCAAGCCGGCGTTCGAAGCGTTCGTCGCGCGCTTCGCGCTCGCCCAGCCCGCGCGGCCCGTCGTGTCGAACGTGACCGCGCGCCCCTACCAGCCGCCCGGCACGCCCGCCGACTATCTGGTCGAGCAGCTCGACCAGCCGGTGCGCTGGCGCGACAGCATCCGCACCATGCTGCGCGCGGGCGTCGACGAATGGGTCGAGCTCGGCCCCGGCCGCCGGATCCTCACGCGTCTGGTCGACGCGATCCGGCGCGAATCATCCGGGCGACCTGCCGCGTTGCAACCCGCTCCCCTTTGAAGAGGCTCGATCCGACATGTCATCCATCCAGTCCGCCCTCGCCGCCTGCCGCTCGCTGACCGCGCCGCCGCCGCTCGCACCCGCGGCGAATTTCGCCGACGTGCTGCGCTTTCGCGCCGAGACGACGCCCGACGAGTTCGCGTACGGCTACCTCGGCTTCGGCCGCATGCCGGATCGCGTGATGCGCTACGGCGACATTCATCGCCGCGCACTCGCGATCGCGCTCGAGATCGTCGCGCACGGCCGGCCGGGCGATCCCGTGCTGCTGATCTTCCCGTCCGCCGCCGACTTCATCGAAGCGTTCTTCGGCTGCCTGTACGCGGGCCGCATGGCCGTGCCGGCGCTGCCGCCGCGCACCGAGAAGGAACGCCGCCGGCTGATCTCGATCGCGCGCGACTGCGCGCCGTCGTTCGCGATCTGCGGCAACGGCGAGATGGACGCCGTGCGCGCCGAGCTGAGTGCGGCGGGCGTCGTCGCGCCGCCGTGCCGTGAAGTCGGCGCGATTCCCGACGACGACGTCGACGCCGGCAATCTCGGCGACGCCGCGCTCGCTTTGCCCGCCGTCGCGCCCGACAGCATCGCGTTCCTCCAGTACACGTCCGGCTCGACGTCCGATCCGAAGGGCGTGATGGTCGGCCACGACAACCTGCTCGCGAATTCACGCCTGCTGTACCGGCATTTCGGCGGCGACCGCGCGCGCTGGCTGGGCGTGTCGTGGCTGCCGCATTATCACGACATGGGCCTGATCCTCGGGATCCTGCAGCCTATCTATGCGGGGCGGCCCGCGGTATTCATGTCGCCGCAGGATTTCCTGCAACGGCCGACGCGCTGGCTGCATGCGGTGTCCGACTACGGCGCAACCTGCAGCGGCGCACCGAGCTTTGCCTACGATCTTTGCCAACGACGCGCGGACCGCATGGACGTCGGCGCGCTCGACCTCTCTACGTGGGAGTGCGCTTTCAACGGTGCGGAGCCGGTGCAGCCGCGAATCATGCGCAAATTTGCCGACGCGTTCGCGTCCGCCGGCTTTCGCTACGACGCTTTCGCACCGTGCTACGGGCTCGCGGAGTTGACGCTCGTCGCGACGTCGACGCAGATCGGCGCGCCCGTCGTGATCCGGCGCGCGGACTACGCGGCGCTCGCCGATGGACGCTTCGAGCCGCACCAGGGCGACGGCCGGCCGGTCGACGTCGTGTCGGTCGGCGCGCTCGCGGATGCGGGCCAGACGTTGCGCATCGTCGATCCGGCGACGGGCGATGCGCAGCCTGCGGCCAGGATCGGCGAGATCTGCGTCGCGAGCGACAGCGTCTGCCACGGCTACTTCGGCCGCCCGGACGCGACCGACGCGACGTTCCGCGCGTACCGCTCCGACGCATTTCCGCACGGCATGCTGCGCACGGGCGACCTCGGCTTCGTCGACGACCGCGGCCACCTGTTCATCGCCGGACGGATCAAGGACCTGATTATCCTGAACGGCGTGAACTACTATCCGCAGGACATCGAAGGCGCGGTGCTGAACGTGTCCGACCAGATTCGCCCGAACCGGCTCGCGGCGATCATGGTCGAGCGCGACGAGCAAGCGGGCGTCGTCGTCGTGCTCGAGGCGATCGGCCGGTTCGACCTCGCCGCGCTCGCGCCGGAAATCTGCCGCGAAGTATGGGACGCGTGCCAGTTGACGCTGAGCGGCGTCATCCGCGTGAAGAAGGGCGAGATCCACACGACGTCGAGCGGCAAGATCCAGCGTGCGACCTGCACGAAGATGCTCGCGGACGGCGCGTACACGATCGAGGATGCGTATCTGCACGACGCCGCGCAGGCATGGCTCGCGCCCGTGATCGAACGGTGCGCGTCGGCCACGCTCTGATCGTGCGCCGCCTCGCATCGCGCGCGCCGCCGGGTTATAGTCCGGCGGGGCGCGCGCCCGGTCCGTCACCTCTGGCGTGGTCCCGCGCCGACTTTCGACACCCACCCGCACGGGTGGCCCGCCGGGCCTTCCGGCATCCGATTCGTTCAAACGCCGCTCGATGGCTTCGTTGATTCTCGTTCTCGCCTGCCTCGTCGCAGGCGCCGCGCTCGCGCGGAGCAAGCGCCTGCCGGCCAACTTCCCGGCCAGCCTCAATTTCTTCGCGATCCAGATTTCGTTGCCCGCGCTCGTGCTGCAGCATCTGCACAAGATCGCGTTCGGCGCGGACGTGCTGTGGCTGTTCGCGACACCCGCCATCGTGTTCGCGGCGACAGCCGCGCTCGCGCTCGCCGCGGGCGCGCTGCTGCGCCTCGACAAGGCAACGGTCGGCTGCCTCACCCTCGTCTGCGGCACGAGCAACACGTCGATCGTCGGCGTGCCGGTCGTGCAGGCGCTGATCGGGAGCGCCGCGATCGGCCATGCGCTCGTCGTCGACCAGGCGAACTTCATCGTGATGTGCACGGCGGGCCTCGTCGTCGCCGACTTGTACGCAGGCGGCACGATGAGCTGGCGCGGCGTCGCGCGGCAACTCGCCGGCTACCGGCCGATCCAGGCGATGGTGCTGGCGCTGCTGCTGCGGCCGGTGCCGTTCCCGCCCGTGGTCGAGGACGTGCTGACCGCGCTCGGCGCCACCCTCACGCCGATCGCGATGGTCTCGGTCGGCGCGAGCTTCAGCCTGCGCGGCGCGCGCGACGCCGCACGCAATTTCATGGTCGGCATCGGCCTCAAGCTGCTCGTCGTGCCGGCGATCGTGCTCGCCTGCGGGCTCTACGTGTTCGCGCAGCGGGGCGTGCCGCTCGCCGTCGCGCTGGTGCAGGCGGCCATGCCGCCGATGATCATCGCGGGACTCATCGCCATCGACAAGAAGCTCGATCCGCCGCTCGCGGGCGCGCTGATGACGCTCGGCGTACCGGCGTCGATCGCCGCCGCGTGGCTATGGTTTCAATTGACGTAGCCGGATCGCTTTTGCGGCGATCCGAACATCTTCGTATCATCGCGGAGCGATAACGCTGCCCCGAAGCGGCCGAGCGTATCGCCAGCAGCAGCACGCCCGGCGAGTCGGCCTTGCTGACGAGCGCGGCGACACCCAGGCGCCAGATCTCCCGATGTGCGGGATGACGCGCGACGCGAACCGGCATACGCGGAAGCGAACGCGCCCGTGCGGAAGTCGGCGCCGCTACGGCGCACGCGTCATGGGCACCCGGATGTATCCGCCCTCGGCATCCCCATAAACGTCGGCGCATCCTTCGATCACGAATCGCGCAGTCAACGCGCACAACGCGGCATCTCTCGCATCGACGGAAGTCAGCGTCGCGACGTCGATCCCCATCCTTTCCAGCAACTGCCTGCGCTGAACGCGCTTCTGCTTCGCGGATGCAACGTCCTTGCCCAGCAGCGCGCACGTGATCGCATGCGGATAGGTCTCGAAGCTCACGCGCCCGCCCGCGTAGCGCGGCGCGGTCAGCAGCGGGTACGCGTCGGCAAGCGCCCGATAGACCCGCTCGCCGACGAACATCCAGTCATAGAAGCCGGTGGTGTTGGCCAGCGCGCGCTCGCGCGTCGGCGTCGAGAACAACGAAATCCGTTCGCGCACCAGCGCACGCTCGGCCGGCCGATGGCCTTCGCCGGCCCACCATCGGCACGGCGAATCGACACCGACGGCCACGACATCGTGTTCGAGGCACAGCAGCGGCAGCGCTTCCGGCACAACGCCGTCGGCACGATAGACGACCGACGTGCCGCGCAGGATCACGAGATCGCATTGCTTCCGGTTCCCGCCCACATCGACGCCGGCGACGCAAGCGGATCGCTTCGCGTGCACGGTCACGCCGTCGGCCGCGCGTCATACGCGGCGTCGAAGATCGCCTCGAGCCCCGGATGCACGCCGCGCATGCGATCGACCACGGCCTTGGCCCAGTCGAAATACGCCTGCCTGCGTTCGAGCGGCCAGTCCGCGGGCGGGTGCCGCGCGACATCGCGCACGTTGCAGATCTTGTCGGCCAGCTTGACCAGCTTCGCGCGACGGCTGATGTGCGCCGCATGTTCGATCTGCAGGCGCTTGCGCTCGTCCTTCGACAACGACTTGTCGTCCGTCACTTCCATCACGATAGCCGCGACGTCCTTGCCGAACAGGCGCAGCAATTCCTGCTCGGTCGTCTCCGTGTCCTCGATCGTGTCGTGCAGCACCGCCGCGACGATCACGCGCTCGTCCTCGATGCCGGCCTCGTTGGCCAGCACGTCGGCCAGTGCGATCGGATGATTGATGTACGGCGACGCTTCGTCGTCCTTGCGCCGCTGATTGCGATGCTTGTCCGCCGCGAACGCGATGGCTGCCACCAGCTTGTTCATGTTTGCTCCCGGAGTCGTCGAAAGTGCGAACCTATGCGCCGACGGGCTCGCGCTGCAGCGCCACCACGTTGACCCGTTCGCCGAACACCGCCTTCACCAGCGGCAGCAGATGATCGTGGTGCGTGAGGAACAGCACCTGCGTGCGCGTCGACAGGTCGCGTAGCGCTTCGAGCCCCGCCTTCGCACGCGCGTCGTCGAAGTTGATGAACAGGTCGTCGGCAACGAACGGCAGCGCGGTCCGGTTGCGCAGCTGCAGTTCGAGCGCGGCGATCCGCAACGCCAGGAACAGCTGGTCGCGCGTCCCCTCGCTCATGCCGGTCACCTCGACCGCCGCGCCCTTCGTCCGCTTCGCATGGAGCGCGGGCGGCGTGCGCTCGGTATCGACCGTCAGCCGCGCAAACTCGCCCAGCGTGAGCCCCGCGAAGATTTCCCCGGCGCGCTTGAGCATCGGCCCCTGCTTCTGGTCGCGATAGCGATCCGTCGCCCACTTCAGCAGCCGGCTTGCCGTCGCGGCCTCCAGATACTGCTCGGCGGCGTCGCCCATCGCGGCCAGCGCTTCCTGCCGCTTCGCCTCGGCGACGGCCGCATTCGCCTGGCCGTCGATCGCGCCGAACGCCTGCTCCGCGACCACCTGTTTCTGCGCAAGCTCGTTCAGGCGCTTGCCGACATCGCCCAGCGCCTGCTTCGTCGACTCGAGCAATGCCGGCACGTCGACGAGGTCCTGTTCCGCGATCTCGGCCTCGATCGCTTCCAGCGAGAGACCGTCGCCATCCCGCACGAGCGCCTCCCGCGCCGCATCGAGCGACTGCCGCAGCTGACGATGCCGGTCGGAGCGCTCCGCGAGCGGCAGCGCCGCGTCGATCGCCTCCACGCCGGCCATCTCGAGGAGCGGCTGAATCCTGGCGTCCGCGCCCGCAACCGCGGCAACGGCATCCGCCACCTTGCCCTCGGCGTGCCGGATCGCGTCGTCGGCCCGTTCGATCGCTTTCGCGGTCTCCGTGGCGGCCGCGAGCCGCGCCGTCAGCCGGCGCGCGACTTCCGGCCAGTTGCCGGCGGCCAGCAGCTCGGGATCGAGCACTCCGGCCAGCCGTCGCGCGTCGCGCTCCAGCGCGGCCAGGTCGGCGCGGATCGCGGCGATGCGGCTGCGCGGCGCGTCCGCGGCGGCCAGTTCGGCGGCGACGGCGTTCGCCAGCTCGACCGCGCCCTCCGCCGCAGCAAGCGTCACCGCGCTCGTGGTGAGCCGCGCGTCCGCCAGCGCGTCCCGCCATTGCGCCTGCCACGCGTCGTAGGCCGCCTGCGCGTGATCGGCTTTCGCCTGTGCGCCCGCACGCGCGCGCTCGACCTGACGCGCCTGATCCTCCAGGCTGCCCTGCTGCGCGATCGATTTCTCCGCCGACTGCACGAACGACTCTGCGGCAGCGACGAGCGCCGCGAGCCCGTCGTCGCTGTCGCGCGACACCGCCCGCAATGCGGACTGCAGCACCGCCTGGGCCGCCACGCGCGCGGCGCGCGTCGATTCGAGCTCGTGCGCCTGACGCTCGTATTCGGCTTGCGCGGCGAACACCATCTCGCGCTTCGCCAGCCAGTCGTTCATGTCGGCGAGCGGCATGCCCGGCACGCCGGCGGCCGTCGCAAGCCGCATCCACGCGTCCCGGTGCGCGGACAGCTCCTGCTCGCGTTCGCCCAGTGCGGCCTGCCGGCGCGTCACGCTGGTGCGGGCGGACTCGACCTGCTGACGCAGCGACTGCAGCGTGGCCGCCGCCTGCGTCGTGCCGAGCCGGGAATCGACGAGCTCGTCCGCGAGGCGGATTGCGTCGTCGACCGCCGGCGCGCCGGCGTCGAGGCCGACCGCGCCACGCTTGATGTCGCCCCACGCGCCGTCGCGGCGCGCGCGCGCCGCCAGCACGTCCGCGGTCGTGACGACCTTGTGGTTTTCGGCGAAGTGCTTTTCCTGCAATTCGAGCCGCTCGAGCGCTTCGCGAGCATGATCCAGCGCGTCGCGCGCCGCCGCGACCGCGCCCGCACGCTCGTTGTCGTCCTTTTGCCACGCGACGAGCCGTGCCGTCGACGGCAGGTCGAGCGTGCGCAGCGCCGCCACGGGCTTGCGCCACTGCCCGAGCCCGTCGAGCGCGTCCGTCAGCGCGCGCTCCGCCAGCGCGACCTCGCGCTCGAGCGCCTGTTCCCGCGATGCGCTGTTCCTGAAGCCCTGCGCGTCGGCGAGCGCGATGCGCAGCGCCTCGGGCGCCTCGACCGTCGACAGTCGATCGAGCTGGTCCTTCAGTTGCGCAAGCTCGCGCACCTTCTCGTCGAGCGATTCGCGCGCGCCGATCAGCGCCTGATGCAGTGCGCCGTGTTCGCGCAGCAGGTTGGTGACCGTCTTCAGCGACAGCGCCTTCGGCAGCGCCGCGCGCAGCGCCGCTTCGTCCGCGGGCCAGCCGAGCTGCGCCGCGGCGCCGAATGCGGCCAGCAGGTGACGCTCGACTTCCGCGTCGCGCAGCAGCAGGTCCTGCGGATGATTCGCGCACGCGCTGCGCAGCCGGTCGAGCGCGTCGATGTCGGCGGACAGCGCGAGCACGTCGCCGTCCGCGACGATCGCATCGCGCGCGTGCCGCTTGCCGGCGAGATCGGCGCGCCGCTCTTCCAGCACCTTCCGTTCCGCCGCGAGATCGCCCTGCGCCTTCAGCAGATCCGCCTGGGCGGTCGGCGGCAGTTCGACGACCGGGCCGAGCTCGACCAGTGCGGCTTCCTTGACCGTCAGCTCATTCAGATACGGCGCGAGCCGCCGCACGCGCTCGAGCTTCGAGCGCAGCGTTTCGAGCCGGCGCTGCTCGGCGCGCGCCCGTTCGATCTCCTGATCGACGGCTTCGCGGGCCTCCTTGCGCTCGACCCAGTCACGCGTGCGCACCTGCACCGCCTTCAGTTCGCCCACCGCTTCGTTGAAGGACGTCTCGGCCACCGCGAACGCGCTGCCGCTGCGCCGCGGCGCCCACAGCTCGCCCGAGCGCGCTTCCAGCTCCTCGCGCACCGGCCCGAGACTGCCGACGCCCGCCGCCGATTCGAACAGCACCTGGCCGAGCTTGTCGGACGCATCGAGAATGCTCCTGCCGCCCTCGACCAGCCGCCCGTGATCGAGCCCGAACATCTGCTCGAAGAATTCCTTGCTCGCACCGTCGAGGACGGCCGCCAGATAGTCGTCCGGCAGCCGCTCGTCGGCCGGCGTGCGCAGCGGCGTGCGGCCTCTCGCGCGATGGAACGCCATCTCGCCGGCCGCGCCTTCGAGCACGCCGCCGATCCGCAGCTCCGGCGTGCTGTGGAGGAAATCGAGCGGCGTCTGCAGCTTCATCCCGAACAGCAGCTCCGACACGGCCGTGCGGATCGTCGACTTGCCGGCCTCGTTGGGCCCGACGATCACATGAAAATCGTGGTCCGCGCGCGGAAAGCCGAGCGCCGCGTCGGTGAATTTGCCGTACTTGATCAGGTCGAGTCGCTTGATGCGCATCGTTCACTCCCCCTGCGCCAGGCGCGCCAGCAACGCGGGGCCGACCTGCTGCACCAGTGCCGTCAGCTCGCCGGACCGCGCCAGCGACAGCAGCGGCACCTCTTCCTTCACTTCGCTGCGCACCTTGCCGACGAACGGCTTCAGGTCGCGTTCGAGCAGCGCGAGAAATTCCGGATCGTGCGCGGCGTCCGCGAGGATCTGCTTCAGGTCCTCCAGCGCTTCGAACTGCTCGGTCTCGCCATGCGACAGATCCATCGCGGACGTCGCGACCTTGACCTTCTCGAGCCAGAGCCGCTCGTTGCCGATGATGCCGATCTGGTTCAGCACTTCCGCGCGCAGCTGCGTCGCGCGCCCGAAGAACAGCCCGTGCGCAGGCGTGCGGCCCGTGACCGTCACGCGCACCGCGCGCGGCACGTGGCCGTCGACCGTCAGCAGCGCTTCGAGCGACTGGCCGATCTTCCGCGCGAGGTCGGCGATCGTGACGCAATCGGCCGCGTCGACCTCGACGGCCTCCCAGCGCAGCACGTCGAGATACAGGCGCTCGACGCGCGTCTCGCCGCCCTCGACCGTGACGAGCACCGCGCCGCGCCGGCCCGTCTCGCGGATGTGCCGGCCCTGCAGGTTCCCCGGAAACACGATCGTCGACGGCCCCGACCATTGCTGGAACTCGTGGACGTGCCCGAGCGCCCAGTAGTCGTAGCCTTTCGCGTGCAGCTCCGCGAGCGTGCAGGGCGCGTAGTTCGGGTGCGCCGTGTAGCCCTCGAGCGCCGTATGCAGCACGCCGATGTTGTAGCAGCCGGGCACGGGTTCCGGATAGCCGAGCGCGAGATTCTCGACGACCGCCTTGTCCTTGAAGCTCTGCCCGTGCAGCGCCACGTTGAATTCGGGCAGGCGATGGACTTCCGGCTTGCGGTGGCCGAACACCGTGACGTTGTCCGGCAGCGTGAGCTTCCTGGTCATCTCGCTCTCGGCGTCGTGGTTGCCCCACAGCACGAACGCGCGGATGCCCGCCTTGCGCAAGCGCCCCATCTGCTGGCCGAAGAAGATGCCGGTGTTGTGATCCTTCCAGTCGCCGTCGTAGAGGTCGCCGGCGATGACGAGAAAGGCCACCTCCTCCTCGATCGCGCGATCCACGAGCTGCCGCAGCGCGTCGCGCGACGCGTTGCGCAGCTGCGCGGCCGGCGCATCGGGATAGGCGCTCAGGCCGTGCAGCGGGCTGTCCAGGTGAATGTCTGCCGCGTGGATGAACTTCACGACGATTCCTTTGATGCGTAGCGGGGAATGGCCGGTGCGCGCTGCACCGGCGTCAACCGGCAGATTGTAGTGGTCAATTCGCCGCCGCCGCACACGACGCCGCGCCGGTCACTCGCCACGTGGCACGGGCGGCGGCGCATAGCGATCGTCGTTGCCCGGGAACGGATTCGCCTTGCGGCGCAACGCGTCTTCGTCGTCCTTCTGCGCGAACAGCGCGACGCCGATCACGCCGACGTTCGCCGTATCGCCGAACTTCGCGTTCGCGACATAGCTGTCCGGCACCGACGCGAAACGGAATGCCGCCACCTCGTCCTGGCTCTTGCGGAAGCCTTCGATCGTCAGCGTGCGGCCCGGGTAGAGCACGTAGCCGCCGTTCCCGTAGCTGCCCGGGCGCCCGGACAGCACGTCGAGCCCGTCGACCGTCGACACGACCTCGAACGTGCGGCGCCCCTGGTTGCGCAGCACGATCACGTAGCGCGCGCCCTCGACGCCCGCCATGTGCCAGCGGCCGTCGCTGCGCGCGAGGCGCAGCGGCGCGCCGCGCTCGTCCGCGAAGGACAGCGCGACGTCGCCGTTCGCGAGCGCGACCCGCGTCGGCAGCGTACGCACCGTTGCGGCGGTCGGACGTCCGGGCAGCGCGTCGTTGTAGTAGACCGACGTCACGTCGGTCGGCGTGGCCGGGTTCGCGCGCACGAAATCGACGCGGCGCGTCTCGGAGCGCACCGCCTCGCCCCATGCGGTGCCGAGCCCGCGACGCTCACCGGCGTCCGGTGCGGCGGAAGAAGCGGCGCCGGCGGGCGGCAGGGGCGACGAACTGCAGGCGGCAAGCCAGAGCGCGCAGACAAGCGCAAGCAGACGGAACAGGACAGTCATGGTCATCAATTCTCGGAATGTTATCGGTCCACGCCGGGGCCCGGGCGCGGCACTTTCGTGTCAGTTGCCGTCACGATGTCGATCGGACGGGGCCGCCATCGGCAACCGGCGCAGTCAAACCGGCCCCGGTCGAGATCGGCCCCGCTATTTAAGCATGGCGCGCGCGGCGCGAACCATCGCGGTGCGACCACCGTCCTAAAGTTGGACTCGCGGGCTGCCGTTATCCCGCCGACAAGTCTTGTACACCAAGCGACACCGGATCCCCATGGACATTACGAGTTGGAAGGAACACGCCCAGCGAACCCTCGCCGGGACGGGCGGCATGCATGAAGCCATCGCGCTGCTGGAGCGCGAACCCGACGAGACGGACTGGGAAGCCAACATGCTCCTCGGCATTCTCTACGGGCAGGCGCGCGATCTCGGCAACGCGGTCAAGTTCCTGGACAGGTCCGCGTCGCACAATCCGCACAATCCGGACACGATCTTCTTTCTCGGCTGCTTTCGCGCGCTGCAGATTCCCGGCTTCCACAAGAGCTGGGCGGTGCGGCGCGATCACGCCAGACAGGCGCTCGGCCTGGTCGAAAATTCGCCGAACGCGGCGCAATGGCCGCAGCTCAAGCTTTGCCTCGAAATGCTCGCGACGGCGGCCAGCTACGTCGGCCCGCAGGACGATGCGGAATTCGCGTATCGCTGGCTGATCCGGATCGATCCCGACAATGCCGGGCATTACGCGAATCTCTCGCAGATCCGCGCCGATGACGACCTGGACGAAGCCGCCGCGCTGCTGGACAAGGCGCAGTCGCTCAGCCCGAACATCGCGAACCGCAACGACCTCGCGCTGTCGCGCAAGGTGCTGTCGGCCGGGGAGCGGCGCGCACCGATCGCCCGCGCGAAATACCCGACCACGAAGGAAATGCGCGGCGATCTCGCAAGCGTCATCCGCGCAACCCTGCTCAAGGATTTGCCGAAGCAGCGTTTCGTCAGCGCAGACACGCGGTTCTTCACGCTCGGCTCCTGCTTCGCGCGCGAGATCGCCACGCGCTTGATCGAGCGCGGCTATCGGGCCGACTTCTTCGAAGTCGTCGAGCACATCAATTCGAGCTTCGCGAACCGGAGCATGGTCGACTGGGCGCAGGGCAAGTGCCGGGGCCAGAGCCGCGAGCGGCTCGACGAGCTGTTCGCATCCCTGAATATCACGCCGGACGGATTGCGGGCGCGTTGGGCCGCGGCGAACGTGTTCATCTACACGCTCGGCGTGGCGCCGGCCTTTTTCGACAGGCAGTCCGGCGAGTTCGTGATGCCGTCGAGCTCGACGTTCGCGTCGCGCGCCTTCGCGGAAATGTACGACTTCCGGACCACGACGGTGCAGGAGAACCTGGAGAATCTCGAGTACATCGCATCGTACATGCGCACGTTGAACCCGAACGTGAAGATCGTGATTACCGTGAGCCCGGTGCCGTTGAAGACCACGTTCGAATTCAAGTCGGCGATGCAGGCGGACTGCATTTCGAAATCGACGCTGCGCGTCGTCGCCCACGAGTTCGTCACGAAGCATCCGGACGTCGTCTACTGGCCGAGCTTCGAGGTCGTGCGCTGGCTCGGCGGACATGTCGGGCCCTTCTACGGCAACGACGACGATGCCGCCCTTCACGTCGGCGACGACGTGGTCAAGGCCATCACCGACCTGTTCATCGAACACTATTCCTGACCGGGACCGGCGCGCCGCCAGCGCCGACCGTCTCAAGGCGGCGGCAAGCCGAGCCGCCACGTCAGGTTGCGGCGCGCGCGCGCTTCGCAGCGCGCGTGGAACAGATCGGTGTAATAGATCCGCGGGCGCGCCAGCAGCTCGCCGAGAATCGCGCGGACCTGACGGTCGTACGCGCGATCGTCGAGGTCCGGGCGCTCGGCGCGCAGCCGCAGCCCGTCCTCGCGAAAACGGCTGCGCGTCGCGCCCAGCACCGCGAGATCGATGTCCACCACGAAGCGCACATCCGGCTCCGCCGGCACGACGTGGTGCTGCGTCGCCAGGATCATGTCGCGTATGCGCTCGCCCGCCGCGATGCGCCCCGCCGCCCAGTGCCGGAACCAGTCGGCGCTGCGCGCCTCGTTGTCGCGGGCGCCGGGCCGATAGATCACGTCGTGGCACCACAGCGCGAGCTCCACGCTGTCGGGATGCGGCACCACGCCGCGCGCCCGGTCGAGATCGCGCAGGCAGCGGCGGATATGGCGCAGCGTGTGGTAGTGACGCGCCGCTTCGCCATAGCACCGTGCAAGGTCCGCATAGACGGCGTCGGCATCGAGGCCGCCGCTGCGGGTCCACAATGCGACGAAGCGCGCCCGTGTCTGGCTCATCCCGGTTCCCTCGCGTCACCGCGCCCGCTCAAAGAAATTCCTTGCGGATGTCGATGCTCGATCGCTCGCCGACATGCCGGTAGTTCTCCGCGAGCCATGCGTGGGCCTCGCGCCGCCCGTTGTCGCGCAGTCCGCACAGGAAATCCCAGTCCGCGTTGTACTTGCTTGAGACGCTGAGCGCGCACATCGCTTCGTCGGAGCGGATCGAGTGAATCCGCATTTCCTTCATCTCGCCGCGGGCGAGCTTGCCTTGCTGGATCAGCTCGGTGACGAACGCGATCGCGCGCATCTCGCGCATCAGCGACGAATTGAAGCTGATCTCGTTGATGCGGTTGAGGATGTCCGCCGCCGTCACCGGCACGCCCGGGCGGACGAGCGGGTTGATGTGCACGATCACGACGTCCTGCGTGTCGCAGTGGTAGATCAGCGGATAGATCGCGGGATTGCCCATGTAGCCGCCGTCCCAGTAGTGCTGGCCGTCGATCGTGACCGCCTGGAACAGGGTCGGCACGCAGGCCGACGCGAGCACGGCTTCCGCGCAGACGTCGTCGCCCGAGAAGATCCGTATCTTGCCGGTCTCGACGTTGGTCGCGCTCAGGTAGAGGCCGATCGGGCAGCGCTTCCTCAGCCCGTCGAAATCGACGTGCCGCTCCAGCACCTCGCGCAACGGGTTCAGGTTGTGCGGATTGAACTGGTACGGCGAGAAGATCCGCAGCACCATGTCTGCGAACGCATACAGCGGCGAGTGGTCGAGCCCGAAGCTGTGCGTGCCCTTCAGCCAGGGCATCCAGCGCAGCGGATTGTATTGCTCGGCCGACTCCGCGACCGCGCGCCAGAAATCGTGCAGCGCGCCGCGAGCGGCAGCCTCGCCGCCCCGCAGCAGGCCATGCGCGAGCACGGCGGCATTCATCGCGCCGGCGCTGGTCGCGCTGACGCCTTCGATGGACAGCCTGCCGTCCTCGAGCAGGCGATCCAGCACGCCCCACGTGAACGCGCCGTGCATGCCGCCGCCCTGCAACGCCAGCGCGACCGGCTTGCGTTCGTCACGTCCGCCGTGCCTTTCGCTCCTCGTGGCCATCTTCGGTCTCCCGTGATGATGCCGGTTTGCGCCGGCCGCACGCGCATGCGTCGCCGATGCGCTTCAGCGCGTGCGGCTCACCCGCCGTTCGAAGCCAGCTGGTCGAGCAGCGCGGCGGCCTCGCGCAAGTCGGCCGTATCGAAACCTTCCGTAAATCCGCCGTACGCCTCGGACACCATCCGCCACGCGTCCGCCGTCCGGCCCTGGCCTTGCCACACGCGCGCGAGGCTCAGCACCGCGCGCAGCTCGAACGAACGGGCACGCTGGCGGCGCGCGACGTCGATCGCACGCCGAAGACAGTCCTCGGCGTCATCCGCACTGCCCGCCGCGCCGAGCAGCAGCGACGCCTTGAGTCGATGCAGCTCCGCTTCGTAGCAGCGCTCTCCGGTGCGCGCCGCCAGCGCCATCGCTTCGTCGATCGCAGCGAGGCCCGCCGCCGGAGCGCCGGCGCGTGCGCAGCTCTGCGCGAGCAGCGCGAGGAAGTGCGTGCAGCCCATCGCGGCGCCGGTCGCGCGGTAGCCGTCGAGGCCCGCGCGCATCTGCGCGATCCCGTTCGCGAGGTCGCCCTGCTCGCTCAGCGCCCAGCCCCGCAGGACCGCGCCCCACGCATGCCAGAACGGCAGCCCCTGCTCGGTCGCGAGCGTCATCAGCGCTTCGGCGTGCTCGCGCGCCGCGTCGGCTTCGCGCCGGAACTGACGAAGCTGGGCCGCGTACGCGAGCGTCAGCGCCAGCGTCGGAACGTGCGCGACCTGCCGGGCCCGTGCGAGCGCCTGCCGGCAGCGCAGGTTCGCCTGATCCGCGCAACCCTGATGCCACAGGGTCCACGCGAGGAAATTCAGGCTGCGGATGCCCGGATCGATCGTGCCGGCGAACGCGGGCCCGGTACGCGGCTCGGCGTCGAGCAACGCCAGCGCCCGCTCCCCGTGAGCCCGGGCGCGCATGAGCTCGCCTTCGAAGAACAGGCTGGCCGACAGCGCGAGATGCGCCTCCACGAGCAGCCCCGGATGCTTCACCTGACGCGCCATGCGCAACATCCGGTCGCCGATCTCGCGGGCAGTCGCATACTCCGCGCGCAAGTGGTAATGCGTCCTCAGCCCGAGCTGCACCAAAAAGAGCTGGGATGTCTCGCCGATCTGCTCGCACAGCGCCAGTGCGCGCGTGTAGTTCGCCGCGACGTCCGGCGCGCCGTAGCCGCGGACCGCCATCAACGCCGGTCCCAGCGCGATCCGCAGCGTCAGTTCCTGATGCGCGCGCTCGGGCGTATCGGGCAGGCGCTCGAGCAATTCCAGCGCCGCGCCGAGGTGACGCATCGCGTCCGGCTGCGCGGAATGCTGGAGCGCCTGCTGCCCGGTGCGGTACAGGTACTCGACGGCTTTCGGCACGTTGCCGCTCAGCCGGTAGTGGTGCGCGAGTTCGCTGCAGAAATCCGCGATGCGGGCCGGGAACAGCGCCTCGATCGCCTGCGCGGTGCGCTCGTGCAGCGCGCTGCGCCGCTCGGTGAGCAGCGAGTGCCCGGCGACTTCCTGCGTCAGCGCATGCTTGAACGAATACTCGACCTCGGGAAACGCGGGCCGCTCGTAAATGAATTCCGCGGCCTCCAGCCGTGCCAGCAGACGGCGCAGATCGTCGTCCGTCCGCGCGGCCTGGCCGTCGCAGATGCGGCGGATCAGGCTGAACGGAAACTCCTTGCCGATCACCGCGAGCGTCTGCAGCATCTCCTTCTCGTCGATCGCGAGCCGGTCGATGCGGGCGGCCAGCACGCCCTGCACGGTCGTCGGAATATGCAGCGCGGCCGGAATCCGCTCGATCCGGTAGCGCCCCGGCTCGCCGAGCAGCGCGTGTTCCTCGACGAGCGTCTGGACCACTTCCTCCATGAAGAACGGATTGCCCTCCGTGTTTTCGAGGATCAGTTGCTCGAGGGGCGCGAGGGTGGGATCGTCGCCGAGCAGCGCGGCGAGCAGCCCCTGGGCCTCGGCCGGGCCCAGCGGTTCGAGCCGCAATTGCGTGCGATGCGCCGCGCGTTCCCAGACCGGCAGATATTCGGGCCGGTAGTTCACGAGCAGCAGGATGCGCGTGCGCTCGACGCGCTCGATCAGGCAGGCGAGAAATGCTTCGGTCTCCCGATCGAGCCATTGCAGGTCCTCGAACAGCAGCTCGACCGGCTGGTCACGGCTCTCGCGCGCCAGCAGCCGGATGATCGCGTCGAAGGTGCGCTCGCGCCGAATCTGCGGGTCCATCTCGGCGAGCGCCGGTCCGCCGTCGCCGGCGCCCAGCAGATAAAGCAGGTAGGGAACCAGTTCCTCGAAGCTGCGCTCGAGCGTCAGCGCCTTGCCCATCACCTTTTCGCGGCAGCGCCGCTCGTCGTCTTGCGCGGTGATCTGGAAATAGTTCTTCAGCAGCTCGATCAGCGGCAGATACGCGAAGGCCTTGCCGTGCGACACCGAAAACGTTTCCAGCACGAGGCAGCCGCGCCGCGAGCGCTCCTTGAACTCGTGGAACAGCCGCGATTTGCCGACGCCGGCCTCGCCGACCACCGCGACGACCTGCCCGCACCCCGCGCCGGCCTGCTGCAACGCGCCGTGCAGGTGATCGAGTTCGGCGTCGCGGCCGACGAAGCGCGCGAGGCCGCGATGCGCGGCCAGCTGCAGCCGCGTGCGCAGCGCGCCGAGCCCCAGCACCTCGTACACGGGCAGCGGCTCCGGAACGCCCTTGACCTGGGTGGCGCCGAGCGCCTTGAACTCGAAATAGCCTTCGGCCAGCTTGTGCGTCGACTCGCTGACGAGGATCGACGATGGCGTCGCGATGCCCTCCATCCGCGATGCGATGTGGATCGTGTGCCCGACCGGATCGTAGTCGGTGTGCAAGTCGTCGGTGCGGATCGAGCGCACGACGACTTCGCCGGTGTGCACGCCGACGCGGATCTGCAGCGGGATGCCCTTCTCCAGACGAATCCGGTCGCTGTGACGGCGCATCGCCTGCTGCATGCGCAATGCCGCGAACAGCGCGCGCTGCGGATGATCCTCGTGGGCGATCGGCGCGCCGAACAGCGCGAGGATGCCGTCGCCGAGCGATTTCGCGACGTAGCCTTCGTAGTAGTGGACTGCTTCCATCATCAGCGCGACGACCGGCTCGATCAGCCGATGCGCTTCTTCCGGATCGAGGTCGTGGATCAGCGCGGTGGAGCAGGCCATGTCCGCGAACAGCGCGGTGACGGTCTTGCGCTCGCCGGCGGTTCCGCCGCGCGCTTCCATCGCCGCCTGTTCCGCGCGGATGCGCTCGGCGAGGTGCTGAGGCGTGTAATGGATCGGCGCCATGGACGGACCGACAGGCCCGGCGGACAGCCGAGGACGCGGCGACGGACCCGCATCGGCCAGCGGCGCGCCGCATTCGCTGCAGAACTTCGCGGACGCGCCCGACTCGTGGCCGCAGCGCGGGCAGGTGCGCGTCAACACGGCCCCGCAGGTCTCGCAGAAGCCGACCCCGGCGGGGTTGTCGAATCCGCAATGTGCGCAGCGCATACGATCGCTTCCCCTGCCCGGAACCTGCTCTTACACATTCTAGTGCCGCACCTGCATGCGGCAAGCGGCGACGGGATATGGCATTCCCTCGGTTCCGGCCAACGGCCATGCGCGCCGTGCGTGCGACGTCGTCCGCGTCGCCGAGCGGCCTGCCGATGCGATGCCGGTTTCACGCGAGCCGGCGGGCAAGCCGCGCGGCGCGTGCGGGGTCACGCCTGCGGCTTCGGCTGGATCAGCCGCAGGATTCGGCTGTCGTATGGCGCTTGCAAGATCTCCGCGACGCGAATCTCGGCGACGGCCGGGTGAAGTGGATTGAGCAGGAAGTTATGCGCATGCGGCACGACCGCGCTCGGCACGCGCAGCAACGCGCTCGGCTTCGTCTGCAGCCACTCGGTGCCCGCGCCCTTCGTCCAGTCGGGATTCGTCCGCCAGTCGGCCGGCGCGTCGTGCTCGGCGATCTCGGCCACCGCAACCGAGTCGGGCACTTCGACCCGCAGCAGTTGGTAGCCGTTCGGCAGTTGCGCGACGGAGGCGATCTCCAGATGGACGAGCGTCTCGAGCAGCGCCAGCGCCGGATGCTCGGCGAGATACACGACCGGCTGCCCCGCAAAATGCCAGCGGCCGCCCGCACGCAATCCGCCGACGCCCTTCAGGTCGGCGTAATTGCTGATCCGCCACAGCGTCGTCAAGCGAAGTACCCTTCGTCGATCTGCGTGAGCGCCTCTTCGACGAGCCGCGCGCCGTGCTCGGTGCTTGCCATGTCGAGCGAGGTCCGGCCGCCGAAGCGCTGAAGCCCGCTGCGCAACCACGCCATCGCCTTGTCCGGGTCGCCGAAGGTGGCGCTCGCCTGCGCGACGATCCGCGCGAGACGGATCGCCTTGTCGGACTCTTCGGGAGACAGGCGCTCATGCGCCTGGCGGCGGTGGCTCAACGTCCGGCGCGGAATGATGAAAGCCAGCTCGTCCGACTTGAGCCCGCGCTCCGACAGCCGGTCGATGACCCCAACGTCGACGCGCGCGCTCGCCAATTCGGCGAGATCCGCACCCGACCGGACGCGGGTTGCCAGCAACTGTTCGAGAATCGCGAACTCGGCCTGCCGCGGATGCGCGACGCCGGACGGATGGAAAGCGATGGTTGCCATGGGTCCTCCTCGGCAATTTGCCCAACTATTATAGGCGTTTTGCCGAACCATTGGCGATGCGGGATAGCATGCGGCCGGATCGGCGAGAAATGTTCGGCTCGCCGATGCCGACTTTGTCACGTAACAACCCGATCATTCCACGCCTTTCAAACAATCCCCCCGAAAAGCTCGGACTCCATCGTGGATCGTTAACCCAATTGCAATAATTTTTCGCCGCAATCGGTATTTCCGGCCGGTATCGCCATCGCTACGATGCAGTCAACCGCTCAGCACAACCAGTGAAGCGCGAAATCAACGCAACCGGAGGTCGACATGAAATCGTTCATCTACGCCGTGGTCGCAGCCACTGCCCTGTCCGCGTCGTACGGCGCGTTCGCCCAATCGAGCCAGCCGTCGCCGACGCGCGCGCAGGTTCGCGCGGAACTGGTCCAGCTCGAGCAGGCCGGGTACAAGCCGGAAGCGTCCGACGTCCATTACCCGCAGGCGCTGCAGGCCGCGCAGACGCGGGTCACCAACGCCGATGAAACCGGCTATGGCGCGCAGGCAGCCGCCGGCGTTCGCGCGGGCCACGTCGTGACGGTCACGCAGAGCGGCCCCGGCTCGGTCTACTTCGGTCATTGAGCCCGCCCGTCGCTCGCGCATCGCGAGCGCGGTCGAACGACGGAACACCACGCCCCCGATCGTCGGGGGCGTGGTGTTTTCACATTCGGCCATGCATGTTCGCAACGAACGGCGTCATGACATACAAAGCCGTTTCCGCGCGAAATATTCAGGAATGCTTGAATTCTGGCCGGTCGGCGCGCAGCGATGAAAGTCTGCGCCATCACGGCGGCCGCACCTCGCGCCCCGACGACGGCCACGTTCCGGGCCGGCCGACCGCCATCATCACGAGCGCAGACCGGGGACGTTTGAGCATAGAATTCCGGCGAGTACGAAGCCGGCCGAAGCGGCCGCGGGGAAGTCGTGAAGACCACCGGGAAGATTCCGGTCGCTGCCGCGCTCGCCGGCTGTTCTGAAGCGGTACCCATGCGCATTTTTTCAAAAGGAGCGGTTTCATGTCTCAAGCATCCGGATCCATGATCACCTTTCGCCGCCCGGACGGCCAGGAACTGCAGGGCTATCTGGCTACGCCGGAAAAGACCGACGGCGCGCCCGCGGTCGTCGTCATCCAGGAATGGTGGGGCCTGAATGACCAGATCCGCGGCGTCGCGGACCGGCTCGCGCGGGCCGGGTACTTCGCGCTCGTTCCCGACCTGTACCGCGGGAAATCGACGGTCGAAGCGGAAGAAGCGCACCATCTGATGAGCGCGCTCGACTTCGGCGACGCGGCGTCGCAGGACATTCCCGGCGCGGTGCAGTACCTGAAGACGCGCGCCGCGCGCATCGCCGTCACCGGCTTCTGCATGGGCGGCGCACTGACCCTGCTCGCGCTGCAGAACGCCGACGTGGCGGCCGGCATCGCGTGGTACGGCCTGCCCCCGCTCGACTACATCGACGCATCGAAGATCAAGGTGCCGGTGATGGGCCACTGGGCGACGCAGGATGCGTTCTTTACGATCGATCAGGTGGACGCGCTGGAAAAGAAGCTGGGCGCCGCGAACGTCGACTTCACGTTCCATCGCTACCTCGCGCATCACGCGTTCGCGAACGAGACCGCCGTCGGCGCCGGCCGCCTGCCGGGCACGCAATACGATCCGGCATGGTCGCAGATCGCATGGGACCGGACGCTCACGTTCCTCGGCCGCACGCTGTGGACGACCGAGCCGAAGTAAGCGCGCCGCGATACGCGTGATCGTCGTCTGCCGGCCGGGCGCATGCGGCCGGCGGATGACGGCAACAAAGGCACGCGTGACGCCGTCACGGCGGCGCCGCGCCGGCTCAAGGCTGACCGGAACCGCACAGCGCCGCCTCGTCGGCAGCCAGCATCTCGGGCACGCATTCCCGCAGGAACTCGACGAACGTCCGGATCTTCGCGTCGAGGTACTGCCGCGACGGATACAGCGTGTAGACCGTCAGCTTTTGCAGCCGGTATTCGGGCAGCACGCGGACCAGCGCGCCGCTGCGCAGTGCCGGCACCGCGGTCGACATCGGCAGCGAGCCGATGCCGAGACCGGCGCGCAGCGCAGCGCCGAGCGCATCGGCAACATTCACCTGAAAGTCGGGCAACGGAAGCTCGAAGGTCTCTCGGCCGTCAGGGCCGTCGAGATGCCAGCGGTCGCGCGGAAACACCGGCGTGACGATCTGCAGGCAGGCATGCGCCTCGAGGTCCTTGATCGTCTGCGGCGTGCCGTGTTCGCGCAGGTACGCGTGCGACGCGCACAGCACGCTGTGCACGGTGCCGAGCCGCTGCGACACGAGCCCGGAATCGGGCAGCTCCGTCGTGCTCAATTGCAGCGACACGTCGTAGCCTTCGTCGATGATGTCGGGCACATGCTGCGACAGCGTCAGCTCGACCGCCACCGACGGATAGCGCTCGCGGTAGCGCACGACTGCCGGCACCACGTACGCCTGGCCGAAGCTCGTCGTCGCGTGCACGTGCAGCCGGCCCGACGGCTTGGCCTGCGCGTCCGCCGCTTCCGCCTCGGCCTCGTCGATGTAGGCGAGCACCCGCTGGCAGCGATCCAGATAGCGCTGCCCCGCATCGGTGAGCGCGATGCGGCGCGTGCTGCGATTGAGGAGGCGCGTGCGCAGATGCGTCTCCAGTTGCGCAACCGAACGCGATGCATAGGCGGTCGTGATGTCCAGGCGCTGGGCAGCACTCGTGAAGCTGCCTTCCTCCGCGACGCGGACAAAAATGCGCATCATCTGCAGCGTGTCCATCGACAAGCCCCCGGGAATGAGATCGTCTCGCGCCATGCGGCCCGGGCGCGTCGCGATGCGCGAGGCCGGGACCGTGCCTGTATCGCCGCAGCGCGAGCGTTGCTGCGCACGCTTCCGACGGCGTCGCTCCGAAGCGGGACATCCACGCACGCACACGCGTGCGCTTTCCGCTACGGCACGAATGGTGCGGAACAGTACAGGAGCGGTAAGGGCGTGTCCAGTTCGGCATGATCCCGACCGCGGTGGTCAAGCCGACGCTTCCGGACGACGCATCACCGATGTAGTCACACGCCCGCTCGGCCGGACTCCTGACGGTGCGACCGGCGTGGGCTATCGGCGTGGGCGACCGGGTTGCCAGCGGCGTGCTATGCGTGCGCGGACGACTCGAACGGACTCCGCAACACGATGGTGTCGTCGCGTTCCGGCCCGGTCGTGATCAGCGAAACCGGCACGCCCGCGATCGCCTCGACGCGTTCGACGAAGCGGCGCGCCGCTTGCGGCAGGTCGCCGAGCCGCCGTTTTCCGGCGACCGTGCCGGCCCACCCGTCGAACTGCTCGTAGACCGGCTTCGCGCGGGCCAGCGCAGCGAGGCTCGCGGGCAGATGATCGATGCGCTTTCCGTCGAGCTCGTAGCCGACGCCGAGCCGGATCACGTCGAAACCGTCCAGCACGTCGAGCTTGGTCAGCGCCAGCGAATCGATGCCGGACACCTTGACGGCCTGGCGCAGCTGGACCGCGTCGAGCCACCCGCAGCGGCGCGGCCGGCCGGTATTGACGCCGTACTCGCGCCCGCGCTCCCGCAGCCGCTCGCCGGCCTCGTCGGCAAGCTCCGTGACGAATGGCCCGCCGCCGACGCGGGTCGCATAGGCCTTGGTCACGCCCAGCACATGACCGAGCTTCGATGCGCCGAGACCGGTGCCGGCGGCCGCCGCCGACGCGACCGTGCCCGACGAGGTCACGAACGGATACGTGCCCCAGTCGATGTCCAGCATCACGGCTTGCGAGCCTTCGAACAGGATCTTCCTGCCCTGGTCGTGCGCGTCGTTGAGGTCGGCCCACACCGGCCGCACGAACGGCAGCACCTTGGGCGCGAGGTCGGCGAGCATCGGCAGCATCGCGTCGCGTGACCACGAGTCGAGGCCCAGGCCACGAAACCACGCATTGTGATGATCGAGCAGCGCGTCGAGCTTGTGAGCGAGTCCGTCCGGATCGGCCAGATCGCAGACCCGCAGCCCCCGGCGGCCGACCTTGTCTTCATAGGCGGGGCCGATCCCGCGCAGCGTCGTGCCGATCGGTTCGCGGCGCAATTGCTCCTGTGCACGATCGACGGCCCGGTGAATCGGCAGGACCAGCGTGGCGTTCTCGGCGATCGACAGGTTGTCCGGCGTCACCGCGACCCCGAGCTCCGCCATGCGCGCGATCTCGGCGAGCAGCGCTTCCGGGTCGAGCGCGACTCCGTTGCCGATCACGCCCGGCTTGCCGCGCACCAGCCCGCTCGGCAACAGCGCAAGCTTGTAGGTCTTCCCGTCGACGACCAGCGTATGTCCCGCGTTGTGGCCGCCGTTGTACCGCGCGACGATGTCGGCCTGCCCCGCGAGCCAGTCCACCAGACGCCCCTTGCCCTCGTCGCCCCACTGCGCGCCCACCACCACCACATTCGGCATGCTTCGATCTCCATGTGAGAAATTTCGACACCTGGCGGTCTCCGCGAGCCGCCCGCATCGCATATTGGCGGCAGTGGTACTTGACGATCAAACGATTAAACCTGAGATACTGCGTGACATAAACTCACACGAACGGATGCAATGCGCCGAACCCTTCCTCCCCTGAATTCGCTGCGGGCGTTCGAAGCCGCCGCCCGGCTCGGCAGTTTCACGCTGGCCGCCGACGAGCTGTGCGTCACGCATGGCGCGATCAGCCGGCACGTCCAGCAACTGGAGGCCTGGCTGGGGCAGGCGCTGTTCGAGCGGTACAACCGGCGGGTCGAGCTGACGGAGGCCGGACGGGTCTACCTGGCTGAAGTCGGCGCGTCGTTCGACCGCATCGCGCTCGCCACCGCGCAGCAGCTTCAGCGAGGACGCCATGGGGTGCTGCGCGTCAGCGCGCCGGCGACCTTCTCGCTGCGCTGGCTGGTGCCGAGGCTGTCGTCGTTCCAGGTCGCCCATCCGCACATCGAGGTGCGGCTGTCGACGTCGAACGAGCCGATCGACAAGCTTCGCGACGTCGTGGACGTGATCATTCGCGGCGGCCCGCAGACGATCGAAGGCTACGTGGCCGAGGAGTTTCTTTCCGAGGTGCGGCTGCCCGTGTGTGCGCCGCGGCTTCTCGACGGACGGCCGCTGAGGCAACCCGCGGATCTCGAGCACTTCACGCTGCTGCATTCGGCGACCTATCCGGGCATGTGGCCGGAATGGCTCGCGGCGGCCGGGCACCCGCATCTCGTGCCGCGGCATTCACTCACGCTCGAGCACTTCTACCTGACGCTGCAGGGTGCGCTCGACGGGCTCGGCATCGCGATGGGCCCGATCGCGCTCGTCGCGGACGATATCGCCGAAGGCCGGCTCGTGCAGCCGTTCGACGCGCCCGTGCTGCCGCCGTGGCGCTATTTCATCTATGTGGCCGCGGCGCGCGCGCAAGACGGCGCGGTGCGCGCTTTCATGGATTGGCTGAAACTGGCGGGCGGCGCGTCGGCTCTGCGCGACGCCTGACGCAGAGATGACGCTCGGCCATGCGCGGGCGGAGTCACGCTTTCACTTCGCATGGCGAGGGCAAGCGGCGCACCGTGCCGTCATCGCACGGCGCGCGCGCCCGGAGAATGCTTACTGGCTCGCGCCGGCAGCGGCCCCTGCCTTCTTCTCTGCGTCCTGCAGGTTCTGCGGATAATTCGGATCATTGGCCGCGGGCTTGTATCCCGCGTCTTCGAGTTTCTTCAGCTCGGCATTGTTCTTCGCGCGCGCGGCCTTGCGCTCGGCCTTGTGTTTCGCGCGAGCTTCCTTGCGTGCCTGCGCCTTCGCCGCCTTGGCATCCTGCGCCTGCGCCGCGGGTTCGCTGGCCGGCGCCTGCGCATACGACGGTGCCGCGCCGCCGATGAGGAGCGCCGCAGCGGCAGCGACGAGCGTGAGCCTTCTGGTTTGGATACGCATCAGTGAACTCCTTCTTCTGATTGATTACAGATTGAAGTGCGTCGAGATATCCCCCTGCGATCGAAACGCTGATACGTCGATCGGGGCCTGTGAATCATAACTGCGTCGCTGCGCCAGTGGCGATATGGAAACCGCAGCATGGTGCATCGTCATGGTGTGACGGCATCGTTGATCGCGGTCACGTTCCCTCGATTGACGTCTTCCCATAAACGACCACCCAAAGCTTTGGGACGATTGCTCGTCCGGCCTGTTTGTCCGGATCGCGACATTCGTGAGCGTCCATGGAGCGCAGGAATGGTGAGGATTTTCGGGAGCTGCGTGCGGGATCGCCTGTGGTGAGTCACGGACGTGCGTTCGTGTTCACGTTGGGCCGTATTGCCCGGCTGATTGGTGGACGTGTCGAGAATGGATGTCGGAGATGCAAAGGTGGAAATTTGCGGTGACCTTCTCGCAGATCCGTTGTGCGTGAACTTGCTCATGCAGCTTTATCCACCGATCACCCAGTTTCATCAGGTTGCCGGGTGCGACGTCTCATGGAACCCATCGCATTGCCACAGGACATCGACACAGCAGCTACTGTGCGTAGCGTCAGCTGCGGGAATACTGGGCTGGTAGCCTCGGGCGAACGTCGAAGTGTCTCCGTTGGCTGACGACACAGCGCACCATAGACGGGAACCTGTCGACAGAAAAACGGCGTTTCCCTTCGATTCGTTCCCATAGCTTTATACGTATCGATGAATGTGAGTATGTACTCACGTCGAAGTGACCTCTTCTATGCGGAAAGGCCCGCCAGACGGTGCGATGCACGTGTCAGCTCGGCAGGAACCCTCGACGGACGTCGCTTGACTGCACGCAGGCAGCTCGTCTGGTAGCGGTTTATGGGGGTGGCTTTTTCCGAAAGCACACAGTGTGTTTACATCTTTAGAAAGCAACGTTTACTTCTTTAACTACTTTTAGAGGCCACACAGGCTTGCCTGACAAGGGTTTGACCGGTGTTCGGTACCCATTTATGGGAGGGAAGGTAGAAGGGTTTGGGGTCTCAGGTCTGTGGATTTGGGGAATTAGGTACCTCGGAATGGGAAATCGGGGCTGTGGATATGGTGGGAGGGTTCCCGGTTATGGGAATTTGCCGGTGGAATGCCGTGGGTAGCCGCCTATGGGAAGCGGCAATGGTACCCATCCATGGGGAGATTCGGACATGCTGTCGCGCGACGAATGTCCACAAGGATGATCTTTGGTAGCCATTTGTGGGGCGCTTTGAAGGTATCCGTTTATGGGAGGCGGGCCAACGTATACCGAACAGGATTCGGATACCAGGCGAGTCCTGCCTTCCCATAAACAGGATCGCTTCGATGGAAAGGGAGCCTTTTATGGGAGTGTCAAAAGGTTGCCAGCTATGGGATCGATCTGGATGCGTTACGACCTGAGCTGCGCGAACATCGAAACACATGAGGATCGAAAGGTACCCATTCATGGGGAACCGTCAAGGTTGCAAGTTATGGGGGAAAGAATGCCGGGGTGCTGCACGGCACCACGAATTCGGCGGCCGATCGTCGTTCCGTCCGTCTGGTTCCCATAAAAGGTTACCTTCGATGAGGCTCAGGGCCGGCTCGATTCGGTCGGAACTCGCCAAAGGTAGCTGCTTTTGGGAAGGGACTCCGAGAAAAGGTAGATGCTTATGGGGGCTTGCGAGCATTGCTTCACAAAAAAATCTCCTTTGTGCTCGATGAGTTAGCCACGATTGTGCAAGTGACCTGCGAGCTGGGACATTGCCGGCGGCGGCGAAAAGGTATAAATTCCGCCCTCAACAAGGTCACCTTATCCGGACACCACGATGCCGCGAAAGCCCGCAAGCAAAGGCTCCGACAAACAGGTCTCGCTGTTCCAGACGCCCGAGCCTCCCGACTTGCTGCGCAAGGCGGTTCAAGCGATTCACATCGCACCCAAGTCGGGAAAGATCGGTCTGCAGCAGCGCAAGATGTTCAGTTCGCTGATCAAGAACGCGCTTCGGCAGGAAGCGTTCGAGCCGGGCCGCACGAGCTTTTCGATCTCGATTGCCGCGCTCTCGCACGAAAGCGGGCTGAACAGCAACAACACGAAGTACGTGAAGGACACGGTGAACTCGCTCATCAGCACCGTCGTCAACTGGGACTATCTGGCCGGGGACCGCTCGACCGTCTGGAAGGCGTCGGGCCTGCTGGCCGGCGCGGAACTCGAGCAATCGGTGCTGAAGTACAGCTTCTCGGACCAGATTCGCAGCGAACTGCTCAATCCGGAGATCTACGCGCTCATCGATATGCGGATCGCGCGCGAGTTCCGGCGCTCGCATTCGCTCGCGCTGTGGGAAAACACGGTGCGCTACGAAGGAATCGGCATAACCGCGAAGATCCCGTTGCCGAAATTCCGCGACCTCATCCTGGGGCAGGACAAGGCGTCGCAGTCGTACAAGGAATACAAGCTGTTCAAGAGCAAGGTCCTGGTGCCGTGCATTCAGGAGGTCAACGAAGTATCGGACCACACGCTCGAGCTGATCGAGCACAAGTCCGGACGCAGTGTGGAGGCGGTCCAGTTCAAGGTGACGCGCAAGCAGAGCGCGGATACCGTGGAGGACGGCGACGTCAAGAACGAAGCGCTGGTCGAGGAGGTGGCCAAGTTCGGCGTCCCGCGCTCGGAGGCTCGTCGGCTGATTTCCCAGTACGGCGTGCAACGCATCAAGGCCGCGATTGCCTATACGCTCAATCGGACTACGAAAAAGAACGCGGCGCCGATCGATAATGTCGGCGCGTATTTCCGCAAGGCGTTGACGCACGGTTACACGTTGTCGGACGGCCACGCGACGGAGACGGCGACGCCGGCGAAAGAGACGGCGCAGAGCAAGCAGGAGCAGATCCGCGACAAGTATCTCGCCGCCAAGATCGATGAGGCGGGCGCGTATTTCCGCGAACTGGAAATCGATGACCAGACCAAGCTTATCGAGCGCTACAACGAAACGGTGACCGGTTCGAAGGATCTGACGTTGTCGCCGAAGAAGAAGGCGAGCAAGCTTGCGCAAACCAGCTTCTTCAGATGGCTGGCGCTGGATACCTGGGGCGAACCGACTTCGGACGACCTGCTGGAATTCCTGCTCAGAAGCAGTCTCGCAGCAAACTGATAAAAAAAACCTCGCAGCGTCCCTGCGAGGTTTTTATTTGGGCAGCTTACTTTTGTGCGGTGGGCAGCTCGGCGACGTAGGCGTCGATCACGGCCTTGAGCTTGTCGGCGAGCGCTTCCTGATGAGTGGTGTCGACGCCTTTGAGCTGCAGGTCGACACGCCCGTCGGGATACGTCTTCAATTGCCCGATCGTCCGCGATTCGATTGCGAAATCGTGGCGCACGCTGTACCGAGTCCGTCCCGCCTTTTTGTTCCCGTCGTTCTGCGCACGCAGGAAGTTCTCGAGGTCTCGCACGGACTTTTTCCGGTCGATGACGGCAGAGAGCAGGCGGTCTGCGGTCGGTTCGCCCAGCCGCTCGAAGATCAGCTTCAGGAAATAGGCGGCCTGCAGGCCGACCACGTCGTTCGCGGCGGCCATCCGCTCGAGGAGCGTGGTCGACAAGGCATTGAGCGACAGCGTCTTGCTGATGGTCGCCTTGTCCTTGCCGATCTTTTCCGCCAGCGTGTTCTGGTCCGGGAACACTTTCTCGTCGAGAAGGCGCTTCCATGCGACTGCATCGTCGAAGATCGTCTGGCGCTCGTGATCGTGGTTCGCGCGATAGGCGATCGTATAGAGCTGCTCGGGCGTGTGATCCGAGCGGAAGGTGGCGTTGATGGTTTCGTCGCCGTTGATGCTCGTGGCGCGCAGCCGGCGCTGCCCGTCGATCACGACCAGCTTGCCGGGGAACTCCGGCAGCCGGGTCACCTTGATCGGCTCGATCTGCCCTTCCCGTTTCAACGTCAGCGCGAGCTCGTGCAGGCTCGATTCCGAATAAAACACCCGGGGATTGAACGGGTTCGGAATGCAGTCCTTCACGGCAACTTTTTGCGGGGCGCCGAGATCCTCCGCATCGGCGGGCAGCGTCACGACCGCTTTGACCGCAGGCGGCGCGACAGCGGTCAGCGGCGTGACGGGCGGTTCGGGCAGCCGCGTCTCCAGCGCCGCGTTTTCCTGCGCAAGCCCGCGCAGCAGACCGGCTGCGAGATGGAGATTGCCCGTCGCCTTCTTTTCTTTCGATGTGTCTTTAGCCATGAGCGGTTCCGGTAGCGCGCGTCGACGCGATGTATTGGGCCATTTCGGTGACCAGCCTCTCGATCTCCGCACGGGCCTCCTTGAGGCCTTTCAGGTACCGATTGTGATGGTGGATGGTGGTGCCGAGCGCGAAGGTCTGTCGGTAGACCTCGCGTTGGGCGATCTGGCTGTCCAGCAGATGCTCCCCTATTTCTTCTGCTTTTAGAATTTTTAAAATCTCTTCACGCATTTTAGTTTTTCCATTGACGCTATTGAGCATCAGTGCGGAAGAAAGACTAGGGTTACGTACCGCTCGCATGGATTCGATCATGCGAATCATGGCGACGGTGCTGTACAGATCCGCGGGCGACGGTGACAGCGGTACGAGACAGAAGTCGGCGACTTCGAGCACCGATGCGATGCGCGGATCCTCGAGGTTGCCGGGGCAGTCGACGACGATCACGTCGAAATGCGCGTCCTGCTTCTTGATCTCTCCACCGATTCCTCGACCGGCCGGGGCGAGCGAAAGAACGGTCATCGGGAGTGTGTTCTCGCCGCTTGTGACCCATCTGACGGATGTGCCCTGGGGATCGGCGTCGATGAGCGCAACCTTGTTTCCACCCGCCTCGAAGGCTGCGGCGATGTTGACGGAGATGGTTGTCTTTCCAGTACCACCCTTTTGATTGCTGACGGCGATCTTGAAAGCCATTAAATTCCTCCAAGGAGTTTTGCGCAATATATGCATTTTTTGGAGAAATGTCCAGACAAGATGTTCCGTTCGAGAAACGCAGACGAGCGATGTTGTTGTCACGTGACAAGTGGCAGAACGGCCAACGTTCTTGGGGGATATCCAACAAGAGTCATGCATCTAGAGCCAATAGCAATTCCGGCCGATCCATCTTCTCAATGGAGTGGACGATCAACGAGATGATTCAAGCGTGGTGCTTGTGACTAGATTTTGGAATTTCACTCGGCCGAACGATTTTTTCGAACACCTATAACAATGCGATGCCTTGTTCAGCCAAATGATGGCCGACAGAGGATATGCAGTTGTCACGTGACAATTTGCCATGTTGATGGACGACGCGAGGTGGGCAAGTTGGTCACTCATCGTGCAAATCTTAGCGATCGAGTCGATGGGCGGCGTCGCGACCAAGTAGCGAGTTGTCACGTGACAATTGCGGTGGTGAGCGTCAACAAGCTTCGCGCCGGTTGAAATCGGCTCATGCTGGGGAGGCGAGATATCTCTGAGAATGAGCGACAGGAGAACTTGCGATGGACCAGGGCTCATCGCTTGTGGATGAGTTGTCACGTGACAACGGGCGGCTGTATTGAGGATTTGTTGTTGCGCGAGGAATGTCAGCAGGGATCGACGGGTTGCTGACTTGTAGTGGAGGCAGATTGACGATCCGCAGCAGCGTTTAGGCGCAATGGTGTCACTGTGCTCAAGCCATTGCATTGCAGCGGCCTCGATGCGCGCCTTTCGTGTTCGTTGTGTATTCCCTTCCACGGATCATGGCACGAGGCTTTTTCAAAGCGAGGCGCAGCTAGCAGGGGCCTGGAAATATGTCTCCTTGCTATGATGTGGCCCCATTAATGGTGGGCATATCCACGAAGTTGATCAAACAGCTTCTTTGCGCATACGACGCTGTCTCGAGTACTCCCATGCCGGACGATTGAACATGCGCGTAGCTCGCGCAGTTGGCGTCAGTTGCTCGATCCGGGGTGTCATTGGGCGTATTGAGGCCATCCGAGATGGTCGGACGCAGGCATCGGATAGGCATCAATCCACATCGTGAAACATCTGTGTGAAATAGGGGTATGCTCGTAAAACCATGCCTGGCAAGGGTTTCCGGGCGATTCCTCATGTTGTTTCACGCATATTCGGTGGATTCGCTGCCGAAAACAGGGGCGCATGAAGATTCGTGACGCGCGCGCGCGTCATTCCCCTGGCGGTCTGCCGTCTCGCATTTCATTTGAAACGTATTTCGTAGTTATTGATACGTGCTCGGCCGACATATTCAAAATCCTGGCTTGAATGCGATGCGATACCGTATCTGGAGGCGGATGCGCGGCGCGTGAGTTGTCACGTGACAACGCGATACCCCGTTCCTCATCCTGAGCGGCAAACAGCGATGCTTGACGAAGTCGTGGACGAAGGAGTGCCAATAGCAATGTAGCTATTGCTAATGCGCGTTTGGAAAAGAAGCGCTCGAGGAACTCGAGCTATTGGATAGAGCAGGGCAGAGGGCTACGCGGTTTGCATATCGAACTTGCCGCTTTTATCGCGATTCGGGCTGCAGGACGGCCGATACCTCGACGAACATCCACGCCCGAATTCCGGCTTCGTTTGATTTGATGCAGATGGCTATTTCGATTGAGCAGTTGTGATGCGCCCTGCCAATCGCGCGCAAGGTTGTCGCCCTGCGCGAAGTTGTGCTCGTGCCCGAGTCCGCACTTTGTGGGCGACCACGCGAAGGACGAATATCGAATGATTTGTTTTTCGCGTGACGTCGGGAACCGGGCCGCACTCACACCAAAGCACTTGATTAGCGCGCTACGCGCTATCTCGTCGCGACGAAATGAAACGTGGAATGCGAGAGGCAGAGCGATGTGGAGGCAGCCAGTAGACGCGCTGAATGCTCCGATACCTAACAAGAATTACCCGCCCGCAACCTCAGTCCCTGCCTCCTGCGGAATCCGGAATTTCAAACGAAGAACGAGAATGTCCGTCGCCACGGTCGTCTGCCCCGAGGAGTGCGGTCGTCGGGGTGAGCACGCGCGGCCGTCCACGCGCCGCCAAGCCGTTCTCCGGCAAATGCACGACGCGTCGACCAGCACATCCGAACAAGCAACGCTCACCTGGCCGCCCGCGACGCACAAATCGCCAGCCTCAGCGACTTCGCCGCTTCGACTTTCTCGTCGACGCTGCGCCACCACCGCTCGCCGCGATGTGGCGCAGCCAGTGTCAGACGTTCGCCCATGCGCGGCGTCGACAGTTCGACGCCGCGTGCTGTCGCCAGCGCCGTCACACGCTCGAACGGCTCTTGCCAGCGGTGCATCGCCAGATCGAACGTGCCATTGTGAATCGGCACCAGCCAGCGGCCGCGCAGATCCACATGCGCCTGCACGGTCTCTTCGGGTTGCATGTGGACATACGGCCATTGCGCGTCGTACGCACCCGTTTCGATCAGCGTCACGTCGAACGGCCCGAGGCGTTCGCCGATGGTCCTGAAGCCGTCGAAGTAGCCGGTGTCGCCGCTGAAGAACACGCGTAGATCGTCGTCGACGATGACCCACGACGCCCACAGCGTGCTGTTGCCGTCGAACAGGCTGCGACCGGAGAAATGCTGCGCAGGCGTCGCGGTCAGCGTCAGGCCGTCTATTTCCGCGCTTTGCCACCAGTCGAGCTGACGCACCTTCGCCGCGTCGATGCCCCATTCGATCAGGCGATCGCCGACACCGAGCGGTGCCAGGAACACGCCGGTCGTCGCGGCCAGCGCGAGCACCGTATCGCGGTCCAGGTGGTCGTAGTGATCATGCGACAGGATCACGCCGCGCAGTGGCGGCAAGTCGGCAAGCGCGATCGGCGGTGCATGGAACCGCTTGGGGCCGAGGCGCCGGAACGGCGACGCACGCTCGGCGAACACGGGATCGGTCAGCCAGAACTGGCCGCGCAGCTTGAGCAGTAGCGTCGAATGGCCGAGCCGGTACAGACTGCGGTCGGGTGCCGCGTCGAGCTCGTCGCGGGTGAGCGTATCGACCGGAAGGGCGCCCGCCGGCACCGCGCCGCGCGGCTTGTTGAACAACATGTTCCACATGATGCGGAGCATCTTTCCGAGTCCTTCGCCCGGACGCGGCGCAACATTGAGGAAGCGTTCGCCGTCGTGTTGCGGCGATCCGGCGGACGATATGCGGCCGCGTTTCGCGGCGGAGAAGCCCAACGTGCGATGAACGAAATCGGGGAACGATGTCATGGAATCCATCCGGATTAAAAATACACTGCACAGTGTAGTTTATCTTCGAGAAAAGTAAACTGATGGGTATAAAATTCGGAAATGAATACGAGTGCCACTCATCAACGTCTGACCGATCGAAAGCGGGCGGCCATCATCAATGCCGCGATCGAGGAATTTCTTGCGGCCGGCTACGACGCGACCAGCATGGACCGCATCGCGGCGCGCGCGGATGTCTCGAAGCGCACGGTTTACAACCACTTTCCGAGCAAGGACGCGCTGTTTGCCGCGATCCTGCACCAGCTCTGGGACGCATGCCAGACAGGCAGCCTGCCCGCCTATTGCAACGACGCGCCGTTGCGCGGGCAACTGCTCGAATTGCTGGCGCGCAAGCTGCGCCTTCTCAACGATGCGTCTTTCATCGCACTCGCGCGGGTCGCGATCGGCGCCGCCATTCATTCGCCGGAGCGCGCGCGCGACATGGTCGAGCGTTTCGGCGAGCGGGAGGAAGACGTGACGGTATGGATTCGCGCGGCTGCCGCGGCCGGCCGGCTCACGGCGCCGGATCCGGCCTTCGCGTCGTTTCAGTTATTGGGTGCGATAAAGGCGTTCGCGTTCTGGCCGCAGGTGACAATGGGCCAGCCGCCGCTCGACGAAGCCGCGCAGAAGCGGGTAGCCGAGTCCGCAGCCGACATGTTTCTCGCGTACTACGAGCGCAAGCGGGACGACGGCGGGACCGATCGTTGAAGATATGTGGAACCGCACTTTCTCGAGACCCCGGCGTTTGATCTACATTGGAAGCGCGCCGATGCTGATACCGATGCCGCACGGATCGCGCGAGCGAGTGCCGCATCGCGTCGTCGCGAAATGGCCGGCGCCATGCATCGGGCGGGAGACACACGAACACCGATGAAAACGCTGCTGATCGTCTATCACACGATGACCGGAGGCACGCGGCAGATGGCCGAGGCGGCCGCGAGCGCGGCGCGCGAACAAGCCGGCGTGTCGGTCAGGCTGCAGCGCGCGGACGAGACGGGCCCGGACGACGTGCTGGCGGCCGATGCGTATCTGTTCGCGACGCCGGAGAATCTCGCCGCGATGTCCGGGTTGATGAAGGATTTCTTCGATCGTTGCTATTACGCGGCGCTCGACCGCGTGAACGGGCGCCCGTACGCGACGATGATCTGCGCCGGCAGCGACGGGCAGAACGCATTGCGCCAGATCGATCGCATCGCGACCGGCTGGCGTCTCAATAACGTGGCGCCGGGCCTGATCGTGTGCACCCATGCGCAGACGACCGAACGCATCCTCGCACCGAAGACGATCGGCGCGGAAGATCTCGCGCGCTGCGCCGAACTCGGCGCCGGCCTCGCGGCTGGTCTCGCGCTCGGCGTGTTCTGACGACAAGACGCAAGACCCGGCGGACCGGGGGCGAAGCCGGCGCGGGCCTCGCACTCCCATAAACGGCTACGTTGCGCGCCGAAGCAGCCGCGGCCGCGACTTCGGCCGCACAGCTCGCCATCGCGTCGGCAACGCCTGACCGCGCAACGAAAGAGATTCGCCAGTCCGTCAGACGTGACGCGCGCGGTATACTCCTGTCCTGCGTTCCATCCGGCAGCGAGGCCGGGTGCCCGAACAGATGCGTGTGACATGCTGCTCATGCCGTATCTTCCGTGCCGGTGACGGAGTGGCCGAAAGCCGCCATCCAGAACCGTTGCGCGATGCCCGGCGCGCGGTGGAAGCCACGCTCAATATTCCTGGTGGATTGAATTTATGGGTTTTGAACAACTTGCCGCTCTGCGGGATCAACTCGCGGCGAAGGCCAAGCAGGAGCGGAATGCGAAGCGCACGAAGGCGCAGCCGGATTCCGGAACCAAGCCGTCGTCCGGCGGCAAGCCGGCTTCGGGGGCCAAGTCACCGTCCGGTGCGAAGGCGGCTTCGGGCGTGAAGGCGTCGTCCGGTGCGAAAGCGTCTTCGGGCGCAAGACCGTCGTCCGGCGGCAAGCCGTCGGCGCCGGTCGATCCGGTCGTCGTCGCGATCGGCAAGCTGCAGAAACGCTTCCCGCTGGCGTTCCCGAAGAATCCGGCGCCGAAGGTGCCGCTGAAGGTCGGCATCTGGGCGGATCTCGCCGGCCAGGCGCAGGCAGTGGGGCTGACCGAAGCCGAGCTGCGCGACGCAATGTCGACCTGGTGCCGCGGCAACCGTTACTGGTCCTGCCTGGTCGAGGATGCCGTGCGTGTCGATCTGCAAGGCAACGAAGCCGGGCGGGTGTCGAAGGACGACGCGGCGCGCGCGCGACGGCTGAAGGCGCGCGGCCCGAAGAGGAAGGGGCCCGCACAAGCCGCAAAGGCGGATGCGCAGCCGGAAAAGGCCGAGGCTCAGGCTCAGCAGGCCGAAACCGCCGAGCCGCAAACGACGGACGCCGGGACGCAAGCGGCGCCGGTCGAGCCGCAAGCAGCGAAAACCGAGTAACGCGTCGACGCGATACCGCGACCGCCGGCGTGTCATGGGCCGTCGGCGGTGCAAGCAGGGTTTTCCGTGCGGGCAATGCGCGGCACTTCCGGACTTGTCCCCATCACGCGATCCCCGCGTGCACATTCCCCGTCATCTTCCGTCGGTTTGCGCGAATGCCGTCGCGACCGTGCGACGGCGGGTTCGAGTACCCGCTCTATGAGCCCGGACAGTCGACGCGCCGACGACTTCGCTCGCACCATCCGATTCGTTATCCTGATTGATCGTGAGAATTTCCCGGCGTCGCCGATACGTCGGGGGCGCGCGTCTGTCCAACGGAAGCCGTAGCCAGCAGGAACAGCGCGTCGCAGGTGGCGCACATCCCGGAGATGCCGCTCGCTACGATGGGGTAGTGTGTGGATCGACCTGGACGATTCGGATGACGAAGGGACGATTCAGCCTGCAATCGCGTGATGCCACGCGTTCCCGATGATATACCCCTGTACCCTATATTGATTTGAGCTTCCGAGGTATACTCCCCCTCCCTATCTGGAGGCCAATGATGAGCCACACCGTCCGCGAAAAACAGAAGCTGCTCAATCGGGTCCGTCGTATCAAGGGGCAGATTGAGGCGATCGAGCGCGCGCTCGAGGAAGAGCGCGGCTGCAACGAGATCCTGCAGCAGATCACGAGCTGCCGCGGCGCGATGAACGGGCTGCTGGCCGTCGTGCTCGAGGATCACATTCGCACGCACCTCGTCGATGCCGAGCACGATGGCGGCCATGACGAGGGCAGCGCGACCGAGCAACTGATCGAAGTCGTGCACAGCTACTTCAAGTGAGACACGGCATGAGCGATTTCAAGGACGCGGCATTCGGCGCGGGACACGACCACATTTTCCTGGGCGCGGCGCACGATCAGAACGAACGCAGGACGTGGGCGGTGATTGCGCTGTGCAGCGTGATGATGGTCGCGGAAATCGTTGGCGGAAGCATGTTCGGCTCGCTGGCGCTCGTCGCCGACGGCCTGCACATGTCCACGCACGCGGGGGCGATGCTGATCGCGGCGCTGGCCTATACGTATGCGCGCAAGCATGCGGGCGACCGGCGGTTCGTGTTCGGCACCGGCAAGCTCGGCGACCTCGCGGGCTTCACGAGCGCGATCGTGCTCGCGATGATCGCGCTACTGATCGGGTACGAGGCGGTGTCGCGTTTCCTGTCGCCGGTGCCGATTCGTTTCGGCGAGGCGATTCCGATTGCGGTGCTCGGCCTGCTCGTCAATCTCGCAAGCGTGTGGCTGCTGGGCGGCGACCATCACGGCCATCATCACGATCACGCTCATGACGATCACACGCACGACGATCACACGCACGACGATGCATCGAAAACCGCATGCGTCGAGCTCGATCACGATCATGGCGACGCGCACCCGCACGCGGTCACGACGCGCGATCACAACATCCGCTCGGCATACGTTCACGTGATGGCGGACGCGGCGGTATCGGTGCTCGCAATCGCCGGCCTCGTGCTTGCACGCGCATTCGGCTGGGTCTGGATGGACCCGCTGGCCGGCATCGTCGGCGCGCTGGTGATCGCGAACTGGTCGTACGGGCTGATGCGCGACACGGGCCGCATCCTGCTCGACATGGAATCGGATCCGCGCTTCGCGCAGCGTGTGCGCAGCCTGATCGAAGGCGGCGGAGACCGGGTGACGGACCTGCACGCCTGGCGTCTCGGGCCGGGCCACATGAGCGCGGTCGTGTCGGTGACCACACTTGACGGCAGCCGCGATGCGCGTTTCTACCATGACCTTCTCGATCCCGTCGCAGGCCTTTCGCACCTGACCGTCGAAGTCGTGCATCCGCGTTCGGCGGCGTAGGCGATGGCGGTCAAGTCACCCTGCATCGACGTCTGCTCGTTCGACCGCAGCACGGGCTTCTGCGTCGGCTGCTTTCGCACGCTCGAAGAAGCGCGCGCGTGGAAGAAGATGACCGACCATCGGCGGCATCAGATCGTCAATGACCGTGCGCGGCGGCAAGCGAAACTCAAGCGCGGCGGGCCGGCCGGACAGTAGCGCAATTCGGCCGCGCGTTCGAGACCGCATCGCCGGAAACACCTTCATGGAAAGCAATTTGTCAGGAACCGGAAATGTCGGTGCGATGAAACGCACCGTCTGACGCATGGCATGTTGCAAGCAGGCGACAGATCGGCATATTGATTAAAAACGCGAATCATTATCATTTAATATTTCGAGATATTTCAGGCCGCGGGTCGGACGCCGCGGCCTTTTTCATGTCTGCCGAAACCGATCCGTCGACCGTCTTCTTTCGTATCCGATGAAACTCAACAAGAATGCCTGCCGCGCGCTCCTGATCGCGACGTCGCTCGCCGGCGCAAAAACGTCGTTTGCCCAAGCAAGCGACACGCCGGCCACGTTGCCGACGATTTCCGTCAACGCCGCCGCCGAACGCGCGGCATACGATGCGAGCCGCTCGCGTTCGGCGACCAAGACCGACATGTCGCTGATGGACGTGCCGCAGACGGTGAACGTGGTGCCGCACGCGGTGATCGAAGACCAGAATGCGACGTCGATGCAGGACGCATTGCGCAACGTGCCGGGCGTCGGCTTCTCGGTCGGCGACGGCCAGCGCGACCAGATCACGATTCGCGGCTTCAACAGCATCACTGACCAGTACGTCGACGGCATTCGCGACGATGCGCTCTACTACCGCGACCTGTCGAACGTCGAGCGCGTCGAAGTGCTGAAGGGGCCGGCCGCCGTGCTGTACGGCCGCGGCTCGGCGGGCGGCATCGTCAACCGCGTGCTGAAGCGGCCGCAGGCGAACCCGGTGCGCGACGTCGGCGTGACGCTCGGCACGCGCGGCGAGCGGCGCAGCGACTTCGACCTCGGCTGGAATGCGAACGACGCGGCGCGCTTTCGCATCACCGGCGCGGTGGAGAACTCGAACAGCTTCCGCGATCAGTTCCAGCTGAACCGTCAGGCAATCGCGCCGTCCGCGCAGTTCAAGCTGAGCCCGGACACGGTGCTCAACGTCGAGTTCGACTACCTTCACGACCGGCGCACCGCCGACCAGGGGATTCCCGCGTATCTGGGCAGGCCGGTCGACGTGCCGATCAACACGTACTACGGCTCGGCCGATGCGGCGAACAGTTCGTACAACGATGTGTCGGCGAAGAGCGCAACCGTGTCGCTCGATCATCGCTTCAGCGATTCGCTGTCGTTCCACGGCGCGATCCGTGCGTACGATTTCTCGCTCGAGCGGAAGAACTACGTGACGTTCCAGCCGATCAAGACCGCCGCGCGTCCGACCGTGACGCTCGACCAGTCGACGCGGCAGCGCACCGATCACGGCGTCGACGGCGTATTCGAGCTGACGCAGAAGACGGCGCTGTTCGGCATGCGCCACGAGCTGCTGTACGGGCTCGAGCTGTCCCAGCAGCAGAAGTTCGATACGGTCTACAACACGTCGAAGGTGGCGACCTACGATCTCTACCATCCGCAGCTCGTGAGCCTGCCCGGCGTGCCGGCCGGCACGCCCGCGCGGACGAACGCGTCGACCGTCACCGGCCTCGTCGGCGTCTACGCGCAGGACCTGATCTCGCTGACGGAGCACTGGAAGGTGCTCGCCGGCCTGCGTTTCGACTACCTGAACCAAGTCCGCCACGACTACACGTCGTCGAACGTCAACCTCGACCGCACCGATCGCGCATGGAGCCCGCGCGTCGGCCTGATCTACGAGCCGCTCGACTGGCTCACGCTGTACGGATCGTTCAGCCAGTCGTTCTCGCCGCTCGCCGACACGCTGATCAGTTCCGGCGCGTTCGCGAACGGCGCGGCGCTGGCCCCGCAGAAAACCACCGCGTACGAGATCGGCTCGAAGTTCGATCTCGGCGGCAAGGCGCTGGCGAGCATCGCGCTGTTCGACATGCGCCAGACGAACCAGCAGATCGGTGATCCGGCGCACCCCGGCTATGCGCTGCCGATCGGCACGCAGCACGTGCGCGGGATGGAGCTGGGCTTCTCCGGCGAGATCGCGCCGAAGTGGTCGGTGTACGCCGGCTACGCGTATCTGAACGGCACGGTGGACGGCTCGCCGCAAGCGACGTCGGCCGGGCTGGCGCTGTCCAGCAACACGCCGGGACTGATGCCGCGTCATAGCGCGAACCTGTGGCTGAAGCGCGAGCTGCCGTATGGCTTCTACGCAGCGGCCGGCGCGCAGTTCCAGTCGGCGCGCTACGCGTCCGCGAGCGATCTCGTCACGCTGCCGTCGTTCACGGTGTTCAACCTCGGCGCCGGCTATCGCAGCAAGAAGGTCGACGTGACGCTGACGCTCGACAACCTGTTCGATCGCCGCTACTACATCTCCGCGCACGGCAATGCCGACATGTACAACATGCCGGGCGCGCCGCGCACGCTGGCCGCCACGGTCAAGTGGCACATGTAACGCACGTGCCGCACGCAGTCGGGCACGATCGCGCGCTCACTCGAGCGACGTCATGCCCGACTGCAGATAATTCTGGATGCCGACCTTCTTGATCAGGTCGAGCTGCGTCTCGAGCCAGTCGATGTGTTCCTCGGTGTCGTCGAGAATGTGCTCGAGGATTTCGCGCGACACGTAGTCCTGCGCCGATTCGCAGTACGCGATCGCCTCCTTGCAGGTGGCCTGCGACGCCCGTTCGAGCTTCAGGTCGCATTCGAGGATTTCTTCCGTATGCTCGCCGACGAGCAGCTTGTGCAGGTCCTGCAAATTCGGCAGGCCGTCGAGCACGAAGATCCGCTCGATGAGCGCGTCCGCATGCTTCATCTCGCCGATCGATTCGTCATACTCATGCTTGCCGAGCTTGTCGAGCTGCCAGTGCCGAAACATGCGCGCATGCAGGAAGTACTGATTGATCGCAGTCAGTTCGTTCTTCAGCTGCGCGTTCAGATAGCCGATGACCTTCTTGTCGCCTTTCATAGCGGTAGTCTCCCATCAGAGCAGTGTCCACTTGCGTTGCGTCGTGCCGCTTCAACGATAGTCAGTCGCGCGTCGAATCTCAATCGGACATGGGTGTATCGGTGACGAAACGGCAAGGCGAATCAATCGCATTTCGTATGCGGCGCGCCGGTGAAAAATGACGTCAGGCCGTCAAGCAGGTGAGATACTCTGCCCACGTCGCCGCAAGCCCTGCGCAACCCGCATTCCCCAATCCCATGCACTCGAGATTCAACGCGATCGTCGTCGCACTGACCGCGGCCGCCCTGTTCGGCGCCGCCACGCCGCTGGCCAAGGCGCTCCTTGGCGCGATGTCGCCGTTCATGGTGGCCGGCCTGTTCTACCTGGGAAGCGGGATCGGGCTGGGCGCCGGCATCGTGATCCGCCGGCTGCGCCGGCCTGCCGCCCATGCCGACACAGGTCACGCGCTGAAGAAATCGGAGCTTCCCTGGCTGGCCGGTGCGATCGCAGCGGGCGGCATCGCCGGGCCGGCGCTGCTGATGCTCGGCCTGGCGAGCACGCCGGCCGCCACGAGCGCGCTATTGCTCAATCTGGAAGGCGTGCTGACTGCAGTGATCGCGTGGGTGGTATTCCGCGAGAACGTCGACCTGCAGGTGTTCCTCGGCATGGTGGCGATCGTCGCCGGCGGCGTGCTGCTGTCGTGGAAGCCGGGTGCGGCGGGCGTGCCGACGGGCGCGCTGCTGATCGTCGGCGCCTGCCTGTGCTGGGCGATCGACAACAATCTCACGCGCAAGGTGTCGGCGAACGACGCGATGGTCATCGCGTGCATGAAAGGGCTGGTCGCGGGTCCGGTCAATATCGCGGTGGCCGTGGCGGCAGGCGCGGCCTGGCCCGCCGCCGCGACGACGGCGGCCGCGATGCTGACGGGCCTGGCCGGCTACGGCGTCAGCCTCGTGCTGTTCGTCATCGCACTGCGCGATCTCGGCACGGCGCGCACGGGCGCCTATTTTTCGGTTGCGCCGCTGTTCGGCGTCGCGCTGTCGCTGCTGATCTGGCCGGAGCTGCCGTCCGTCGCGTTCTGGATTGCCGCCGCGCTGATGGCGCTCGGCATCTGGCTGCACGTGCGCGAACGGCACGATCACGAGCATACGCACGAACGGCTGGAGCACACGCACCGGCATCGCCACGACGCGCATCATCAGCACACGCACGACTTTCCGTACGACGGCGACGAGCCGCATGCGCATCCGCACGTGCACTTGCCGATCACGCATTCGCACGCGCATTTCCCGGATATCCATCATCGCCACCGGCATTAGCAGTGTTCGGTCACCTCCTCTCCATTCACGCGGAATCGTTCAGCGCGTGACGACCAGCGCCACATGCATGCCGGCCGAATAGTGGCCGGGCTTGTTGCAGATCAGCGCGTAGTGGCCGGGCGCAAGCGTCAGCGCGAGACGCCTGCGCTTGCCTGGCGCGATGTCCTCGACTTCGCCGACCTTGTGCAGACGCTGTTCCAGCACCTGTCCTTTGCGGACGGGCAGCGCGCCGTCGGCGAGTTCCGTCTTCAGCACGACGAGTTCGTGCGTCGTGTCGCTGTCCGCTGAATTCACGACGTCGAACGTGACCTTGCCGGCTTTCACGTCACGCGGTTCGAGCTGGATCGAGTCAGAGCGCAGCGTCGCCTTGACGGTCTGCTGCGCGTGGCACGCCTGCGACGCAATGCCGAGCGCAGCCATGCCGGCGACGAGCGCGGCACGACAAGCGGGGTTCATGATTGCCTCCCTGTGCGGTGAAACTTGCGCCTGTCGAAACGGGCACAGCCTGTCGAGCGGCAAGAACGGGCAAGCCGGGGCGACGGTGCGTCTCTTTTCCGATGTGCGAAGTACGTGCAGTAAACGTTCGGCCCGGACGGCTTATTCCTGGGGGCAGGCATCGTTTTCCGGCGAGCGCGATCGCGTTGGGCGGAGCGGTGCAGTCGCGGAGCGAATCCGCATTCGTTATATTCTGCTGTATATTACGAGGCCATGGAGAAGCGACGCACCGTCGAGTGACGCGCGTTCGGTTGCAGCGAGGGCGGGATGGATGAACTGGTGCAGCAGGGTCAGGACGACGGCGTTGCACGCGGCAAGCAGTCCGCGAAAATCGTGCCGCTGAGGCGGCGCGAGGATGGGCAGCGTGCGGAGCGGATCGCGCACGTGGCCGATGCGTTTGCGCGATTGCGCGGCAGCGTGTTGCGTTTCATCGCGATGCTCGACGAGCGGCAAGACGTGGATGCACCGAACGCCGGCGCACCCGACGCGCGCCGTTTCGATGCGCTGCTGCAGTCGCTCGCGTCCAGTGCCGAACGTGCGGAATTTCGTCGCCTGCCCGAGCTGCGGCGCTGCATCGAACGCGTCGGGGCGGCGGAACGATACCGCGATGTGATCTTTTTGCATTCGCCGCCGGCGAGCGATGCCGAGCTCCGCGATGCCGCCACGGTGCTGGAGCTGCTCGACGCCGAGCTCGTCGGGCTGTGCGTCGCGCACGTGCTCGCGGGTCGCGCCGAGCACCCGTTGCCGCCGGATGCGGCGTCGATGCCGCGCAGCGGGCGCGAGCGCTTCGCCTGAACCGCCAACTGATCGAGGTCCGCGATGGAGATGCCCCCGTTTCGACTGTCCCGACTGGCACCCGGCCAACCCGGTGCGAAACAGCTGCATCCGCCGCATCCACCCGAGGACCGCTGCTGCGGCCCCGCGCCTGTCACCCGTGTGGCGTCGACCCGCCGAGCGCGCCTCGCCGAACTCGATCCGCACTTCCACTGCTCGGTGATCGGCACCTGCCTGACGACGGCGGAACTGCGCAAGCTCGTGCCTCGCCATGCCGCCGTTGATCGCGAGCAGGCCACCGACCTGCAGATCCATCATGCGGCGGTCGAGCTCGCGACGCAGGGCGGCGAAGGCGCAAAGGCGCTGCACAAGGCGCTCGATCAGCGGTACGCGCTCGCGATCAAGCGCTTCGGCGCCGCGACGGATGCCGACGCGTTGCGTGCGCTATGGGCCGATGCATTGAAGACCGGCGACGTGCCGCCCGCATACTGGGCCGTCGTCACGCATCCGGCCAGCACGCCGGAACTGCGCCAGCTTGCGTTCGGCGACGTGCACATGCTGTCGCATCTGGTGGGCGCGGCCAACCGGGCCGACATCCGGCGACTCGTCGCGCTCGAAGACGAGAACGTGACGCTCAGGAGCAAGATCGAGCGTCAGCAGCACCGGCTGCGGACCTTTGCCGTCGAACGCGACGCCGAGGTGCGCGGACTGCGGGCGACGATCGAATCGCTGAGCGCGGCGGCGAGCCGCCGTGCCGAGCCGGCCGGAGACGGCCTGCATGCGGAACTCGCACGGCTGCGTGAAGCGGTGAGCGGGCGCGATGCCGTCGTCGCGCTGCATGCGAGCCGCCGCGGCGCTGCCGAGGACCGGCTGCAGGAGGAACAGCTGCGGGTGCAGGCGCTGCGCGCGCAACTCGACGCGCAGCGCGACACGATCGAGACGATGAAGCGCGAAGCGCATGCGATCGAGCGGATGGTGCTGCGCACGCTTGCTGAAGCCGGGAGCGAGCCGACCGCGCTCGCGCGCGTGCAGGGCAAGCGCATCGTGTACGTCGGCGGCCGCCCCGGCGCGCATGCGGCGATCAGGCAGCTCGTCGAATCGGCAGGCGGCTCGCTGACGGTTCACGACGGCGGCATCGAAGACCGCAAGGGCAAGCTCGCGGCGTCGATTCCCGGCGCCGACCTGATCGTGTTCCCGGTCGACTGCGTCGATCACGATTCGATGAACACGCTCAAGCGCCTGTGCGAGCGGCACCGGATTGCTTATTACCCGCTCAGGACCGCGAGCGTCGCCAGTTTCGTCGATCTGATGACGGACGACCACGACGATACGGCGCAGTCGTCCCGCTGCAGCCGTGTATCGGCGTTCTGCCTGCGGCACGGCTAGCGCCGCATCAGGTCGTCAGGACTGCATGAGATGGGTGAGGGCCGCGATCTGTTTCGCGCAATGCTTTTGCGCTTGCAGCTCGATCGAGCGATAGAGGCGGACGATTTCCTCGCCGACCGGCGTGAGCGTGCAGCCGCCGCCGCTGTGCCCGCCTTGCTCCGACATGGTGGCGGGCGACGTCAGCGAACGGTTCAGTTCGTCGATCAGCAGCCACGCCCGGCGGTACGACATGCCGAGGCTGCGCGCGGCCGCCGAGATCGAACCGTGTTCGCGCACGGCTTCGAGCAGCGCGACTTTGCCCGGGCCGAGCGCGACCGTGTCGCCCTTGCGGATGCGCATGCGGAAACTCACGCTGGGTTCGTCGGCTGCGGGCCGCTTCGCGGCGGTGGAGGGCTTGGTCATGCGCGACAGGATACACGAACGGGCCGTGCGCGCGACGGCTGCGCGGCTGCTATTGCGTGTGCGGAAAGCAATGGGCGTAGTCGTCGCAACCGGGGCATCCCGGCGCGGGGGCGGGCGGTACGCCGAGGTTGGCCGCGATTTCGCGGGCAAGAAACTTCTTCCAGCGCAGATGCGCGACGTTGCGCGCCGCCAGCGCCGGGAAATAGCGCGCCAGCATGCCGGACACCGCATCGCGTCCGTCGAGCCCGAGGTCTCGCCACAAATGATCGGGACGCAGGCACGCGTGGGCGATGATCGCGGCGACGCATTCGGCGTCGTCGCGGCGAACCGCGCGACTGGCATCGCGCAACAGCAGTGCGCTGAGCGTTGCGACGAAGTCCGCATGCACGCTGTTCCAGAGCACGATCCTGGCAGGCGGCGCAGCGATCGCAGCCGGCTGCAGGCGCGGAAAGTGGCGGGCCAGCAGCGCGGCGAACTGTGCCTGCGAAAGGCCGAGCAGCGCGAGCTCGCCACGTCCGCCGCGTGCCGCGATGAGCGTCGCGAACAGGCGGGCGTCCGGCGCATCGGCATCGGCCGTGCCGGCCAGCAGCGTGCGCCGCTGCTGCTCGCAGGCGAGCGGCAGATTGGACGGATCGGTGCAGTCGGACGCGGACATCACGGCGCCAGCTCGCGAGGGCGTCACTCGACGCCGACGATCACGCTCGATGCCTTGAAGATTGCGGTGGCGGCCTTGCCGCTGGCGAGCCCGAGATGCTCGACGCTGTCGTTGGTCACGATCGCGACGATCTGCGCGCCGCCCGGCGCGGCGATCGCCACTTCCGAATTGACCGCGCCCTTCGTGACGGACGACACCGTGCCCGCGATGCAGTTGCGGGCCGATACCTTGCTGCTGTCGACGTCGACCATCACGACGACCGACGACGCCTTGACCAGCGCGAATGCCGCGGAGCCGGCGGAAAGGCCCAGCGACGCGGCGCTGCCGTGCGTGATGACGGCGACGATGTCGAGGCCGTCCTGCGTGCGCAGCGTGATTTCGTCGTTGACTGCGCCGGCCTTGACGGCGGTGACCTGACCGGCGAAGTGATTACGGGCGCTGGTTCGCATGGTGAATCTCCGGAATGAGGGTCGCTGCCCGGCGGGCAGCGATGGACGGAAGGGATGCGCCGGACAGTTTACCGCCGACGCGAACGGCCGGCGACGTCCGGTCGCGATGGTGCGGATCACGCATCCGCGTGGCCGCGATGGCCCGGCCGCCGTGACGCGCCGCGGAGGTCATTCCCGCGCCGCCGGGTTGGCCGACGCACTTGCGGCCGGCTGCACGGCACTTTGCGCGGCCGGCGCCGCGTCCGCTTCCCAGCCGCCGCCGAGCGCGAGGAACAGCCGCACCTGATCGGCCGCGACCTGCCCTTCGGCCGCCGCGACCTGCGCGCGCACGCTCGTCAGCGTGCGGGTCGCGTCGAGATCGGAGATGAACGACTCGCGGCCGGCCAGGTAGAGCCGGTGCGTTTCGTCGGCCGAGCTTCGCGCCGATTCATACGCCGTCAGCAACGCATCCGCACGCTGCGTGTCGGCCGCGTAGGTCGCGAGGCTCGATTGCGTTTCGCGCAGCGCGTTCAGCACGACGCCGTCGAAATGCGCGAGCGCGCCGGCGCTCGCCGCTTCGGCGTCGCGCACGCGCGCGCGCTGGCCGTTGACCGGGAAGGTCCAGCTGATCAGCGGTCCGAACGACCAGCGATTGGTGACCGGCGAGAACAGGTCGCCGGCGAGGCCGGTCGTGCCCGCCGTCGCGCCGATGCTGATCGACGGATACAGCGCGCCGGTCGCGACGCCGATCCGCGCGGTGGCGGCGGCGAGCTGCCGCTCGGCCTCGCGAACGTCAGGCCGGCGCCGCAGCAGCGCGGCGCCGTCGCCGACCGGAATCGGCTGGCGCAGCTTCGGCAGGCGTTCGCACGTGCCCACCGCCTTCGGCAGGTCGGCCGGCGCGCGCGCGAGCAGCGCGGCGAGCTGATACTGCGCGACCTTGCGGCGGCCCTCGAAGCGCGGGATGTCCGCGGCGAGCGTGCGCACCTGCGTCACGCCGCGCGTCACGTCGGTCTGGTTGCCGCGCCCCGCGTCGCGCAAGCGCTGCGACAGCGCGACCCGCTGCCGCTGCAGCGCGAGCGACTGTTTCGCGACCGCGAGCTCGTCGCCGGCCGAGCATGCTTCGACGTACGCGCGCACGACGTCCGCGACGACCGTGATGCGCGCGAGATCGCCGGCCGCCTTGACGGCCTCGCTGTCCGCGCGTGCGGCTTCGACGCCGCGCCGCAGCTTGCCGAACAGGTCGATCTCATACGACACGCTGATGCCGAGCGAGCCTTCGTTCACGACCGGCAGCTTCTTGTCGAGCAGGAACTGCTCGGCCGATTCCTGTGCGCGCTGCACACCGGCCTCCGCGCCGCCGGAAAACCCGCCCTGCGCGTTGGCGACGTCCAGCGCCGCGCGCGAGCGCGCGAGGTTCGCGGCCGCGACGCGCAGGTCGGTGTTCGACTTCAGCGCGTCCCGGACGAGCCCGTTCAGCACGGGGTCGTCGTAGAGCTGCCACCAGTTCCCGGGCAGCGCGTCGTGCGACACGAGCGTGCCGCCCGCGCCGTCGAGCGCCCCGTTCGCGAGGGGCGCATTGACGTACGCCTGCTGCGGCAGATGGTAGTCGGGGCCGACGGACTTGCACGCGCCGAGTGCGAACGCGAGCGGCGCGAGCGCCGCCGCGACATGGAGGCCGCGCTGCTTCATTGCGACGCCCCCGCCGCGCTTGCCGCGCCCGGCTTCGCATTGCCGGCGCGGCGCGTGTCCGCCTCGCGCATCGATACTGTCGCGGTGCGGCCCGCGATCATCCGGAAATCGTCCGGCACGTCGTCGAGCGCGACGCGCACCGGCACGCGCTGCGCGAGCCGCACCCAACTGAACGCCGGGTTCACGTTCGGCAGCAGGTTCGCGCTTTGCGTGCGGTCGCGATCCTCGATCGCGGCGACGATGCTCTGCACGTGGCCGCGCAACGGATGCGGCTCGCCCATCACCGTAATGTCGACGGCCTGGCCGATATGGATGCCGCGCAGCTTGGTTTCCTCGAAGTAGCCGTCGACGCGGAACGAATGCTGATCGACGACCGACAGCACCGCACGCCCGGCCGGCACGTATTCGCCGGCGCGCGGCGCGCGATCGTTCAGGTAGCCGTCGACCGGGCTCGCGATCGTCGTGCGCTGCAGGTTCAGGCGCGCGGTGTCGAGCGACACCTGCGCATCCTCGACGGCGGCCTCGCCCTGCTCGACGCGGGTGCGGCTTTCCTCGACCTGCTCGCTGGCGACGAGGTTGCCGAGCTTCAGGTTGCGTGCGTATTCGCGCTTCGCCTGCGCGAGCGTCGCGCGGCGCTGGTCGAGCGTCGCCCGCGCGAGGCGTTCGGCCAGCGCGTAGCGCGCCTGGTCGATCACGAACAGCACCTGGCCGCGCTTGACCGGCTGGTTGTCGACGACCTGCACCGACGTGATGAGGCCGGACACGTCGGGCGCGACCTGGATCACGTCGGCGCGCACGTGGCCGTCCCGCGTCCACGGCGAGAACATGTAGTAGTTGACGATCCGCCACAGCACGAGGGCGGCCACGACGACGACGATCAGCGTCAGCAGGATCTGTGCAGCGGAGAACCAGGTTTTTTTCACGTTAGGTAGCCACGAGACGGTGGGACACGATCACGACGGCGGCGAGCACGAACACGTAGATGCCGAGATCGAAGATCGAACGGTGCCAGACGAGGCGATAGAAGCCGACGCGCGCGAGCCCGGCGCGGATCACGACGTTGATCAGGTACGCGATCAGCATCAGCACGAGCGGGGCCGGCACGAAGACGCCGAAGATGTCGATTTCGCCGATCATGATCGCGGTGGCCGTTGCGTTGAAGAGAAACAGGTCATGGCTGCGCCGCTCCGGATGCCCGGGGCGCCTGCCCCGCCGCCGCGGGATACAGCGACAGCCGCAGGCCGACGAGTGCATGCAGCGTGTCGCGCAGCCGGCGATGCACGACCGGCGCCGCCCGCTGCGCGGCGACGCCGCTCGCCGCCGCGGCCGCCGGCAGCGTGCGGTCGGCCACGCGGCGCAGCGCGTCGTCGATCGTCGCGAGCAGCGCGGGCGGCGCCGGCTGGCGCGCGTTCGCTTCGGCGCAGCGCGTGAAGTGCGCGGTGACGCCGGCCAGCACGCTGTCGATCGCATCGGGCACGTCGCCGTCGAGCTTGCCGCGCCAGCGGCGCAGGTCGAGCGCGTTCAGCGCGATGCGCAGGTCGCGGAAGCTTTCGATCGACGGGTGCCGATGGTCGTCGGACGCGCCGAGGCGCGGCAGCAGCTGCGTCACGCGGTCGAGCATCCGCGACGCGTGGTTGCGCTGGTCGTCGAGCGGCTGCGTCGACGCGGATCGCGCGACGTCCTCCCAGCCCGAGCGCAACAGCCGCCGCGCGGCGAGCTCCGCGCCGAACGGCCGGGTCGCGCGGGTCCAGACGAACGCGAACAGCAGCCCGGCGACGCCCGCGAGGTTGCTGTTCAGGAACACGAAGAAATCGGCTTCGTATGCGCTCTGGATGCTGATGAAGGTCGCCGTGTTGACCGCGACGAGCATCGTCACCATATTGAACTGCGGGCGCGGCAGCAGCGTGCCGACCAGGATGAAGGGGCCTGCGAACATCAGCACGAGCATCGCGAAGTCGTGCACGTGCGGCAGCACGACGAACAGGTACAGGCCGGCGATCACGACGCTCGCGCAGGTCGCGAGGAAGAACCGGAACACCATCGGCGCCGGCTCGTCGAGCGCCGCGAAGAAGCTGCACGACACGGCCACGAGCGTGACGGCGCTCGCGCCGTCGTGCCAGCCGGAGCTGATCCACAGCGCGCACGCGACGACGATCGCGCCGACCGCCGTCAGCGTCGAGAACAGCATCATCCCGCGATCGAAGAAGCGCTCGGTGCCGCCGAGCCGCCAGTGCCGGTAGCGCGGCTGCCACACGCCCGACTCGTGCGCGATCAGCGCGCGCAGCGAGCGGCAGTCCTGCCATACGTCGATCACCTGCCGCAGCCGCCACAACGCGTTCGACAGCAGCGCGCCGTCCCAGGTCGCGAGCGCGCTGTCCGGCGGCTGCAGCGCGGCGATGCGCTCGCGCAGCCGGTCCGCGGCCGGATCGTCGACGCTGCCGGCGCTGTCGCCCCTGATCGACGGCAGCGGCGCATCGAACCATCTGGCCGCGTCGGCCAGCAGCGCGTCGAGCCCGGGCGGGCGCAGGTGCAGGTCGCGCATCAGCGCGATCAGCGGATCGGCGAGCGACGAGATCAGCGGCAGGAACAGCTGCATCCGGCCGCTCAATGCCTGTGCGCGCGACAGGATGCGCGGATGCGCGTGGTCGTAGCTGAGCTGGCTCAGCAGGAATTCGAGCCCCGTGATCGTTGCCGCGAGGCGCTGCCGGCACGCGGACAGCGCCTTGCCGGCGATGTGCCCGGACAACGTCTCGCGGCCGTAGAACGCGGCATCCTTGAACCACGCGTCCGTGCGCTCGATCAGCGTCGGCGCGAGCCGGCTCGGAAAGATCGTGCTGCCGACCACGCTCGCGCAGACGATGCCGAGCACGATCTCCTCGGTGCGCGCGATCGCGACGTCGAACACCGTGGTGGGATCGGTCACGGTCGGCAGCGCGATCAGCGGCATCGAATAGCCGGCGAGCATGAACACGTAGCTGCGCGCGGTGCGGTCCGAAATCGCGAGGTAGAGCAGCGTGCCGCACCACGCGCCGACGATGAGGCTGAACAGGAACGGCGTCTCGACGAACGGCGGCACGAAGAAGATCGCGGCCGCGGCGCCGAGCGCGGTGCCGAGCGCGCGGTACAGCGCTTTCGAGCGCGTCGCGCCGACGAACGGGTTCGACACGATGTAGACGCTTGCCATCGCCCAATACGGGCGCGGCAGCTGGAAGAACAGGCCGAGATAAAGCGCCAGCATCGACGCCGCGAACGTCTTGGTCGAGAACAGCCAGTCGCGAACGCTCGGATAGGTCATGGCGCGAGATCGGCCGGCGGGGCGTGGTGCGACGCGGTGGCGTCAGGGGCGTTGAGCGCGGCCAGCACGCCGTCGCTCGTCCGACGCCATTTGCGGGCGGCGAGCACGAGCGTGCTGCTGACGGCGAGACGGAGATCGTGCAGATTGGTCATGGCCGGGATGCTGGTGGCAAGCAAATTCGATAGCAAACTATCGGTTTGGGTCATGAGTACGCCGGGCGGGCGCGGGCCTGCAAACGGCAATGTAGGGTGGGAATCGGGAAATGGTCAAGGCGTCCCGTCGAGCGCCGGCCCACCGACAGCCGCATATTCGTCTGATGTAATGGATGGGATGAGCGACGCCGGGTCGCTCGGCCATTGGGTCAGAAGCCGCTTCTTATCGCGCGCAGGAAGTCGCCGGAGGATTCGTGCGTGTTCACGGCGTTGATGATGTCGGTGAGGAACCAGGGCAGAGTCAATTGCGTATCAGGGTCGCTCACGCCGACGCTGAGCACCGGCGGTTTCGGCGTGGCGGCATCGCGCGTCGCGCAGGGGCTGGCGCGCGAGGCGCAGGTGTGCGTGTCCGGCGGGATCTGCCGGGCGATCGGCTGGGTGGCGGGCACCGATGAGCAGCCGGCAACCAGCACGACCAGGGCGACGGTAGCGCGAAGAAGCTTCATGGGATGCGTTCCATTACGTTGCTTCGACAAAATGACCGGTGACGAGTTCGTCGCTGCAGGATTGCCTCGCGATCTATTGCGCCCGCGTCGAGTCGGTCAGTGCGTCGGCCTCGCGCTTCATTTCGTCGGCTTCGGCGGAACGTCCGGTTTGGCTCAGAAGAGTGCCCAGATTCCGCAAGGTGCGAGCCTGATCCTGTCGCCAGGTCAGCGGATCGCCGTATGCGAGCTTGCGGTACAGATCCAGCGCACGGCGCCACGCGTCTTCCGCTTCGCGCGGCCTGCCCGTGCGGCTGTAGAGCACGCCCAGATTGTTCAGTATTCTCGCCTCGTCGGGCTGGTACTCGGCAGGCGCATTGCGCGAGAGCGCGTGAACGATCTGCAGCGCCTGCCGATACGCCTGCAGTGCCTTGGCCGGCCGCCGTTCAATGCGGTACAGCACGCCCAGATTGCCCAGCGTACGCGCCAGGTCGGGCTGGTAAAGCGCGGGGCTTTCGCGGGCGAGTTGCCGGCGGATCGTCAGCGCTTCCCGGTAGGCATGTTCCGCTTCCGGCAGCCGCTCGTTTGCGATATCGAAGTTGCCGAGGTTGTTCAGTGTGCGCGCAAGCGCCGGACGCCACGCGGCTGGATTGTCATGCGCGAGTGCGCGCTGGATGCCGAGCGCTTCGCGATAGGCGCGTTCCGCGTCATGCATGCGCTGAGTCGCGCCGTAGAGGATGCCGAGATCGTTGAGCGTCGTCGCGATCGCGGGCCGGTACAGGGCCGGGTCCTGCCGGGCCAGCGCGCGGTCGAGGGCGAGGGCTTCGCGCCACGCGTCCGCCGCTTCCCGCAGGCGCTGCGTGTCGCGGTACAACGTTGCAAGGTTGTCGAAGGTTTGCGCCAGCGCGGGATCGTAGGCAGAAGCGTTCACGCGGGCGAGCGCCCAGTAGATTTCGAGCGCGTGCAGCCATGCGGCTTCGGCTTCCTTTTTCTGTTGCTGCATCGCATACAGACTGCCGAGCTGGCCGAGCGTACGCGCGACGGCGGGTTGCCACGCGGCAGGCTTCTGTTGCGCAAGCGTCCGATACTGGATCAGCAGCGCGCGATATACCGGCTCCGCGCGCTCGGGCTCGTGCTGCACGAGCAGTGTGTCGGCGTAGGCGGTGGCGATGGCCACATCGTCGGGCTGCAGTGCATGGGCTTTCTCCAGGTACGGCAGCGCGTTCCATGGCATGAAGCGAAGCAGTTCGATGCTGGCCGCTTCATAGTTGCGCGCTGCGGTCAGCTGGGCGGTGCCGGGTGCTTTGGCCGCGAGCCGCATGATCAGCGCAGACGCGGCATCCAGGTCGAGGCGCTTCGCTGCCGCGTCGAGTTGCAGTTCGGCGGGGTCCCCGCTGCGCGTGATCGACAACCTGCGCAGCAGATCGTCGTAGCGTGTGTTCCATTTCGACGCTTCGGCCGCAGGGTCGATATCGGTGCGGGTCCTGATCTGCGACGCGAGGCTTTCGAGGAGGGTTTCGAGGTTGACCAACGCGGCGTCGTCTGTCGGTTCGCCGTGGCCTGACCGGGAGAAGACCGCGTGCAGCATCACGTTGGCCGCTTTCGCCAGCGCAACCCGTTGCGCGGCGGCGAGTCCGTCGCGCTGCACCGCGCGGTTCAGGCGTTCGGTGACGCTGGCGAGCGCGGGCGCGGAGACAGCGCAGCGGTTCCGCACTTCGAATCCATGCGTGACGTCGACTTCGGAAAACGACGGCACACAGGTTCCAGCCACCCCCGCAGCGGCACATGCCGTGGACAGCGCGGCCATCGCGATGCCGGACAGCGTTTTGCCAGCACTCATTTCCAGTCAGGTCTGCAGGATCACCGGGACAGCGTTGCGCGGCGCATCGCTTCGCCCGGAAAGCTGCGATGCGATCATGTGTATTGATTCTAGAGGATGTTATGAACTTTGCCGCTGATAAGGCAATATGTCGGGATGAAAACCCGCAAGCCTTATCCGAGCGATGTAAGCGACGAAGAATGGTCGTTCGTAGTGCCGTATCTGGCGCTGGTGCGAGAAGACAGTGAACAACGCCGCCACGAGCTTCGCGAGGTCTTCAATGCGCTGCGCTGGCTGATCAGAAGCGGCGCGCCGTGGCGCATGTTGCCTAATGACCTGCCCCCGTGGGAAGCGGTCTATCAACAGACGCAGCGCTGGATGCGAGCGGGCTGTTTCGAGGCGATCGTGCATGATCTGCGAGAACTGTTGCGCGTGTGCGATGGACGCAAAGCGCAACCCAGTGCCATGATCCTGGACAGCCGCACATTGCAATCGACACCGGAATCCGGTGCACGCGCCGGCTACGACGGCGCGAAGCGCCGCAAGGGTTCGAAAGTGCATCTGGCGGTCGATACTCTGGGTCAGTTGCTGGCACTGCATGTGACACCGGCCAATGAGCAGGATCGCGAACAGGTCGAGCAATTGGCGCATGCGGTACAAGAATTGACCGGCCAGAGCGTGGCGCTTGCGTACGTGGATCAGGGCTATACCGGCGAAGCGGCTCGTCAGGCAGCACAAAGCCACGGCATTGAGTTGGAGGTGGTCAAGCACACCGAGGCCAAACGCGGTTTCGTGTTGCTGCCCAGACGCTGGGTGGTCGAGCGCAGCTTCGCATGGGCCGCGCGCTTTCGACGCCTCGCGCGCGACTATGAACGCTTACCTCACACGCTGGCCGGATTCCATTTCCTCGCCTTCGCCTGTCTAATGCTGCCCAAAATCATCGACCTCATTCATATAGGTTCATAACAGGCTCTAGTGAATACCGGACCCCGGCGGCACCGCACATCGATCGACTGCTGCTTTAAAGCTCGAGCGCCATGAATCGCGTGCCTTCGATCGGGTTCTCATAGAACGGCGCGATTTCCGCGAATCCCAATCGCTCGTACAGGCGCTGAGCGAAACGGGTTTGCGCAACGGCGTCGAGAACCAGCGAGGAGAACCCCAGGTCCTTCGCGCGCCCGACCACCGAGGTGACGAGCTTTTCGCCGAGCGACAAGCCTCGCCATGCTGCGCGGACATAGAGCCGCTTGAGTTCCGCGGTTTCGCTCGAATGGCGCAGCAGGCCCGCGCAACCGGCGATCTCGCCGTCGACCTCCGCGACGAAGAACATGCCGGACGGCAGCGTATAGATCCGCTCGAACGCCTCCATCTCGGCATCGAAGCCGCGATAGGAAAGATCCATGTCGAGCCAGCGAACGTATTCGCGGATCACGGCAACGAGCGCGACGGTATCCGCGGGGAACGCGGCTTCGCGGATGACGGGCGTGTGCGTCGGCATGGCGGCAGTCAGATCCACAGGTCGTTTTCGACCGTTCTTTCGCTGGCCGTGTCGCCCGTGTTGACGACGCCGCGCGGCTCGATCAACAGCAGTTTCACTTCGGACGCCGCGTACGGCTTGTGTTCGACCCCCTTCGGCACCACGGCCATCTCGCCCGGGCCCAGCACCACGGCGCCGTCGCGGAAGTCGATGCGCAAGCGGCCTTCGAGCACGATGAATGTCTCGTCGGTGTCGGCGTGATGGTGCCAGATGAAATCGCCGACGATCTTCACGACCTTGAACTGATAGTCGTTCATTTCGGCGACGACGCGCGGCTGCCAGTGGCCGTCGATGCGGCGAATCCTGTCGAGCAGGTCGATCGTCTGGCGCTGGCCGCGATGCGCGGGCGCCTGGAGAGAAGGGTGGGACATGCCGGCTCCGTTACGGTGATGGTGTAAATGGAGCTTAGGCCGGCCGCCGGCGGGCAGTCTTGAACGATTGTGCGTGCCGGCCGCCGTCAGTCGGCGCGCGGCTGGCCCGTCATCGTCAGCCAGCGCGCGGGCGAGATTCCGTATGCGCTGCGGAAATGCCGGGTCATGTGGCTCTGGTCGGAAAAACCCGCGGCGACCGCGGCGTCCGCGAGGGGCACGCCGCGCAGCATCATCGCGCGCGCCGCTTCGAGCCGGCGCATGGTCAGGTAGCGATACGGGCTCGTTCCGTAGAAGGTGCGGAAATCCCGCGACAGGCTCCAGCGGTCCCGCCCGCTGATGGCGGCGAGCGTGTCCAGCGTGACGGGCCCGGTGCATGCGTCCTGCAGATACTCGCGCGCTCGCTGCACCGCGGCGAAATCCGCAGGCTTGCGCGTCGGCCGGGCGCCGGAGGCGATATCCAGCGCAAGCGCGAGGTCGACGATCGCGTCGTCGCGTTCGAGCGGCTCCGCGCCGTCGCGCATCCGGCTCAGCGCGGCGCGGGTCGCGTCGAACAGGCGCGGGTCGGTCGTCACGCCGCCGTCGATGAACGGCAGCGGCTTGCCGCCCAGCACGGCCTGGATCGCGGCGGGCTGCACGTAGATCATCTGATAGCGGAACCCCTCGTGCGTGCCGGCCTGGCCGTCATGGGCCTCGTCGGGATGCAGGACCATCGTTTGCCCCGGCACGCTGCTGCGCAGGCTGCGCCGATAGTGGAAGCACTGGACGCCGGCGAGGGTCAGGCCGATCGCGTAGGTGTCGTGCCGGTGCATCGAGTACGCGTTGCCGCGGAAATAGGCTTCGATGCGCTCGATGCCCTGCGTGGCTTCCGAGCGGGAAATCCAGTCGGATCGGGTCTGCTTCGTACTGCCTGTCATTGCGCTCTCCCGGCTTTGCCTGATGCTTCGGTTTCCTTGCGAATTCGCTGCGCGAGCGGGCGTCAGCCGGCCCGGCCTGCGTCCGCTTCCTGATACAGCGTGCGGAGGATCTGCGCGAAGATCGTATCGATCTCGCGCGCCACGCCCGCGCGCGTGAACGCGGCAACCGGCGGCAGCGTCCAGTCGAGCGTATACGGCACGATCGCGACGCCGGCGATGCGCACGAGCTCCTCCGCGATATCGGCGGGGACGATCGACACGGCGTCTTCGTTGGCCACGATCACTTCGCCGATCAGGCGCGACGAGTAGCTTTCGACGATCGGCACGGGCGGCGCGACGCCGGCGTGCAGGAACAGGTCGGCGATCTGCTCGCGGATCGGCGTGTGCGGCGGGCCGAGAATCCAGTCGAGCTCCGCGAGCTTGCGCCAGTTGGGCCGGCTGCGTGCCAGACGCGCGGCGAGCCGGCGGCTCGCGATCAGGCGCGGCTTCTGCTGATGCAGCACTTCGAAGCGCAACTGCGCGAGATCGACGGTCGACGACGCGCGTCCGATCACGATGTCGAGCGTGTGGTCGCTCAACTGCGCCATCAGCGCATCGCTGGTGCCTTCGTGGATCGTCATCGTGAGCCGCTGCGGCACCTGCGATTGCGTGCGCCGGATCGCCGCCGCCAGCGTGCGTCCCGAAATGAACGGAATGACGCCGATGTGCAGCCGCATCGCATGGCCGGCGACGACCGCTTCGATATCGCGGGTGAGATGGTCGAGGTCGTGCAGCATCGCCTGCGCGCGTTCGAGCACGACGTTGCCGAGCGCGGTGGGCACCATGCCGCGCGGCGAGCGGTCGAACAGCGGCCCGCCGAACATGCTTTCCAGCTCCGCCAGCGCATTGGTGACCGCCGGCTGGCTGCTCGCGAGATGCTCGGCCGCGCGCGTCAGCGAGCCGTGCTGCCGGATCTGCAGCAGCAGCACGAGGTGCCGCATTTTCAGGCGGGCGCTCAGGCGCCGGCTCACTTCCTCAATATCGAATCGCACGACTCACGAACCTTGGCCATCACGTAAACATGATGGACGCATACTAATTCAAAATGGCGCGCCCGGGACGGCTGCCTAGAATGGCGTGCTTCGATGGTCGCCGGGACGGGCCCGGCGCGTGGATGCGAGACGACACATGAACAAGACCGAACGCCAGGCCGCCCTGGAATATCACGAATTTCCGACCCCGGGCAAGATTGCCGTGTCCGCGAGCAAGCCGCTCGTCACGCAGCGCGATCTCGCGCTCGCCTATACGCCGGGCGTCGCGGTCACCTGCGAGGAAATCGCCGCCGATCCGGCCCAGGCGTTCCGCTACACGAGCCGCGGCAACCTGGTCGGGGTGATCACGAACGGCACCGCGGTGCTGGGCCTCGGCAACATCGGGCCGCTCGCGTCGAAGCCGGTGATGGAAGGCAAGGCCGTGCTGTTCAAGAAGTTCGCGGGCATCGACGTGTTCGACATCGAGATCACGGAGACCGATCCCGACAAGCTGGTCGACATCATCGCGAGCCTCGAGATGACCTTCGGCGGGATCAACCTCGAGGACATCAAGGCGCCCGAGTGCTTCACGGTCGAACGCAAGCTGCGCGAGCGGATGAAGATCCCGGTGTTCCACGACGACCAGCACGGCACCGCGATCACGGTGTGCGCGGCGTTCATCAATGGGCTGGCCGTGGTGGGCAAGGACATCAAGCAAGTGAAGGTGGTGACGTCCGGCGCCGGCGCGGCCGCGCTCGCGTGCCTGGACCTGATGGTCGATCTCGGGCTGCCGCCGGAGAACATCTGGGCGACCGACATCGAGGGCGTCGTCCATGCGGGGCGCACGGTCGCGATGGACCCGGACAAGGCGCGCTTTGCGCAGGAGACGTCGGCGCGCACGCTGTCCGACGTGATCGAGGGCGCCGACGTGTTCCTCGGGCTGTCCGCCGGCGGCGTGCTGACCGCGCCGATGCTCGCGAAGATGGGGCCGCGCCCGCTGATTCTCGCGCTGGCCAACCCGACGCCCGAGATCTTTCCGGAAGCGGCGTGCGCGGTGCGCGACGACGTCGTGATCGCGACGGGCCGTTCGGACTATCCGAACCAGGTCAACAACGTGCTGTGCTTTCCGTACATCTTCCGCGGCGCGCTCGACGTCGGCGCCACCTCGATCACGCGCCGGATGGAGATCGCGGCCGTCCATGCGATCGCGGGGCTCGCGAAGGAGGAGCCGAACGACTCGGTCGCCGCGGCCTATGGCGCGTACGATCTGGCGTTCGGCCCGAAGTACCTGATTCCGAAGCCGTTCGATTCCCGGCTGATCGTGCGGATCGCGCCCGCCGTCGCGAAGGCCGCGATGGAGGACGGCGTCGCCACGCGCCCGATCGACGATTTCGCCGCGTACGCGGATCAGCTTCAGCAGTTCGTCTACCACTCCGGCGCGTTCATGAAGCCGCTGTTCGCGGCGGCGAAGCAGTTCGTGCGCGACGGCGGCAAGGCGCGCATCGTGTTCGCCGAAGGCGAGGAGGAGCGGGTGCTGCGCGCGGTGCAGGTGATCGTCGACGAGAAGCTCGCGCGGCCGATCCTGGTCGGCCGCCCGGAAGTGCTGCTCGCCCGCATCGAGAAGTTCGGGCTGCGGTTGCGGCTCGGTGAGGACGTCGAGGTCACCAATCCGGAATACGACGAGCGCTTTCACCAGTACTGGACGACGTACTGGGAACTGCGTTGCCGCGACGGCATCACGAAGGAGATGGCGCGCGTCGAGATGCGGCGCAGGCTGACGCTGATCGGCGCGATGATGGTGCGGCTCGGCGACGCGGACGGCATGGTGTGCGGCACCGTCGGCGCTTTTCATGACCACCTGCGCTTCGTCGACGAGGCAATCGGCAAGCGGCGCGGCGCGCACGTCTATGCGGCGATGAACATCCTGCTGCTCGACCGGCGCACGCTCGCGCTCGTCGATACGCACGTCAACGACAACCCCACCGCCGAGCAGATTGCCGAGTTCACGATCGCGGCGGCGGCGCAGATGGCGTGGCTGAACCTGACGCCGAAGGTGGCGCTGCTGTCGCGCTCGAATTTCGGCTCCGGCAGTTCGGCGTCGGGCGCGAAGATGCGCGAGGTGCTCGAACGCGTCAGCGAGCAGGCGCCGGATCTCGAAATCGACGGCGAAATGCATGGCGATTGCGCGCTGGACGAAGCGCTGCGGTTGCGCATCCTGCCGACGTCGCGGCTGAAGGGCGCGGCGAACCTGCTGGTGTGCCCGAACGTCGACGCGGGGAATATCGCGTACAACCTGCTGAAGACGGGCGCGGGCAGCAACGTCGCGGTCGGGCCGTTCCTGCTGGGCGTCAATGCGCCGGTCAACATCCTGACGTCGAGCTCGACGGTGCGGCGGATCGTGAACATGGCCGCGTTGACGGTGTTGCAGGCAAACCGCGATTGAGCGCGCGGACGTTCGATGTGCAACTAACGGTCTAACCCGCCAGCGCCCGCCCGATTCGGCGGGCCGGCGGCATGACGACTTCGTTCGGGAATGCGGCCGGCACGCGCAGTGCGCGCGCGCCGGCCGCCGTCGATGCGTCAGAACTTGTGGCGGATGCCGACGACCGCGAGCTCCTGCGTATCCGTGCCGGAGTTCACGCCGTACGAGCCGACCGTCGCCGCGGCCTTCACGATCGCGCCGCTCGCGTTCAGCGTATTGCCGCTCGCCTTCTGGTAGCCGAACAGCGCGTACAGGTCGGTGCGCTTCGACAGCGAGTAGTTCGCGCCGAGGTTGACCTGGTTGTAGTGCGCGGAGGTCGGGCCCGTCAGCGACGTGTAGTTGTAGCCGACGCCCGCGCGCAGCGCCGACGAGAACTGCCAGTTGAAGTACGCCGAGCCGTTGTTGAACTTCGCGGTCTGGCTGAACGCCGACAGCGTGTCCGCGCCGTACTGCGTGTTCGAGTACGCGAGGCCGAAGGTCGCCGCGCCGAGCACGTACTGGCCGGCGACGCGCACGATCTGAATCGACTTCGCGCTCGCGAAGCCCTGGTTGATCACGGTATTGAAGAGCGTGTCCGAGCTGCTCGTCCACGTGCGCGCGCCGCTCTTGTCCGTCGTCGTGCCGCCGTTCGCGAAGAAGTAGCCGGCGCCGAGCGACAGCGGACCGTTCGCGTAGCTCAGGCCGAAGCTGTAGGTGCGGCCGCTGCCGGTTGCGCCGGCCACGCCGCCGAAGCCGTACAGCGCGGCGAACTGGAAGCCGGAGATCAGCGGGCTCGTGTACTTCACCGAATTGCTGACGCGCAGGCTGTTGTCGTAGTTGTCGAGGTCGCCCGGCGTCGAGAACACGCCGCCGAAGTAGCCGTCCTCGGTCAGGCCCTGCACGAGATCGACGACCGGATCGTACTGGCGGCCGAGCGTCACGGTGCCCCATGTGTTGCTCGCGAGCCCGACGATCGCCTTGCGGCCGAATTCGCGCTGGCCCTGGCCGAGCGCGCCGGTGCCGATGTTGAAGCCGTTCTCGAGCTGGAACAGCGCGGAGAGGCCGCCGCCGAGATCCTCGATGCCGCGCAGCCCCCAGCGGTTGCCCGACAGGTTGCCGCTGCCGAACTTGACGAGACTCGACGCGTTTGCGCCATTGGCGTCCTGTGCGTTGTGCACGTATGCGATGCCCGCGTCGACGATGCCGTACAACGTGACGCTGCTCTGCGCATGCGCGCCGGTGGCGGCGAGCGCGGCCGGCAGCGCGAGAAGGGCGAGTCGCTTGAATGATTGCATCTTCCGGTTACCCCCGTGGTCGATTGGTGTGACGAATCGCTGAACGATACGGACCCCGGACCATCAAGGAAACCAATCATTTCTCGAATGGATATGAGGCGCGGCGATCGTTGCGATCGCCGCGTGGATGGAAGGCCGGCAGGGCGCGCCGGCTACTGCGCCGCCTCCGCCGTTTCGCCCAGGAACCCGCCGCTCTGATGCGCCCACAGCGCCGCATAGATGCCGCCCGCCCGCAGCAGCTGCTGGTGCGTGCCTTCCTCGACGATGCGGCCTTCGTCGAGCACGATCAGCCGGTCCATCGCCGCGATGGTGGACAGGCGGTGCGCGATCGCGATCACGGTCTTGCCGCCCATCAGGCTGCCGAGGCTGTGCTGGATCGCGGCTTCGACCTCGGAGTCGAGCGCGCTGGTCGCCTCGTCGAGCACGAGGATCGGCGCGTCCTTGAGCATCACGCGCGCGATGGCGACCCGCTGGCGCTGGCCGCCGGACAGCTTCACGCCGCGCTCGCCGACCTCGACGTCGTAGCCTTTGCGCCCGTGACGATCGCCCAGCCGTTCGATGAAGTCCGCCGCTTCGGCGCGCGCGGCCGCGTCCCGCATGTCCTTTTCGCTCGCGTCCGGGCGGCCGTAGAGAATGTTCTCCCGCATCGTTCGGTGCAGCAGCGACGTGTCCTGCGTGACCATGCCGATCGCGCTGCGCAGGCTGTCCTGCGTCACGTGGGCGATGTCCTGCCCGTCGATGAGGATGCGGCCGCCGCCCACGTCGTAGAAGCGCAGCAGCAGGTTGACGAGCGTCGACTTGCCCGCGCCCGAACGGCCGATCAGGCCGATGCGCTCGCCGGGCCGGATCGTGAGCGTCAGGCCGTCGAACACCGGCTTGCCGTTGTCCTCGTGCGAGAAGCGCACGGTGTCGAACACGATCTCGCCGCGCCGCACGACGAGCGGCCGCGCGTCCGGCCGGTCGACGACGGCGCGCACCTTCGTCAGCGTCGTGATGCCGTCCTGGATCGTGCCGACGTTCTCGAACAGCTCGGTCATTTCCCACATCACCCAGTGCGAATAGCTGGACAGTCGGAGCGCCATCGCGATCACCGCCGCGACCACGCCCGCGCTCGCCTCGCCCTGCGCCCACAGATGGAGTGCGAGACCGGTCGAGCCGATCAGCAGCGCGGTGGTCATCACGTGATTGGTGACCTCGAACGCGCTGACGAGACGCATCTGCGCATAGCCGGTGGCCTTGAACGCCTCCATTGCGTGTCGCGCGTGGTCGGCCTCGCGCCGCGTGTGCGCGAACAGCTTCACGGTCGCGATGTTGGAATACGCATCGGTGATGCGGCCCGTCATCATCGCGCGCGCATCGGCCTGCTCGCTGCCGACCTGGCCGAGGCGCGGCACGAAGTACCAGCACGCGGCGCCGTAGCCGATCGCCCAGACGGCGAACGGAATCATCAGCCGCCACTCGAAGCTGGCGGCCAGCAGCAGGATGCCGATCAGGTAGGCGGCCACGCCGACGAGCACGTCCACCGTCATGAACAGCGCATCGCGGACCGCCAGCGCGGTCTGCATGATCTTGGTCGTGACGCGGCCCGCGAATTCGTTCGCGTAGAACGACAGGCTCTGGTCGAGCATCAGCCGGTGAAAGAGCCAGCGCAGCCGCATCGGGAAATTGATCGCCAGCGCCTGGTGCTTCGCCATCGTGTGCAGGCCGATCAGCGGCACGCTGCCGAGCAGCACGCCGGCATACGCGAGCAGCGTACCGAGATGCCGGTTGCGGAAATCGGCGGGCGTCGGGGACGACAGCCAGTCCACCACGTGTCCCATCATCGCGAAGAGCGCCGCTTCGTACGCGGCCAGCGCGGCCGACGTCAGCGCGATCAGGAACACCCAGCCGCGCGCGCCTCGCGTGCACGCCCAGACGAATGCGAAAAACCCCTTGGGCGGGGTGGCCGGGTCCTCGAGGGGAAAGGTCGGCAGGCGCCGTTCGAACCACGAAAACATCCAGTATCTCCTTGGCGCGGCGCCGGGGCGTATGCCGGAGCCGCGGATGGGGAAAAGCGCCGGCGCGCTTCGTGAGCGACGCCGTGCCGGAAGTGAGCAGGGTACTGCAGAAGGCGCCGGTCCGTTGCCCGGTTGTCGGCCGGCGCGCACGCAAGCCGCCGCAGGCTCATTGCGCGTTGATCCAGCCGGCGATCATGCCGAGCGCACGGTTGTACGCGTTCGCGTCCTCGACCGGATCGACGTTGCGCTCGGGCACGACGCCGCGGCGAGCGAGCAGATCCGTCCGGTGATCGGCCTGCCGTTGCAGGCGATGTTCCATGCGCTGACCGCGGACGACCGGCCGGAGCCGGCAGACGAGTTCGCACGCCGGTTCGTGGCGCGGGCGGACGAGGTCATGGTTGCGTCGACGAAGATCTACCCGGAGGTGCCCGGCCTGCTCGCACGGCTGCGCGAGCGCGGCGTGGCGACCGCGATCGTTTCGAGCAAGTTTCGCTACCGCATCGAAGCGATCCTCGATGTCGCGGACTTGCGTGCGTCGATCGACGTGATCGTCGGCGGCGAGGACGTGCAACGTCACAAGCCGGACCCGGAGGGGCTCGTGCTGGCATTGTCGCGGCTCGAGGTGCCCGCTTCGTCGGCGCGGTGAGCGGCACGACGTCGTTCGACGCATGGTCGAGCCTGGGCAAGGACGCGGTCCGGCGCGACCTTGGCGAGCTGGCCGACATCGTCCGCGGGCGGGCGTCCTGACTTGCGGCGAATCTGTCGGCGAATGTGCGTGCTGCACGATGACGGCGGGGCGGGTGTATGTTCGCCGGGCAATTGCGTCGCGTCTGCGCGGCTTGTATAAAAGAAGACACGCGTATCGCCGCCCGCCGTTTGCATCCGCAGCGGCGTTCGAGCGACGATCGACTATCGACAAGGAGATTCGAGCATGAACAGGATTCGCATTGTCTCGGCGGCAATGGCGGCATCGATCGGCCTTGCGCTGGCAGGCGCGCCGATCGCGTTTGCGCAGGATGCGGCGACGCAAGCCGCACCGATGGCCAAGCCGACGCCCAAGGAACTCAGCAAGGCGCAGCGCAAGGCGGCGCGCAAGGCCGCTCGGGAAAAGCGCAACCAGGATCTGGGCGCCATCGAGAAAGACGGCTATCGGCTGACCGGCGACCGGTCCAGCTATCCGCAGAACCCGCAAAACGGCGCAGGCAAGGCGGACGGCGCAAAGGCCACCAACGGCGCCGCGCCGTCGCCGGGGCAGTAACGGCCGTCGCGCTGCGCGGCAGGCGTGTCGCGCAGCGCATGTCGCATCGCCGTCGACGTCTCGCGCGAATTGCCGCAGCGTGGCGGCGGGCAGACCGATCCATTTATAATCGCGGCGATCCCGGGTCCGGACTCTCTTGCCGTCAGCCCAGCGGAAAGGTCACACCCATGAGCACCAAGCGACAGGACATCATCGATACGGCGACACGCCTATTTGCAGAACATGGCTACCACGCCGTCGGCACCGACCGGATCATCAAGGAGTCGGGTGTCGCGAAGATGACGCTGTTCCGCAATTTCCCGACCAAGAACGACCTCATTTCCGAAGTCCTGACGCAGCGGGCGCATCAGGCGCTGGCCTCCATGACGCAGGCGGTGAGCACCAGGGGAACGCCGATCGAGCGCTTGCAGGAACTGTTCGACTGGCACGGCCGCTGGTTCAGGGCGCGTGATTTCGCGGGGTGCATGTTCGTTGGTGCGTTGTCCGAATTTCATTCCGACTCGGGCGAGATCATCCGCATCTCGGTCGCACAGAAGGCGAACTTGCGCCTGTTCGTCCAGGGCCTGATGATCGACCTCGTCGAGCCGGCCGCCGCGGAGCGCGTGGCCCGGCAGATCGTGATGCTCCTCGACGGGGCGACCATCGCGGCGGTGGCCGGGGATCGCAATCACGCCGCGCAGGATGCGTGGGAAGTCGCGAAGAAGCTGATCGAGGAGCACGGCGGCGCCGCGTCGAAGCCGCGCGGCGCACGGCACGCCTGAGCGCGGCCGTGCCCCGGTGCTTCGTCAGGCAGCCTGGCCGTGCAGCATCGGCAGCGCCAGCAATCTGGCGTGCAGCGCGCTGTAGTAGGCGTCGCAGCTCGACAGCCGCCACGCGGCGCCGAACAGGATGTCGCCGGCGATCGCCGGCGACTGGTCGACGATCGGCGTGATCACGTTGGTCAGCCAGCCGTCGCCGTGAACGACGTCGATCGTGATGTGCTCGTCGTAGTAGCTCAATTCGCCTTCGCTGCCCAGCCCGACCCGTTTGCACCCGTTGACGAGTTTTTCATACTGCGCGGGGTCGAGCAGCTCGGTGATCGCCATCACACCCAGCAACTTGAAGTAATGGGCGCGATTGACGCAGGCCAGCATGAACTGATTGTGGCCCGCGAGCCCTTCCCATCCCAGCACGCTCGCGTGGTTGTCGTCGGCCGGCCCGACGCCGACGACGTTCAGCAGATGCTGGAACAGGTTCACGTGGCTTTGCGCCGCATCGCCGCGCCCCGCTTCGTCCCAAAGGTTCTGCGCCAGTTCGGTGCGCGCCTCGCTGCGCGCGCCGATCATCGCATAGAGGAGCAGGTCGAAGAAGCGCAGGTTGAGCGCGCTGTCACTCCGAAAGAACGCGACGATCTGCTCGCGCGACGCCTCTTTCTCGAGGAAGTCGAACAGAGGATGCGACACGACCGCGTGCTGCGACCACATGCGCTTGATCGCCTCGACGATCGAACGGCCGTCGGGCGCGGCAGGGGCGGCGACAGCCAGACGCCGGCCCTCGCTGTCGAGCCATGCGCGTTCGATATGGCGCCGCACCTGCGTGAGCGTCGGGTTGAACTGGTTGATCGCACGCGGCTCCGTTCCATCGCACGTGTGCAGGTCGTAAAGCGCAAACAGCGCCCCGTGGACTTCCTCCAGCGCTTGCTCGTCGCGCTGCCCGAGCGCCTTGCCGAGTTCGGATCGAACCCGGGACAACAGGCGCTGGCTCCAGTCCGGATGGGCATCGACGCGCTCGTCGAGGTCCACGGTGTCGCAAAGCAGCGAAATCGCCTGATGAAGCGGAAGCGTCAACGCGGCGTCCAGCACATTTCCTCGACTTGCGTCTTCGCATGCCGGCCCGGCAGCGGTACGCGATACCACAATTTCCTCTTGCATGGTGTGATCGTCCTTGGATTTCTTTTTAATTACTGATTTTGCGGTTGATTTTATGATTGTAATTTATTTGATTGATTTTCGTAATTGTCGATCTAATATGAAGCGGGCCGATCATACACGACGCGTCGTAATGAAATAAAAAAGGTGGCGAAGTATTGGGGGCTGCACATCATCAGTCATGCAGAAGGATGCGAGCGGAAACCCGTTTCCTCATCACACAAATCGGGCGCGCCGAATTTGGATCGACGCCTTGGTCGATCATCTCGCGCTGCTGGCGCGGGCTCGGCGGGATTCGACGCCGGCAGGGGGCGAGGCTGTCATTGCTGACTTGGGCTGTGCCCTGTTGTTGTGTTGCCTCGCCCCTGACGCTGCCCGGTCTTGCGTCTTCTCTCAGGTTCTCACTGGGCCTGCGATGCGGCTGCTCACGAAGCATTCGTTGCTTGCCTTCCCGGGCCGCCGGAAATACGGCCGAAAAGACGAGTAATCGGGGATGCGCGCGCAGACAGAATTTTGTGTATTTAAATGATACGGAGGAGTATCACGCAAATAATCGTCGAACCCGCGCGGCTTGTCAAGCAGCCGGGCGATCGGCAAGACGATGCGCGGGGCGGTAGTGATCCGGGTTCAGTGAGTGGATGGGGTCTACTCATGTCGAAAAGGCCTGCGCGTTGGCCGGTACGCAGCGGGGTGACGCAAGCCGATTCGATTGAATGTGAATTACGGATTCCGTTTGGTATTTGTGAGCGGATACCAGGCGGTCTCATCATTTGGTTGATCCAGGGGAAATGATGCGTCATGCAAAGTCACGGCGATTCGTTGACTTACCGGTCCGCCACTGCTTGAAAACGGCTGTTGCGTAAAAAGATATCTTGATTCGCTGAATCAAGATTGACGCTCGAAGTTGCCGACGAATAGACTTTTTTACCCCATATACGAATCAGGAAGAGTCATGTCCGAACATGCTTCGACATCGGCACTCGAACAGGCCGGCAGCGCATGCACGGACGCATATCTGCGTGACATCTGGCAGGCGCTGAACGGAGATGCCGATCGTCTGAACATCCTGAAGTTCACCGGCACGGGCGTGTTGCCGTCCGCCTTTCCAGTCACGGATTTCGCGTCGGCCGCGGTCGGCGCGGCGAGCGTCGCGCTCGCGGAGCTCGTGCAGCAGGCACGCGGCGCGTTGCCCGCCGTCCAAGTTGACCGGCGCTACGTGTCACTGTGGTTCGGCACGTCCTTGCGTCCGCGCGGCTGGGAAATGCCGCCGCAGTGGGACGTGATCGCGGGCGACTACCGTGCGTCCGACGGCTGGATCCGGCTGCATACCAATGCACCGCACCATCGCGACGCCGTGCTCGCGGTGCTGCGCACGCCGCTCGACAAGGCGGCCGTCGCGCAGGCGGTCACGCGCTGGCGCAAAGACGAACTCGAGGCCGCGGTGATCGAACAGGGCGGCTGCGCGGCCGCGATGCACACGCAGGACGAATGGGCCCGGCATCTGCAGGGGCTCGCGGTGCGGGCCGAGCCCTTGCTGATTCACGACACGGTGAGCGTCGAAGGGCCGCGGCCGCTGTGGACCGTGCCGGCCGCGCGGCCGCTGCAGGGCGTGCGCGTGCTCGACCTGACGCGCATTCTCGCGGGGCCGGTCGCGACGCGCTTTCTCGCGGGCTTCGGCGCAGACGTGCTGCGCATCGATCCGATCGACTGGGACGAACCGAACACGGTTCCAGAAGTCGTGCTCGGCAAGCGCTCCGCGCGCGTCGACCTGAAATCGGGAGACGGGCGCGCGGTGCTGCGGCGCCTGATCCGCGACGCCGACGTGATGGTTCACGGCTACCGGCCCGATGCGCTCGATCGCCTCGGCTTCGACGCCGACGAGCGGCGGCGGATCAATCCGGGGCTCGTCGACGTGTCGCTCGACGCGTATGGCTGGAGCGGGCCGTGGCGTGGGCGCAGGGGCTTCGACAGCCTGGTGCAGACGAGCACGGGCCTCGTCGAGACGGCGATGCGCGTGAAGGGCGCAGATCGTCCCGTTCCGCTTCCCGTGCAGGCGCTCGATCACGGCACCGGTTATTTGCTTGCCGCAGCGGCGCTTCGCGGGCTGACGCGCCGACTGGCGACCAACGTGGGCACGCGAACGCGCGGATCGCTGGCGAGAACGTCGCTGCTGCTGTCGTCGGGCGGCCTGCAGGCGCCGGAGCGCGCGCTGCTCGCCCCCGAGGAGCCGGGTGACCTGGATGCATGGATCGAGGAGACGAGCTGGGGCAGTGCGCAACGCGTGCGGGCGCCGGCGCGGGTCGACGGCGCACCGATGCGCTGGGCACACCCGGCGCGCGCACTGGGTTTTTCCACCGCGACGTGGTAACCGCATCAATCGATACGGATCGCTTACTTTCAACGCGGAGCATGAACATGAGCCAGGTAGTCGTAGTCAGCGGCGGCGGTACCGGCGTCGGTTTCGCGGCAGCACGCCATTTCGCGCAACGCGGCGCGCAGGTGGCGATCGTCGGGCGTCGCGCCGACGTGCTCGCGCACGCGGCCGAACAGATCGGCAATGCATTTCCGGATGCGCCGGGCGTGGCGCCGCTGGTCGCGGATCTGGCGGTGCCGGAGCAGGTGGAAGCGATCGTGCGCACGCTGGCCGCGCGATTCCCGACGGTCGACGCGATCGTCAACGCGGCAGGCGGGCACGTGCTGCGGCAATCTCCGCCCGACGCCTATGCGAACGGCCTCGCGGGCGTCGCGCGCCGCTGGACCGACAACTTCCGCAAGAACACGTTGTCGGCGGTGCTGTTGACGGAAGCGCTTCTGCCGCATCTGCGCCAACCGGGCGGGCGCATCGTGTTCCTGAGTTCGATCGCCGCGTTTCGCGGCTCTGGCGTCGGCTGCTACGGCGCATCGAAGGCCGCGCTGCATCCGTATACCGCCGATCTCGCGAAGGCGCTGGGCCCCAAAGGCGTGACCGTGAACACGGTGGCGCCCGGCTTCGTCGCGGACACGGCGTTCTTCGGCGCGGCGCTGTCCGACGTGCAGCGCAAGGACAAGGTGGCGGAATCGCTGAACGGCCGCGCGGGCACGCCGGACGATATCGCGAACACGATCGGCTGGCTTGCGTCGCCCGACGCGCTGCACGTCACGGGTCAGGTGATCCAGGTTAACGGCGGCGCAGAACGCAGCCGCTGATCGGTAATCGAGCGCGCTTTCTCTAGTGGCATCCCTTTCCCGCAAAGCGTATATGGATCACACCGGTTCACCGCGGAATTCCTGGGGGCGCGGCGAACCGTCGGCGATCGGCCATCTTCAGCCGTTCGCCATCCCGCTTATTTGAGCGGCCGCCCCGCCCAAACAACGGACCTTCGCGCTGGGATGGGTCAGACGGATCATCGTCCACGCTAGTCATTCGCGCTCTGCTGCGTACCGCGGTCAATGAATGACCGATCCGACGTGACACGGATGCGCTGGATCGACGGATTCCAGACGTAGCCGTCAAAGCGTTCGGGCTGGTCTGATTTCGTTTACTTCGTGCGGCGAATGTTCGTTATCAGAATAGCGGCTGAAATTCCCTTCGCCAACCATCCATCACCAGCGTATCTTTACTGTTTACAGACATGAAAGCATCCAAAATTGCTTCTTTGATATAGCCCCAAAGAAAGTAAGGGTCGATACGGAATCGAATGTCTTCATGGTCACATGCTGCCACTAACTCATTGTGAAGCTCTGATTCCGTACTCGAGGCATCGACCATCAAGAGAGCCGCCGCGACGCAAATCCTTTCTATCGGTGCCGCCGCTTCTCGGAGCTGAGATCTCAGTCGATTGCGGTAGTTACCGTCACGAAGGTAACCGATCGCAAGTGCTGCATTTGCTCGAACGAAGAAGCTATCCGAGCTCAGAAGTGATTCGAGATTGGGGAATCGACGCCCTAGGCGGGCGAGTGAAACCACCAAAGCTGGATAGCTCTCCACGCTCTGCATGCCGAGGCTTTCAAGTTCGGCAATCGCTGCATCGCGGTCGTTACAGCGCCATAAGGATCGCGAGAGGGCGCCCAGTCCTTCGGTGCGATGGTATTGGAGGTATCGAGCTAGGAGCGCTTCGGCACCAACCGCCGAATCGGCCGACGCGAGCGCCAGGAAGAGGTTCGACCGAACGTCAGGATCGCTTTCACGCTGCAGCCACTCGTCGACAGGATAGGTGGTTCTCTCAAATGCCGCTGACGCGACAATGCCAGCTCCCAAGTACCGCACACGCCAGTGAGTGTTCTCATTTGACCAATTCAGCAGTACGTGATCAACCACCGCACCGTTGTGCCGGGTAGAGAAAGCTCCTTTGAAAACTGCATGATCGATTTCCTCAGTAGCGACAGCTCCACTGGGAATGTCCTTGGAGGAGATGTCTGGCGATGGGAAAGGCGCATCTGAATGGCCTGTTTGGACAACAAGCTTGGCTACCGGTCCTTCATCGCTTCTTGCACCGCGGGAGAACGCGGCACATGCCCCCCTGAACGCAAACGTGGCAAGCTTTTCCCATGCGTACCCGTCATGATCGACGTAATCGAGGATATCACGTGCGTATGCACCAGCATTCCCCAATGCTAGCAACCGGCGCGCTGCGCGCCACCCGCTCTCGTCATTACGCAAGGAGAGATCATCCGCAAAGTCCTCCGACAACTGGTGCTTAATCTGGGAAAGGATATCGGGCGAGGACGGGATGCCAGCTAGAAGGGTCGCCGCTACTTCTGCATCACTGGACTGCCGCGGCCCCTGTAAGCGAGCAAGCAGCAACGGAGTGACCGTCTCCGCCCTGGCACCCACGTACTCGAACATTCGGCGCCGCACTTGCATTGTTGGCACCAAAAGAGGAGACCTGAATACTGCTTCCTCTCCTGCGGCTTTGCGATCGAGCAGTTCAAAAAGCGCGTTACTACCATTTACCGGGTCGCTGCTTTGGAAATCAGCCAGTATGAATTTAATGTTCCGTCGACTACGACGAACTATCTCGTAGCTGGGAGAAGCACTGTTTTGGTCGACGCGTCCAGGAATTCCATCGGGAGCATCGACTGACGAACCCATGGCAACATTCGTATCTCGATCGACCAGGTCAGCTCCGAGGATGTTTTGAGTCTCTTTTGTAGTTGTGTCTTTGGCGGGCAATAGACCATTATCGTTGAGAAACACCAGTAAGTATTGATGTACTGCGTCTTCCACGGATCTCGGCTTGCAGATACTCATATGATCAGAGCCACCAACCATCTTAGCATAGCCAAAATACCGAGCCGCACTTTCATTCGAGACAACCTTGGTTCGCGAGAACCAAGGTAGCCACCTGTAATGGACAATGAAACGATTTTCGAAAAACTCAACCCCATGAAAAGATTTAATCTTTTTTCCGTTTATCAAATTCTTAAAGCGCTCATCTAAGTCCCTAAGTATCTGATTTCCCCACTTGAGTTGCTTTCCTTGCTCATGATTGTACAGATGGATAATGTGATCGAGACTATGTTGCAGTTTCGATCCATATGAGGGCGACGCAACCAAGACTATTCCAACGTCCTTGTCCTTAAAGTCGTCCCAATATTCACACAGAAGATAGCGGGCGACGATTCCTCCCATACTGTGGCAAACAAACGTGATCTTCCTCTTGCTCAAAACTGGCGGGCGACCCAGTGAATCTGGTGTTTTAAGATAGGAAAAAAGCTGTGCCGCGCACTGCTGAAGGGGAAAGTCGCCGCTATCCACATCTGTGTGATACCCACCGAGATAAAGTCCTACGTTTCGGAATCGAGGGTCAGAAGATATCAGCGTTGGCCAATACGCAATATGGTTGGTGGCCTTTTCACACGCCAACCAGCAGTTCCGGCTGTCCGAGAGCACGCCGTGCACGAAGACCAGCACCTCGTTTGCTTCATAATTGCGGTACCACCTGTTATTAGTCTTCGGCGGGGGCAGATCTTCAATGTTCATGTGGTTTCATCTATCCGAAGGGATGGCACCCAGAATGTAGCAGGCCTCGACGGATTACCGCTCAGCGTTTAGTACGCGCAGAGGCTTGGCTCGCGAGTGACGAACGGAGCACGTGATCTGACCTTGCCACCCTATTATGTGCTTGCCGGCTGGGTCCGGCTGAACAGAACGACGCTATCAGATCGAGAGCGGTCGTGCACTGGTCGCAGCGGCGTAAATGAACTAAAGAGGATAAATTTTGGCATCGGGCTGTCGGCGCGGAGGGCCGCTTACTCCAGATAGCTGCCGCTAGGGTGACGCGGTATCGAATGGCCGAAGTGGGTCGGCAGGCGACATCCACGGAAATCCACGAACCAAACAAAAGGCCCCGCATTGCTGCGGGGCCTTCGCCGGAATCCTGCCTCCGGCGCATCACGACATCACGCCCATTCGGCCGTCACTTCGACCGGACGCAGGTCGAGCACGAGCACCTCGGCGTCCTTGCCGTCCGCGAACGTCAGCGCTTCTTCGCCGCGCACGCGCGCACCGTCGCCTTCGCCGAGCGTCACGCCGTTGACCGTCACGCTGCCGCGTGCCACATGCACGTACGCAAACCGGTCAGGCGGCAGCGCGAGCGTCGCGCGTTCGTCGCCGTCGAACAGGCCGGCGTAGATCCGCGTGTCCTGCCGGATCTTCAGCGAGCCGGCGGCGCCGTCCGGCGACACGACTAGCACGAGCCTGCCGCGCTTGTCTTCGGCCGGCAGGTTCGTCTGCTGATAGCGCGGCTGCGCGCCTTTCTCCGACGGCCCGACCCAGATCTGCAGGAAGTGCACCTGCGCTTCACGCGAGTGGTTGAACTCGCTGTGGCGCACGCCCGTGCCCGCGCTCATCAGCTGCACGTCGCCCGGCACGATCACCGAGCCCGTGCCCATCGAGTCCTTGTGCTCGAGCGCACCGTCGAGCACGTACGACAGGATCTCCATGTCGCGGTGCGGGTGCGTGCCGAAGCCGTGGCCCGGCATCACGCGGTCGTCGTTGATCACGAGCAGGTCAGAGAAGCCGACCTGCTGCGGATCGTAGTAATTCGCGAACGAGAACGTGTGACGGGAGCTGAGCCAGCCATGTTCGGCGCGGCCGCGTTGGTTTGCTGCTCGGATCTCAATCATTTTGCTTGTCCTCAAAGTCGCCGAACCGCGGAAGTGGGCTCGGTCGATCGTTGAGATGAAGCTTAAGTCAATCGAATTGACAAATAAATCGCATGGGAGATAATCACTGTCACATTCAGGTGGACAATATGGAACTGGGCGATCTCCGGATTTTTGTGGCGACGGTCGATGCGGGCAGCTTCACCGCGGCCGCCGACCAGCTGATGCTGTCGAAGCAGTTCGTCAGCCGGCGGACGATGGCGCTCGAAGCGGCGCTCGGCGTGCGCCTGCTTCACCGCAACACGCGCAACCTGGCCGTGACCGAATCGGGGCACGAGTTCTATGAACGCGCGCAGCGGATCCTCGCCGAAGTGGCCGACGCCGAGCAGGTGATGGTGGCGCGCAGCACCGAGCTGCACGGCTCGTTGAAGATCAGCGCGCCGCTGTCGTTCGGGATCACGCACCTGTCGCCGCTGATCGCCGAGTTCCTGGCCGCGCATCCGGCCGTGCGGCTCAATCTCGACCTGACCGACCGGCGCGTCGACCTGATCGGCGAAGGCTTCGACGTCGCGCTGCGCATCGGCCCGCTCGAGGATTCGACGCTGATTGCCCGCCCGCTCGGGCAGTCGCGGATGATTGCGTGCTGCAGCCCGGCCTACCTGCGCCGTCGCGGCGCGCCGGCGACGCCGGCGGACCTGGGCGAGCACGTGTGCCTGCTGTATGGGCGCGAACGGCGGGTCGGCTGGGAGTTCCGGGTCGATGGCGCGGCGCGGACCTTCGACGTGCAGGGGCCGCTCGTCGCGAACAACGGCGAAGTCGTGCGCGACGCGGCCATCGCCGGGCTCGGCATCGCGCTGCTGCCGCACTTCATCGTCGGCGCGGCGCTCGACAGCGGCGCGCTCGTGCCGGTGCTCGACGCCTACGCGCCGCCTGCGCTGCAGCTGAACGCGATCTTTCCGCAGCACCGGGAAGGGTTCGTTACGCTGCGCACGTTCGTCGCGTTTCTCGCCGAACGGCTGGGGCCGCGCGCGTCGGGCTAGCCCGACGGCGTTGGTCACGTGCGCGCCGGCACGACCAGCAGGCTCGCGAATCGAAAGGCGTTGTTGCCGAGATCCGCGTTGCGCGCGAGGCGCACGTGGTTCACGCCGGGCGCAAACGGAAAGACGTCGCCGGTTTCGTAGTAAGCGAACGCGCGGCCGTCTTCGCCCAGCAGCACGGGCTCGCCGTCGCGCGCGGCGAGCGTCGTCGAGCCGAGCACCTGCGTTTTGTCTTGCGCGAGCAGCGTCAGCGTGACGACCGCGTCCGCGGTCGTTTTGACGTCTGCGAGCAATGGAATGAAGCGGCATGCAATGGGCGCGGCGGTCCGGTTCGTCACGACGAACGTGAGGCTCTTGCCGACGAGGATCGATTTGCCGATCATGACGTCTGCATAGCCTGTTGGTGCGCCGAGCGTCGAGGAATCCGACATGCTGAAACCGCAGGTCAGGTCGAGTTCGAGACCGACATCGGCACTGCGCAATTCCGCAAGCTGCGATGCGGAAGTGTAGTGTCGCAGCGCCATGCCGCCGTACGGAATCCCGTAGCCGGAATCTTCACGACAGGTCTTGCCGGAATGCGTGCCTGGTTGGGTCAGGAACGCCGAAACGAAATAACCCGGCTCGAGCTTCGCCGCATTGCCGGGCGAGTACGACTGGACGTAGTCCGGATCGTCGATCAAATCGAGTGCGTTGCCGTATCCGTCGAGCGCGGCCGTATAGCGCGCGCCCGTGCCGTCCTGCACTTGCAGTGTGTGCAGCGTCATGTTTTCGCCAATCCGGAATATTGAGCCGCGGTTGGCCGCCTTCCATATGCAGTCGCGGCCGTCAGTCAACTCTCCCTTCGATTGATTCGCGGCGAACGAGCGCTGAATCGTGCGCAAGAAGCCCGACACGCCATCGAAGCCGCCCGTGCAGCCTTGCGCGTCGATGTGCGTCGCGCGCCCGGTGCCATCGACGAAGGTCTGATTCATTCGAACGACGAGCGCATCGCCGCCGTAGCCGCAGTGGCAAATTGCAAGCAGGTCGGTCAGGTACGACGTGCGTGACGCGAGCGTCGCGTCGGCCGTTTTTCGTACGACTTCGTTCGTGTAGATCTCCATCGAGTTGCGAAAGTCGATCTTCGTTTCGTGAAGCGTCGTGAAATAGGTTTTCGCCGCCGCGAGAAATTTCGCATGACCAAGCGTATAGAAATTGCGAACGTAATCGTTCTTCTTCGCCGGATCGGACAGCGTGTCCAGATGCTTCGCGAGCACTGCCTGCATGTCGTTCTGATACTGGAAGATCTTCGCGTGCATTTCGCGCAGCAGCGCGGTGATCGTGTCGGGTGCGAGCACGAGCTCGCGGCGCATCGACAGATACGCGCTGTACATCGACAGTTGCGCGCTCGCCGCGAGCGCGTGCATCGTCAGCCCCTGATACTCGGAGCCCTTGATCAGGAACATCGGAATCTGCGCGGTGCAGATGCTCGCGAACGCTTCGAACTTCGCCGTGATGTTGTCGATCATCGATGTGGAATAGGGCGGCGTCGCGCTTCGCATGAATGCGGTGAGGTCCTGCAGCACGCGATCGATGCCCGTCAGAACCTGTCGCATGATCTCGACGTTGTTTTTCGAAATCTCTTCCGTCGCGATGCGCCGGATCATCGCGTCTTCGTCCGGCGCGTGCTCGAACAGCGTGTTGAGCCGGCTGAACAGCAGGTTCAGCACTTCGCCGACGAGCGGGCCGGCGACCGGAATGAACGATGCGAGCGCCTTGACCGTGACTTCGCCGAATGCGATGAGCCCCGGCAGCGTATCCGCCGACAGCGCCGCACTGACGATATTCACGATCGTGGCCGGCTGGTACTGCTCGATTTGCGCGATGAGCTCGCCGAGCTTCATCCTGAAACCGGGGATCAGCAGATCGTTTTCGTCGAACGTGTGAGGCGGCGAAATGCCGTTCGCGAATTCGGCTGCCGCGGCGCGCGGTCCCGCCACGGGTGCGCCGGCGTCGTCGCCGCAGGCGGCAAGGAGCGGCAGCACGGCGCTGCAGGCGCCATACATCAGGAAGGCTCGTCGGTCGATTCGGCGTGTCATCGCGTCTCCGTGGAAAGTGACGGTGCAACGTGCGGCCGGCGCGGGTGTCGATGCGTCGGCCGGGCGACGTGCGGATACCCGGCGTGCCGGGCAACGGGAACGGATGCGGGGAGCGGCAGTTCGGGCGCTGCCTGTGTGATGGGCGAGGACGTCTCGCGTTGCGTCCTTTCGACGAGTGGCAACTGTAGCACCGTCGTTTTGGGAACGTCAATTTTCGCTGCGTTGCGGGATTCGTTGGCTTTTCTGACTCCGGGAAGCAGCGGGGCTGAGCGATTCCAGTTGAATTGTTCGTTTTAGCCGAATTCTGTTCTCAGTGTTTCCCCATTTATCAATCGGACCGCATCGGCCAGAATGCCGCGGTGCAACCTGACGAAGCAGAAGCGATCATGCGAAGGCCCGATGCGCGGGCAACGACACGCGACGGCTGATTCATACGCCGATATCGAAACGCGTCGACTCCGACGGACGAATGCTCGTGAGTCAAGCAACTGAACCGACGCCGAATATTACATCAGGATTACTGAGAATAAAAATGACGTTATCGGACTTGCCCGATTCCGTGAAGGAATTGGCCGAGTCGCGTGAGCAATGCATTCCGGAAAGGATGTGCCAGAGGGAAATTCGCATGCAGGGTTCCGGACGGAACCGGCAGGCATAGGCGTTGTTGAAGAAAAGCCAGAACCGATTGGTTGTTATTCATTGTTAGTGAGAGGTCGCTCCATGCGCGTCGAACGGGTTCCATACCGCTTAATCACTGTCGCGACGGCCGCCGTTTTCCTGGCCGCGTGCGGGAAAAAAGAATCGGCACCGCCGCCGCAAACGCCGGAAGTCGGCGTCGTCACCGTCCAGCCGGAAACCGTGCCGGTCTTCACCGAACTGCCGGGCCGCACCAACGCGTTCCTGGTCGCGCAGGTGCGCGCGCGGGTCGACGGCATCGTGCTGCGCCGTGAATTCACCGAAGGCACCGACGTCAAGGCCGGCCAGCGCCTCTACAAGATCGACCCGGCGCCGTACCTCGCGCAACTGAACAGCGCGAAGGCGTCGCTCGCGAAGGCGCAGGCGAATCTCGCGACGCAGAACGCACTGGTCGCGCGCTACAAGGTGCTGGTGGGCGCGAACGCGATCAGCAAGCAGGACTACGACAACGCGGTTGCCGCGCAAGGGCAGGCGGCGGCGGACGTCGCGGCGGGCAAGGCGGCGGTGGACACCGCGCAGATCAACCTCGGCTATACGGACGTGGTGTCGCCGATCACCGGCCGCGTCGGCATCTCGCAGGTCACGCCGGGCGCGTACGTGCAGGCGAGCCAGGCGACGCTGATGTCGACGGTGCAGCAGCTCGATCCGGTGTACGTGGACCTGACGCAGTCGAGCCTCGACGGTCTGAAGCTGCGCCAGGACGTGCAGAGCGGGCGGATCAAGACGAGCGGCCCGGGGGCGGCGAAGGTGTCGCTGATCCTGGAAGACGGCAAGACGTACTCGGAGCCGGGCAAGCTGCAGTTCTCGGACGTGACGGTGGATCAGGCGACGGGCTCGGTGACGATCCGCGCGATCTTCCCGAACCCGAACCGCGTGCTGCTGCCGGGGATGTTCGTGCGCGCGCGGATCGAGGAAGGCGTGAACGAGCACGCGTTCCTGGTGCCGCAGATCGGCGTCACGCATGACCAGAAGGGGCAGGCGGTCGCGCTGGTGGTGGGAGCGGACAACAAGGTTGCGCCGCGTCCGCTGACGACGACGGGCATGCAGGGGCAGAACTGGATCGTCGAAGGCGGCCTGCAGGCGGGCGACCGGGTGATCGTGCAGGGCATCGACAAGGTGCGTCCGGGCGCGACCGTGAAGACGGTTGCGGCCCAGCTCGCGCAGGCGCAGGGCGCCGCAGCCGCGAGCGCGCATTAACAGGGAGTCCGTTTCATGGCCAAGTTTTTCATCGATCGCCCGATCTTTGCATGGGTGATCGCCATCGTGCTGATGCTGGCCGGCGTCGCGTCGATCTTCACGCTGCCGATCGCGCAGTATCCGACGATCGCGCCGCCGGCCGTGCAGATCACCGCGAACTATCCGGGCGCTTCCGCGAAGACGGTGGAAGACACGGTGACGCAGGTGATCGAGCAGCAGATGAGCGGTCTCGACAACTTCCTGTACATGTCGTCGACGAGCGACGACTCGGGCAACGCGACCATCACGATCACGTTCGCGCCGGGCACCAACCCGGACATCGCGCAGGTGCAGGTGCAGAACAAGCTGTCGCTCGCGACGCCGAACCTGCCGCAGGTCGTGCAGCAGCTCGGCATGTCGGTGACGAAGTCGAGCAGCAACTGGCTGCTGTGGATTGCGTTCAACTCCGAAGACGGCAGCATGTCGAAGGACGACCTGACGAACTACGTCGCGTCGCACGTCCTCGATCCGATCAGCCGCATCAACGGCGTCGGCCAGACGCTGCTGCTCGGTTCGCAATATGCGATGCGCGTGTGGCTCGATGCGACGAAGCTGACGAACTACGGCCTCACGCCGTCCGACGTCACGGCCGCGATCCTCGCGCAGAACGTGCAGGTCGCGGGCGGCCAGATCGGCGGCACGCCGGCGAAGCCGGGCACGATGCTGCAGGCGACCATCACCGAGGCGACGCTGCTGCGCACGCCCGAGCAGTTCGGCAAGATCCTGCTGAAGGTCAACCCGGACGGCTCGCAGGTGCGCGTCAAGGATGTCGCCAAGGTGTCCCTGGGGACGGAAAACTACAACTTCGACACGAAGTACATGGGGCAACCCACGGCCGGGCTCGGCATCCAGCTCGCGACCGGCGCCAACGCGCTGGCGACCGTGAACGCGATCCAGGCGAAGGTGGCGGAGCTGTCGCGATACTTCCCGCATGGGCTGGTCGTCCACTATCCGTTCGACACGACGCCGTTCGTGCGCCTGTCGATCGAGGAAGTGGTCAAGACGCTGCTCGAAGGCATCGTGCTGGTGTTCCTCGTGATGTACCTGTTCCTGCAGAACCTGCGGGCGACGATCATCCCGACGATCGCGGTGCCGGTGGTGCTGCTCGGCACGTTCGCGATCATGGCGGCGGTCGGCTTCTCGATCAATACGTTGTCGATGTTCGGCCTTGTGCTGGCGATCGGTCTCTTGGTCGACGATGCGATCGTGGTGGTGGAGAACGTCGAGCGGGTGATGGTCGAGGAGGGCTTGTCGCCGAAGGAGGCGACCAAGAAGGCGATGGGCCAGATCACCGGCGCGCTGGTGGGCGTCGCGCTCGTGCTGTCGGCGGTGTTCGTGCCGGTCGCGTTCTCGGGCGGTTCGGTGGGCGCGATCTATCGTCAGTTCTCGCTGACGATCGTATCGGCGATGGTGCTGTCGGTGCTCGTCGCGCTGATCCTGACGCCGGCGCTGTGCGCGACGATCCTCAAGCCGATTCCGAAGGACCACCACGAGGAGAAGAAGGGCTTCTTCGGCTGGTTCAACCGAACCTTCGACAAGAGCCGCGACCAGTACCACGTCGGCGTGCACCACGTGATCAAGCGCTCGGGCCGCTGGCTCGTCATCTACCTGGCCGTGCTCGTCGCGGTCGGCCTGCTGTTCGCGCGCCTGCCGAAGTCGTTCCTGCCGGATGAGGACCAGGGCTACATGTTCGTGATCGTGCAGACGCCGTCCGGCTCGACGCAGGAAACCACCGCGAAGACGCTCGCGAACATCAATGACTACCTGACGACCCAGGAAAAGGACGTGGTCGGCGCGGTGTTCACCGTGAACGGCTTCAGCTTCGCGGGCCGCGGCCAGAACTCGGGTCTCGTGTTCGTGAAGCTGAAGGACTTCTCGGAGCGCCAGCGTTCGGATCAGAAGGTGCAGGCGCTGCTGCGAAGGACCGCCGCGCATTATGCGAAGTACAAGGATGCGATGGTGATTCCGTTCAACCCGCCGTCGATCCGGGAACTCGGCAACGCGTCCGGCTTCGACTTCCAGCTGACCGACAACGGCGGTCTCGGCCACGACGCGCTGATTGCAGCACGCAACCAGCTGCTCGAGATGGCGTCGAAGGACCCCCTGCTCGCGCTGGTGCGCCCGAACGGCCTGAACGACACACCGCAGTACAAGGTGGACATCGATCGCGAGAAGGCGGATGCGCTCGGAGTGAGCCCGGATGCGATCGACCAGACGTTCTCGATCGCGTGGGCGTCGAAGTACGTGAACAACTTCCTCGACACCGACGGCCGGATCAAGAAGGTCTACGTGCAGTCCGACGCGCCGTTCCGGACGACGCCGGAAGACCTGAACGTCTGGTACGTGCGCAACGGCTCGGGCGGGATGGTGCCGTTCAGCGCGTTCGCGACCGGCCACTGGACCTACGGTTCGCCGAAGCTCGAGCGCTACAACGGCGTCTCGTCGTTCGAGATTCTGGGGCAGGCGTCGCCGGGCAAGTCGACCGGCCAGGCGATGGCGGCGATGGAAGCGCTCGCGAAGAAGCTGCCGGAAGGCGTCGGCTATTCGTGGACGGGGCTGTCGTTCCAGGAAATCCAGTCGGGTTCGCAGGCGCCGATCCTGTATGCGGTTTCGATCCTCGTCGTGTTCCTGTGTCTCGCGGCGCTGTATGAAAGCTGGTCGATTCCGTTCTCGGTGATCATGGTCGTGCCGCTCGGCGTGATCGGCGCGCTGCTCGCGACAACGCTGCGCGGCCTCGAGAACGACGTGTTCTTCCAGGTCGGCCTGCTGACCACGGTGGGCCTGTCCGCGAAGAACGCGATCCTGATCGTCGAGTTCGCGCGCGAGCTGCAGGTAACGGAGAAGATGGGGCCGATCGAGGCCGCGCTGGAAGCGGCGCGCCTGCGGCTGCGGCCGATCATGATGACGTCGCTCGCGTTCATTCTCGGCGTGCTGCCGCTCGCGATCAGCAACGGCGCGGGCTCGGCGAGCCAGCACGCGATCGGCACCGGCGTGATCGGCGGGATGATCACCGCGACGTTCCTCGCGATTTTCATGATCCCGATGTTCTTCGTGAAGGTACGCCAGATCTTCAGCGGCGAGCAGGAGGATGCCGATGTCGCGCTGCGTCTCGCGCAGGATCACATGCACCAGGCGGAGAAAGGCGACCACGGCGACGACGAGAAGAAGGGACAGTGATGATGCAAAAACACGCTTTGACTGCAAGTGCAGTCGCACTCGCCGCCGCGCTCTTCGCCGCGGGCTGCACGATGGCGCCGCATTACCAGCGGCCGGATGCGCCGGTCGCGCAGGCGTTTCCGTCCGGCGGCGTGTACGCGACGCAGCCGGCCGCGAAGGCCGGCGCGCGCAGCGCGAACGGCCAGGCGGCGGCCGACATCGGCTGGCGCGAGTTCTTCGTCGATCCGCGCCTGCAGCGGCTGATCGAGATCGCGCTGAACAACAACCGCGACCTGCGGGTCGCGGTGCTGAACATCGCGGCCGCGCGTGCGCAGTACCAGATCACGCGTGCGGACCTGTTCCCGACGCTCGACGCGGTCGGCACAGGCGATCGCCAGCGGCTGCCGAACGCGCTGACGGCGGTTCCGGGACGCAACATCACGACGACCTACAACGTCGGGCTGCAGGCGTCGTGGGAGCTCGACCTGTTCGGCCGGATCCAGAGCCTGAAGGACCAGGCGCTCGCGAAATACCTCGCGACCGCGCAGGCCCGCAAGGCGTCGGAGATCGCGCTGGTCGCGCAGGTCGCGGACCAGTACCTGACGGTGCTGTCGACCGACGACCTGCTGAAGGTGACGGAAAACACGCTGAAATCCGCACAGGCGTCGTACGACCTGACGAAGCTGAAGTTCGACAACGGCACCGGCTCGGAGCTCGACCTGCGCCAGGCGCAGACGATCGTCGAGACGGCGCTCGCGAACCAGCAGGCGCAGGCGCGCGCCCGCGCGCAGGCGGTGAACGCGCTGGTGCTGCTGATCGGCCAGCCGCTGCCGGACGACCTGCCGCCGGGCCTGCCGCTCGACGCGCAGAACTTCCTGACCGACATCCCGGCCGGGTTGCCGTCGGACCTGCTCACGCGCCGTCCGGACATCATGGAAGCCGAGCAGAGCCTGCTCGCGGCGAACGCGAACATCGGCGCGGCGCGCGCGGCGTTCTTCCCGCGCATCTCGCTGACGGGCGCGTTCGGCACCGCGAGCCCGACGCTCGGCGGGCTGTTCAAGGCCGGCACGGCGGCGTGGTCGTTCGCGCCGCAGATCACGATGCCGATCTTCGAGGGCGGCGCGAACCTTGCCAATCTCGATCTCGCGAACGTGCAAAAGCGCATCGAGATCGCGAACTACGAGAAGGCGATCCAGTCGGCGTTCCGCGAGGTGGCGGACGGCCTCGCCGCACGCGGCACGTACGACCAGCAGATCGCCGCGCTGCAGCGCAACGAGCACGCGCAGCAGCGTCGCTACGACCTGTCGGACCTGCGCTACAAGAACGGCGTCGACAGCTACCTGTCGGTGCTGACCGCGCAGACCGACCTGTACGCGGCGCAGCAGACGCTGATCAACGCACGGCTCGCGCGCTGGACCAGCCTCGTCGACCTGTACCGCGCACTGGGCGGTGGCTGGATCGAGCGGGCCGGCGAGACGCCGCGCCCGGCCGACCAGCCGGTCGACTACGGCAAGGTAGGCGCACCGGTTGCATCGGCCGCGTCAGCGCGGGCGAACTGACCGCTGCAAGCAGAAAGATGGTTCGCAAGACCAAGGATCGAGGCGGTCTCCATGCGCTGCGGCACGCGTGCGTGCGCCGTGAATCGGGCGGCACGACTCCGATAGCCCGACGTCCGCCGGCGAGCCGGCACGCCGGCGCAATTTGCGCTACCTTTTCGCTCACATGCATTGCGATATCGGCATTCGCCGATGCGATGACGACACGGAGAAATTGAGGCGACTATGAGAATCCTGATACTTGGAGCAGGGGCGACGGGCGGCTATTTCGGCGGTCGCCTCGCGGCGGCCGGGCGCGACGTGACGTTTCTGGTGCGCGATTCCCGCGCGCGGACGCTCGACCGCGACGGCCTGGTCATCCGCAGCCCGCGTGGCGATCTGACGCTTTCCGACGTGAATACCGTCAGCGCGAGCGACCCGGCCCAGCCGTTCGACCTGATTTTCCTGAGTTGCAAGGCGTACAGCCTCGACGATGCGATCGCCGCCATCGCGCCGTTCGTCGGCCCGGCCACGATGATTCTTCCGGTGCTCAACGGGATGCGTCACCTCGACGTGCTGCAGGCGAAGTTCGGGCCGTCGCGCGTGCTGGGCGGGTTGTGCGTGATCGCCGCGACGCTCGATGCGCAGCAGCACGTCGTGCACCTGAACGATGCGCACAGCGTGTCGTTCGGCGAGCTGGGCGGCGGCGTGTCCGCCCGCACGCAGGCGGTGGCCGACGTGCTCGGCGACGCCGGTTTCGACGTCACGCTGAGCGACGCGATCATCGCGCGCATGTGGGAGAAGTGGGTGTTTCTGGCCACGCTCGCGGCGGGCACGTCGCTGTTTCGCGGCTCGGTGGGCGACATTCTGGCCGCGCCGGACGGCAGGCGCCTGCTCGAAACCCTGCTGGACGAATGCGTGGCGATCGCCCGGCACAACGGCTACGCGCCGAGCGGCGAATTCGATGCCCGCACGCAGAAGACGCTGTTCACGCCGTCCAGCCTGACGGCGTCGATGCTGCGCGACGTCGAGCAGGGCGCGCGCGTCGAGGCGGACCACGTGATCGGCGATCTGCTCGCGCGCGGTGGCGACGCGCCGGCGGCGAACGCCGGAATCTCGCTGCTGCGCGTCGCGTACAACCATCTGAAGACTTACGAAGCGCGCTTGGCGCGCGAGGCCGGCACGGCGTAGTGCTTTGTCGGCGGGCCCGTCGGCGATGAGCCAGCGGGCCCTGGTCACGGTTTGGTGCGCGGCCATTGTCCACTAAAGCGAGACGGCGAATCCGATTTCAGGCGATTGATGAATCATGGCAGGACAGTAAACTGCACCTGTGCTTCGCGAGATCCGCTCCGGTTTGCCGGTCGATCGAGCGAAGAAGCAGTCCGCCGTCTACGTATCCCGCCGCATCGGGATGCGGCTGCCGACGGACGCATCGACCCGTCAATTGAAAGAGGCTTGCCATGCGATACGTATCACTGGAATCGAAGAAGGATGGGCTGCTGCTCGCCGCCCGCGTGCTGATGATGGTGCTGTTCATCCTGTTCGGATGGCAGAAGCTGACCGGCTTCTCGGGCACCGTCGCCTACATGGCGTCGACCGGGGCGCCTTCGCCCGAGCTGTCGGCGGTGATCGCGGTCGCGGTCGAGCTGGTCGGCGGCCTGCTGATCGCAATCGGCTTCTACACGCGGCCGCTCGCGTTGCTGTTCGCGGCCTATACGGTCGCCACCGCGTTCATCGGACATCGCTACTGGGCGGCGCACGGGATGGATCAGTACATCGCGATGATCAACTTCTACAAGAACGTCAGCATCGTGGGCGGTCTGTTGCTGCTCGCGCTGACCGGTCCGGGCAAGTATTCGCTCGACAGGAAGTAAGGTCTCGCCGCGTCGTCGGCGATGCAACGAGCCCGGTGCGCGAATGCGCACCGGGCTTCGTCGTTTTGGGGGCGGCGCAACCCGGGATGTTCGAAATGTCTGTACTGGTTCGCACGCGGCGCACAGTGCGATGAAGGTTGTGAACGCAACCGTAAAGGAGGTGGGCCGAGGCGGCACATCGCGCGATTAGTCCGGATTTTGCAGAAGACCTTTTCTGTGCAGCGCGTTAATCGACTGTCGCGCCATCTCCAATAATGGCCGCCGATCCGTCGGTCGATCCACCGCGGTGACACGCCGGCGTTCTCGCCAAAGCAACCTGAAAAAATAATATATGTACTGCGATAGAAACAAGAACACGCGCGACAGGACCCGCGCCAGCGCGCATGGAGCAACCTTCGGTGGCCGGCGGGTGTCCGGCCTCGCCGGGACCGTCGTCGCGGCCTGCCTCGCGGGCTTCGGCGCGGGCGCGGCCCACGCGCAAAGCAGCGTGACGCTGTACGGCCTGATCGACACGTCGATCACCTACGCGAACAACCAGCGCACGCACGGCGCGGGTTCGCCGGGCAGCAGCAGCTGGTCGATGACGAGCGGCGCACAGAACGCTTCGCGCTGGGGAATCCGCGGCGCCGAGAACCTCGGCGGCGGGATGTCGGCGATCTTCGCGCTCGAGAACGGCTTTTCGGGCACCACCGGCGCGCTGTCGCAGAAAGGCGTCGACATGTTCGGCCGCCAGGCGTGGGTCGGGCTGAATTCGAAGACGGCCGGGTCGCTCACGTTCGGCCGCCAGTACGACCTCATCCTGGATTTCGTGACGCCGCTGGGCGCGTCGGGTCCCGGCTGGGGCGGCAACCTCGCCGTCCACCCGTACGACAACGACGATTCCAACCGCAACATCCGCATCAACAACTCGGTCAAGTACACGAGCCCGACGTACCACGGGCTGACCTTCGGCCTGATGTACGGCTTCTCGAACACCGCCGGCCAGTTCGCCAACAACGCGGCGTGGAGCGCGGGGGTGTCGTATGCGAACGGGCCGCTCAAGCTCGGCGCGGGGTATCTGAAGATCAACCGGGACCGCAACCTGGCCAACCCGAACGGCGCACTGAGCACGGTGGACGGCTCGGCGACGATCACCGGCGGCAGCCAGCAGATCTGGTCCGTCGCGGGACGCTACGCGTTCGGCCTGCATTCGGTCGGCCTCGGGTGGTCGCATTCGGCGACCGACGGCGTGACCGGCGTGCTGCAGGGCGGCAGCATCGCCGCGCTCAAGGGCAATTCGCTGGTGTTCGACAACTTCTCGATCGACGGGCGCTACTTCGTCACGCGGGCATTCAGCCTCGCCGCCGCGTATACGTACACGATGGGCCGCTTCGAATCGCGCGCGGGCGAAACCCGGCCGAAGTGGAATCAGGTGGTGGCGCAGGCCGATTACGCGTTCACGAAGCGCACGGACGTGTATCTCGAAGGCGTTTACCAGAGCGTGAGCGGAGGCCGGGGCAATCCGGCATTCAACGCGACGATATGGACGCTGGCGCCGTCCGCGAACGACAACCAGGTGATCGTCGCGCTGGGGCTGCGGCATCGGTTCTGATGCGTGACTGGACTGGGCCAGCGGACGCCGCCGCTGGCCACGTGCGACTGCTGCCTATTGCTCGTTCTGATCAGACCTGTGCGCCTTGGCGCCATTCGATGGCGCGATGGTACCGAACAGGCCATTGGTCTCCTTGTTCGGACCCGCGGTGAAGTACAGCGTGTCCGGGCTCGAGTTGCGGCCGCCACCGAGCGTCAGCGTCCACAGGCCGTCGATCGCGAGCGGATTGCCGGCCGCGTTCCCCAGTTGCTCGACAAAACTGCCGTTGTCGTCGAAGACACCGATTCGCCCGTCGCCGAAGTTGCCGATCAGGATCTTGCCGCTGAAGCGGCCGAATGCAAACGAAGCGCGTGTGATGCCCCACGGCGAGTTGAGCGTGCCTTGGCTGGCGAAGCGGCGCAGCAGGTGGCCGTCCGTATCGAATACGTCGACGAATCCATGACCGTTGCCGGCAACGTCGTCATGCTTCTTATCGTCCTGTTGCGCATAGGTGACGAAAAGGTCGCCATCGATGTTCGCGATGCCAAACGGCGCGTAGCCGGCCGGGATGCGCGGGTCGATGAAGCCGCCGTCCGTCTTCGCGGGCGTGAACATGCCGTTCGCGCCGTTGGGCCCGAATACATCGATCCGTCCCGCGCGGAAGTTCGTCGCGAACAGGAAGGCGCCTTTCGCGTTCACGCCGAAGACGAGACCCTTGTAGACGGCTCCGTTGGCCGCGGATGGCGTGGACGAGTTATCGGCCGCGAGCACGGCGCGGTCCGCGGGATTCAAGCCGCCGGCCCAGGCGGAAAGCGTGCCGTCCTCGGTCGCGAAGATGAATGCGGCCTGAAGCCTGGTGCCGGGCACGAGAAATGCCGACGACGGATTCCACACGATTCCGGTCGGCGCCGCGGGCGCGGGATTCGGCGGATTGATGGACGAGACGGGATGACAGGCGCTGGCCGGTGTCACGTTGCCCGGCAGCGGGATGGAGACCTGCAGCGCGACCTTGGTTCCCTGGCCGTCATACAGCGTGGAGCAGCCGGTGGCATTGTCGTTGACCCAGAATGGACTGCCTGCCGGACTGAAGGCAACCCCCCATGCGTTCTGCAGCACGGGGTCGACCTTCGGGGCCGAGCCGGCCAGATTGGACACGAGTGGCGTGACGACGTAAGCGTCATTGTCAGCGGCATGCGCAATGGTGAAACCGGCGGCGAGGACGATGACGGTCGCCGCCTTGAGACCCCACGAGACCTGGGACATGATGTCCTCCTCAGTCTGACTGGTGAGAAATCGCTCCGCGCGTGAGCGCCCGAGGAAGCTAAACGTTCGCGCCATCGCGAATATTCCCGCGGTTCTCGAATATTCACGGCACGGCTGCACGACGGGTTCGACCTTCAGACGTAGCGGCGAAGCGCGATGACGCGCGAGTACGACGAATGCATGCCGAAGCGGCTAGTATGTGGCGGTGGGCACCGTGAACATTCGAGGCTTTCCCATGTGCGACTCCATGCGTCTTCAGCGCGGCATGCTCTGGCCTGCCGTCCTGCGCCAGACCAAACACGCATTGGCCTATGGCGCGTTGCGTCCGGTCGAGACCACTCGGACGACGATCGAAGACGGCGGCGTACGCTTTCTCGTGCGCCAGGTTTCGAGCCTCGCGCGCAAGGACGAAGAGAGGCAGAAGCGGGAAGCCGGGCGGCCCCAGAAACGCGCATCGATCGATCCGTTTCTGCCCTACGATCCGGACCTCTTCGTCGCCGACATCACGGACACCCATCTCGCGTTGCTCAACAAGTTCAACGTGATCGATCATCATCTGCTGGTCGTCACGCGTCGCTTCGAGCCGCAGGAAGCGCTGTTGAACGCGGCGGACTTCACCGCGTTGTTCGCCTGCATGGCCGAATTCCAGGGCCTCGGTTTCTACAACGGCGGGGCGGCGGCCGGTGCGAGCCAGCCGCACAAGCATCTGCAGATCGTTCCGTTGCCGTTTGCGCAAGGCGAACCCATGCCGCCGATCGCGCCGCTTCTCGCTGCCGCGCGCGACGTCGGTTCCGTCTGCACCATCGCGGGTCTCGCGTTTCCCCACGCGTTCGCAAGGCTGGCGTTGCCGCCCGGCACGCCGCCGAGCGACTGCGCGCAGCGCGCGCTCGGCGTCTATCGCGATCTGCTGGACGCGACGGGGCTGCATGCGATCGACGTCGACGGCGAAGCGCATCAATCCTCGGCCTACAACCTGCTCGTCATGCCGCAAGGCATGCTGCTCGTTCCGAGATCCATGGAGTGCGTCGATGGCATTTCGATCAACGCGCTGGGCTTTGCGGGATCGCTCTTCGTGCGCGACGCCGCGCAGATGCAGGTCATCAGAACGCTCGGCCCGATGGCGGTGCTGCGGCGCGTCGCGGGGGCGTCTGATGCGGCATGACGGATGACACCTGTCATCACAGGTTATCGTGGCGAGTGGAAGCCAGCCGCGCTGATCGCCGCAACGGCAACCCGTTCGATCACTGTCTCCCGCCTCAAGCGCTTGCGCCATTGCGCGCACTCTCGTCACGCTTCCCCCGAACACATTCCCGGCTTTGATGTAGTCCGTCCGCCCGGATGGCGCGTCCCCACGCCGCCAGACTCCGACGACCTGCGACGAAACCGGCTCCGTCTCGCGCGCGCATCGGGCAGCCGCCGCGACACGTCATCCGTCCGACGGCATCGCCGTTGAACGCGGCGATTCTCATCAAACATCCGCATGGTCCACGGATGGACCGCGCTCGCGCCCATTCCGTCCATGCCGCGCCACCCGGTTTCCATATCAAGACGACGACAGGGAAGCGCCACCATGTCTCAACCAACGACACAGCCCATCCACCGCTCCATCCCGGAGAAACCTGGACTCGACGGACTCGAAGTGAAGTGGAGCACACGATGGGAAACGCAGCGCATTTGCGCTTTCGACCGCGCCGCTTTGCGAGGCGCTCGATCGCGCGATGCTCGCGCTTCTCTGGTGGTATTGCGACGATTATGTGGAATGGGTGAAAAGCCGCGCGCAGGGTGGCGATGCGTGCGCCTGCTCCGCGCACCACACGCTGGCTGCATCCCTGTCCGTGTTGCAGCGCTTGTTCGCGCCGTTCCTGCCGTTCGCCGCGGAAGAGTGCTGGTCATGGTGGCAAACGGGATCGATCCATCGTTCGGTGTGGCCCGACGCCGCATCGCTGCGGATGCTCGCCGGAGCGGATGCGGACGCGGACGGTGCGATGAGCGTCGTCGTTTCCGATGTACTGCGTGAGATTCGCCGGGCCTGCCATGCTCTCTTACTTCCGGAACGTACCGAGCAGTTCCGCGTGCGCAACCACATGCCCTTGCATCGCCTTCTCCAGTGCCGCCTTGGTCGGCTTGTGGAGATCGGGCAGCACCGTATCGAGCGCGTACAGCTTGTGGAAATAGCGGTGGCGGCCGATAGGCGGGCAGGGGCCGCCATACGCGACGCGCCGGAAGTCGTTGATGCCTTCGAGCGTGCCCGGCGGCAGCGCGCTGCCGGTGAGCGCCTCCTGCAGCCCGGGCGACGTGGGCGGGATGTTGTACAGCACCCAGTGGACCCATGTCATCTGTGGCGCGGCCGGGTCCGGCGCGTCGGGGTCGTCGACGATCAGCGCGAGGCTCTTTGCGTTGGCGGGCACCCCGGACCACGCGAGCGGCGGCGACACGTCCGCACCCATGCAGGTATGGCGGCGGGGAATCTCGCCCCCTTCGCGAAAGGCCGGCGAAGTCAGGGTCAAGGTCATGGCGTGCTCCTCGGCGACGCTCTGGGCCGCCAATGCGGCGGCGCAGATCAGCGGGATCAACAGGGATGCTGCGCGGCAACGCATCGCAGGTGCTCCATCGGATTGCGCTGCGACGATCGTCGATTCGCGGCCGGCGAGGCGTCGCAGCATCGTTCGGGCATTTAAAAAAGCTAGTGCAGGCCGAGGCCAAATTCAACACGCGGCGCGCGATGGGGCGAACGCGATCGTCTCGTCGGACGAATTGCAAGGCGGGCAGCGGGTCGACCGGTGCGCCGACTTCGGTGGCGATCGGTGCGAACTCGGTGTCATTCGGTTCTCGTTCGGGGCACCGTCACAAGCGCCGCCGTGTCGACCATCCGGCAAGCCGGTAGGCCGCCGCCGCCGTGATCCCGAATGCCAGATGGGCCGCCTGCGTGATGGCGCCGCGAACCGGAACGAACCACGGGAAGACCTCGGTGAAACCGTACAGGTTGATCCCGTAGAGAAGAAGCCCGAACACGGCTCCCACGAGCAGCGCCGGCCGCAGCGACAGCCGATGAATCGCCACCGCCAGCACGGCGGTGTAGGCGAGCGACAGAAACAGATGCACGAGCGTCGCCATGCCCATGACGAGCGGCTCGAAGCCGGCTGGCGGCCCGAGCACGCGTCGGCCCATGACGATGGCAGCCGTGAGGCGCGCGTCGCGATACAGGTTCCGAACGGCATCGTCGCCGTGGAGCCACCACAACAGCAGCTCCACCCATGTCGAGCCGACAGCGGCGCACAACGCTGCCCAGAGGATTCCGAACGAAGCGCCCGGTTTCATTTGTCGTCTGCCTCGGTGGTCGGTTGATTCGTGCGCGCCTGCTTCGCGCTGGTGATCCATTCTGACGGATCCGGCAGTCGGCATCCGCTGCCTTGCGATCGATCCATCAAGATAATGAAAGTTATCTTGATGCTATCGCTTCCATGTCACACTGACAGGATGAACCCGCTCCCACCCCCGCCTCTGCCGACCGAATCCGCTCCCGCCGGCTTTCCCGATGCCGACGAGCTTGCCGCGCTGCGCGCATGGTACGCCGGGATGACGGTCCGCGACGCGGTGGAACGCTATCTGCCGGACCGGCTGGGTGCGCGACGCTCGGCGCGCGGCGTGCTCGGCGGCATTCGCCGCCGCCTCGTGCGCGCCGCGCAATCGGCGCGCCGGCCCGATCTCGCGCATGTGCTGTCGCATCCCGAAGGTGAGCATTTACGGGAGGCAAAGGCAGTCGCCGAAGCGATCGAGATCCTGCGGCATGCGCGCGCGCCGTCGCCGCACATCGGCGACGCCGTCGACGACTGGCTGCCCGCCCGCGCAGTCGCCGCGCTGCGGGCGCACGGCATTGCGACGCTGGCCGATCTCACCGTGCGGATTCCGCGCCGCCGCCAGTGGTGGAAGGCGATTCCCGGGCTCGGCCTCGCCAGCGCGCGCCGCATCGAGGCATTCTTCGCCGCGCATCCGGAACTGACGGCGCGCGCGCGGGCGCTCGTCGCGGTGTCGCCGCCGAGCGGCATCGTGCCGTGGGAACAACTCCGGCTGCCGCATGAAGTCGACGGATCGGCCGGGACCTTCCGCGCGCCGCGCGCCACCTGCACGCTCGACGCGGACAACGACTACCAGGCGGTGCAGGCGTGGCTGTCACTGCACGAATCCACGGCGACCCGGCGCGCGTACCGGAAGGAGGCCGAGCGGCTGATCCTGTGGGCGATCGTCGAGCGCGGCCGCGCGCTGTCGTCGCTGACCACCGAGGACGCGGTCGCGTACCGCGCGTTCCTGCGCCGCCCGACGCCGGCCGAACGCTGGATCGGGCCGGTGCGGCCGCGCGGCGCGGCCGACTGGCGCCCGTTCTCCGGCGGCCTGTCGGCGCGCTCGGCCGCGTACACGCTGTCCGTGCTCGGCGCGCTGTTCCGCTGGCTGATCGAGCAGCGCTATCTGCTCGCGAATCCGTTCGCCGGCGTCAAGGTGCGCGATACGCGCCGGTCGATCGTGCTCGACACGTCGCATGCGTTCACCGAAGGGGAATGGCTGCTCGTCAGGACGATCGCCGACGGGCTCGAATGGTCGTACGGCTGGGAGCCGGCGGCGGCGCAACGGCTGCGCTTCATCCTGGACTTCGGCTATGCGACGGGATTGCGCGCGAGCGAACTGGTCGGCGCGACGCTCGGCGACATCGAGACCGACGCGCACGGCGATTCGTGGATCAAGGTCGTCGGGAAAGGGCGCAAGGCGGCCAGGGTCGCGCGCCGCCTGCCGGTCACGCCGAGCCGCTGGCGGCCCGATACGCCGCTGATCCCGAGCCTGGCCGAGGACGGCGACGCCGCGATCACCAGCGTGCGGCTCTGGAAGGTGCTGCAGCGCTTCTTCGGGCAGACGGCCGATCTCGTCGACGCGGACAACCCGTCGCTCGCCGCGAAGCTGCGGCAAGCCAGCCCGCACTGGATGCGCCACACGCACGCGACCCACGCGCTCGCGCGCGGCGCCGAGCTGACGACCGTGCGGGATAATCTGCGTCACGTATCGATCTCGACCACGTCGATCTACCTGCACGGCGACGACGTGAAACGGGCGCGCCAGTTGTCGGACGCGTTCTCGGCGGAAAAGTGACGGCGGCGCGAGTGCGTCGCGCATCGCATCAACCTGGCTTGTTTTTTTCGAGGAAACGCATGGCATCGAGCCAAAGCACCGTGGATTTCATCGTCGAACAGATGGCGGCGGCCGGCGCCGTGTCGGCGCGGAAGATGTTCGGCGAATACGGCATCTATTGCGACGGAAAGATGGTGGCGCTCGTCTGCGACGACCGGCTGTTCGTCAAGCCGACGCCCGACGGCAAGGCCTTTCTCGGCGAATGCGAGGAAGGCCCGCCGTATCCGGGTGCGAAGCCGTGCTTCGTCATTTCGGGCGAGCGGTGGGACGAGCGCGAGTGGCTGTCCCGGCTGATCCGGATCACGGCTGCGCAGTTGCCGCCGCCCAAGCCGCGCAAGCGCTGACGCAAGAGGGGTAAGCTTGTTCAGACCGGCGCCGCCGGCCGGAGCCTGCCAATGTCGACCGCTGAAAATACCGAAGTGAACCGACTGTTTTGGGCGGGATGCCGCGCCATCCTTGCCGCATGGTGTCTGTGCTGGAGCGCGCTGTCGTTCGGCGCGGACGCCGCCGCGACGCTGCTCGACCGATACCACGACCTGTCGGAGCAACTGAAGCACAATCCGTTCCGACGTCCGCTCTACCTCGAGTCGTCGGAGGGAAAGTCGACGCTGCGGGGCGACATCTACGCCGTCGTCGACTATCCGTTCGCCGTGGTCAACGGCAGGCTCAACGACCCCGCGCGGGGGCCGGCCAACTGGTGCGACGTGCTGATCCTGCACCTGAACGTCAAGTACTGCCGCGCATCGTCGAGCAGCGACGGCGCGACGCTCGACGTCAACCTCGGCAGGAAGGTCGAGCAGAATCTGGACGACACCTATCGCGTGACGTTCCGCTATCGTGCGGCGCCCGCGACGCCGGGCTATTTCCAGGTCGATCTCGATGCCGACAGCGGGCCGATGAGCACGAAGGACTACCGCATCGCACTGGAAGCGATCCCGGTCGGCGACACGCGCACGTTCCTCCATCTGACGTACGCGTACGGCTTCGGCACGGTCGGGCGCTTGGCGATGAAGGCCTATCTGGGGACCATCGGGCGCGACAAGGTCGGCTTTACCGTCGCAAGCGCGCCCGCCGCGACGCCGCCTGCGTATATCGGCGGCGTGCGCGGGCTGCTGGAGCGCAACACGATGCGCTATTACCTCGCGATCGACGCGTACCTCGGGACGCTCGACAAGCCGCTCGACCAGCGTCTTGCCCGCTGGTTCGACGCGACCGAGCAGTACGCGCGGCAGCTTCACGAGCTGGACCGGCAGGACTACCTGCAGATGAAGGCGAAGGAAATCCAGCGGCAGCAGAGCGTGCGGTAGGCGGCGTTGGCCCGCCGCTTACTTGCGGCTGCGCGGCGTGCGCCGCGTTTGCCTGGTTCGCGGCGCGGACGGCACGCTTGGCGCGTCGTCGAGTTCCTGGAGCACGGTTTCTTCCATCAACGCCAGCGTGCGCAGGCAGAATTCGTTGCCGGCTGCGCGCTCGGCATCCGAAAAATGCGCCATCGCCGGTGCGATCGACGATTCGTTCGCGAGCTTCACGACGGCCTTTTCGACGACGTCGAGCCCTTTCCTGGTCAAGTGGACGATGAATCCGCCGGCGTGGCTCGGGTCCGGCTGACGTTCCACCATCCCGAGGCTCGCGAGGCGGTCGATCTTCTTGGTGATCGCGCCCGACGTCACGAGCAGCGCGCGGTACAGATCGGTCGGACGCTTCGCGTACGGGTGCCCGCTGCGGCGCAACGCGAGCAGCACGCGCATGTCGGACCCGCTGATGCCCCACATGCGCTGGCACATCTTGTCGAACGACTGCTCGACGAGCGTGCCGAGTCGCATGAAGTAGATCGCCAGCAGGAAATTCGAAAGATCGAGATCGCTGTGCTCGTGTTGCCACTGCAGCGTGATCAGCTCGATCAGGCTGTTACGCGGAAGACTCGGCTTGGGGGCGAATTCTGTCTGCGTCGAAGCTGTTTTTGCCCCGGTTCGGGGGCGGGCGGGCTGCTTCGCGTCTGCGGTGCTCATCTCGATGACTTCCTTGGAAGGGCGTGCGACCGGATCGATCGTAAAGGGGCGGCGGCCGGCATCGCTGTCCGCCATTGTACGTAAGTTTCCCGGCGTCGCAGCGCTCGCCCCGGCCGCCCACGCCGGTATGCCCGGATACCCCGCCCGTCGATTGCAATCGCACGACCGCATCCATCGCTAACCGGTCTGCACGGCGGCACGCAGCGCGTCGGCAACCTGCCGCTGGGCCAGCGCGGCGGCGTCGACCTCGCCGCGCATGCCGTAAAACGTGTGCAGCATGCCCGTATAACGCACGCACGTCGTCGGAACGCCTGCTTCGGCGAGCTTGCGCGCGTAGGCTTCACCGTCGTCGCACAGAACGTCGCACTCGGCGGTGATCACGAGGGCCGGCGGCAGGTTCGCGTGGCTGTCCGCATGGAACGGAGACAGGGTCCAGGTCGACGGCGATATGCCGTGATCGAGCGCGTACTCGCGGAACGCATGCGCGACGTCGGCGGTGCGCTGCACGAAGCCTTCCGCATAAACGGACAACGACGCGTGCTGCTGACGAGCGTCCGTCGCCGGATACACGAGCGCCTGCGCGAGCAGGCGCGGCCGGGCCTGCTCCCGCGCGAGCAGGCACACGACGGCGGCGAGATTGCCGCCGGCCGATTCGCCGAACACCGTCAGTCGACCGGTCGGAAGCCCGTGCTCGTGACCGTGCTCGGCGGCCCACAGGGTCGCCGCCCACACGTCTTCCAGCGCCGCGGGGAACGGATGCTCGGGTGCGAGCCGATAGTCGACGCTGATCACGGCCAGCCCGGAGTCGTTGGCCAGATGCCGGCAGACGGCGTCGAAGCTGTCGAGATTGCCCATCCGCCATCCGCCGCCGTGAAAGGCCATCGTCACCCCAACGGCGCCGCCGGGATGGTAGATGCGCACCGGGATGCCGCCGCCCGGGCCGGGAATCGCGAGGTCGAAGACCTTGTCGATGCGGGGGCCGGGCGCCCGCGAGGCGGTGCGCGCGGCGATGCCGGCGCGTGCCTCGCCGGCGCTGATCTGCGCGAGGCTCGGCCGCGCGGCGGCCGCGTCGGCGAGTGCACGCAGCGACGGATGAATCCGGTCGCGCAGGGACGAATGTGTCATCGTGGTCATGGAGTGGGCGTTGCCGACGGGGCAAACCTGATGGCGGGAATGGCGGCTTTCACACTGAGGCCGCCATCGACGGTGACGATTTCGCCGGCCATGTGGGCGCTCAGGTCGGATGCGAGGAACAACAGGTGACCCGCGATTTCGGCGGGCGTGGCTGCGCGCCCGATCGGAATCGCATCGCCGACCCGCGTCCAGGTCGCTTCGTCCAGACGCTGATTCAGTCGCGGTGTGCGGACGAACCCCGGAGACACCGCGTTGATGCGCACGTTGTACGGCGCATACTCGACGCCCGCGCAGCGCACGAGATGATGCAGCGCGGCCTTCGACGCCGCATACGCGACCTCGTTCGGCACCGAGCGATCGCCGGCGAGCGAGCCGACGAACGCGAACGTGCCGCCGCCGTCGGCCTTCATCATCTCGCCGCCGATCTGCAGCGCGAGGTACGCATGGCGCACGACGATGTCGAACTGCTGATCCCACGATGCATCGTCGACGGCGGCCAGCGGCTTGATGCCCGCAACGCCGATGATGTCGACGACGCCGTGGATGCGGCCGAAGTGCTTGCGCGCCGTGTCGAACACGCGCTGCATGTCGGTGCGCGACGTTGCGTCGGCCACGCAGGGAATGCCGCCAGCGGCTTCGGCAATGCGGTGGGCGAGCGCTTCGTCGCAGTCGACGCAGAGCACGCGCGCGCCGGCCTGGGCAAGCGCGTGAACCGCCTGCTCGCCGATGCCCCGGCCCGCGCCGAGCACCACGAAACCGCGTCCGTCGAGCCGCAGCAGCGACAGGTAGTCCGGTGTGCGGCTGCCCGTTTGATCGTTCGTCATCAGGGTTCTCCTCAGGCTTCGATGGTTTCGCGATGCGCCGGCAGCAGATCCTGCCAGGCCGCGCCCTCGGCGAGCGGCCGGTCGCACGCGCTGACGCCGCGCAGATCGAGGCCGAGCGCCACCGGCTGCTCGTTGTTCATCACGCGCCTGACCGCGGCCAGCAGCACGCGGCGCACGCGCACCACGGCCTGGTCCGCGGGCACCAGATGCTCGCGCGAACGGTCGTAGAGCGGGCCTTGGGACAGCCCGATCGTCGCGTCTTCGACTTCGACGCCGCGCAGGCCGGTCCAGTTTTCCTTCATCAGCGCGCGGCTCTGGCCGAACGAATCCGCCCAGCTCGCGTTGAACGTGCAGTTCTTGCGATCGTAATACTTCGGATCGTCCAGGCCGAGCAGCGCGATGATCTTTTCCTCGGTGACCGGCGAGTCGCCGTGCACGACGATGTAGGTGCTCGTGTGCGTGTCGTCTTCGGGAACCTCGAGCACCGTGAACAGGAACGCCGGCGCGGGAATGATGCGGCCGTACGGCACGATGAACGGAACGACGCGCGCGTTGCGCACGCCCGGCTCGTCGGTCTTGCGCAGCGCGACGTAGTGGAAGCCGAACGCCGTGTCCTCGATCTTCAGCGACGGTTCGAGATCGTTCGACGCGAGCGCGGCCGGATTCACGACGTCCGGATTGCGCGTGAACGCGTCGTCCTTCCAGCCGGGCCGCGCCATATTGGTGTGCAGCACGCCGACGTGCGAGCTGTCCTCGCCGCCCTCGACCAGTTGAAGGTAGTTGCACGCGACGTTGATGCGCAGCACGACGCGATGGCTCGGTTCCGCATCCATGAATGCGTAGCGCGAGAACACGGGTTCCTGCTCCTTCGGCCCGACGTATGCCCAGACGATCCCGCCGGCTTCGCGCACCGGGAACGCCGGCGCCTTCATCCGCGCCGCATACTTCGGATCGGCATGGTTCGGCGTTTCCATCACGGCGCCGGCCACACTGAACTTCCAGCCGTGATACAGGCAGCGAATGCCGCCTTCCTCGACGCGTCCGAGCGCGAGCGATGCGCCGCGGTGCATGCACAGCTCCTCGAGCAGGCCGACCTGGCCGTTCGTGTCCCGGAACGCGACGTATTGCTCGCCGAGCAGCCGCACGCGCAGCGGCGCGCAGTCCGCGCCGGGCAGTTGCGCGGACGTGCAGACCGGATGCCAGAAACGCCGCATCAATGCGCCGCCGGGCGTGCCTGGGCCGACGCGGCACAGCATCTCGTTTTCTTCGTGGCTCAACATATCGAACTCCTCTTCAAAGCCGGGTTATGAGTTGCGCTGCGTGCGCGCGCCGGACGGCGAAACGATCCGGTGGTGCGGAACCAGTTGCCGCCAGTCCTCGCCCGGACCAACCTCTCCGGAGATGCCGATCGCGCGGCCCGATTCCGCGCGCAGCGCCGGAATGTCCTGCTGATCGCGCTGCGCGCGCGCGCACGCGAGCAGCGTGCGATGAAGGCGGCTGATCGCGAGATCCGCGCTCGACAGCATTTCCTGCGACCGGTCGCGGATCGGGCCGCTCGAGATGCTGCAAGCGGCGTCTTCCTGCGTGATGCCGTCGAAGCCGGTGAAGTGGCCGTTGCGCTGCGACTGGCGATCCTGCCGGTAGCCGTTGACGAACAACATCGCCGCCGGCGAGTCGCAGGTGTCGAGCGTCATCCCGTATTTGCGCAGCGTCGGCTCGTCGAGGCCGACGAACGTGAGCTGCGCGCTGCGCAGCGGCTCTTCGCCAATGGGCTTCTCGGCATCCCACCACACGTGGAAGAAGTAGCAGCGCTCGTCGTTGATCGGGACCACGGCAAGCCACACGTCGCCGTTCGCGTTGGCGATGAAGCTCGGCGCGATGAACGACGTGACGCGGGCGATGCGGTTTTCGCCGGCCTGACGGATCGCGACGTAGTGAAAGCCGAAATCCGTTTCGTCCGCCTCGATCGTCGGGGCGGCGTCGAACTGCATGTGCGTGATCTTTCCCGCGTAGTCCAGGTTGGAGTGGTTGGTCTGGGCCAGTGCGGAGCTGTGCAGCACGCTCAGATGCGACGAGTCGACGAGCCCCTCGATCACCTGCACGAAGTTGCAGTTGACGATCGCGCACACGTTGATGCGATGGGAATCCGGCTGGTCCATGAATGCCCGGTGCGGGAACGGCGGCTCCTTGTCCCGCGGGCCGAGGTAGGTCCACATCAGGCCGCCCGCTTCGCGAACCGGGTACGTGCGGCCCTTGAGGCGCTCCTTGAATTTCGGATCGGGGACGTTCGGCGTTTCGAGCACCGTCCCGTCCACCGCGAATTTCCAGCCGTGATAGATGCAGCGCAGGCCATCGCCGTCAGCGCGGGCGAGCTGCATCGACGCGCCGCGGTGCAGGCAGCCCTCGTCGTAGAGGCCGGGGCGTCCGTCCTGGTCGCGCCAGACCACGAACCGCTGCCCGAGCAGCTCGATCGTTTTCGGGTCGCCGTTCGGCGGCGGGAGGTCGGACGACTGGATCACGGGCAGCCAGAAGCGGCGCATCGCACCGCCCATCGCGGTGCCCGCGCCGGTGCGGCACATCAGTTCATTGTCCTGCTTGGTCAACATGTCAATCTCCTCAGGAGAGCGCGCGCGGCGGCGTCAAAGATCGAGGACCAATCGCGCGGATTTGGCACGCGAGCAGCACGGCATGAAGCAATCGTTGCGCGCGCGCGCTCGTCGTCGGTCAGGTAAAGGTCCCGATGGTCGGGTTCGCCGGCCAGCACCGTGGTCATGCAGGTGCCGCAGACGCCTTGCTCGCAGGACAGCGGCAGGTCGAATCCGGCATCGAGCAGCGCGTGCGCGACGCTCTGGTCGGCCGCTACCTCGATGACTTTGCCGCTGCTGTGGATTTCGACTTCGAACGGTGCGTCTTCGTCCGACGACTCGACCGGCGCCGCCGCGAAATATTCGCGATGCAGATGCGCATCGTCCCAGCCGAGCGTGCGCGCGGCCTGCAGGATGTGATCCATGAAGCCCGTCGGCCCGCACACGTACAGGTGCCGGTCCCCGGACGGCGCGCCGATCGCGGCGCGGGCATCCAGTTGCTGCTCGGTCGGACCGTCGTCGGCGTGCACGTGTGCCTGCGTGCCGTCCCCGATCTGCCGCACCTCGTCGACGAGCGCCATCCGCGACAGCGAACGGCCGCAGTAGTGCATCTCGAACGGCCGGTTCTCGCGCGTCAGTTGCCGGGCCATGCAGAGGATCGGCGTGATGCCGATGCCGCCGGCAAACAGGATCGACCGGTCTGGGCCGTCGTGCAGCGCGAAGTGATTGCGCGGCGCGCTGATCGTGAGCGTATCGCCGGCCCGCACGCTGTCGTGAAACGCGACGGAGCCGCCGCGGGATTGCGGATCGCGCAGCACGCCGATCCGGTAGCGCTGCCGGTCGTCCGGCAGGTCGTAAAGGGAATACTGGCGCACCAGTCCGCCGGGCAGATGCACGTCGATGTGCGCGCCGGCTTCGAAGCGGGGCAACGGCGTGTCCGACAGCGGCGCGAGCTCGTAGCCGTAGATGTCTTCGGCCAGCCACGTCTTCGCGCAGACGCAGACTTGCAACGTGGCGTTGATGGGAGTGTGGGACGTTTCCATGACGACTTCCGGATAAATGACAGACATTTCAGGCGGCACGCTGCAGGTGGCGCCGGATGACGACCGGGGCCGCACCCAGTTGGCGCTGAATCAGCCAGCGCGCAAGGCCCATGTCCATGACGCGCACATGCTCGGGAAACCAGTCCGCGAGCGCGCTCGCAAACGCGCGGACGACCTGCGGGCGGCCTTCGGCCAGCGCGGCGCGCACCGCGTCGAGCGACCGGAGCACGGCGGCGTGCTCGTCGATATGGCAGCCGGCCGATCCGTAGGCCGTGTCGCGCATCGCGTCGTCCTCTTCGCCGAAGTGGCGGCATGCGTGCTCGGCAAACGCTTCGAGCGCGGCCGCGAGGTTGGCGTCGGCCGTCGTGAGCAGCGTATCGACGCATTCGACGAACTCGTGATGCGTGTCGTCCATCGACCGATGGCCGAGCGCGTAGTCGTCGGTCCAGACGAAGCCGGCGGCTTCGGCCGGCGACGGCGTGCCCCGGGATCGGGTGGCCGCCTGGTGATCTCCTGATTCTTTCATTTCCATGCCTCGTTCCATGATACGGATCAGACGAATCGCATTCGTCTTCCATGGAAGGTAAATGTCCGAGCGACGGATGTCGAGGTAGGGAAAACTATGACGGCGCCCATGTTCGGAGAATACGCCCGCAAATATGCCGTTCGGAGCAGGCATACGGGTAACTCACGACCCGGTTGTCAATTGACATGGAAGATGATGGATTTGTATCTTCCAAGGAAGACGATAACTACATGGAGGTTGCGCAATGAATCTTCGGATAAAAGGGTTTGGAGAAGGGTTTGCGCGGCGCACGGCGTTCTGGTGCGGTCTTTCGACGCTCGCGGCGTGTGCGTCGGGAGCGGCACACGCGCAATCGAGCGTGACGCTGTACGGGATCATCGATACCGGCGTCGAATACGTGACGAACGTCGGGCCCCGGAAGCAGAGTGTGGTGAAGGTGCCGCAACTCACCGGGTCGTTGCCTTCGCGGTGGGGCATTCGCGGCAAGGAGGACCTGGGCGGCGGCTGGAGCGCGGTCTTCGTGCTCGAGTCGGGCTTCTCGCCGGGGCAGGGGACGCTCAACCAGAGCGGCCGCCTGTTCGGCCGGCAGGCGTACGTCGGGCTGTCGGGGCCGTGGGGCACGCTGTCGTTCGGCCGTCAGTATTCCCAGATCTATCTGGCGCTGCCGGGCGATACGATGGGGCCGAACATCTATGCGGCCGGGCTGCTCGACACGTATCTGGCCCAGGCGCGTCTCGACAACGCGATCGTCTACAGCTATTCGTCGTCGGGCCTGACTTTCGGCGTCAGTTACTCGCTCGGGCGGGACGCGGTGGCGCCGGCCGCCGCCGGCGGATGCGCGGGCCAGTCGCCGACCGATTACCGCGCGTGCAAGACGATATCCGCGATGGTGAAGTACGAGGCGGCGAGCTGGGGTATCGCGGGCGCGTTCGATCGGAACTACGGCGGCGGCGGGGCCGGCTCGCCGCTGCCGAGCAGCGCGCAGACGGATACGCGAGCCGTCATCAACGGCTACGTGAAGTTCGGCACGGCGACGATCGGTGGCGGCTTCCTGCACCGCATCAATCACGGGGAGCTGGCGCCGGGCGTCGTCGATGCGAACAGCAATTTCTGGTGGCTCGGGGCGACCTATCTGCCGGTTCCGCAGATCGTCCTCGACGCGCAGTACGGCCATCTGACCGTGAGCGGCCACGATGCCGGAGCTTCCGTGATCGCGGCGCGCGCGATGTATCTGCTGTCGAAGCGCAGCGCGGTGTACGTGACCGCGGGGCACATATTCAATCAGCGCAGCTCCGTGCTCACGATCGACGGCGGCACCGCCGGCACTTCTTCGTGGCCGGCGCCGGGCGTGGATCAGACCGGGGTGATGCTCGGCATTCGCCATACGTTCTGAAGAATCGGCGTACCCATTGCGATGCGTGTGACGTCGAAGGACGTCCATCGGGAAATCCGGTGCTCCCGAAATTTCTTCCTCGGATGATATGGCATCGACCGCCAATAGAGTGACTGTGCATCATTCTCCATCATTTCATGGGCTAGATGAGCGGCGGTATGTGAGTAAAATCCCGCCTTGACGTCTTCCAAGGAAGATATGAGGATCGCTCTGGAAACCTATCGGAGAGAGACCCACGCGACAGGCGTGGCGACCTTTCGCCGGTGAAACTCTGGAGACAACCATGAAGATGCCGTCTGGAACATCCGGGCCTGCCGCCGGCGCGACGCTGCCGGTCAGTGGACTGTCCTACGTCAAAGGTGACACCGGCTCCGCGCTGAGCGAACTGACGGTGCCGGCACTGCTGGCCGAGACCGTGGAGCGCCACGGAAAACGTCCCGCCGTCGTATTTCGCGAGCAGGGCGTTCGCTGGAGTTGGCAGGCGTTTTCCGACGAGGTCGATGCCATGGCGGCCGGCTTTCATGCGATGGGGCTGCGCCGAGGCGACCGTATCGGCATCTGGTCACCCAACCGGTTCGAGTGGACGGTGACACAGTTTGCGACCGCCCGGCTCGGTCTGATACTGGTCAACGTCAATCCGGCCTATCGGCTTGCGGAGCTTGAATATGCGCTGAACAAGGTGGGCTGCAAGGCCATCGTCGCGCCCGAGTCATTCAAGACATCCCGTTACCTGGAAATGCTGCAGACCCTGGCTCCCGAACTGCGGCACTGCGAACCCGGCGATTTGCGTGCGGCGAAGCTGCCCGCGCTGCGATGGGTGATTCGCATGGAGGACGTATCCACGCCGGGCATGCTGACGTACCGGCAGGTGCTCGAGCGTGGCGCGGGCGTATCGATGGCCGAGCTGGATGCGATTGCCGCAGGGCTCGATGCCAACGACCCGATCAACATCCAGTTCACCAGCGGCACCACCGGCGCGCCCAAGGGCGCCACCTTGACGCACCGGAACATCATCAACAATGCACGGTTCGTGGCCGCGGCCATGAACTTGCGGGAAGAGGATCGGCTCTGCGTGCCCGTGCCGCTGTATCACTGCTTCGGCATGGTGATGTCGGTGCTGGCGTGTGCCGTCAGCGGCGCGTGCATGGTCTTTCCGGGTGAGGCGTTCGATCCGTTGACCACCATGGCGGCCGTGAGCGAGGAGCGCTGCACCGCGCTGCATGGCGTCCCGACGATGTTCATCGCGCAGCTCGACCACCCGGACTTCGATCGATACGATTTCTCCAGCCTGCGCACCGGCATCATGGCCGGCGCGCCGTGCCCGATCGAGGTGATGAAGCGGGTGGTGGCGGACATGCACATGGCGGAGATCACCATTGCCTACGGGATGACGGAAACCAGTCCGGTGTCGTTCCAGAGCGCCACCGACGATCCGCTCGACAAGCGGGTCTCGACGGTCGGGCGCATCCAGCCGCACCTCGAGTGCAAGGTTGTCGATGTGGACGGGAATGTCGTGCCGGTTGGAGAGACGGGCGAGCTGTGCACGCGTGGCTACTCGGTCATGCTCGGCTACTGGGATGACGAGGCGCGAACCCGGGAATCGATCCGCGACGGCTGGATGTTCACCGGCGACCTGGCGACGATCGATGCCGACGGCTACTGCAATATCGTCGGGCGTGTGAAGGACATGCTCATTCGCGGAGGCGAGAACGTCTACCCGCGCGAGATCGAAGAGTTTCTCTTCCGCCATCCGAAGGTGCAGGCCGTGCAGGTATTCGGGGTGCCTGATCAGAAATACGGCGAGGAGATTTGCGCGTGGATCGTGCTCAAGCCGGGCCAGGATGCCTCCGAGGACGAGATCCGTGCCTTCTGCCGAGACCGGATCGCACACTTCAAGATCCCGCGTTATATCCGCTTCGTCGAAGACATGCCGATGACGGTGACCGGAAAGGTGCAGAAGTTCGCCATGCGCGAAAGCATGATCCGGGAACTCGATCTGCGCGCAAGCAAGACTGCCTGAGCCCCCGCACCACCCATAGCCAGGAGACGAACATGAAATCCATCCGTTTCGAGCGTCACGATTCCGTCGGCCACATCGTGCTGGCGAATCCGCCGCTCAACCTTATCGCCACCGCGTTCTCCGAACGCCTGAGCGAGGCCGTCCACGAGGCCAGCGAATCGGAAATCCGCGCGCTCCTTATTCGCGCCGAAGGCCCGAACTTCAGCCAGGGCGGCGACATCCTCGACTTCATCGACAAGGAATTCAACGCGTGGCGCACGCGGCGATCCTGATGATCGGCCTCATCGGCCTCGGCACCGACGTCGTGCTCGCGCTGCTCGGCCGCAAACTGTTTCCGTGGGACCGCACGCTGAAAGCGTGACGGCCCGCTACGACTCACCGAACGATTTCCGACGAGGCGATCATGCTGAATCCCCAGGCCATTCCCGACTACCTGATCCAGTCCGACGCGGTGCGCGAGCGTTTCGCTCGCCTGAAGGCGCGCGACGTGATTCTCGACGTGCGGCACGTCGGCAAGCGCTTTCGCACGCCGCAAGGCGACACCGTCGCGCTGCACGACATCAGCTTCACGACACACCGGCGCGAGTTCGTCTGCGTGATCGGCCCGTCCGGATGCGGCAAGTCCACGCTGATCCGCATCCTGGCCGGACTCGAAGCGCAGACGAGCGGCGACGTGCTGCTCGACGGCAAGCCCGTGCGGGGGCCGGGCGCCGACCGAGGGATGGTGTTCCAGGGCTACACGCTGTTTCCGTGGCTAACCGTGAAGAAGAACGTGATGTTCGGACTGCGGATGAACGGCAGCAGCGGCGGCGAGGCGGAGCGCGAGGCGCTGCAGTGGCTCGACCTCGTCGGGCTGACGCGCTTCGCGGACGTCTACCCGCATCAGCTGTCGGGCGGGATGAAGCAGCGCGTCGCGATTGCGCGCGCGCTCGCGAACCGGCCGCGCATCCTGCTGATGGACGAGCCGTTCGGCGCGCTCGACGCGCAGACCCGCGCGAAGATGCAGACCCACCTGCTCGACATCTGGCGCAACATCGACGTCACGATCCTGTTCATCACGCACGATCTCGACGAAGCGATCCTGCTCGCGGACCGCATCCTCGTGCTGAAGGCGCATCCGGGCGAAGTGCAGGAACTGATCGAGGTGCCGGTGCCGCGGCCGCGCGGCTATGCGCAGGTCAATACGCAGGAGTTCGTCGCGACGAAGGCGCGGCTGGAGGCGCTCATCCATCCGCAGGGGGCGGGTGACGATCAGGCGGCAGGCGATCCGGCGGCCGGCGACCCGTCGGCAGGCGACCCGGCGCGGCCGCACATGATCCGGATGACCGATGTGACCGACAACGTCGAGTGACGGCGGCTCCGCGTTGCTTCAAATCCGACAAGTTGCTGGCGTCGCAATTCATGCGACAGATGGGGAGAGTGCTGCGCGGTATGCCCGGATCGGGTCCGGATGACCGGGTCGTCCTTGCGAATAGCTGTCTTCGCCGACCCGACTTCTGACTGGAAAAATGTTGTTCGTGCATCAACACTTTCGCACACCAGACTCGGCGAAGCGATTGACGTGTCCGCCGGAAAACGGTGTTGGCGCGATGGCACGATAGATGCGTCAGCACGGCCGTCCAAGTCGTAAAAACCTTGGCAACATTGGTTGAATTGGAGGGCATCATGTGTAGCGGAAACTTTGTTGGGTCATCTGTCGGAAATCTGCTGGAGGATTCCGAACGAATGCTGACATACGCGGCTCGCGCCGGAAAAATGATCGAACCGGATATACCCGCAACGATTGCGGTGGTTCGCGAAGCCGTGGCTGGCGGCAAATTGACGGCCGATCTCGAGGGGCAACTGTATTGCGCGCAAAGCCGTCTGGCCGGTGCAATCAAGCCGGTCAGCGCCGAGACGCTCGATCCGAAATCGACGGAAGACGCGAAGAAGGCGACTCGGCGCTACTTCGTGTTCACATCCATCCTGGCTGTGCTCATTGTTCCCGCATCGATGGTCATGTTCGTCGACTCAAAGCTATCCGCGAGCGGGAAAGCGCTGGTCGAAGCGAACGACAAGATCGCCATTCCTCTCCACGAGGCACTTGAGACGCAGCGAAACCATATTGTCTCAATGGAAAAGCGATACGGCGCCTACGATGCCGACAGGGTACTGGTGCGAGGGGGAAAGCCTGACCTGGACACTTCAGCTAGCCAACGCACGGTGTCCGTGGCCGATGAAAGACGCGACATCGACTACGAACAGGCGCTGACGCCGTCCGCGCTCGCGATAAAGGAGCAGCTCCAGGCTTTCGCCCGCAACAATCGCCAACTCTACGCGGAAACAAGATGGCTGGAACTGCTCTCGCTTCACGGTCGTGACGAGAATCCCTACGATTCGCCGTGGATGCGGAACAAGGCGACCCAGAGAGAAAATCTCGAACTGACTCTGCCGATGCTTGTGCGTCACGATCATTCACGCGACGGCAGCAAGGACGATCAAAAACCCCAAGGACCCGAGCACTCGATCGACGATGGCCTCCAGAAACTCGCGGTGTATCAGGACATTCGGGCGATGGCACAGAATGCCCAACATACCAGCGATTTTCTTTGGAGCGCCATCGCCGTCTATGTGCTGCCGGTGTTATATGCGGTTCTCGGCACGTTGGCCTTCATTCTTCGGGACTTGTGTACCCGGACTCGAAACCAGACGTATCACGCGTCGCATGCGCAATGTGCTTACTGCACGCGCATGATTGTCGCCGTGATTGTAGGGACAGTAATCGGGCTGTTCGACAAGTTCATGAACGGGTCCATTTCGGCATCACCCCTCGCCATCGCATTCGTGGCCGGCTATGCGGTGGATCCCTTCTTTGCGTTCATTGATCATGTCGCCTCGGTCGGACGAACCCGCGTGTGACGTGCCCTGAACCGCCGGGAGGGCCGAACTCCGGCCCTTCCAGGCTTTCCGCGCAATTTTCCGACCAGAGCGCTATCGCTCTACTTCATGTCCCTGGCCACGCGAAACCCGTTTGCCGAATACCGTACGCTGCTGTCGTATTTGAAGCGTGTAGAAACCGGCATGTAGCTCGCCCCATCCCGCCACGAGCCGCCGCGGATGACGCGTACCTGGCAATTCGGCTCGTCCCACGAGCGGCCGTCGGCAGGCGCATTCTTGTACGAGTTGTGCCAGCAATCGCTGACCCATTCCCATACGCCGCCACCCATGTCGTAGAAGCCGAGCGGATTGGCCGCGAACGACCCGACGTTGTCCGGCGCCTCGGCGTGCCACGGCGGCCCACAGTCCTTGCAGTTCGCGTTGCCCGGGCGCATCTCGTTGCCCCACCAGTAGCGCGTCGCGGTGCCGCCGCGGGCCGCGAATTCCCATTCGGCCTCGGTCGGCAGGCGGTAGGACTTGCCGCTGATTTTCGACAGCCACTTCACGTACTGTTGCGCATCGTCCCAGCTCAGGTCGCGTACAGGCGCGTTCGGCGCCGTGTTGCTGTCGCCGGGCAGGCGCGGGCAGGCGCCCGCATCGCGGCACGCGTTCCACTGCGCGACGGTCACCACGTACTTCGCGAGCGCGAAGGAATGATCGAGCGTCACGCGATGCGCGGGTTTTTCCGACGGATCGCCCGAATTGCTGCCCATCGCGAATGTCCCCGGGCTGACCGCCAGCATCGCGGGGCAGGCAGGGCAATCCCGGATTTCATTGGCGGCCGTCGCGACGCCTTTCTGCTGCGGGGCCGACGGGGCCGCCGCTGCGGCGGGAGGCGGCGCTTTCGCCGGCGAGCCGGGCGTGTGCGCAGGCTGTGCCGCTGCTGCTGATGCCGGCGCTAGCGCCGGAACGGGGGCGGGGGCTGGCGTGGGGCTCGCCGTCTGTGCAGGCGCGGACGCCGCGGGCGCCTTGGGCGCGGCCGCGCGCAGTCGCGCAAGACGGGCCTGCGCCAACGACGCGAAGCGGCCGTTCGGGTAGGTCTTCAGATAGGCTTCGTAGTCGCCCGCCTCCTTGCTGTCCTTGATCGACTCCCAGAACGTGATTTCATACTGCTCGGCGCTGTCTTTCGGCATCACGCCACGGCTGTCGAACGCGACGACGCCGACGTCGGCCAACACTTCGTCGCCGGCATGCCCCGCGCCGGTTCCTGCGCGACGGGCCCCGGGAAACGCGAACGTCGTCGCCGCATCGGAAAGGGCGGAAAGGGACGACGCGACCCACGGCGTCTGCCGATGCCCGGTGGCGCTTTCGACCATCGCGCCTGCATGGTCGAACACCTGGGCGATGCCGAGTCCCGGCAACGCGAGCGTTCGCAGCAGCGCCGCCGTGTAGACACCATGCGTTGCACCGTCGGCCGCGTTTGCGCCGGGCGCTGCCGCGTAGGCGACGAGCGTGTGCGGCGGCGGCTGGCGGGCCGCCATGTTGCCGGCGCCGGGTGGCGCACTCAGGCAGGAATCCAGAATGATCAGATCAATCCGGTCGCCATGCCGACGCGACGTCGCATCGAACACGGTTTGCAGGTCGATGCCCGTTCGCGACAGGCCGGCCGGAGAGCCGACGTCGGCATCGACCGGTGCGAGCCACGTCGTGCCGCCGACGCTGGCGCCGTGGCCCGCAAAATAGACCAGCCCGGTGCCGTCGGCCGCGATGCGGCGCTCGAACGCGGCGAGCCCGTCGAGCATTTGCTGCCGTGTGGCGTTGCGCAGCGTGACGACGTCGAAGCCGAGCGCCTGCAACGCAACGCGCATCGCATCGGCGTCATGGACCGGATTGGCGAGCGGATGGCCGCGATATGCGCCGTTGCCGATCACGAGCGCGACGCGACGCGGTTCGACGGCTGGGGCGCGCGCGGACGCTGCCGGTGGCGCGGCAAACGGATGCATGTCCTCGCCGGAGCAGACGCTCGATGTCACCGCGATCGACGCAAACAGGCATGCGGGCAAGAGTATTCGCCACATATTCAGCCCCATAGGGTCTGCTTACATATGGAACGCACATGCGTTGCCACGATGCCGGCCTGCGGCGGGCGCGGGCACGGCCAGGACACATTCAAGATAGCACGCGCATTCGGCGGCGATCACCGGAACCACCCGAGGGTCTTGCAAAAAAAGCAGACATGCGTGCACGCCTTCCCGTCGATTACGTCCTAAGCTGTTAGACACGCTCCACTGTCCGACGCCGCGCGCCGCCACCAACGCGAGGAGCAATACGATGCGAAGAAGGGCTACGCTGTTGGTCATGGCCGCCACCGTCCTGGCGCCGAGGATCGTATTTGCCGCGGGGCGCACGCCTTCGCCGCCCGGCGCCGAGGCGTACATCATCTGGCCGTCGGACGGTGCAACGATCACGGGCGGCAAGTTCTGGGTGCGCATGGGGCTGCGCAACATGGGCATCTGCCCGAAAGGCATCGAGCGGCCCAACGTGGGCCATCATCATCTGCTCATCGATGCCGATCTCCCGCCGCTGGACCAGCCGATACCGTCGGACCGGAATCACCTCCATTACGGCGCCGGTCAAACCGAGGCGCGCATCGAGCTGCCACCCGGCAAGCACACGCTGCAGATGCTGATGGGCGACCACGATCACGTGCCGCACGATCCGCCGGTGTATTCGAAGAAGATCACGATCACGGTCAAGTAGCGCGGCATGCCGCGCCCGCCGCACGAACCGGGAACCGATGCCATGAACAAGCTCATCCTCGTCGCCGCTGCCGTGGTGCTGCTATGGACGGGTGCGACGACCGCCGAGACCGGCGCGCATTCCGCGAAGGCCATCGCCTATATCGGATGGCCCAACGATGGCCAGGTGCTGCCGGCCGGACGTCCGTTCCGCGTGTGGTTCGGCTTGCGAGACATGGGCGTCGCGCCGTCGCACGTGCAGTTTCCGAACACGGGCCACCATCACCTGCTGATCGATACGGACCTGCCGCCGCTGGACCAGCCGATTCCGTCCGACCGGAATCACCTGCATTTCGGCGCGGGCGAGACCGAAACCACGCTGGAGCTTCCCCCGGGCAAGCACACGTTGCAGCTGTTGATGGGCGACGCCAACCACGTGCCGCAAAATCCCCCCATCTATTCGAAGAAAATCACGATCTACGTGAAGTGACGTCGCGCACGTCGAGCGACGGTCGCGTTGCGTGCGCGCGGCGACGCTGTCGCCAATGGCATGAATGGCGCGAGTGTCTGTGCGATCCCGACATGCCGGGCCGGAACTGTCGGCGGCGACCCGTCACGCATCGTTGATCCGTGTGCCGCGCTTACGTCGCCCCCACCACCTTCTTCATCGCCCGGACCCGCATCGGCAAGCCGCCCGGCATGATTTCCGCCGATCCCGCGAGCGGCTGGCACATCCTATGCGGTATGAGATGCGCCGCGTTCCTCCGAAGGAGTCGACCGTGAACACCCGCCTGTCGCCGAGCGTCACGCGCAACCGCCGTGGTCTCATGCGTTCGCTGGCCCGCATGGCCGGTTCCGCCGGCGCATGCGCGGCGTTGCTGTCCGGCTGCATGGATCTGAACATACCCGCGTACCAGCGCCCGGAAATGCCGGCAAAGGCCACGTGGGCGCACGCGCAAGGGCCGGTATCCGCGTCGGACGCGGTCAATCCTGAATGGTGGAAGAGCTTCGACGATCCGACTCTCGACGCGCTCATCGACAAGGCCATCGCGGGCAACGTCGACATCAAGGTGCTGGCGGCCCGCATCGGCGTGGCCGGCGCGCAGGTCGGCGAAGTCCAGGCGGGCGCGCTGCCGAGCGTCGACGTCGGCGCGGGCGCGGACTTCGAGAAGAGCACGCATCAGAAGCTGTCGAGGACCTACAACCTCGGCAGCCAGGTGAACTGGGACATCGACGTCTGGGGCAAGGTCGAGAAAGGCGTGCAGGCGCAGAAGGCCGAATTTCACGCGACCGAGGCCGACTGGCGTGCGGGCTACCTGACGCTCGTTGCCGACGTGTCGAGCACGTATTTCCGGATCCTCCAGTTCGACGACCAGATCGAGCAGGAACAGCGCACGCTCGACAAGAACCGGCAGATCCTCGCGATCTACCAGTCGATGTTCGCGAACGGCGTCGCGCCGCAGACGGAAGTGCTGCGGCAAAGCGCGGAGATCAACGGGCTGGCGAACGAGCTGATCGAGCTGCACCGTTCGCGCGACAACGCCGAAAACGCGCTCGCGACGCTGCTGGGCGTGCCGGCCGGCGAATTCAGGATGCCTGCCGGGCATCTGCGGCAACGCGTCAAACTGCCGGACGTGCCGATGGGGCTGCCCGCGCAACTGCTCGCGCGCCGGCCGGATGTCGTCGCCGCGCAGTATCGCGTGCTCGAATCGTATGACGAAGTGGGCGCGGCGAAGCTGGCGCAACTGCCGTCGATCAGCCTGACGGGGCGCGGCGGCACCGCGGCGTTCGCGCTGTCGGACCTGTTCAGGGCGTTCACGTTCAGCTTCCTGCCGAGCATCAACCTGCCGATGTTCGACCCGGGCGTGCGCGCGCACATCAAGACGACCGAGGCGCAGACGAAGGTCGCCGAGCAGCAGTACCGGCAGACCGTGTTTACCGCGTTCAAGGAGGTGGAAAATGCACTCGTCGATCTCGACGCGCACAAGCGGCAGCGCGTGCAGCTTCAGCAGCAGGGCGAGCGCCTGCGTACCGTCGCTGCGCAGGTCGAGGCACAGCTCAAGGAAGGGCTCGTGTCGCAACTCGAAGTGCTCGAATCGGAACGTTCGGTGGCGTCCGCGGAGCTCGCGCTGCTTGCCAATCATCAGCAGATTTTGAGCGACACGGTCACGCTCTACAAGGCGATCGGCGGCGGCTGGCGCGCGGTCGAAATCTCGAATGCAAGCAGCGAGCCGGCCGGCCACGCGATGCAATGAACACGCCAGCCCTGCGCGGCCGCGCGATCGGCGCCGGCCGATTGACTACCGTCATCGGTCGCCTAAACTTTTTTCACGCTCTTGCTGCCATGTGCCTTGGCGGAGCGGCTTCACTAGAGTGGTTCGCAAGCGCGCGTTTCCTGCGCCGCGTGCCCATTGGCAGGCGCATGTCGATCGTTGGCCGAATCATGGTTCCAGACGCCGCTCCGATAGCCGAGAAACAGGCCGCGCTCGATCGGCAGTTCGACATCGTGCTCAAGCCGGTTTCCCATCCGGAGCTGGGCGAGATCCGGATCGACAACGCGCTGTTCGCGGTCGGGCGGACGAACACGCCGTTCGCGTCCGCGCGGCCAGAGCTGGTGGCCGACCTGTCGCGCCGGCACGCGCGCATCTTCTTCGAAGGCAGCGCGGCTTATGTCGCCGATCTCGGCAGCAAGAACGGGACGGCCGTCAACGGCGTCGACGTCGGCGACAAGCCGCACCTGCTGCGCGACGGCGACGAACTGCGTTTCGCCGGCATGCTCGCGTACCGCGTCGCGTTCATGCCGCGCGCGACGCATCAGCCGGCGCGGCCGGCCGTCGTCACGCTGTCGCCGGAGCGCGGCGATCTCGGCCTGCAACCGGTCATCATTACCGCCTTCCCGTTCCTCGTGAGCAAGACCGACGACACGTTCGCGTGCTACCGGAACGCGTATCCGCATCAGGTGAACTACCTGTCGCGGCGTCACGCGCATATCTACATGCAGGACGGCGATGTCTTCGTCGAAGATCTCGGCAGCACGAACGGCACGTTCGTCGACGGCCGGCGGCTCGACGAGCATGCTGTGCCGCTCGGCGACGGCGCGCTGCTCGCGTTCGGCGGCGATCACTTCGTCTATCGCGTCGGCGTGCGTCGCGAGCCGGCACCGGACTCCACGGTGACGGCCGCGTCGCCCGGAACCGGCGCGAATGCGGCCGCCGCGGACGCCGACCGGACGACCTTCGTCGATACCGCGCATTCGTTCCTCGACATCTTCTGCACGGTTCCGGCCGTTCAGCAGGACGACGAAGTCAACCCGCACGCCGCGCATGGCGCCGCCGAAACCGTGCATGATGCGCGCCGCCGGCGCGGCAGGTTCGAAGTCTTCCTGTCGGAGCTGAGTGAGGCGTTCGGCGGCAGCGGGCACGTGAACCTGCGCCGGCTCGGCTGGTGGAGCGGCGGATTGCTCGCCGCGGTCGTCGTGCTGCTCGCGACGCTGTATTTCCAGGACGCGCCGCTGCGCGAGATGCGCGCGCTGCTGGCGCGCGGCGACACCGTGCACGCGGCGCAACTCGCCGACCGCCATCTCGCGAACCATCCGGACGACACGGCGTTCCTCGCGCTGGGCACCGAGGCGCTCGTCCGTTCGACGATGCCGGACTGGATCGCCGCGATGAACGTGCGCGCATTCGAGCGCGCCCGCGCCGTCGTGCAGGACATGCGCACGCTGGCGCGCCACAACCCCGACGCACGGCCGCTCGTCGACGAAGTCGCGTGGATCGGCGAGCTGCAGGCGTTCGTTGCCGGGCGCGGCGGGCCGGACGCGCCGATCCGCATCTACCGCGACGAAGCGCCGATCAAGGCATTGACGGGCCGCTGGAACGACGACCCGGGCGCGCACCAGCGGCTGCTCGACCGGATTTCGTCATACGTTCCCGCGTTCGCCGTGCCGTATGCCGACGCGCTCAGCCAGGTGCGCAAGCTGCAAACCGACAACGCCGTCTACGTGGCCGCGCTCGAACGGTTGCAGCGCGCGATCGCATCGGCGCTCGACGACGACCGGCTCGACGGTCTCCCGGCGCTGCTCGCCGATTACGAGCAGCGCTATCCGCGCCTCGGCGGCCTCGACGCCGTGCGCGCCGATCTGCAGCAGTACGCGCAGTTCGAGAGCGACGCGCGGGCCGGGCGCGGGCCGGCCGTGCTGGATCGCCTCAGGCAGTTCCGCTTTGCGACGCCGCCATTCGCCGCGCATGCCGCCACGCTGGAACGGCTCGCTTCCTCGGGAGGGCGCGGTGAAGCTCGCCAGTCTCCTTAAGCGCGCGCGCCAGGCGGCGCCGCCGGAGCCGCCGCGCTCGCTCGGCGAGGCGCTGGAGGATCACAGCGCCGAAGGGATCGCGATCCTGACGGCGCGGCCGTGGCGGCTCACGCAGGCGACCATCCTCGCGATGGTCGGGCTCGTCGTGTGCGCGCTGCTGTGGTCGTTCGTCGGCCGCGCCGACGTGATCGTGACCGCGCAGGGCGCGCTCGCGCCGGAGTCGGAGGTGCGCCGCATCTACGCGCCCGTCGACGGCGAGCTGGTGGACATCTACATCGCCGAAGGCCAGCCGGTCGAGAAGAACGACGTGATCGGCCGGATCAACGCGCGCGGCGCGATCGAGGCGGCGACCAACGCGCTCGATGCGCGGCTCAAGCTCGACGACGCGGAGCGCGAATGGAAGCAGTTTCCGGACAAGAAGCAGCTGATGGAGCGCAAGGCCGACGCGCTGAAGCAGCAGATCGAGGTCGAGGAGCACCTGCACCAGAACCGCATTGCCGAAGGCACCAGCAAGCTCGCGCAATCGCAGCGCGCGCAGGTCGACGAAGCGCGCAGCAACATCGACAACGCGCGCCACGCGCTCGATCTCGCGAAGGACGAACAGGACAAGTACGCGCGCCTGTTCGCGCTGCCGGGCGGCGGCGGCGTGTCGCAGAGCCAGGTGGAGCAGAAGCGCAGCGCGTACCTGCAGGCCCAGGACAGCTACCGCGTCGCGCAGGCGCGGCTCACGCAGCTCGAGGCGCAGCAGAGCCACGAGTTCACGCAGGCGAAGGCGCAGCTCGAGGGCAGCGGCGAGACGCTGGCCGGGCTGCGCATCCAGTACGACGCGACCGTGCGCGACATCGCGAACACCGAGGAGAAGCTGCGCCTGCAGGTGCAGACGGCGCGCCTCGCCGCGGATGCCGCCGCGCGCATCCGCTTCGAGAACATCGACAAGGACAATTTCCTGCTCGTGCTGGCGCCCGTGTCCGGCGTGATCACCGATGTGACCACGACGCAGCCCGGCGACAAGATTCTCGCCAACACGCCGCTCGGCAGCATCGCGCCGTCCGATGCGCGGCCGGTGGTGAAGGTCGCGATCGCGGAGCAGGACCGCGCGTTCCTGCACGAAGGCTTGCCGGTGAAGCTGAAGTTCAACGCGTTTCCATATCAGCGCTACGGCGTGATCGACGGCACGCTCGAATACATCTCGCCGGCGACGAAGCCGCAGGCGCAGACGAAGGAACCCGTCTACGAAGGCCGCGTGGCGCTTGCGCGTGACGCGTACCTGATCGCCGGCACGAAGTACCCGCTGCGCTACGGGATGACGGCCACGGCGGAAATTGTCGTACGCGAGCGGCGGCTGATCGGGTTCGCGCTGGACCCGTTCAGGCAGATCGCGGGCTGATGGACAAGGGAAGGGGAACGAGATGACGGCAATAGTGCGTATCGACGACGACGTGATCGGCACCGACGACTTCATCCGCGTGCTGAAGCTCACCGGGCAGTTCGAGGGCCTCGTCGAACAGCAGGTCCGCGACCGGCTGACGGTGATCGCGGCGAGGAAGATGGGCATGCAGGTGAGCCCGGAAGAAATCCAGGCGCGCGCCGACCAGTTCCGCCGCGTGCGCGGCCTGCACCGCGCCGCGGACATGAACCGCTACCTGGACGTGTTCGGCATCAGTCTCGACGAGTTCGAGCGGTTCATCACGGACACGCTGTACCAGGAGAAGACGTTCGACACCGTGTGCAGCGACGCGGCCGTCGAAGCGTACTTCAAACTCAATTCGCCGAAGTTCGACAGCATCGAGGTCAGCCACATCGTGCTGGATTCGGAAGGCAAGGCGCGCGAGATGATGGCGACACTGGAGGACGACCCGGACTGCTTCGGCGACATGGCGCGCGAGCATTCGATCGCCGACACGAGCGAGCGCGGCGGCGTGATCGGCAAGGTGCTGCGCGGCTCGCTGAAGACGGACATCGAGGCCAAGGTGTTCAACGCGCATGTGGGCGACCTGCTCGGGCCGTTCGCGGCGCCCGACGGCTCGTTCTTCGAGATCTTCTCGGTCACCGCGAAACACCCGGCCGCGCTCGACGCCGACGTCGCGTCCGAGGTGCGCCGCCTGCTGCGCGAGGAATGGCTCGCCGAGCGCGCGCAGGAACACATCATCGAGGCACGCTGAACACGGAGAACCGCACCGATGGACGCACAAGCCCCCGCTCCGGCCAGCACCCCGTCGCTCGCGGCGTTTCTCGCGTCGGTGGAGCCGCTGTCGCTGTTCTCGCGCGACGAACTCGACCGCATGGCCGCGCATGCGCAGGTGCGCACCTACGCGTTCGGCGACACCGTCTGCAACCGCGGCGAACCCGCCGAGGGCCTGTATGTGCTGCGAAGCGGGGCCGTGCGCCTGATCGCCGACGAGCGCGGCAAGGAAACCAGCGTCGGCGTGCGCAAGGAAGGCGAGGTATTCGGCGAAATGGCGATGCTGCGCGACTGCTGGCACGAGGTGTCGGTGCGCGCGTCGAAGAAGGCCGAGGTGCTGTGCATCCCGCGCAGCGCGATCGAACCGATCCTGCGCGACAACCCCGCCGCGCAGGCATTCGTGACGAGCTATGTCGCGATCAGCTCGGCCGGCGGTTTCGTGACGCGGCTGTTCGACCTGCGCGGCAAGCTGACGCGCGCCGAGCTCGAGGAATACGTGTCGAGCGTCGGCGTGAAGCGCGTCGCGGCCGGCAAGGAGATCGTGCGGCAGGGGCCGGGCGGCGACCTGCGGCTGTACGTGGTGCGCCAGGGCGAGGTGAGCGTGTCGTGCCGGGAGGACGGCAACGACTATCCGCTCGCGACGCTCGGCGCGGGCGAGATCTTCGGCGAGCGCGCGTGCCTGCTGCGGCAGGAGCAGGCGGCGACCGTCACCGCCGTCACCGATACGCGCCTGCTCGTCATTCCGGAAAAGACCGTGCACTTCATGCTCGAGCGCAACCCGAAACTGCGCGAGGTGCTCGAGGAGCGCATCCGTTTCGTGGATCAGGAGCTGCAGCGGCAGAAGAAGCTCGCCGAGCGGCGCCGCCACCCGCTGCAGATCGACATCGGCGCCGACGCCGCGTTCGGCGAGCGCATGATCAAGCGTTTCGTGCTGGTCGAGCAGGCGGAGGAAATGGATTGCGGGGCGGCGTGCCTCGCGATGATCTGCCGCCACTACGGCATCGCGATGACGCTCGGCAAGCTGCGCGATCTCGCGAACGTGACGACGCAGGGCGCGACGCTCGACAGTCTCGCGCGCACCGGCGAGGCGGTCGGCTTCGCGACGCGCGGCGTGCAGTGCACGTACGAGGCGCTGCTCGGGTTCGACCTGCCGTTCATCGTGCACTGGGAGGGCTACCACTACGTCGTCGTGTACGGCGTGTCGAAGTCGTGGGTGCGGATCGCCGATCCGGCGCTCGGCTTCAGGAAGCTGAGCGTCGAGGCGTTCGAGCGCGGCTGGAGCGGCACCTGCCTGCTGTTCACCGCGAGCGCGACGGCCGCGGCGCCGGTCGAGTCACGTTCGCCGTGGGTGCGCTTCATCGGCTACCTGCGCCCTTACAGGAAGATTCTCGCGCACCTGTTCCTGGCGACGTTCGTGATCCAGGTGCTCGGCGTCATTCCGCCGCTGATCATCCAGAGCGTGCTGGACGGGGTGATCGTGCACCAGAACGTCAGCCTGCTGCACCTGCTGATTGCCGGGCTCGTCATTTCGCACGTGTTTACCCAGTTGATGACGACGATCCGCGCCCACCTGTCCAACTTCATGGTGCGCAGTCTCGATTTCGCGATGATGTCGCAGTTCTACAAGCACACGATGTCGCTGCCGTATTCGTTCTTCGCGCGCCGCAAGAGCGGCGACGTGTTCGCGCGCTTCCAGGAAAACCAGACGATCCGGGCGTTCCTGACGGAGTCCACCGTGACCACCGCGCTCAATCTCCTGATGATCTTCATCTACTTCACGATCATGTTTCTCTACAACGTGAAGATGACGCTGGTGCTGATCGCCTTCGTGATCCCGATCATGGCGCTCACGGCGCTCGCGACCCCGAAGCTGAAAGGCTATGCGCGCGAGGTGTTTGCCGCGTCCACCGATGCGAAGTCGCTGCTGATGGAGACGCTCGGCGGCGTCGAGACCGTGAAGGGCATGGGCATCGAGCGGTCGGTGCGGCTGAAGTGGGAGCGCAAGTATGCGAAGGCGCTCGACGTCCAGTACCGCGCACAGGCATTCAATATCCTGGTGGCGCTCGGCGGCCAGCTGCTGAATGCGGCGACCACGATCGTGATCCTGTGGGTCGGCGCGAACCTCGTGCTCGCGCATGAACTCAGCATCGGGCAACTGATCGCCTTCAATGCGTTCATGGGCAGCGTGCTGGCGCCGCTGATGGGGCTCGTCGGCATGTGGAGCCTGATGAACGACGCGGCGGTGGCGATGGAGCGGCTCGGCGACGTGCTCGACATCGAGCCCGAGCAGCCGCCGTCCGAACTGGCTTCGCGCGTGCTGCTGCCCGACCTGCAGGGCGACATCAGCTTCGACGGCGTGTATTTCCGCTACGGCGGCAACGAAACGCCTTACGTGCTGGAGAACATCAACTGCACGATCAAGCGCGGCGAGATGGTGGCGATCGTCGGGCGCAGCGGTTCGGGGAAAACCACGCTGGCGAAGCTGCTCGTCGGCTTCTATGCGCCGACGGACGGCAAGATCGTGGTGGACGGCTACGACATGAGCGCGATCGACAAGGCTTACTACCGTGCGCAGATCGGCTACGTGATGCAGTCCAACCTGGTGTTTTCCGGATCGATCGCCGAGAACATCGCATGCGGCGACGCGAGCCCCGACTGGCGCCGCATGGAGGAGGTCGCGCGGATGGCCGACGCGCATGCCTTCATCAGCAAATTGCCGCTCGGCTACGAGCAGGTGGTGGGCGAGCGCGGCGTGGGCCTGTCCGGCGGCCAGATCCAGCGGCTTTGCATCGCGCGCGCGCTGTATCACGACCCGCGCCTGCTCGTGTTCGACGAGGCGACGTCGTCGCTCGACACGCAGTCGGAGAGCAACATCCTCGCGAACATGCACGAGATCCTGCAAGGGCGCACGGCGGTGATCATCGCGCACCGGCTCAGCACCATCATGCGCGCCGACAAGATCCTCGTCCTGTACGAAGGCGCGATCGTCGAACAGGGATCGCACGACGAGCTGGTTGCCCTCAAGGGCATGTATTACCAGCTCGTGCAGAAACAACTGGGCGCAACATGAAACTCTTCGACCCGCACGGATTCGGCAACTCCGCGATCTCGTATGCCGGCCTGCTCGAGAAGATCGAGATCCTGCGCTCGATGCTGCGCTGGGCGCCCAGGCTCGAGCGCGCGGACATCGAGAAGCTGCTCAACCAGGCGAACGTGCTGCGCGACGAGGTGATGCAGATGTCGCGCAAGGAGCGCTTCGTCGAGGCGGCCGTGGCCACGCCGCAGACGTCCGACGCTTCAGACACGCCCGACGCGGCGGAGCCGGCCGCGCCTGCGGCGCACCGGCGCCGGCAGGCGCTGATCGAGCGCAGCTTCATCTTCGAGGGGATCTTCGGCGACAACCCGAAGCTGCTCGCCGCGCTCGAAATCGCCGAAAAGGCCGCACCGACCGATCTGCCCGTGCTGATCGACGGCGAGAGCGGGACCGGCAAGGAGCTGATGGCGAAAGTCATCCACGCGAACGGGGCGCGCGCCGACCGGCCGTACATCTCGGTGAACTGCGGCGCGATTCCCGACAACCTGCTCGAATCCGAGCTGTTCGGGCATCGGCGCGGCGCGTTCACCGGCGCGTCGAACGATCGCAAGGGCAAGTTCGAGAGCGCGCACACCGGCACGATCTTCCTCGACGAAATCGGCGAGTTGCCGCTGTCGGGCCAGGTCAAGCTGCTGCGCGTGCTGGAATCGCACGAGATCCAGCGGGTCGGCTCGGACGAGCCGATTTCCGTCGATACGCGCATCGTCGCCGCCACCAACAAGAACCTGCGGCAATTGAGCGAACAGGGGCTGTTTCGCGAGGACCTGTTCTACCGCCTGAGCGTCATTCACCTGACGTTGCCGGCGCTGCGCGAGCGTCGCGACGAAATTCCGCTGCTGCTCGCGTACTTCGGCGACGAGGCGGCGGGGGCGCTGAAGCGCAGGCCCGTCAGGACGACGCCGAAGCTGCGCGACTTCCTGCTGACGTACGCGTATCCGGGCAACATCCGCGAACTGCGCAATCTCGTCTACCGTCTGTCGTGCCTGGCCGGCGAGGTCGCGGACATCGAGCACCTGCCCGAGGACATCCGTCCGAAAGCCGTGTCGGCAGCCATTCGTGCGACGGAAGACGGTACGCCGGGCCGGCCGCTGTCGCTCAGCGACGCGAAGCGCGCCGCGAGCGACGAGGCGGAGCGCGCGTTTCTCGAACGCGGGCTGCAGGAGACCGGCGGAACCGTGGCCGAACTGGCGCGTCGTTGCGAGATGAACCGGTCGCACCTGCAGATGCTGCTCAAGAAGCACGGCATCCGTTCGAAAGCGTTTCGTCATCCGGACGGCACGACGCCCGGCAAGGACGCGTGAACGCAACGCGCGCCCGCTTGCCGGTTCAGCGTCGCACGGCAGGATTGGCGAGCGTGTGGTCCGACGCATCGGGATCGTCGGCGCGGATCACGACGGCGGTGACGTTGTCGCGTCCGCCCTCGCGCAACGCGAGATCGACGAGCGCGTCCGTGGCGCGCGCGCAGTCGCCGCACGCGAGCGCGGCCGAGATGTCGGCTTCGTCCATCTCGTTGCTCAGGCCGTCGCTGCACAGCAGGAACATGTCGCCGTCGCGCACGTCGATGCGTCGCTCGTCGAGATGCAGCCGCTCGGCGGCGCCGACGGCGCGCGTGATCAGGTGCTGTGACGGATGATGGCGCGCCTGCTGCGCGCTCAGGTGGCCCTGCGCCTGCAGTTCCGCGACGCGGCTGTGATCGAGCGTGAGCTGCGTCAGGTGCGCGTCGCGGTACAGGTAGATCCGGCTGTCGCCGGCCCAGAGCCAGCCGCATTGACGGCCGCTCGCGAGCAGCACCGCCACCGTGCTGCCGATCATGCGTACGCCGCGCTGGGCCGCCGATTCGCGCAAGCGCGCGTTGACGGTATCGAGCGCGGCGCGCGCGGCGTCGATGAAGTCCGCCAGCGTGGCCGGGGCGGCCAGCCGTTCCAGCGCACGCACGATGGTCCGGCTCGCGAGGTCGCCGGCCGAATGGCCGCCCATGCCGTCCGCAACGGCCCACAGGCCACGCTGCGGCAACGCGAGGCAGTCGTCTTCGTTGATCTCGCGAACGCGGCCCACGTCAGTGCGTGAAGCCGAGGTCCATTGCAGTTCTGCGCTCACGGCGCGCCATTCCTTTCGTTAGGGTCTGTTTACATACGGAACGCACATGCGTTGCCACGAGAACGGCCGCTCGCGAGGCGCGCGACGCTGCGAATACTGGACGTATCGCCAAGGAGCGCAACGCGGCGAGCGGCCGTTCTCGTGGCAACCCCAAATTGAAAACCCATTCCAGGGGAATGCCCGAAATCGCCCGTATGGCGGCGTCGCGCGTCGCTTGTTTGGCTCGGCCAAACGGCGCTCCTTGCTCCTTGCCCTACGGGCGATTTCGGGCATTCGCATGTGCGTTCCGTATGTAAACAGACCCTAGCGTGAACAGCCGCTAGGCGAGCCGGTTCCTGCCGTCCGCGCCGACGCCGACCACGATGTTCGAACCGGCCGCCGAGTTCGTGACGTCGATGTTCTGGATCTGGTTGAGGACCTGGTTCGCGTAGAACGTGTTGTACGTCTGATAGAGATTGACGACGGGCCCGAACGCCGGAGCCGGCGGCGCGTAGGGCTGGATCCAGCCGAATACCCACGGCGCGCCTGCGCCGCGGATGAACGACATCGTCTTGCGGTCGATGTCGCGCTGCATGTGAAGGTCGGTAATCGCGAGCGAGGTCATGATGCGTCTCCGAATGGGGGCTGGCCGACGGACCGGTACCCGATACGTGCAAACCTCGTGCCATGCATGACGCAACCCGCATGCGCTGCCCGGGCGCGTGCGTCGATCCGGCGAGCGCCGCACGCGGCAAGGCACCGCGTGATCGACACGCGTTGCTTGCATGCTAGTGCGTCGCGGCCCGGTCCTGCAATGGTCGTGCGCAGGCCAACAGTTGCGCGCGCGGACGTCGCCGCGAAACCGACACCTGCGCCGGCGGACGCCGACGGCTGTCCGGCGCGCCAACTGGTGCCGTCGCACCAACGAAATCCCCGTCGAATGGTTGGCCGCGCGACGACAGCGCGGCGCCCGGCGCGCCGCGCGTTTCCCGTCACGCCTGGCGCGACGGGCTGCGGATGATTGGCACGCTCGATGCAGGTTAGTTGGCAACCGGCTAACCCTTCGGCAGCACGGGCGGCCGCCAACCCGCAGATGGAGCCAGTCATGGAACGCGACCTTCAACCCGTGAACAGCGCAGTGTCCCGCATGGCCGCTGGTGCTGCGCAGGGGATCGTGCACGCGGCACTGCCGCTCGGCGCGCACCTGGTTTCCGATCGCGCCGGCTACAGCCATCACGGCATCCATGTCGGCGGCGGGCGCGTCGTCCACTACGCGGGGCTTTGCGCGTCGCTGCATCGCGGCCCGATCGAGGAAGTCACGCTCGAACGCTTCGCCGCCGGTCACGCGGTGCGCATCGTGCCGCATCCGCACGCGGCCTACGCGGGACATGCCGCGGTCCTGCGCGCGCGTTCCCGTCTTGGCGAAAACCACTACCGGCTGCTGACGAACAACTGCGAGCACTTCTGCACGTGGTGCGTGGAAGGCACGGGCCACAGCGAGCAGGTTCGCACGTGCGTCATGCATCCGCGCACGGCGCTTCGGTTCGCGCTGTCCCTCTGCCGCGCGTTGATCGTGGCGCGGCGGGCAGGCGGACGGTGTGCGGCGGCCGCGATCGCAGCCGCATGAGTGACGTCCCGACGCGTTCGACATCGCCACCAGGGGGTTGAAATGAACGGAACCGGATCATCCCTGCGCATGCAGGTCGACAAGTGGCTCGCGCCGAGCGTGTTCGTACCGGCACGCGTCGTGCGTTTCAGCCGCATGGCTGAGCAACGGCGCCGCTATGTCTGCGTCGAGGCCGCGCATCCGGCCGGCACGATCGCGATCTTCTTCTTTCGTCACGACGACGGCTCGTGGTGCGTGTTCCCGCCGGCAGACCGGCGGCTCGCGATGACGATGTGAGCGGCCCGACCGTGCGCGCCGAGCCCAGGGGGGTGTCGATCAACGCAACAGCGTCGGACGCGCGCGGGATGGTGCTGCGTCGGCCGCCGGCGCACGCGTCGAGGCAGCGTTTTGTGCGTCGGTGTGAAGAAACGGGAAAGTCCGCGGCGCGAGCATCGTCTGATGCGCGCGGACCATCGCGCCGCCCGTGATGGCGGCCATCGCCTGCCGGTCGAGGTCGACGCTTTCGGGAAGATCGTTGATGACGAGCACGCCCATGGTTGGCTCCGCGAAATCGGATGGGGGAAGGGCAGCCGCGCGGCATCATGCGATGCGCCGGCGTGCGGGGTTTCTGTCCAGTATAGGTTTCGCCGCACAGGAGCGCGCACTTCGCCAATCCAGGGTCTGTTTACATACGGAACGCACATGCGTTGCCACGAGAACGGCCGCTCGCGAGGCGTGCGACGCCGCGAATACTGGATGTATTCGCAAGGAGCACAACGCGGCGAGCGGCCGTTCTCGTGGCAACCCCAAATTAAAAAATTCATTCCAGGGGAATGCCCGAAATCGCCCGCATGGCGGCGTCGCGCGTCGCTTGTTTGGCTCGGCCAAACGGCGCTCCTTGCTCCTTGCCCTGCGGGCGATTTCGGGCATTCGCATGCGCGTTCCGTATGTAAACAGACCCTAGTCCCGGCACTGATTGCACAGGGCATTGGCGCAGACTAGTATGATTTGTTAGACATCCTGTCGGAAGGCCGGCGGCCGGTGCGGCGCGCAGCCGAATTCGTCTGACGATGGCGTGGTGGCGCCGCGAGGCGCCGAAGCGGGTCGGCAAGCTGAAGCTGAGTAGACGGCATTCGAATGATGAGCTTTACGCAGCTGATTCAAACCTTCCAGAGCGGGGCGCTGTCGCGGGACGCGTTCTTCTCGGAGATCGACCGGGTGCTGGCGACCGACCAGGTCGATTGCGCGCAGCTGCGCGAAGTGCTCGACCAGACGCAAACCACGCAGCCGCTGTCGGACGAGATCTACGCGGAAGTGCTGAGGCGCATCGAACGGTGTCGCGACAAGACGGCATCCGCCGGCGACGCAACCCGGATTCAGGAGAGCCCGCTTCACGCGGACGCTCGTCCGGGCACCCCGCCCGGGCCGTCGAGCGGCGCAACGTTCGTCGACGGCGAGCGCGTGAAAGGCATCGGCGATACGCTGAACGGGCGCTTCGTGCTGGAGGAGTGCCTCGGTGTCGGCGGGATGGGCACCGTGTACAAGGCGCTCGACCTCCGCAAGCTGGAGGCGTCGGATCGCAAGCCGCACATCGCGATCAAGGTGCTCAACGTGCAGTTTCGCGGCCAGCCGACGTCGCTGATCGCGCTTCAGCGCGAAGCCCGCAAGGCGCAGACGCTCGCTCATCGCAACATCGTCACCGTCTACGACTTCGATCGGGACGGCCCGCTCGTCTATCTCACGATGGAGTATCTGTCGGGCAAGCCGCTCAGCAAGGTGCTGCGTGCGCCGGGCTTTGCGGGCATGCCGCTCGATGCCGCATTGCCGATCATCGCCGGGATGGGCCAGGCGCTGGCGTATGCGCATGAGCGCGGCTTCGTCCACTGCGATTTCAAGCCCGCCAACGTGTTCCTCACCGACAGGGGCGAAGTGAAGGTGATCGACTTCGGGATCGCCCGCGCGTTCCAGCGGCGCGACGAGGACCCCGACGTGACCGTGTTCGACCCGGCGAGCCTCGGCGGCATCACGCCGGCCTATGCGAGCCCGGAGATGTTCGAGCATCTCGAACCGGACCCGCGCGACGACGTCTACGCGCTCGCGTGCGTCACCTACGAATTGCTGACCGGACACCATCCGTTCGACCGGCTGTCGGCCACCCAGGCGCGTCATGACCACTTGCGGCCCGCGCGCCCGCCCGGCCTCGATCGCACGCAATGGCGAACCTTGAGCGCCGCGTTGTCGTTCGACCGCGCGACGCGCACGCCCGGCGTCAACCCGTTCCTGGAAGGCATGGGCGTGTTCAAGCGCCGTACGCCGGCATCGGGCGCGCGCGTCGGGGCGGCCGTGGGCGCGTGCGCGCTGGCGGCGATCGCCGTGCTCTGGTACGGCTACCACGCGCTTTCGCGCAGCGGCGAAAGGCGCGCCGCGGCGGACACGCTCGCGCAGGCGCCTGCAAACGGAGGGAATGTCGCGAAGACGGACGCCGCCGGCAGCGCGCCCGCGGCCGCCGTCCCCGCCGCTGCCAGCGCGCCGCCGCCGGCGATCTCGCTGGCGGCCGTGATGGCTGCGCTCGCGCGCATCCCGTGTTCGGCGCTGGATGCCTCCATGCAGGATCACGTGCTGCAGGTGCGGGGATTCGTGGAATCCGGTGTCGGTGTCGCGCGGGTGCGCACTGCGCTCGGCGGCATACCGGGCGGGCAGGCGGCGAATCTCGACGTGCGTCCGATCGATGCCCACAATTGCGAGGTCGTGACCGCGCTCGCGCCGTACTGGCGATCGAATCGGGCGTCGCCGCACACCGCGTCGATCCGCACGCGAGCGCCCGATGCGCGTCTCACGGAAGGCAACCCGCTGGTCATCGACATCACGACACCCGGTTACGACTCGTACGTGAACGTCGACTATTACGTGCTGAACGGGAGCGTCGTGCATCTCGTGCCGAGCAGCCACGCACGCGACAACCAGGCGCCGCCGAATTACTCCGCCACGATCGGCAGCATGGGCGACTGGGTGATCGGCAAGCCTTTCGGGACCGAGATGATCGTGCTCCTCGTCACGCCGGCGCCGTTGTTCGACGGGATGCGCCCGCCCTCCGAGCCGCGCGCCGCCTATCTCGCGGCAATCGATCGACAGTTGAAACAGTTCGAGGCCAGGTACGGCGCGGGGCGCATCGCCGCCGATTTCGTCCAGATCACGACGCGCGCCGGCGGTAACTGATCGGGCGGGTTCATCCGTATGTCAACGGCGTAGGGCCTGTTCACGCTAATAACGGGCTTGCGAACGTGCCTTGCCGGTCGGAGTGCAAGGAGGGAGGAGCGCCGTTTGGCCGAGCCAAACAAGCGACGACCGACGCCGCAATACGGCCGGCAAGGCACGTTCCCCTGATCTTGAAAATTCATTTGTGGGGCTGGCCGCCAGAAGGGCCGATCGCCGCGTCATGCTCCTTGCGAATACGTTGAGTATTCGCTTCGTCCCATTCCTCGCGCTCGGCCCTTCTGGCGGCCAGCGCAAGCCCGTTATTAGCGTGAACAGGCCCTACCGACTCCGCCGCCTTGTGAACGGCCTTGCGGATGCGGGGAAACGTGCCGCACCGGCATGCGATGTTCTTCATCGCCTCGTCGATCTGGCGGTCGTCGGGGCGCGGGCAGCGCATGAGCAGGGCCGTGGCGGCGACCAGCTGGGCGCTCTGGCAATAACCGCATTGCACGACGTCGACGGCGAGCCACGCGTCCTTCAGCGCCCGCGCTTCAGCGCTGTCGAGTCCTTCGACGGTCGTGATGCGCGCGCCGTTCAGCGTGCCGACCGGGATCTGGCAGGCCGGCACGGCCTGATCGTTCAGCAGCACCGTGCAGGCGCCGCAGATCCCGACGCCGCAGCCGAACTTCGTGCCGGTCAGCTTCCGTTCGCACCGAATCACCCAGAGCAGCGGGGTGTCGGGTTCGGAATCGACGTGAGCGGTCTCCCCGTTGATACGGACTGACACCATCGGTCGTCTCCTGGCTGGGGCGGCGGCGGCTTGACGAGCGGCAGCGTGCGATGGCGCACGCCCGTGAGCGCATACAGCGCATTCGCCACGGCCGCTGCAATCGGCGGCGTGCCCGCTTCGCCGACGCCGTGCGGTTCGGCCCCGCCTGTCATGACTTGCGTGACGATCTCGGGACACGTTTCCATGTTGACCAGCGGGTAGCTGTCGAAATAATGCTGCGCGACCTGTCCGTTCTCGATCGTGATCGCCTGCTCGAGCGCGGCCGACAACCCGAAGATGATCCCGCTTTCCATCTGCTGCTCGACGAGATTCGGATTCACGGCCAGCCCGCAGTCGATCACGCAGAACACGCGCGTCACGCGAAAGCCGTCACCTTCCTGCCGCACTTCGGCGACTTGCGCGACCACGCTGCCGAACGCTTCGTGCATCGCGATGCCGCGCGCGCGCCGCGCGCCGGTCTCGTCGCGCCATGCCGGCGGCGAACGCCAGCCGGACAGCGCGACGAGCGCCCGCAGCACGGCCGCATGGCGCTGGTGCGCCGGCTGCTTCAGCATGTCGAGGCGAAACCGGATCGGGTCTTTCCGTGCGAGCACGGCCATCTCGTCGATGAAGCTCTCGACGAAGAACGCCTGATGCGCGTGCCCGACGGAGCGCCAGTAGCCGACCGGAACCGGGAGCGCCACCGTATTGTGCTGGACGTGAACGTTGTCGCATTCATAGGGCTGGTCGAATGCGCCTTCCGCCGTGGTGGCGTCGGGCAGCAGCTTCGCCGCGATGCCCGGCATGCCGAAGGTGCGGGGCATCGCCTGCGCGCTGACCGACTGGCTCGCCGAGATGCCTTTCCATGCGACCAGCCGGCCGCTCGCATCGATCGCGCCGCTGTATCTCGCCACGCAGGCCGGGCGGTAGAAGTCGTGCGTCATGTCCTGCGGGCGCGACCAGATCGTCTGCACGGGCCGCCCCTTCGCATGGCGCGCGATGGCGGCGGCCTGCGCGATGAAGTCGACTTCGAGCCGGCGGCCGAATGCCCCGCCGATCAACTGCTGATTCACGACCACCTTGTCTTCGTCCAGACCCAGCAGCGCCGCGACCGCCTTGCGCGCCAGCATTGGAATCTGCGTGCCGACCCAGATCGTTGCCGCGTCGTCATCGACCCGCACCGTGCAATTCATGGGTTCCAGCGGCCCGTGAGCGAGATAGGGCGCTTCGTACTGCGCGACGAACGGCTTCGCGCGGCTCAGCACGGCATCGGCGTCGCCGGCGGCGTAGAACACGTAGCGGCCCGCGTCGCCGTCGAGGGCGCGCGTCAACGCCGTGCGGACATCCGCGGAATTCACGCCGGCAGCCGGCCCATGGTCCCAGGTGACCGACAACTGGCACAACGTCCGCATCGCGATGAACGGGTTGTCCGCAATGACGGCAACGCCTCCCGTTCCGCCGTGGTACGGCTCGATCCTGAAGATGCCCGTCACGCCTTTCAGGCTGGCGACCCTGGATTGGTCGAAAGCCAGCGCCCTTCCGCCGAGTGTCGGACACATCGTGACGCTCGCATACAGGAGCTGGTCCGGAAGCGCATCGATGCCGAAACGCGCACTGCCGTCGAGCTTCGTGCGCGCCTCGATGCGGCCCAGCCGCTTGCCGACGAGCGTGAACGTCTTCGGGTCCTTGAGATCGACGTGCGTCGGGCGCGGCACGTCGCGCGCGAGCTGGACGAGTTCGCCATACGTCGCCGAGCGTCCCGATCGATGCAGCACCCGGCCGGCGTTCGTCTCGCATTCCGCGACGGGCACGCTCCATAGCTTCGCCGCAGCGCCGCGCAGCATGACGCGGGCCGTGGCGCCCGCTTCGCGCATGGGCCCCCACAGATCGATCATGCTCGTCGAGCCTCCCGTCGCCATCGAACCCGCATAGCGGGCTGCGCGGCGCGCCAGCGCCTCCATGCCGCGAGCGAGCAGGCTGTCGTCATCGGGGCGAAACGGCAGGCCCTCGGCGAGCGTTTCACGGTCCTTGTAGATCGTGTCGAGCGGGGACATGACGATGCGGACGCGGGACCAGTCCGCATCGAGCTCTTCCGCCAGCAGCATGGCCGCGCCCGTATGGACGCCCTGGCCCATTTCGGCTTTGCTCATGACGATCGTCACGTCGTTAGCGGAACTGATCATCACCCAGCCGTTCAACGGCACGTCGACGCGCGACATCGCCAGCTGTGCAGGCGTCGCGAGCCGGTCGTCGGGACGCCGCCATGCCCAGCCGATCGCCAGCACGCCCGCCGCGCCCGCACTGCCCAACAGGAAGGTTCTGCGCTTCAACATGATGTGGCCTGTCGACATGTGGCGATCGAGTCCTTGCAGCCGCAGTCACCTATATTAGTCACTGGCGTCGGAGACTGAGAACCTGAATGTGATTTGACCATGCAAGAAAGCCCGCCAACGGAGAACGGCTTGGCGGGCTTCAACGCCGCGAGGACATACTCGCGGCGGTCTGGAGCGCTTCGGTACAACGCTATCGCTATCGAATACGACTGCCACGGCGACGAAGCAGGGTGGAACTTACAGGCCCAGCTTCCCGATGACCTTGCCGCCGAGGTTGTTGATCGTGTTGGTCACGCTGGTGAGATCCAGGTGCGTCGATGCATCGACCTGCGTCACCGGGGCGGTAATGGTATTGGGGCTGGCGAACGAGAATCCGCCGCCGGATTCGATGGCGTTGACGCCGAAGTTCTGGAACACGCTGCCACCGCTGACGGAAGCCATTTCCTTGCGGCTGAGTTCGTGGGCACGGGACAGGTCGTTGATCATCAGTGCGGACATGATAAATCTCCTTGAGTTTGCTGCGGTTTGGGAAAGAGCACTTTTCGTCGCGCTCGCAGCAACAAACGCATGGGGCGTGCCAGGGCCGGATCATGTGCGCACGGGCGTCGCGCAACCTCATGAAAACAAACAACATTTAATCTGGTCGCCGCCATTTCACATGGCCCGCCGGGCAGGATTGACGAATCACGATGTCTGGTTTTCCCAAACCATTTCCCCGGCGGCTGTTTCCTCTCACCCAACAGGAAAAGGGCGTGGCGCCGGCGGCACGGTTCCTATAATTAACGATACAGCGCCCGCCGGGTGCAGCAGGCACCTGTTCAGTCCGGGACCGACGGCGCTGCTTCATTCAACCTTTGCGCGAGGCAGATCATGCAACGCAGCGACATGGTCTTGAAGCAGGTGATGGCGGCCTTTGAACACGAATCTCACCTGAAGCTACACCATCATCCCATTCACATGAGTTTTGACGGCCACGCGTTGACCGTGTCGGGCGAGGTGCCGGATATCGCATCGAAGAAGCGCCTGCTCGCGCTGACCCACACGTATGGCGGCGGGATGCCGCTGGTCGATCAGCTCCGTGTGGCGGCCAATCCGCCGATGGGTGACGGCGAGCTGCGCACGCGCATCTGCGAGCGGCTCGCGCAGGCGGTCGATTTTCGCAACTGCGTGATTTGCGCCCGCGTCAAAGGGCAGCTCGAAGTGCTGCGCGGCACCATGGATCAGGCGGGCAACGAGGGCAGCGGCGCGATCGAGGTGACGGTCGAGAATGGCGTCGTGAGGCTGACGGGGCAGGTGATCAGCCTGTCGCACCGGCGCCTCGCAGGCGTGATCGCGTGGTGGACGGGCGGCTGCCGCGATGTGGAGAACCTGCTGGAACTGGTGCCCGCAGAAGCCGACGGCGACGAGGAGATTTCCGAAGTGATGCATCTCGTGCTGGAGACGGACCCCCGAGTGCGGGCCGACCAGATAACCGTCAGCGTGAAGAATCATCAGATCACGCTGGCGGGCTGGGTCCCGACCGACGCGGAACGGCTGATGGCCGAACAGGACGCCTGGTGCCTCGATGCGATCGCGGGGGTCGTGAACCGCATCGAAGTGAGGGCGTGATGCCGCGGCGTCGGGGTGGGCAGGAGGCGGCGCCGGCACGCGTCATTCGCGTTTGAAATATTCCACGTCCTTGTCGCGGCCCAGCGCGGCCGCAATGGCCAGCGGGTTCAGGCGGCGCACCACGTCGGGCTCGCCGGGAACGGTGGCCTTCGCGCCGATTGTCGAAAGATCCACGGATGCGTTGAAGCTGACGAAGCGGAAGCCGTAATCCGGGTCGTTCGCGATCAGCGCTTCGACTTTCTTCAGGATGTCCGGCGGGATCTGCGCGTCCTCGAGGACGACTTCGGCGCGGGACGGGCTGGTGTGCTCGCGTTCGGCACGCGCGAAGAACAGATCGACGTCGCCGTGCATCAGCGCGGATTCCTTGGTCAGGCCGGCCTTGAGCATCGCGTCCGCGCCAGTCTTGCACTGGTCGAGAAAGCGCTGAAGGATGTCCTTGGGCGGCCTGGCATTGGCGGCCTGCCAGTCGTCGACCGATCTGGCCAGCATGTTCAGCCAGTCGGTTTCACGCTCGACACCGAAGAGCGGATAGAGCCGCGTGCTGTATCGCGGGCAGACGACGGACGCCGGCACGAAACGCACGTCGTAGTTCGATTGTCCCTAGGCCAGTTCGTCCTGGCTGTAGCGGGGCTCCTTGATCGAATCGACGAGGGACCGTTTGATCCAGGTCGTGGTGGTGTCGTGCGTGTCGTCGAATTGCCGGCTGTCGAGCGTGAAGGTGGGGCTCAGGATCAGCGCGAGCAGAAAGCACGCGATCCAGGCCAGCGCTTGCACGGGCACGGGCGGTCTGGGGCGGTCCTGCACGATGCGCTGGGTGGTGACGTACCAGATGGGCAGGGTGGCGAAGAACACGCAGCCGCCCAGACAGGCCATCGCGAGAATGTGGTTGAATGCGCCGACGATCAGCATCGCCAGGCCGATCCATCCGGGCCAGCGCAGCAGCGTGCGCCGCGACGCGGCGCGCCAGTTGAGGAGGTCCTGGACGGGAGTGGGGGAGTCTGTCGTCATGCGTGTTCTTGTCGTGATTGTCTATCGGGCCGGCCTGCTCGGTTTCCGGCGCGACGCGCGTCATCGTCGGATGAAGACGGACGATACGTCGCGCCGAGCGGAAACAGCGGCATTCTATCTCGACCACGAAACCCTCGCCGCCCGCACTCGAGACGACCATTGCGGGTTTGACCAGGCGGGCCTCACGATTCGACCCGCCGCCAGCTCACCCCGCGACTGTCGATCGGACGTCATTCATGGCCGTATCCGAGAAAATGCGGCCGCTATCCAGGCGAATGACGCGATCCGCCAGTTTGAAATACTGATCGTCGTGGGTAATGATGATCACGCATTTCCCACGGGATTTCAGATCGGGAACCAGCACCTCATAGAAGAATCGCTTGAACACCGGGTCTTGATCGGCAGCCCATTCGTCCAGGATATAGATCGGACGATCCTCGATGTACGCGCAAAGCAGCGCCAGTCTTTTGCGCTGCCCTGTCGACAAGGCCTTGGTCGTCGAGTAGGTCTTGCCGTGAATCTCGATCTTGTCGGCCAGCTTCAGGGTTTCAAGGTACTTTTGGGCAAGTTCGATGCGCGTATTTTTCTGGTCCGGCCCGATGATGCGATTGAACAGATGGAAATCGGTAAACACGGCGGAAAACAGATTCCGGTACCGTTCCCTCGAATCGTCGTCGATCACCTTCCCGTCAAGGGCAATATGGCCTTCGGTCGGCGCGTAGAGGCCGCTGAGTATCTTGGCCAACGTGCTCTTGCCGCTGCCGTTGCCGCCGATCACATAGACGAGCTCCCCCGCATGAATCGTCATGTTGATGGGGCCAAGCACGAAGTCGGACGACGACTCATGGTCGTGGTAATTCATCTTCACGTCCTTCAATTCGATGCGTCGCCACGACTCCATCGGTGAGGATTCCGTTGCGCCCGGATGGTGAAGTTTTCCGGGCGAGTCTTGCGTGTCATCGATCAGGAAGCCGAATTCCGCGAGTCGGGCGAGCGCGGTCTTGCCTTCGGCCATGATCGGCAGAATATTGATCAGCATGGTCAAGGGCCCCATCATGTAAAGCACGGCCAGAATGCTCGCCGTGAGCACGGAGGGGTCGACGACGCCGAGCGAAGGGACGCCGAACAGCAAAGATCCGAGCAGGACCGCCACGGTGATCTGACCGATGCTGTCGCCGCTCATGAACCAGAAGCGTTCGATGTAGTTGTAGCCCGCCACGCGCCGCGACGACAGTTCGATCGCCGCCTTGGTAAACCAGCGTTGTCGGGCCCGGTTGAGCTTGAGTTCCTTGATGCCGAACACGAGGCTATGGGTGTACTCATTGAACTGGACGAACTCGTCACGCACTCTTTCAGTGAAATCGACCGCCCTCCGGTAGAAAGACAGATAGAGCACCAGGCCGGCGATCGTCAGGATCATCGTCGAAGCAAAAACGACCCACGAGAGATAGGCCAGATAGACGATGCTGCAAATCAGCACGACGGATTGAACGATGATCGTCGGGATGGTGAGCAGTGTCTGGCTCAGCTGCGGAATGTCTTGCGTCAGCATGGTCAGGACATTGGGCGCGCCGCGTCTGTCGATTTCCTCCAGTGGGGTCGCGAGGATCCGCTTGCACAGGTTGACGCGCAGTCTCGTCATCACTTTCATGCAGACGTAGGACGGCATCACGGCAGCCGCGCTCCTGCACAACACCGCAATGCCGTTCACCGCAATGAAGATCAGCAACAGCGTCTGTCGATCGTCCTGGCCGTGAAGCGCCCTGCTGATCAATCCGACGCCCACGATCGACGCGATGCCGCTGATGAGGCCGGTCAGGACCGTGCCTAGAGTCAGCCAGGGATGACTGCGCCACATCAGGGTGACGGCCGAATGCCACGGCGGTGATTGGTTTTGAGCAAAGTCCATGTGTCGCTATTCGGAGATACTGCCGATTTGATGTCGTATCGCATTCAGATAGATGCCGGTGTCGACGCCGATCGATACGTCGAGCCGTCCCGCGCTGAATACGATTTCCGGGGTGGGCAGCAGGTCGCGATCGACCACCACTTGAAGACGGTCGTCGAAAGAGATGGGCGGCACGGCGCCCATCATGCACCGGGTCAATTGCGACGCCACATGGCTCGGCGCCAGCTTGGCCTTGACCCCTCTGAAGCAGTCGGCCACCTTTTTCAAGGCCACTCTCCTGTGTCCGGATACGACCGCCAGCGCATAGGAAAGCTCGCCGTTGTCGTGCTTGACTTCCACCACCATGCATTTCGCGGCCTGTTCGACGCTGTGTCCACGCAGCAGGCTGGCGGCAACGGTTTGTCCTTCCGGGGGATGGACCATGACCCGGTGATTGATTTTTTCGGCGATCAGAAAATCCATGATTCGCCTGAAGGAAAATCCCGGATCTTCTCCGGGCACCCAGGGAACGATTGCCGTTTCGTTGGCTTGAGACATGATTTCTCTCCGCGATCATGCATGCTGCCGATGTCGAGCCGGGCTTGCTCAGTTGATCAGGTGGCTGAGCTCGATGTTCTTGGCCGCCGATCTCAACCTGAACGAGGTCTCGGGCTTGCCCAGGCACGCGATGCTTTCCACGATCTCCAGCGGCGAATCGGAAAACAGGATGCAGCACTTCAGCAGGCGCTGCGCATGGTCCCAGCCGAGATTCAACGCGTCGGCCACGCTGCGCAGCGATGCGTCGACCGACGCGACGGTCCAGCTTTCGTTCTGTGCCAGCCGCGCTTCGGCCAGTCGAAGAAATTGCAGGAGGGTGCGAGGATTGCTTTCTATGCTGCACAAAAGTACATAATCGATCCGCAATTTCTTCGTGATCAACGGGAAAATCAGGTCCATCACGCCGGCGGGCGATTCGCATTTTCCATAAGCCAGCGAGATTGCCTCGCCGAGCTTGCCATCCCGGTGGAGCGAATCGAGCACGGACTGTACGAACTCCGCTTCGAGGTCAACGGTGGTGATTTGCATGATCTTCAATGGCCTGTCGAGAGATTGATCGCGGCGAGCACCGGCCGCAGGCGTTACCAGCCGTCCGGAATCGGGAACGAATAGGTCAGCGGCTTTTCCGGCATGACTTCTTCCATGATGTCGGAGTAGCCGGACTCCTGTCCGACCAGATTGGGTTCGAAGCAGTAGCAATTGAACGTCTGCTGCAGCACGAGGTTGTTGCGGTCGATGATCGCCGGCGGGTTCTCGTTGATCTCGATGAATGCGTCGTAAAGCGAGTCCCTGACGACGTACGCGTGCGCGGTGAGCGTCTCCACCGTCTTGACGATGTTGGGCGCGACGGGAATCGGCTGGGTGAAGTGATAGGCGCCCAGGAACAGCATGTGCCAGTCGTCCGGCACTTGCGCGATGAATTCAGGAAAGCGCGCGGTGAAGTCGGCGTCGAAGAACGCGTCGTCCTCGAAGATCAGGACTTCGCTCGCGCCGGCGGCCTTGGCCTGCTTCACGGCGGCGAGATGGCTCATGGTGCAGCCGTAGTCCTGCGGGCGCATATGGCTCAAGTGCTCCGGCACGGCCACCTGCTTCGCATCGACGGCGGACAGGCGCTCCACCGTGAGGATGTTCTGCTCGGCGAATTTTCTTTGCATGGCTTCCCAGCGATCGGGACGCCGGTCCAGGTTGATGCAGACCTTGCGCGCGAACGTGTTGTCGATTGTCGGTGTTGCTTTCATGAGCGGCTTTTCTCCAGAAACTGATTGAGATGGGTCGCGAGGACGCCGGCGTGCGGATCGAGCAGCATGGTCAGGTGGTCGCCGGGTACGTCCACCACGTCGACGGGGAGCGTCGAGAAGCGGGACCATCCCCAGGTCGGGTCCAGGCGGAGCTGCGCGACCTCGGGTGACGGATCGTAGTCGCCGGGGTCCCGCTCGGTGCTGCGGAACAACGCGATCGGCACGGGAAGCGGGGCGGCTTCCGGCGCGTAGCGCGATTTGAAGTTGGCCTGATAGACGCGCAGATAGGCGCGCAGGCGGTCGGAGCCGGCATCCGCGAACCAGCTGCCGCGGTCGCCGATTCGGTCGAGGATCAGGCCGGCCTGGCCGTCGGGGTCGAGATCGACGAGGTCTGCCCGCGTCACCTGAAGGTCGGTCCCGAGGAAGGTGCCGATTTCGTGGGCGATCGCGACCAGCCACTCGGTGTCGTCCCAGTCTTGCCAGTAGGTCTCGGCCGAGCTGTCGACCGGCGCGGATGCGTCGAAGATCGCCAGCAGTTTCACCGCGGCGCCCTTGGCGACGAGCTGCCGGCTCATTTCGAGCGCCACCTTCGCACCGAAGGAGTGGCCCGCCAGATAGTAGGGGCCCGCGCCCACCAGCGGCCAGATGCGTTCGATATGACGGGCCGCGATGTCTTCCACGCGGGTGAGCGGCAGGCACGCGCCGTCGAGGCCGAGCGCTTCCAGCCCGTGAATCGCGTGGGTCTCGGCCAGGTGGTTCGCGAGCGGGTGGAAGTAGACCACGTTGCCGCCTGCGCCCGGAAGGAGGAAGAGCGGCGCGGCGGGACCGCCGTCCCGGATCGGCACGAGTCCGCCGGCGGGGGCGGACGACTCTTTGCTGGCGAGCGCCGCCGCGAGTTTTTCGATCGTCGGATTCTCGAAGAGGCAGGATATCGGCAGCCGGCGATCGAATGCCTTTTCGACATTGGCCATCAGCTGGATGGCGATGATCGAGTGTCCGCCGAGGTCGAAATAGTTGTCGCTGAGCTTGATGTCGTCTCGTTTGAAGATTCGCTGCCAGATCTCCAGCAACGTGCTTTCGTCCGCCGTCGGCGCGACGGCGCGTGCCGTCGCGGCCGGGCCGGCGGCGGGTTCGACGGCAGGGCTGGCCGCGCCGCCCGTCGCGCGCTGCTGGCCGTCGGCACGATCGGCCGGAGCCGGCGCATCGGCGAGCTGGCCCGTAAGCTGGGCCGGGTCTTCGGCGAATCGTTCGAGCAGCTCGCGGATGGCGCCCAGCATGTGCCGCACCACGTCGGGGGCGAAGCGGTGCGCATCGTGCGAGATGCGGAAGGCGAGGCGCGTATCCGGGTGCACGGTCAGGGTCAGCGGGTAATTCGATTCGGCGAAGGCGCGGGTGTCGACGATGTCGATGCCGTCCGGCCCGAGATCGGGCGCGGCCGCAACCGGGAAGTTCTCGAACACCAGCAGGCTGTCGAACAGGCTGTCGCGCGCGGGCAGTTCGCTCCATGACTGGATGTCGACCAGCGAACTGTACGAATGCGGCTCCATTGCCGTCTGGGCGGCATGGACCGCCGCCAGCCATTCGGTGAAGGGGCGCTCCGGCGCGATGCGCACGCGAAACGGCAGCGTATTGATGAACAGCCCCACGATCGATTCGACGCCGTCGAGCAGCGGCGGGCGGCCGGACACGGTGACGCCGAACACGACGTCGTCGGTTCTGGCGTAGCGCCGCAGCACCAACGCCCAGACCGCGCGTATCAGCACGTTGAGAGTGAGGCGATGGGTGCGCATGAGCGCTTGCAACCGCGCGGTCAGCGCCTCATCCAGCAGGAAACGCTGCTCCCTGCGCTTGTCCTGCCGGGCGTCGTCGCCGGCGCCTTGCCGGACCGGCTCGGCCACGATCGGCGTGGCGGCATGGAACCCCGCCAGCTCGGCGCGCCACCACGCTTCATCCTCCGAACGGGGATGGCGCGCGAGCCAGTCGATGTACTTGCGGTATCCCGGCGCCGGCGACGCGAGCGCGGGCACGCCGGTGCGGGCGATCAACAGGTAATCGTCGAACACTTCCTTCATCAGGATCGCGGTGCTCCAGCCGTCGAGGATGATGTGGTGCGCGCTCCAGCAGAAGCGATGGCGGTCCTCCGCCTCTTGGATCAGCGTGCAGCGGAACAGCGGCGCCTTTTGAAGATCGAAGCCGCGCCGCCGGTCGTCGGCGAGGAATGCATCGAAGTCCTGCGCGCGGCGGGACGCATCGCGGGACCGCCAGTCGACGAACGTCCACGGCAGGTCGACGGCGTGCAGGACGGTCTGGACCGGATGATCGCGATCGGTCCACGCAAACCCGGTGCGCAACACGGCATGGCGCTCGAGCGCATTGGCCCAGGCTTGCCGGAGCGCCGGCACCTGGAGCGGGCCGTTGACGACGAAGCTGAACTGCTGGAAATAGGCGGCAGGGTCCAGGTCGTACAGCGAGTGGAACAGAATGCCCTGCTGCAGGGACGAGAGCGGATAGCTGTCCTCGACGTTGTCCCAGCCGGTGTCGGGGACCGACGCCGCGAAGTCGATCAGCCGATCCTTGAAGTGCACGGCCAGGTTCTCGACCGTCTGTCGCTGGTGGATGCGCTCGCTGTAGCTCCAGTCCACGTGAAGCCTGCCGTTGGAAACGGCGGCGACGATCTCGAACAGGTGCGTGCGCAGCGACCGCTCGGAGCGCAGCGAACCGAGGTCTTCGGCAGCCGGACTCCAGCCGTCGGAGCGCTGCAGCACGGTATCGAGCTGCCCGTGATAGTTGAAGAGGATGTCGGCGTTCGGCAGGGCGGCGAGACTGTCGCGCACGGCGTCGTCGGGGCTCAGGTAGCGGAGCAGCGAATAGCCGAGGCCGTCGGCCGGAATGCCGCGCAACTGCCGCCGCGCGGCGCGCAGCGCGTCCTCCGGCGCTTGCAGGGCGTCGACGTCGAGCACGACGGGGTAAATCGACGTGAACCAGCCCACCGTCCTGGTGAGGTCGAGCGGCGCATCCGACACGTGGCGGCCGTGGCTTTCGAGATCGATCCGGGTGCGGGCGTTGCCCGTGACCATGCCGCATGCCTGCGCGAGCGCGACGAGCAGCACGTCGTTGATGCGCGTGTCGTAGGCCCGGGGCAGCCGGCGCAGCAAGGCCGTGGTGTCGGCTTCGTCCAGCTCGAATGAAACGGATGCCGTGTCGCCGACATGGTTGGCCGCGCCCGCGGCCGGGTAATCGACCGGCATCGGCTCGACGTGCTGCGACAGGAGCGCTCGCCAGTGCCGGGCTTCGTCGCCGATGGCCGGCGACCGGGCCAGTTGCTGCAGATGAAGGGCCCATTCGCGGAACGAAGTCGTCTTCGCGGACAACGGCTGGCCGTGGTATGCCGCATGCAGGTCCTCGAGAAGCACGCGCCATGAGACGCCGTCCACCGCGAGGTGATGAACCGACACGAACAGGCGCGCGAACGGCTCGTCGTCGAAGCAGAACAGACGGGCCGCCAGCAACGGGCCATGCGTGATGTCGATGCCGCGTTCCGCTTCCGCGGCGGCGGCGCGCATGGCCGCGATGCGCTCGCCGGCGTTGCCGGCTATCGCCTGCTTCGCGAAGAGCGCCGGCGTATCGCCGACGGCGACGACTTCCTGAGTCCAGCGGCCCGCGCGGCGCGAGAAACGCAGGCGCAACGCATCGTGATGTTCGTAGACTTGCCGGATCGCGTCGGCGAGCCTCGAATCGTCGATGTCCGCCGGCACCTGGATCAGGACCGTTTGGTTGTAGTGCGACGGCGCATCGACATCCTGATCGAAGAACCAGTGCTGGACCGGCGTGAGCGGCGCTTCTCCCAAAGGGCTGACGGTCGGTGCGAGCGCTGCCCGTTCTTCAGGCGCGGCGGCGAGCTGGGCGATCGTCTGATGCTGGAACAGCTGTTTCGCCGTCAAGCGAAGTCCCGCCTGATTCGCGCGCGAGATCACCTGGATGCTCAGGATGGAGTCGCCGCCCAGCTCGAAGAAATTGTCGTGGATGCCGATGGACGGCAGTTGCAGCACGTCTTTCCAGATCGATGCCAGCAGAATTTCGCGGGGCGTGACGGCAGGCGCGTCGGGACGGGCCTCGTCGACGGGGTCCGCCGGGACGGGCAGCGCCTTGCGGTTGATCTTGCCGTTGGGCAGCAGCGGCAGGGATGCCAGCGCGACGAACTTCGACGGCACCATGTAGCCCGGAAGCCGGCCGCTCAGATAGCCGCGAAGTTCGGCGACGTCCGCTGACGCGGTCGCGACATAGGCGATCAGGAAGGTCCGGTCGCCGTCGGTTTTCGCGATCACGACGCAGTCGGCGACCGACGGATGCTCGCGCAGCGTCGCCTCGATTTCACCGAGTTCGATGCGCAGGCCGCGCAGCTTGACCTGATGGTCGATGCGGCCGAGGAACTCGATGTTGCCGTCGGCGCGGTAGCGCGCGAGATCGCCGGTGCGGTAGAGGCGCGCGTGCGGGTCGGCGGAGAACGGATCGGCGATGAACTTCGCGGCGCTCAGTTCGGGCTCGCCATGGTAGCCGCGCCCGACCGGCGTGCCGCCGATCAGCAGCTCGCCCGCCACGCCGACCGACACGGGCTGCATCTGTGCGTCGACGATATAGACGCGGGTATTGGCGATGGGCCGGCCGATCGGGACGTTGCGGTGCGCGTCGTCGCGCCGGCATTCCCAGGCGGTCACGTCGACGGCGGCTTCGGTCGGGCCGTAGAGGTTGTACAGCCTGGCGTCCAGGCGCTCGAAGAAGCGCTGCTGCAGGTCGTAGGGCAGCGCCTCGCCGCTGCACACGACGCGGCGCAGCGACGCGCAGTGCGCGTCGAGGTCCGGATGGTCGAGGAAGGCGCGCAGCATGGACGGCACGAAATGGACGGTGGTGATGCCTTCGCGCGCGATGAGACCGACGAGGTAATCGGTCTCGCGCTGGCCGCCGGGCCGGGCGAACACGAGGCGCGCGCCGGTGACGAGCGGCCAGAAGAATTCCCAGACCGAGACGTCGAAGCTGAACGGGGTCTTCTGGAGCACGGCATCGTCGGCGCCGAGCGCGTACGCGTGCTGCATCCAGAGGATGCGGTTGGTGATGGCGCGATGGGAGTTGAGCGCGCCCTTGGGCCTGCCGGTCGAGCCGGAGGTGTAGATCATGTAGGCGAGGTTGTCGCCGCTCAGCGCAGGTGCGGGGTTGGCCGCGGGCGCGGCGGCGAACTCGTGCGCGTCGCGATCGACGACGATCAGGCGGGCGTCGGTGTCGGGCAGCGCGGCAAGCAGATGCTGCTGGGTGAGGAGCCAGCGCAACTGAGCGTTGTCGATCATGAAGCGCACGCGCTCGGCGGGGTAGTCGGGGTCGACGGGGACGTAGGCGCCGCCGGCCTTGAGGATGGCGAGCAGCGCGACGATCATGTCGAGCGAGCGCTCCATGGCGACGCCGACGAGGGAGTCGGGGGCGACGCCGAGCGCGATGAGGTGATGGGCGAGGCGGTTGGCGCGGAGGTTGAGCTCGGCGTAAGTGAGCGACGCGTCGTCATGAACGGCGGCGACGGCGTCGGGGGTGCGCTCGGCCTGCTGCTCGAACAGCCGGTGCAGCGGTTGCTCGGCGTCTGCGCCGAAATCCGTGTCGGTCCGGTTCCACTCGACGGTCAGCGTGTCCCGCTCCGCATCGCTCAGCAGCGAAAGCTCGCCGAGCGGCCGGTTCGAATCGGCGATCACGGCTTCGAGCAGATGGCGGAAGTGTTCCGCCATGCGCTCGATCGTGGCGGCGTCGAACAGGTCCAGGTTGTATTCCAGCGAGCCCGCGAGGCCGTGGCCGGCATCCTGCACATGGAGCGTGAGGTCGAACTTGGCGGTGTGGGTCTCCACCGACACCGGCGTGGCGACGAGACCGGGGAAGTTCACCGGTTGGGACGACGCCTTCTCGTACGCGAACACGACCTGGAACACCGGCGTGCGGCTCAGATTGCGTTCGAGCTTGAGGGCATCCACCACCTGTTCGAACGGGATCTCCTGCCGGCTGTAGCCGTCCAGCGCGACGCGCTTCACGCGCGCCAGCAGTTCGCCGAAGCCCGGATTGCCCGACAGGTCCACGCGCAGCGCCAGCATGTTGGCGAAGAAGCCGATCAGCGGCTCGGTCATGCTGGAGCGCCGGTTGGCGATCGGGGAGCCGATGACGATGTCGTGCTGATTGCTGTACCGCGAAAGGAGCAGCGCATACGCGGCGAGCACGACCATGAACGTGCTCGTGCCGGACGCGTGCGCGATCGCGCGCACGCCGTCGGCGAGTTCGCCGTTCAACTGGAACGGCAGGACCGCGCCGTCGAAACGCTGGATGGCGGGCCGGGGGCGGTCGGTGGGAAGCTCGATCTGGTCCGGCGCGTCCGCCAGCGACGCGCTCAGCAGCGCCAGCTCCCGATGCGTGTCGGCGGACGCCAGGCGCTCGTGCTGCCAGACGGCGTAATCGGCATACTGGACAGCTAGTTCCGGCAGGGACTGGCCTGCGTAGAGCGCAGCCAGTTCGCCGATGAGGGTGCCTGACGACCAGGCATCCGAAATGATGTGATGCATCACGACGCCGAACAAATGCACGCGCGCATCCACGCGATACAGCACGACACGATAGAGCGGCCCGACGGCGAGATCGAACGGGCGGTCGGTTTCGTCGGCCAGCAGCGCGAGCGCGTCGGATTCGCCGGCGACGTCGACGACGGCAAGCTCGACCGGCGCCGGCGGGGCGATGCGTTGAACGCCGCGGCCGTCGATGGCGGGAAACGTGGTGCGCAGGATCTCGTGGCGCCGGCTGATTTCGGACACGGCGGCCCGCAGGCGTGGAACGTCCAGGTCGCCCTCGAATCGCAGCGCGCTCGAGATGTTGTAGGCCGCCGACGGGCCTTCCAGTTGCGCGAGGAACCACAGGCGCTGCTGCGGAAAGGACAGCGGAAGGTCGTTCGCGCGCGATCGGGGCGTGATGGTGCCGGCCATCGAGCCGGACAGCGGCGACGACGCCTCGATCAGGTCGGAAACCGCGCTGATGGTCTGGAGTTCGAAGATCGCGTCGATGCCGATCTCGACGGAGAAGCTGCTCCAGATTCGCGAGACAAGCTGCATCGCTTGCAGCGAATCCCCGCCGTAGTCGAAGAAGCGGCCGTCGAGATCGACGGCCGGATTGTCGAGCACGTCGCGCCAGATGCGCACCAGCTCGCGCTGGATCGGCGTGGCGTCGAGACCGGCGGCATCGTCGGGCGTGGCGGCAGCCTCCATCGCGAGGAGCGCCGGGCGATCCAGCTTGCCGTTGGCGTTGAGCGGGAATTCGGCGATCGGGAAAATGTCGGACGGGACCATGTAGTCGGGCAGCTTCCCGGCCAGAAAGGCCCGGAGGTCCGGCACGCTCAGGCTCGCGGAGCCCTTGACGTAGGCCGCCAGCTTGCGCACCCCATGGGCGGTTTCACGCAGCATGACGGCCGCGCCGACGACGTCCTCGTGCGCGGTGAGCGCGGCCTCGATCTCGCCGAGCTCGACGCGGTAGCCACGGATCTTGACCTGGTCGTCGACGCGTCCGTAGCACTGGATCTGTCCGTCGGGCAGCCATCGGCCGATGTCGCCGGTGCGATAGATGCGCTGCTCGCCGGGCAACGGGTTCTCGACGAATTTCGCGGCGGTGACGTCGGGCCGCTTGTGGTAGCCGCGCGCGAGGCCGTGGCCGGCGATGCAGATTTCCCCCGGCACGCCGATGGGGACCGGCCGCAGCGCTTCGTCGACGATGTAGACCCGGGTGTTGGCGATGGGCCGGCCGATCAGCACCGTGGACGGCGCGTCCTCGACGAGCTTGACGATGCAGCCGACCGTCGCCTCGGTGGGGCCGTACTCGTTGTAGATTTCGATCGCGGGATCGATTTTCCGCAGCGTCGCGATGTGCTGGGGCGTCAGCTCCTCGCCGCCGACGATCACCTTGCGCACGCCGGAGCGCCCCAGGTTCATGTATTCGAGCAGGTGAATGTGGGTGGGCGTGAGCTTGAGCGTGTCGACGCCGCTGCCGGGCTGGAACATCCTGGCCAGGATGGTGTCGATGCTTTCCGATTGCGGATAGATGCGCAGCGATTTCCCGCGCACCAGCGGGCAGAACACGTTGGTCAGCGTGAAATCGAAGCACAGCGAGCTGTACAGGCCGAAACTGCCGGTCTCGCCTTCCGGAAAGTAATACCCGACGGCCCACGAGATGTAGTGGGCCAGGTTCCGGTGTTCGAGCAGGCAGCCTTTCGGCTTCCCGGTCGAGCCCGACGTGTAGATGACGTAGGCGAGGTGCTCCGGCGCCGCGCGGCGCGGCGGATTGTCCGGCAGCGGCGTCCAGCCGGGGAGCTCCTGATCGAGCAGCAGCGTCACGCCGGCGTATTCATACCACTGCGCCAGTTGGCTGGATTGGGTCAGCAGCAGCGACAGGCCGGTATCGCCGAGGATGTGATTGATGCGTTCGGCCGGGTACGCCGTGTCCAGCGGCACGAACGCCGCCCCCGCTTTCAATACGCCGAGAATCGCGACGATCATCGCTTCGGATCGGTCGAGCATGATGCCGACCAGCGATTCCGGCCCGACGCCGTAGTGTTTGACCAGCTGATGCGCGAGGCCGTTGGCCCGCGCGTTCAGGTCGGCGTAGGTCATCAGCGAGCTGTCGGTGACCAGGGCCGGCGCGTCGGGCGTGCGGGCGACCTGGGCTTCGAACATGCCGACGACCGTCGGGTGGCTGGGCCCGGCCGCCGCGGTTTCGTTGAAGGCGGCCAGCATCCGCCGCTCTTCCGCCGGGATCGATTCGATGTCGCCGACCGTCTTGTCGAGGTGTTCGAATTCCTGCAGGACCGCGCCGAGGCTGCTTGCGAAACCGTCGATGAGGAAAGGTTCGATGGCGCCCGAGTAGCGGATCTCGATTTCGCCGCGCGCGAGACTCAGATGCAACTGCATGTCGTCGTCGTGGCCGGACAGCGCGTGGTGCACCCGATCGTCCACCAGCCTGACCTTCGTGAGCTGCGCGAGATCCATGTCCTTCTCGTTGCGCACGAGCGTTTCCAGCGGGAATTGGTGCTCGGCGTAGCTGTCTTCCACGATCCCGGCCACGCGCGACAGGTAGTCGTCGATGCGCTCGTCGGGACGCACGTCGATGATCAGCGGAATGGTGGCCGCACGGGCCGGCGGATGTCCGGCAAGCCCCGGCGTGCCGAGCACCGTGACCGGGACCCGGAAGGTTTTCCAGAGCAGGAACGCGATGCCCGCGGCCGTGACCGCGAACTCGGCGAGCTCGTCGTCGCTGACGCGCCGCAGCAGGTCGAGCGACGCGGGCGTGAGCGGCACCGTGCGGGAAAGCAGGCCGCCCGGCTGCGGGCCGGGGGCGTGCGATGCGATGCGGTAGACGCCGGTGACCAACGAAAGACATTCGCGCCAGAAGCTCGCGGTCTGCGCATAGCGATGGTCGGTGACCAGGACGTTGTTGTCTTGCACAGGAAAAACTCCTTGAGACGTGTTGTTCACGTGTTCTCCTCGACGGCGTCGTCGGCGGTGGGTTCGGGCGCGGTCTTCAGGCGAAGGCCGACCCGGACCTTCTGGCCGGCTGCGGGCGCACTGCCGGAGAGCGCGATGCGATCGACCGGCGTGCCCGGATCACGCACGAAGACGTCGAGTATCTCGAGCAGCCGATCGCGCATCGCGGCGATGGTCGCGGGGCGGAACAGGCGGGTGTTGTAGATCAACTGGATACGGTGCCGGCCTTCGCTTTCGACGATCTGGAAGGACAGGTCGAACTTGGCCGTGGTGTCCGCCGGCGACAGGTCCGTGATGCGAAGGCCGGGCTGCGGCGCCGGCGCCGAAATGTAGTTCGCTTGAATGTCGAAGATCGGGAAATGATTCGCCGGGGTGCGGATCTTGAGATCTTCGAGCAACAGGTCGAACGGGTAGGACGCGTGCTCCAGCGCTTGCGCGGAGGTTTTCGCCACGGCGTCGATCACCTCGTCGACGGTCGTGGATTTCCGCAGCGGCACACGGAGCACGACGGTGTTGAGGAACACGCCGATCTGCGATTCGAGCTGTTCGCTGTCGCGCCCGGCCGACATGCTGCCGATGACGATGTCTTCACGCCCCGTATAGCGGTGCAGCAGCACGCAGAACGACGACAGGATCACCGCGTACAGCGACGTATGGTGAGCGCGGGCCAGCTTCGCGAGTTCCGCCGCGTGCAGGTCCGGCAGTTCCACGTCGAGCGTCTGCCCCGCGTGGCTGAGCCGCTCGGGGCGCGGATAGTCCGGCGCCAGTTGCAGGCGGGGCAGTGGCGGCGCCAGTTGCTCGAGCCAGTACGCGCGATGCGCGGCGGCGCGCGAATCGTCCAGGCAGGCGTTGTGCCACGCGGCGTAGTCGCGGTACTGGATGGCAAGCGGCGGCAGGTCGCGTCCCGCGTAAAGCGCATGCAGATCGTCGGTCAGCACGCGGATCGACCACGCATCCGAAATCACGTGGTGCATGTTCAGCAACAGCAGATGCTGCTCCGGCGAGAGCCGGACCAGCTTGACGCGAAACAGCGGGCCCGACGCGAGATCGAAGGGCTGCTCGCTTTCTGCGCGGATCAGCGCATCGATCGCTTGCGGCCCGGCATCTTCCGCGAGCTCCGTCTGCTCGACCCGGAATCCGGACGCTTCGCGGCTGAGGATGCGTTGCCGCAGCTCGCCTTCGATCATCGCAAACACGGTGCGCAGGCTCTCGTGGCGATCGACCAGCGCGTCGAACGCATGGACGAGGCGCGCCGTATCGACGGCGCCGTCCAGTTGCAGCGCACCCGCCATGTTGTACGTGGACGGGTCCGCGCCGCGGCTCGCGAGCCAGATGCGCTTCTGCGCGCGAGACACCGCGTACGACGGTTGCGCAGGGAGCGCCGGAATGATTTCCTCCGCGCCGGCGGTGGCGGTGGAAACCAGCTTCTTCGCGAGCTCGCGCGGCGTCGGCGCATGGAAAACATCGGCGACCGCGACGTTCAGCTTCAGTTCGCGGCGAATCCGGCTGACCATCTGGATCGCCTTGAGGCTCTGGCCGCCGTGCTCGAAGAAGTTGTCGTCGACACCGTTCGGCCGGCGGCCGAGCACCTCGGCGAAGATGCGCAGCAGCGCCGCTTCGGTGGGCGTGCGCGGTTCGGCCGCCGCGCCGTCGGGCGCGGACGCGGCATCCGGGAGCGGCAGCGCGGCGCGGTTGATCTTGCCGTTCGGCGTGACGGGAAGCGCCGGCAGCAGCATCACGGTGTCGGGCACCATATGGGCCGGCAGCTTTTCGCGCAGCGCCTGGCGCAAGCTTGCGGGCGTCCAGCCGGTTCCCGACGCGTAGGCGCACAGGGTCGTTTCGGCGTCCGCGGCGTCGCGGGCGACCACGACGGCGTTGGAGATGCCTTCGAGATCGGTCAGCGCGGCTTCGATTTCCCCCAGCTCGATGCGATAGCCGCGAACCTTGACCTGGAAGTCGCGGCGTCCGAAGAAGTGAAGGTTGCCGTCCGGCCCGAAGCAGCCGATATCGCCGGTGTGATAAAGGCGCGCACCCGGTTCCGGATTGAACGGATCGTCGCGGAACACCGCGCGGGTGCGCGTTTCGTCGAACAGGTAGCCGCGCCCGACGCCGGCCCCCCCGATGCAGATCTCGCCCTTGACGCCGATCGGGCAGAGATTCATGTCGGCGTCCACGACGTAGAGGCGCAGGTTCTCGATGGGGCGGCCGATCGGAATCGCGGGGAGGTCCGGCGCGCACTCCATGCTGTAATGCGCGACGGAGTCCGAAGCTTCGGTCGGCCCGTAGGCATTGATGAGGCGGACTGCCGGATTCAGGCGGAACCACGTTCGCACGGAGGCGGGCTGCAGGGTTTCGCCGATGGTCAGCAGCGTGTCGAGGTGCGGGAAAGCCGGCGCCGCGTGCCGTTCCAGCTCGACGAGAAAGGTCGCCAGATAGGACGGGACGAATTGCATCGCCGTGATGCGGTCGCGGTGCAGGCTGTCGATCAGCAGCGCGGGCTCGAGGATCACGGCATCGGGATAGATCACCGTCGTGCCGCCCGACACCAGCGCCGCGAAGCATTGCCAGACCGAAATGTCGGAGCAGTGCGAAGCAGTCTGCGCGACCGCGCTGTGCGCGCCGAGCCCGACCCTGCGCGCCATCGCGAGCACGTGGTTGAGCATGCCGCGATGCTCGACCATCGCGCCCTTGGGCTGGCCGGTCGAGCCCGACGTGAAGATCACGTAGGCGAGGTCCGCGGGCCGGCAACGCGGCGCCGATGGCGCCGGCGCGCCGGCGCCGCGATCGTCGGGCAGGCGCGACGGATCGACCGTCGGGATCGACGACAGCGCCGGCGGCGGCACGCAGTCGGTGGCGACGATGATCGTCGGCCGGGCCGACGCGAGGATGGCTTCGACCCGCCGGGCCGGATAGGCCGGATCGACGGGCACGTACGCCGCGCCGCACTTCCAGATCGCCAGGATCGTTTCCAGCATCAGGTGCGAGCGCGGCATCCATACGGCGATCCGGTCGTCGGGCTGAATCGGCGCGGCCTGCAGCAGATGCCGGGCGATCCGGTCGGCGCCTTCGACGAGTTCCCGATAGGTGCGGACCACCGTGCCGCAGCGGACCGCGATGCGCTCGGGGTGCGCGGCGGCGGCGGCCTCGATCAGTTCGGGCAGCGTGCGGTCGGACGGGACCGGCGCGAAGGTGTCGTTCCAGTCCAGCAGGATCTCGTCCCGCTCGGCCGGGGTGAGGAGCGGAATGCCTCCGTTCGGGCGATCCTCTTCGGACGCAAGGCCGACGAGCAGGGTTTCGACATGGCGCAGCAGGCGGACGACCGTTTCGCAGTCGAAGCGGCCATCGTCGTACAGCACCTGCAACGACAGGCGCTTGCCCGGCGTCACGACCAGCGTCAGCGGGTAGTTGTTCGGATCGGACACGTGAAATGCGCCGATGCGCAGACCGGGAAGCGCATCGGCCAGCGCTTCCTCGACCGGATAGTTCTGGAAGATGAGCAGGCTTTCGAAGAGCGGCACGCCGGGCGGCAGGCCCGCGAATTTCTGAATGTCGGCGAGCGGATAGTGCGCGTAGTCCTCCTGCTGCGCGAGATCCATCTGCAATTGCGCCAGCCACGCAGCCGTCGGGCGCTTGTCGATGCGGACCCGCACCGGCAGCGTGTTGATGAACAGCCCGACCATCTCGTCCGAGTCCGGCAGCGACGCCGGGCGACCGGAAACGATCGTGCCGAACACGACGTCCGCTTCGCCGCTATAGCGGCCCAGCAACTGTGCCCACGCGCCCTGGGCGAGCGTGTTGAGCGTGATGCGGCTGGCTTGCGCGAACGCGACGAGCCGCTGCGTATCGCGCTCGGAGAGCAGAAGCTGCTCTTCCAGATAGGCGCCTGGTGCGGCCGTTCCGTCGAGTTCGGGGCGACCGAGCACGAGCGGCGTCGTCGTCGGGAAGTCCTCGAGCTTCGTCTTCCAGAAGCGCTCCGCGGCCCCGGCGTCCTGGCGTTCCAGCCAGCGCACGTAATCGCGGAAGGCCGGCGGCGCGGGCCGCTGCGTGGTGGCATCGGCCGGCAGGGCCTGATAGGCGGCGGCCACTTCGCTCAGCAGCCGGGCGGAGCTCCACCCGTCGAGCAGGATGTGGTGATGGCTCCAGTAGAAGCGCCATGCCTGCGGGCCCACGCGGAACAGCCCCATGCGCATCAGCGGCGCGCGGGTAAAGTCGAAGCCGCGCGCGCGGTCTTGCGTCAGGTACGCGTCCCAACGCCGTTCCGCTTCCTCGGCGGAAGCCGCGCTCAGATCCTCCTCATGCCAGGGCAGGTCGATGCGGCGATGCACGACCTGCACGGGGCTTTCGAGTTCTTCCCAGTGAAACGAGGTTCGCAGGATGTCGTGCCGGTGCATCACCGCATCCCACGCGTGGCGGAACCGTTCGACATCGAGTGCGCCGTCGATGCGGAAATCGAGGCTGCTGAAATACGCATCCGACGCCGGTTCGTACAGGCCGTGGAACAGCATGCCCTGCTGGGTCGGCGTCAGCGCGTAGACGGCGTCGATCTCGTCCGCGATGACCGAGGCCAGCGCCTGCGGCAGACCTGAAGCGGACTGCTCGACATGATCGACATGGTCGGCGACGAGGGATTCGAGCGCCGCGATGTACGCCTGCGCGACGCGCCGGATGCTGTCCGTTTCGTGACAGGCCCGGCTGAACTCCCACGCAACGTGCAGACGGTTGCCGGTCACGTACGCGTTGATGTCGAGCAGATGCTCGCGCTGCTGGTTCGCGTTGCGGCCGTCTCCGCTCGGCTCAGCGGCCTGCTTCCAGTCGCGTGCGGCGGTCAGCACCTGGTCGATCTGACCCAGGTAGTTGAACAGCAGCCGGGGCTGCGGAGCCGGGCCGTCGAGCCGGTCTTGCAGCACGCCGTAGCTGATGCCCCCGGCCGGCACGGCGCGCAGTTGCGCCTTGACCGACGCAACGAGGCGCGCCGGATCGTGCGGGCCCGCATCGACCTTCAGCAGGACCGGGAAGAGGGACGTGAACCAGCCCACCGTGCGCGAGACGTCGAGGTCCGCGACGTGTTCCTCGCGCCCGTGCGCTTCGAGATCCAGCAGGACGTCGGCGCATCCGCTCCAGTCGCTGACCACGCGCGCGAGCGCGGCCAGCAGCAAGTCGTTGATCTGGGCGTCGTAGGCGCGGGGCGCGGCGGCCAGCAAGGCCGCGGTCGCGGATTCGCCCAGCTCGACCACGATCGTTTCGGCGGACGAAACGGTATTGGCGTCGGCCGTTGCGGCGCGATCGAGCAGCAGGCCGGGCGGCGTCGAACGAGCGAGGGCCTGCCAATGGGCGAGATCGGCGTCGGCGGCGCCGGAGCCGGCCCAGTTCGACAGGGCCCGGGTCCATGCGGTCCACGATGCGCCGCTGCCCGCGAATTCGGGCGCTTTGCCGCTGCGCAGCCGGGTATAGGCGTCGTACACGGTTTCGAGCAGCGCGCCCCATGACACGCCGTCGATCACCAGATGATGGGCGACCAGCAGCAGGCGCAGCGATCTGCCTTCGTCGATGCGGAACAGGTCCGCGCGCAAGACGGGGCCGTCCGACAGATTCAGGCTCGCATGAGATTGCGCGACATGCTGCGCGAGCTGATCGGCGCGGATGTCGAGCACGCCGACGGGGATCTCCGGATCGTCGACGACTTCCTGAATCCAGCCGGACGCGTCCGCGCGAAAGCGCAGCCGAAGCGCGTCATGCCATTTGGCCGCGTGCCGGAGGGCCTGGCGCAGCGCGGCCGGATCGAGGTCCGGCGGAACCTCGAGCAGCACCGCCTGGTTGTACTGGTCCTGATCGTCCTTGCGCTGCGAAAAGAAGCGCTTCTGGATCGGCGTCAGCGGCAGCGGGCCGGACGACGCGACGAACTCCGCCGCCTGGGCTTCGCCGCGAGTGGCCACGGCGGCGAGCTCGGCGACCGTCGGATGCTGGAAGATGAGCCGGGTGGTGATCTTCAGGCCCGCCTTGGCGGCCAGCGCCACGATGCGCATGCTGAGAATCGAATCGCCGCCCAGCGCGAAAATGTTGTCGTGGATGCCGGGCGACGGAATGCCCAGCGCTTCGCCCCAGATGCGGCACAGCAGCGTCTCGGTGGGCGTGCGCGGCAGCGCGGGCGCCTGAGCCGCGGCCGAGAGCCGCGACCGGTCCAGCGGCGGCAAGGCCTTCCGGTCGATCTTGCCGTTGCCGCTCAACGGCAGCGCGTCGAGCACCACGTAGATGCCCGGCACCATGTAGGCGGGCAGCGTGGCGGACAGCGCGGCGGCGATCTCGGCGTCGCTCAGCGACGCGCCGTCACGGAACGCGACATACGCGCACAGGGCGGCGCGGCCGGCCTCGTCGCGATAATCGAGCGCGGCCGCCTGGCGGATTTCCGGAATGGCGGCCAGCGCGTTGTCGATCTCCCCGAGCTCGATGCGGTAGCCGCGAATCTTCAGTTGGTGGTCCTTGCGACCGTGGAGCACGAGCGTCCCGTCGGGGAGATAGCAGCCGATGTCGCGGGTGCGGTACATGCGCACGCCGCAGGCCGGATGGAACGGGTCCTCGACGAAGGCTTCCCGTGTGCCGGCTTCATTGTTGAGATAGCCGCGGCCGACCGCGACGCCGGACACGCAAAGCTCGCCGGGAATCCCGATCGGGCACAGGTTCATCTGCGGGTCGACGACATAGATGCGCACGTTGCGGATCGGCTTGCCGACCGGCACGTAAGGCGTGTTCGGTGCGTGCGTCATGCGGTGCTGCGCGACATCGTCGGACGCTTCCGCCGGGCCATACGCGTTCACTACCGCGATGTCCGGGAATACGTCGAACCACTGTTTCACCAGGGCCGGGCTGACCATCTCGCCGGTGATGAGCAGGTGCCGCAGGTGCCGCATCAGCGCCGGCCGTTCCGACGCGCGGTCGAGCAGCGCGGACAGATAGGACGGCACCAGTTCGAGGATGCTGATCCGGGCGGATTCCAGATACTCCAGGAAACACGCGGGATCGCGAATCCGTTCGTCGTCGACGATCACGGTCTTGCCGCCGACGAGCGGCGCCGTGAAAAATTGCCAGACCGAAATATCGAAGCAATGCGGTGCGGTCTGCGCGATCACCGACGACGCCGAGATCGAAAACTCGTCGATCTCGGCGAGCATGTGATTCAGCATGCCGGCGTGCTCGACCATCGCCCCCTTGGGCTTGCCGGTGGAGCCGGACGTGTAGATCACGTACGCGAGGCTGTCGGGCGACACGGGGCGGCCGGGGTTGGTATCGTCGACGACATCGGTGGCGGCATCGAGCGACACGACCGGCGCGAGCGCGGCCAGCTCGGCGGGCAGGAGGCCGTCGCAGGTAATGACGAGGTCGGCGCCGGAATCCTCGAGAATGGTGCGGATGCGGGCCGCCGGAAAGTTGGGATCGATCGGGATATAGGCGGCGCCGCACTTCCAGACGGCGAAGATCGCCTCCATCAGGCACTCCGACCGGTGCATGCAGATCGCGACCAGCGCATCCGGCTTCAGCTCGACGGCGGCCAGCAGGCGGTGGGCGGTGCGGTTCGCGCGGGCATTCAGCTCGCCCGCGCTCAGGACGACATCCCGGTACTCGACCGCCGGCCGTTCGGGGTGGTCCGCGGCGGCCTGCTCCAGGCGATGCACGACGGTGAGCTCGGCGTCGAACGGCACGGCGGTGTCGTTGAAGGTGTCCAGCAACTGACGACGTTCGGCCTCAGGGAGAATCGGCATGCGTCCGAGCAGCCGGTTTGGATCGGCCGTGAACGCGTCGAGCGTCGCGGCCACGTGGCCCAGCATGCGCTGCATCGCGTCTTCATCGAAGCGCCGCGGGTCGAACGACAGCTCCATCTTCCAGTCGTCGCGCGCCGTCACGACGAATTCGAGGGGGATGTCGGCGCGGTTGTAGAGCTGCACGTCGTCGACCGCCAGGCCGTGCGCGCCGTGCGTCAGCGACTCGTCCAGCGGGTAATTCATGAACGTGATGTTGCTTTCGAACAGCGGCGTCGTCAGCGGGACTTCGCTGCAGCGCTGGATGTCGGGCAACGGAGTGTGCTCGAACGGCGCACGCGCGGCCACGCGCGCCTGGATCATCTTCAGCCACGGCGCGAGCGGCTGCCGCGGGTCGACCCGCACCCGCACCGGAACCGTATTGATGAACAGGCCGAGCATGGTTTCGATCCCCGGCAGGTTGGCGCCCCGTCCGGAGACGACGGCGCCGAACACCACGTCGGTTTCCCCGCTGTAGCGCGACAGCACGAGCGCCCAGGCCGCTTGCGCGAGGGTGTTGAGGGTGACGTGGTGCCGGGCCGCGAATTGCCGCAGGCGCGTGCTGAGGTCGGCCGACAGGTCGGCCTGGACTTGCGCGAGGCCTTCGCCGAAGCGCTCGCCCGCCTGCGCGCGCGCGGCCGTGGGCAGCGGGGTCGGCGTGCGGAAGCCTTCGAGATAACGCGTCCAGTATTGCTGCGCGGCTTGCGGTTCGCGCTGCTGCAGCCACTGGATGTAGTCGCGATACGGGCGCACCGGCGGGAGCGCCGGCGGCAGGCCGCGCGTGAGCGCGCCGTAGACCTGGAAGATTTCCTCGATCACGAGCGACAGGCACCAGCCATCGGCAAGGATGTGATGGTGGCTCCAGCTGAACAGGTGCGCGTCCTCGGCGACGCGCACCAGGCGGCAGCGCACGAGCGGCGCGCGATCGAGCGCGAAGCCCTCGGCCAGATCGCTTTCGAGATGCGCGCTCCACCGCGCGCGCTGCTGGTCTTCCGGCAGGTCGCGCCAGTCGTCCTGCACCCACGGCAGCGTGGCGTGCGCGTGCACGACCTGCATCGGCTTGTCGAACGCTTCCCAATGGAACGACGTGCGCATCACCGGATGCCGATCGACGAGCTGCTGCCATGCGGCATGAAACAGCGCGGGATCGAGGCTGCCGGCGATCCGGCAACTGAGCTGGTTGAAGCTGCTTCTCGCGCCGGGCGAGTGCACGGCATGAAAGAGCATCGCCTCCTGCATCGGGGAGAGCTCGTAGATATCGGCAATGGTGGCGGATGTCACGATTTGATCCTTGAGACGAGGGCGTCCAGCGCTTCCTGGCTGATGCGCGCAGCCGGAAAGTCCGACGGGCTCAGCCCCGGCTGGCCGTCGCCGCTGGCCGCGACGATCGACAGCAGACGGCTGCGGTAGCACTGCGTCAGCCGCTCGATGACGCCCGGTGCGCAGGCTTCGCGGTTGTAGTGCCAGGTGAGGCGCAGACGGCCGTCGAACACCACCCCGTCGATCTCGAAGAGATGGCCGCGCCGCGCGCGCGGACTGTGCTCGGGACTCTGGAAGTCGAGCACCGGCTTCCAGCCGGTGTCGTCGGCCAGCACGCGATCGATCTGGCCGAGATAGTTGAAGCGCACCGGCGCCGGCGGCTGCCGTTCCAGCGCCGCCGCGATGCGGGCGTCGTTGCCGAGGTAGCGGGCGATGCCGTAGCCGAGCCCGCGCATCGGCACCGCGCGCAACTGCTCCTTGACGTTGCGCAGCGCGTCGGCCGCCACGGCGGCGTCGCCGGCGTTCAGGAACACCGGGTAGTGCGACGTAAACCAGCCGATGGTGCGTGACGTATCGACGCCGTCGAAGATGTCCTCGCGGCCGTGGCCTTCGAGATCGACGACCAGCGACGCGTTGCCGGTCCAGTCGCCGAACGCGAGCAGCAAGGCCGTCAGCAGGACTTCGTTGATCTGCGTATTGAACGCGCGCGGCACGTCCTGCAGCAGCGCTTGCGTCTGCTGCGCGTCGAACTCGACGACGGTCGACCCGGCTTCGGCGACGGTGCCGACCGGCATGTCGTCGAAGCACGCCTGCGCGTCGGCGTTCCCCTGGAGCCAATAGTCCAGGCCGTCGAGCCTGGTCGCGCCGAGTTCGGCCAGGCGGTTCGCCCAGTCGCGCCACGCGGTCGTTCGGGCCGGCAGCCGCACCGCTTCGCCCGCTTCGAGCTGGCGGCACGCGGTGTACAGGTCTTCGAACAGGATGCGCCACGAGACGCCGTCGATCACCAGATGATGCGCGACCACGAGCAGGCGCTGTGGCGCGTCCGGACCGAACTGGAACAGGTGAGCGCGCAGCAGCGGCGGCGCGGACAACGTGAAGCTTTCCTGCATGCGGGTGGCGGTCGCGAGCATCGCGGCTTGGCCGCCGGCGGGCGCCTCGCCGGCCAGCGACGTGACGCCGAGCGGAATCGCCAGCGGCGGCGCCGCATGCGATTGCCGCCACGCGCCGGCCACGCGCTCGAAACTCAGCCGCAGCGCGTCGTGATGCGTCGCGACGGCGGACAGCGCCTGCTCGATCACGTCCGGCCGCAGCGACGCGGGCACCTCGATCATCGTCGACTGGTTGTAGTGGTGCGGGTCCGCGACGTCTTGCGCGAAGAACCAGTGCTGGATCGGCGTCAGCGGGGCGGGCCCGACCACCGGCTCCTGCGGGATCGTCATCGACGGCGCATCGACGGCAACCCGGGCGAGCTCGGCGATGGTCGGATGGGCGAAGAACTGATCGGCAGTGAACTTGAGGCCGACTTGCTGCGCGAGCGACATCACCTGGATGAGCAGGATCGAGTCGCCGCCCAGTTCGAAGAAGTTGTCGCGAATGCCGATCTGCTCGCGGCCCAGCACGTCGCACCAGATCTTGCCGAGGCGCGCCTCGACGTCGTTGGTCGGCGCGCTGTACACGGTTTCGCTCGGGGCCGGCGCCAGCTCCAGCGCGGCGAGCGCCTTGCGGTCGGGCTTGCCGTTGGGCGTCAGCGGCATGCGTTCGAGCGTCACGATCGACGCCGGCACCATGAACTCGGGCAGGCGTGCCTGCAGGTGTTCGCGCAGGCTGGCGACGCTGGCCGTCGCCGTCTCCACACAGGCCACCAGATGCTTGTGCTTCGACGCATCTTCGCGCACGAACACGAGCGCGTCGGCGACGCCGGCGTGCTGCCGGAGCGCCGCTTCGATTTCCCCCGTCTCGATCCGGTAGCCGCGAATTTTCACCTGCGTGTCGCGGCGCCCGGTGATTTCCAGATTGCCGTCCGGCAGCCAGACGCCGAGGTCGCCGGTGCGGTAGAGGCGCTCGCCCGGCTCGAACGGGTGGGCGACGAACGCGGCGGCGGTCAGGTCGTCGCGGCCGAGGTAACCGCGAGCGAGTGCGATGCCGGACACGCAGATCTCGCCCGTGCAGCCTTCGGGCGCCAGGGCTCCGTGCTCGTCGAGCAGGTACAGGTGCGCATTGCGGATCGGGCGGCCGACCGGCAGGCGGGCGCCGTAGGCGGTTGCGGCGTCGACCACGTAGTCGGTGATGCAGACGGTCGCCTCGGTGGGGCCATACGAGTTATGGCACGAGCGCGTCCGGGCCAGCTTGCAGAGATCCGCGACGCGGGCGTTGTCGCCCGCGCTGATCACCCGTTTCACGGCGCCGAGCGCGTCCCAGTCGAGCGCGGCGAGATAGGCCGGCGTCGCGTTGATGGTGGTGACGCCCTGCTGCGCGACGTATTCGACGAAACGCGGCGCGTCCCGGATCACCGACGTTTTCGCCAGCACGAGGCGCGCGCCCGCGAGCAGCGTGACGAAAATCTCCATGATCGAGCCGTCGAAGCCCGGCGAGTAGAACTGCACGAAGCGGTCGTCGGCATCGAAACCGAACGCGTCCACGTGATACTGCGCCATGTTCAGCAGGCCCGCGTGCTCGAGCACGACGCCCTTCGGCGCGCCCGTGGAGCCGGACGTGTAGATGATGTACGCGGCGTCGTCCGGCCGGACCTCGGCCTGCGCCGACGCGGATGCGGGCTCCAGCGTGTCGAGCTGGAAGTCGAGGGCGAACATCGGGATCGCCCAGAAATCGGCGAGCAGCGGCAGGTGCTCCGAGTGCGTCAGCAGCGCCTTGACTTTCGCGTCCTCGATCATGAAGCGCAGGCGCTCCTGCGGAAACTCCGGGTCGAGCGGCAGATACACCGCGCCGGCTTTGAGGACGCCGAGCATGCCGACGATCCAGCGCTCGGAACGGTCGGCCACCACGCCCACCACGTCGCCTCGTTCGATCGCGTATTCCGCGAGCAGGAAGCGCGCGAGCCGGGACGACTGGTCGTCCAGTTCGGCATAGGTCAGCGAGGCTTCGGCGGTCGCGACGGCGATGCTGTCGGGCGCGGACGCCGCGCGTTGCGCGAACTGCTCCAGGAACGTGCCCTGCACCGCAACGGGCTCGGCATGCGCGCGAAGGCGCGCGCGTTCCTCGTCGTCGAGCAGCGAGACCGTGTCGAGCGGCGCGTCCAGCGCGTCGAAGCCGGCCAGGACGTTGCGCAGGTGCCGCGCGACATGCTGTAGATAATGCAGCGTGAAGACCGTCGGCCGGCCCGTCAGCACGATCTCGTAGCGCGCGCGATGCCGGATCTCGATCGACAGGTCGTAGTCCGCCGACGCCCGGGCTTCGTGAAGCCCGTCGAAGCGCACGGCCACGTTGGTCGCGCGGGTTTCGCCATGCAGCTTGTGCGCGAGGGCGGCGATCGGAAAGTCCTGATACGAGTAGCTTCGCTGCACCGTGTCGCGAACCTGGTTCAGGTACTCGCGAACCGTCGCGCCGGGCCGGGCGGCGTCGATGAGCGGGACGGGGCCGGCGGAAGCTGCCGCGGATTCGGCGATCAGGCGCGGCGAATCCACGAACAGCCCGGCCGTGGCGTCGTAGCGCCCGAGGACACGGAACAGGGCCGCCAGCAGCACGACGAACGCGCCCAGCTCGTTGCCGGCGGCGAGCTTCTCCAGCACCCGCGCCGCGTCGCCGTCGAGCTCGAACGCGTGCACCGGCGCGGGGCCGAGCGGCAGCGCATACGCCTGCCACGCCTGCTGAAGGCGGAAGTCTTCGTCGATGCGACCGAGCGCGTCGTTCCAGAACGCCAGATGCTCCTGGTATTGGCCGCTGGTCGAGAGCGTGTTCAGATTCAGTTCTGACAAAGCACGATCTCCTTCGTCGCGTACAGCACTTCGGAAGCGATGCCCTTGGCCTTGCAGTGCGCGACAAACTGGGTGGACTGGATGTGGCTCGGCGAGTTTTCGTCGAAGGTGTTGTCGAGCAGGTGGTTCAGCCACGGCTCCTGACCCATCGCATAGACGTACGCCGCGTTGAACGCGAAGCCATCCACCAGCGCGGCGGCCTCGTCGATCTTGCAGCCGCGCGCGCGGCGCGACTGGTCGATGTCGCGCGGCAGCGCCTTGGGAAACAGCGGGCCATACACCCACGACGGCGGCGCGCCCTCGGTCTCCATCCCGACGAACAGGGTGTCCGGCTTGCCGGCGAGGCGGAAGACGTGCTCGTAGAGGACGGGGTCCAGGTTGCACGAATCGGCGATGCTCAGCACCGAACGATTGCCGAAGCGGATCATGAAGGACTGCTTGCTCTGGATCGCCAGGTCGTTGTGCTCGCCGAGGAACGGAATCGCGGTGATGGCCCCGTTGGGCAGCTTGATTTCCTGCGCATCCCGGACTTCCAGCACGTCGTCGAAGCCGAGCTTGCGCAACGCCAGTTCCAGCGACGGGTCTTGCGGGAAACCGTCGAAATTCCGGCCCACCACCACGGTCTTGATCTTGTGGCGAAGCTGCAGCAGCGTTTCGAGGACGATGTGGTCGTGATGGCTGTGCGTGAGCAGCACGTAGTCGATCTGGTCCGGCAGGTCGGCGAAGGTATAGCGCGGCAGGCGGGTGTCGTAGCCGTAGCTGATCAGCGGATCGAGCAGGATGCTCACGCCCCGGCTCTGGATCAGCAGGCACGCATGGCCGAAATAGCGGATGCGGATATCGTCGCCGTCGAACGAACGATCCGGTTTCGGCTCCGGCGCCTCCTCGACGAAGAACGAGCGGAACAGCGGCTCGTCCTTTTCCTCCACGCGCATCAGGTCGACGATTTTCGCGTAGCTGCCGGGCGTGTCGCGCATGCGGAACAGCGTGTCGAGCGCGGGCTCGTCGAAGGCCATGTTGCTGAACAGCGTGCGCTCGTCCTTGAGCCGAGGCGTGCTGAGAATGAATGGCCGCGGCGTGTTCTCGTCGATCGCCGACAGCGCGATGCTCTGCGCGTCGCGCGCATAGAACGGGCTCGCGTACAGCAGGCTCTCGAAGACCCGGAAGGACGGGTTGTGATTCAGGTCGTAATAGATCTCGACATAGCCTTTCAGCACCTCCGGAATCTCGGCGTAGATCGGGTCCGAGGCCATCCCCTTGGCCTGTTCCAGCAGCAGCGTGGAGAGCGCCTTGTAAGCCTTCGCCAGTTCCAGTTGCCGGGTGGCGCGCGCGGTGGTCTGCGCGATCAGCGCGCGGATTTCGTCGACGCGCTGGCCGCCCAGGTCGATGAACGGGCCGCCGCGCATCGCCGGGTCGTTGCATGCGGCCACATGCATCATCGGCGATGCGGCGTAGGACTTCATGATCGGCAGGAACCGCTCGGCCACGTTGAGCGCGGCGGTCAACGGCGGAAGCGTGTGAAACCACGCGTACCAGCCGTTGATCAGCGGTTCGAACTGGATGTTTTGCCGCAGGTAGACTTGCGTGCTGGACGAGATATTCAACGAGTTCTCCTTAGAATGCGCTGAGTTCGACGGCGGGCTGGCGGGTGTCGGCGCGCAGCGCGCGCTGTCCCAGCGTCAGGTTCCGGATGCGTACGCCCGGGTTGGCCAGAATCTCGCCGATCACGGACGTCAGCTCGTCGGCGAGGCCTCGCACCAGCGCTTCGCTGAACCGCCCGGCGTGATAGACGACGCTGATCGCGAGACCTTCGTCGCGCGGCTCGGCCAGGAACCAGAAGTCGGTCGCGGCTTCCGTGTCCGCGCCTTGCAGGTTGTGATCCGGCAGCTCCGAAATGCGCACTTGCCCCGAATAGCGATCGACGGCGCCTTGCCGCTGGTTCTGCAGCGTCAGGCCGATGTCGAAGAGCGGATTGCGGCCCGGAACGCGCTTGACGTGCAGCTCGTCGAGCAGGCGATCCAGCGGATAAAGCGGGTGGGAGAACGCTTCGATGGTGGTGTCGCGCACGCGGGTCAGCAGCGTGTCGAAACGATCGTCGCCGGCGACGCGATCGCGCAGCGCCAGCACGTTCAGATAGGGGCCGACCTGCGACTCGAGCTCGGGAAGCTCGCGGCCCGCGACCGGCGTGCCGACGACGATGTCCTCCTGGCCGGAGCGGCGGTAGAACAGCGCCTTGATGGCGGACAGCAGCGCGATGAACAAGGTCGCGCCATGACGCTTGCCGAGCGATTCCAGCGCCGTCGTCGCGGCGGCGGGCAGTTCGAAGCGCCAGGTTTTCCAGCTCGGCGCGGCAGGCTGCTCGACGTCGCCCGGCAGTGCCAGCGCGCGCAGGCCGCCGCCCAGCTTGTTCAGCCAGTAATCCTTCATGCGCTCGCCTTCCGGCCCCGCGAGCAGGCGGTTCAGCCAGCCCGCGTAGTCCTTGTACTGGATGGCGAGCGCGGGCAGCGGATTGTCCCGGCGCTCGACGAACGCGTTATAGATCTGCGACAGGTCGTCGAGCAGCACTTCCGTGGACCAGCCGTCGGTCACGATGTGATGCATCGTGCAGATGCAGACGTGACGGACTTCGGAGAGCCTGAGCAGCTTGACGCGGAACAGCGGGCCGGCGGCGAGATCCATCGGCGCGAGCCGTTCGCGGGCTTCGATCGACGCGGCCTGCGCATCGCGGTCCTCGGCATCCTGCAAATCCACGACCTCGACCGGGAACGCGGCTTCGACGGCAGGCAGCACTTGCTGGAACGGTTGATTGCCGACCAGCACGAAACGCGTGCGCAGGATCTCGTGACGTTCGCTCAACGCCCGGAACGCGCGCACGAGCGCGTCCACGTCCAGCACGCCCTCGAACAGCAGCGACGTGGGCAGCGGCCCGCCGGCTTGCGCCGCATTGAGGCGATCCTGGACCCAGAGCCGCGTCTGCGCGGGCGAGAGTTCGTATTGCGGCTGCGCGGGCAGCGGCGTCACCGGCGTGTAATCGATCGGCTGCGTATCGGCGATGCGTTTCGCGAGGCTCGAAATGGTGGGGTGCGAGAACAGGCTGCGGATTTCCAGCTTCACCTGCAGATCGCGGCGGATGCGCGCGGCGACCTTCGTCGCGGAGAGCGAATTGCCGCCCAGCTCGAAGAAATTGGCGGTCGTGCTGATCCGGTTCTTGCCGAGCACTTCTTGCCAGATTGCCGCAAGCTGCGCTTCGAGCGCGTTGCCGGGCTCGACGTGGTCCACGCCGTCGCCGGGTTCGGGCAGGCTGGCGCGATCGAGCTTGCCGTTGGGCAGATGCGCGAACGCGGTCAGGACGACGAACGCGGACGGCACCATGTAATCCGGCAGCCGCTGCTGAAGGTGCCCGCGCACCGCCTCGATCAGTTCGGCTTCGGGGTGCGACGAAAGCAGCCACGCGACGAGTCTCGCGCCGTCGTCCACGCCGCGCAGCGCCACGACGGCTGCGTCGACCCACGGGTGCGATGCCAGCGTTGCCTCGATTTCACCGAGTTCGATGCGCAGGCCGCGCAGCTTGATCTGATGGTCGATGCGGCCGAGGAATTCGATGTTGCCGTCGGCACGGTAGCGCGCGAGATCGCCGGTGCGATAGAGGCGCGCGTGCGGATCGGCGGAGAACGGATCGGCGATGAACTTCTGGGCGCTCAGTTCGGGCTCGCCATGGTAGCCGTGCCCGACCGGCGTGCCGCCGATCAGCAGCTCGCCCGCCACGCCGACCGGCACGGGCTGCATCTGCGCGTCGACGATATAGACGCGGGTATTGGCGATCGGCCGGCCGATCGGGACGTTGCGGTGCGCGTCGTCGCGCCGGCACTCCCAGGCGGTCACGTCGACGGCGGCCTCGGTCGGGCCATAGAGGTTGTACAGCCTGGCGTCCAGGCGCTCGAAGAAGCGTTGCTGCAGGTCGTACGGCAGCGCCTCGCCGCTGCACACGACGCGGCGCAGCGACGCGCAGTGCGCGTCGAGGTCCGGATGGTCGAGGAAGGCGCGCAGCATGGACGGCACGAAATGGACGGTGGTGATGCCTTCGCGCGCGATGAGATCGACGAGGTAGTCGGTCTCGCGCTGGCCGCCGGGCCGGGCGAACACGAGGCGCGCGCCGGTGACGAGCGGCCAGAAGAATTCCCAGACCGAGACGTCGAAGCTGAACGGGGTCTTCTGCAGCACGGCATCGTCGGCGCCGAGCGCGTACGCGTGCTGCATCCAGAGGATGCGGTTGGTGATGGCGCGATGGGAGTTGAGCGCGCCCTTGGGCCTGCCGGTCGAGCCGGAGGTGTAGATCATGTAGGCGAGGTTGTCGCCGCTGAGCGCAGGCGTGGGGTTGGCCGCGGGCGCGGCGGCGAACTCGTGCGCGTCGCGATCGACGACGATCAGGCGGGCGTCGGTGTCGGGCAGCGCGGCAAGCAGATGCTGCTGGGTGAGGAGCCAGCGCAACTGAGCGTTGTCGATCATGAAGCGCACGCGCTCGGCGGGGTAGTCGGGATCGACGGGGACGTAAGCGCCGCCGGCCTTGAGGATGGCGAGCAGCGCGACGATCATGTCGAGCGAGCGCTCCATGGCGACGCCGACGAGGGAGTCGGGCGCGACGCCGAGCGCGATGAGATGGTGTGCGAGGCGGTTGGCGCGCAGGTTGAGCTCGGCGTAGGTGAGCGACGCGTCGTCATGAACGGCGGCGACGGCGTCGGGGGTGCGCTCGGCCAGCTGCTCGAACAGCCGGTGCAGCGGTTGCTCGGCGTCTGCGCCGAAATCCGTGTCGGTCCGGTTCCACTCGACGGTCAGCGTGTTCCGTTCCGCATCGCTCAGCAGCGGCAGCCGGGCAACGGCGGCCGACGCATCGCCCGCGAGACTCGTCAGCAGTTTCCGGTAAATCCCGAGGAAACGCTGCACCGTGCTCTGTTCGAACAGATCGGTGTTGTAGTCGCAATCGATCAGGAGTTCCTGCCCCGCGTCGAGCACGTTGACGTTCAGGTCGAACGCGGTATGGCGGATCAGCGGGGCGACCAGGCCGACCTTCAGGCCGGGCAGTTCGGGCAGCGCCGACACGGGTTCCAGATTGAAGACCGCCGATACCAGCGGCGCGGCGTTCAGGTCACGCTGCGCACCGATTTCGCGGACCAGCTCGGCGAACGGGAAATCCTGATGCTCGAGCGCGTCGAGCAGGTTCTGGCGGGTGCCGGCCAGGAAGCTCGCCACGGTGGCCGCGTCCGGCAGCGTGGAGCGCAGCGGCAGCAGATGCGTGCAGTAGCCGGCGAGGCGGTCGCTGCCGGCCACGGAGCGGCCGGTCACCGGGATGCCGGTGACGATCTCCTGCTGGCCGGCGATGCGGTGCAGGAACAGATTGAAGCCCGCGAGCAGCATCATGTAGAGCGTGCAGCCGTTCTGACGGGCGGCGGCGCGCAGCGACGCGGCCTCCTCCGCGCTCAGATGCAGGGACACGCGCTCGCCGTGAAACGTCTTCACCGCGGGCCGGGGGTAGTCCACCGGAAGATTCAGCGGTTCGGCGTGGCCCGCGCATTGCGCCAGCCAGTACTCGCGGTTCGCCTTCGCTTCCGGGCTGTGGCGCTGGCCGTCGATCTGCTTCAGGTACTCGCGGAACTGCAGCGGCGCCGCGGCCGGCGCCGCGCCGGCATAAGCCCGCGCCAGATCCTCGAGCAGGATGCCGAACGTGGAGCCGTCGCAGATGATGTGATGGGCCGTCATCACCAGCAGGTGGCGCTCGCTGCTCAGGCGCACGAGCGCGGCGCGAAAGAGCGGGCCGTTCACCAGGTCGAACGGCTGGCGGCTTTCCTGATCCCGCCACGCGTCCTGGTCCGTGTCGATCAACGGGATCTGGAGCGTCAGCGACGGATGCACGATCTGGCCCGACCCGTCCGGCGTCAGCGTGGTGCGCAGCGCCTCGTGCCGATCGACGAGGCCCTGGACGGCCGCGCGCATCGCGGCCTCGTCGAGCCGGCCGTTCAGTTCGAGGGTGGTGTTGACGTTGTAGGCCAGCGATCCTTCAGGGTCGACTTCCGACAGGACCCACAACTGCCGCTGCGCTTCGCTCAGCGCGGCAACCGTGCCGTGCTTCGAATGAGGCCGGATGAAGCCGCCCCGGCGCAGGTCGGCGACGCTGTCCTTCACCGCGCGGATGAAGCGGTCGACATCGGCGTCCGTATGCGCGGTGGACAGGAAGCAGGTGCGCCATTCCCAGATGTAGATGCCCTTTTCGAGCATGTGATAGAAGAACAGGTCGAGGTTCTCGGTGAATTCGAAGCGGAACATCGAGCCGAACCACGTGACCTTGATCGGCGCCTCGGCCTCCGCGAAGAACGCGTTCAGCGTGGCGGCGATTTGCGCGGTCCGTTCGTTGAGCGTGGCCTGCAGCGCCGGACCTTCCTGCTCGATCTTCTCCAGCACGGCCAGCGCGGCCGACATGGCGAGCGGATACTGGCAGAAGGTGCCGCCGAACGCCGTGCGGTCCGCGGCGGGGAACGAGTGGTCGCCGTAGGTCCACATGCCGCCGTCGATCGCGTCCATGAAGCGTCGCGAGCCGGCGATCACGCCCAGCGGCAGGCCGCCGCCGATGATCTTGCCGTAGGTTGCGAGATCGGCCCGAATGCCGAACATGGCCTGCGAGCCGCCCGGATGGACGCGAAAGCCGGTGATCATTTCGTCGAAGATCAGCGCGGCCCCGGCCTCCTCGGTGATGCGGCGCAGCTCCTTGAGGAATGCGACGGGCTGCAGCGACGGGTTGCGGCTCTGCACCGGCTCCACCAGCACGGCGGCGATCGTCGACGCCATGCCGCGGATGGTCTCGAGCGCGGCGTCGCTGCCGTAGTCGAGCAGGACCATGTTCTCGACCGAGCCGAACGGCACGCCGGGGGCCATGGCTTCCGTCACGCCTTCCGCGTTCGCCGCGGCGAGCGTGCCGTCGGCATGGCCGTGATAGGAATGCGTGAACATCACGATCTTGTCGCGCCCGGTCACGGCGCGCGCGAGCCGCATGGCGGTCATCACCGCCTCGGTGCCGGTGTTCGAGAAGGCGACGCGATCGAGGCCGGTGACGCGGGCGAAGCGCGCGGCCACTTCGCCGACGAGGCTGGAGCGCGCGCCCAGTTCGAGCGGACGCTGCCATTCGCGGGTGACCTGCTGCTGGATGAATTCCGGCGTGTGGCCGAACAGGTGCACGCCGAAGCCCATCGTGAAATCGATGTACTCGTTGCCGTCGATATCCCACAGCCGCGAACCGGCCGCGCGATCGCCGACGATCGGATACAGCATCTCCTTGGTCGAGAAGCGGAAGCCCACCGTCGCGCGGCTGTCGGCCAGCACCGAGCGCGAAGCCTGCACCGACTCCTTCGATTTCCGGGTGCGCGTGGTGTAGCGCACGATCAGCGCTTCGAGATGCTCCTGCTGCACGGCGGACAGCCCGCGCGCCCGCTGTTCGACCGGGCTGCCCCACGGCATCATGGGCTTGCGGGGCTGATCGTCCGCGGCAGGCGCAGCCGCAGGCGCGGGTTTCGTTGCGGGCGCAACTGAATGGACCGCAACGGCGGCCTTCGGCGCGACGCTCGCGACGGCTTGCGCGGCGACCGTCGGCCGACCGTCGGCATGGCCGGTCAGCGACGTGCGCAGCAGCTCCATCTGCTGGCTCATGACGTGGGACAGCAGTTGATTCTGTTCGCGCAACACCCGCTCGACCGTGGAGCCGCCTTCGGCCGCGACCCATTCCACCGAGGCAGCCGGGGCGGCGGCGAGCGGCGCAGGCACGGCCGTAAGGCGCGGCGCGGCCGCCGTTGCGGACGGTTCGGCCGCTGCCGGGGGCGGCGCGTCCTCCGCCGGCAGGTTGTCGGCGACGTACTCGGCCAGCGCCTGCACCGTCGCCAGGTCTTCGAAGAAGCGGCGCATCACCAGCTTCACGCCGTACTGCTTCTCGATGTGCCGGATCGCCTCGATCAGCACGATCGAGTCGGCGCCCATTTCCAGGAAGGGCAGGTCGATGTTGATGGTGGAGGGATCGGCCTGGATCAATTCGCCGATCTTGCCGCGAAGCCATTCGAGAACCTCGCCGCTACGGTTGTGCGTCGGCGTTGCGGCGATGGGAAGTGCGCTTGTCTGGGTCATGGACGTGTCCGCTTTCTGGAACCAGGTACGACTGCGTTGGAAGGGATAGGACGGCAATGCGACGCGCGTGAGCGCGGGTGTTTCGGTTGAGGCCCAATCGACGTCGACGCCGTGGGCGTAAAGACTCGACAGCGCTTCGACCAGGGCTTGCTGCTCCACTTGCGGCCGCTGCAAGCCGAGGAACTGGATGCCGGCGTCCGGCGCGCAGCAGGCGCGCGCCAGGTTGACGAGCACCGGCTTGGGGCCGATTTCGACCAGCAGGTTGAATCCGGCCTCGACAAGGCGTTCGACGCTGCTCGCGAACTGCACCGGCTCCCGGCAGTGACGGCGCCAGTACGCGTCGGTGGGCGCCTCGTCCATCACGGCGCCCGTGAGATTGGAATAGAACGGGATCGCCGGGCGCGCGACGCGCACCGCTTTCGCCGCGGCCTGGAACTCGTCCAGCATCGGCTCGAGCAGCGGCGAGTGGAACGCGTGCGACGTATTGAGCGGCACGGACCGGATGTCTTGCGCGGCGAACGCGTCGACGAGCATCGCGATGCGCTCGCGCTTGCCGGAGATCACGATGCTGGCCGGGCCGTTGACGGCAGCCACCGCCACCTCGTGCGGATAGGCTTCGATCGCGCGCTCGACCGTGGCGAGGTCCGCGAAAATGGCCGCCATCTCGCCGTCGCGGGGCAGCGCCTGCATCAGCCGGCCGCGTTCGGCGATCAGCCGCAGGCCGTCTTCCGGCGAGAAGATGCCGGCCGCGCAGGCCGCCGCGTACTCGCCGACGCTGTGTCCCATCACGGCGTCGGGCGTCACGCCGAACGACGCCAGCAACGTGGTGAGCGCGTACTGCAGCGAGAACAGCGCAGGCTGGCTGTAGCCGGTCTGGTGAATGTCCTCGTTGCGGGCGGACAGCACCTCGAGCAACGGCTTGTCGAGCAGCGCGTCGGCCACCGCGCGGCAGCGGTCGATCGCGTCGCGGAACACCGGATACGCGTCGTACAGGCGGCGGCCCATGCCGGCGTATTGCGAACCCTGGCCGGTGAACAGGAACGCCATCTTCACGCGGGGCGCGGGCTGCGTCGCGGCGGCGGGCTCTTTCGCGTGGAACGCGCGCAGCTTTTCGACGGCGTCCTCGAGCGACGACACCGGCAGCGCCAGCCGATGCGCGAAATGCGAGCGGCCGGTCGACGCCGAATACGCCACGGCCGCGATATCGAGACCGGGTTCGGCTTCGAGCCGCCGCTGATAGCGCGCGGCAAGCTCGCGCAATGCCGCCGGCGTCTTGGCCGACAGGACGAGCGGATGCACGTTGTGCCTCGACGGCGTCGCCTGCCGCGCCGGCGCGGGCGCTTCCTCCAGCACCAGGTGCGCGTTGGTGCCGCTCGCGCCGAACGCGCTGACGCCGGCTCGCCGTGGCTGCGCGCCGCGCGGCCACGCGCTCGCCTCGGCGCAGATCTCGATCGGCAGCTCGTCCCAGCGCACCAGCGGGCTCGGGTGGCGGAAATGCAGGTGGGCGGGAATGCGCTCGTGGTTGAGCGACAGCACGACCTTGATGACCCCCGCGATGCCGGCGGCGGATTCCGTGTGGCCGATGTTGGTTTTCACCGAGCCGACGCGCAGCGGCCTGCCCGCGTCGCGGCCGGCGCCGAATACCGTCGCCAGCGCCTGCACCTCGATCGGATCGCCCAGTGCGGTGCCGGTGCCGTGCGCTTCCACGTAATCGACGGACGCGGCGGGAATCCCGCCCAGCGCCTTGCGGATCACTTCTTCCTGCGCGCGCCCGTTCGGCGCGGTAAAGCCGCTCGACGCACCGTCGTGGTTGACGGCCGAACCGCGCAGCACGGCCAGCACGCGATCGCCCGCGGCGAGCGCATCGGACAGCCGCTTGAGCACGAGCGCGCCGCAGCCTTCGCTGCGCACGAAGCCGTCCGCCGCCGCGTCGAAGGTCTTGCAGCGGCCGTCCGGGGCCAGCGCCCGCGTGCGCGACACGGCGATCGAGTTGTCCGGCGAAAGAATCAGATTGACGCCGCCCGCGATGGCGAGATCGCACTCGCCAGTGCGCAGGTTCTGGCTCGCGGTATGGATCGCGGTGAGCGACGACGAGCAGGCGGTGTCGATCGCCATGCTCGGGCCTTGCAGGCCCAGCCCGTAGGAGATGCGGCCGGCCGCCGTGTTGAGCGGATTGCCGGTGAAGAAATAGCCGTCGATGCCGCTGCCGCCGCCGTTGCGAAGCTGCAGATTCGCGTAATCGTTGGTGGTGATGCCGACGAACACGCCGGTGCGGCTGCCCTTCAGGCTGTCGACGGGAATGCCGGCATGCTCCAGCGCTTCGTGACTGACTTCGAGCAGCAGGCGCTGCTGCGGGTCCATCGCGGCCGCTTCGCGCGGCGTGATGCGGAAAAACGCCGGATCGAACTGGTCGACGCCGTCGAGAAAGCCGCCGAAGCGGCAATACATGCGCCCCGGCGCTTCGGGATCGGGATCGTAGTACGCGTCGATGTCCCAGCGCTCGCGCGGCACTTCGGAAATCGCGTCCACCCCGTCGTTCAGCAACTGCCAATAGGCGTCGAGATCGTGCGCGGCGCCCGGAAAGCGGCAGCTCATGCCGACGATCGCGATCGGCTCCTGCGTGCCGGCCTCGCGTGTCGCAACGGCGGGCGCGGCCGGCCGCGGCGAGACGGCCTGCGCCGGCGCAGTGGGCGCGGCGGTCGCGTCCGGCGCCGTGGCGGACGACTGCTCCGCCAGGAAATCCGCGAGGGCGTTGACCGTCGGATGATCGAACAGCAGCGCGACCGACAACGGCGCGCCGAGCGCTTTTTCGAGGTGCGCGCGCAGGTCCACCGCCATCAGCGAATCCATGCCCATCTCGAAGAATCCGCGGTCGCGGTCCGGCGTCGCCGAGCCGAAGCCGAGCACCTGCGCAACCGCGCGGTCGATGGCGTCCGCCAGCAGGCGCTTGCGCTCGCGGGGGGATTTGTCGCTCAGCGCGGGCATCGCCGGCGCGCTCGGCGGGGTTGCGTCGACCCGCACGCGGTCGAGGAAGGGCTTCGGTCCGCGCGCCTCGTAGGAGCCCTGGAACAGCGCGAGGTCGATGTCGACGACCGCCACCTGGGGCACGGCGGGGAGATGATCGAGCACGTCGAGCGCGCGATCCGCCGCCAGCGACCGGATGCCGACGCGCCGCAGCAGCGCTTCGGCCTCGGGGAAGGTCATGCCGCCCTGCGCCCACGGCCCCCAGTTCACGCTCGAGGCCGGCAGGCCCAGATGGCGGCGATGATGCGCGAGCGCGTCGAGGAAGCGGTTCGCGGCGCTGTAGTGCGCCTGGTCGCGCGAGCCCCACGCGGACGCGATCGACGAAAACAGGATGAAGAAGTCGAGCGGGAACGGTTCGCTGTGCTGATGGAGCAGCCATGCGCCGGCGACCTTCGGTTGCAGGACGGCTTCCAGTTCCTCGCGCTCGACCTGCATGATCGGCTTGTAGCCGACGATGCCGGCCGCATGCACGATGCCCCGCAGCGGCACGCGTTCGCGCCGGAGCGCGGCGAAGCAATCCGCGACGGCCGCCGGGTCGGTGATGTCGAGGCGCTCGCAACGGACGGTCACGTTCCGCTCGCGCAGCTCGGCGATCGCCCGCTGGCTCTCGTCGCTCGCGGCCCCTTGCCGGCCGACCAGGATCAGCGTGCCTGCGCCGTGCGCCGCCAGCCACCTGGCGGTGTGCAGCCCGAGCGCGCCGAACCCGCCGGTGATCAGGTAGGCCGCTTCCGGGTCGACCGGCAGCGCGGCCGTTTCGGCTTGCGCGAGCGGGCTCAGGCGCGCGACGTAGCGCGCGCCTTGCCGCAAGGCCACCTGTTCTTCGCGGCTCTCGCCGAGCACCTCGTGAAGCAGCGCCTGCGTCTCGTCCTCCGGCGCGGCCGGATCGAGATCGATCGCGGTGCCGAACCATTCCGGATGCTCGATCATCGCACCCCGCGCCAGGCCCGCCAGCGCAGCCTGCGCGAGTCCCGATACACGGGGCGCTTCGCCGGCTTCCACCGCGTCGCGCGTGACCACCCAGATCCTGGGCCGGGCCGACGCCGCCCAGTCGCGCTCGCCGCTGCCCAGCGCGCGCACGAGATGCAGCAGCGCCGTGGACATGCGCGACGCGCCGACGGTTTCGTCCAGCGCCCACAAGAAGACGATGCGCTGCCCGGGCGCGGCGGCCTCCTTCAGCAGGCGGACGAAATGGTCCGGCTGCTCGGGCGCGACTTGCCAGGCCGCATCTGCTTCCGCGGGTGCGCGATAGTCGCGGCCGGCGCGGACCAGCGCGCAGGATGCGCCGCGCGCGCGCAGCAGGGCCGCGAACCGGTCGCCTGCGCCGCTCTCGTCCGCGAAGATCAGCCACGGCGATGCGTCGGCGGCGAACCGGGCCGCCGGCAACGCGGCTTGCTGCTCCCACACCACGTGATAGAGCGGGTTTGCGTCCGGGGCGGCGGTTTCGGCGGGGGCGAACGCGGTCTGAAGCAGTTCCGGGAATGCGTTCAGCACTTCCTCCGAATACTTGCCGGACGTTCTGAGGCGCCGCGATGCTTCCTCGATGCTGCCGGCATCCATGCCGACGACGGGCGAGCGGTTTTTCTCGAGACTGAAGCGCTGGCGCTCGAACGGGTAGTTCGGCAAGGTCGTGGCGGGCTGGGCGGACCCCGGGAACAACGCGTTCCAGTCGAACTGCCAGCCCTGCACGTACAGGGCCGCGAGCGCGCGCTCCAGTGCGTGGCCGGCGCATGGCGGCGGCAGCCAGCCGTCGGCGAGCCCGTCCGGCGTGTGCGGCGCGTCGGCCTGATCCGGCCGCCCGGTCAACTGCAGCCAGTACTGCGGATGCGTGACCTCGTCGGTCACCTCGGTGCCGACACTGCCGGAAATCAGGCGGACCGACGGCCGTGCGAGCGCCATGTCCTGCAGCGCGGCGCGCAACGCGTCGGCATCGGACCGGGCGGCCACGAGGCGCAGCGCGTCGGCAAGGCTCACGACACCCGCCACGCAGGCCGCGACATATTCGCCGACGCCATGGCCCGACACGACGGAGGGACGGATGCCCCATGCGTTCCACAGTTCCGCCCACGCGAAGTGGACCGCGAAGCGGCCCGCATCGGTATCGAGCGCCGACAGCGGCACCGAGCAACGTTCGAAGGCTGCGCGGAAATGCGGTTCCGACGCGTGCAGCTCGCGCGCGACGCCGGTGTCCAGCGACGCGAACATGAAGCCCATGCGCGAGGCCTTGCCCGCGCGCGCCGAAGTCGTCGCCGGTTCCCGCACGCCCGACGCATAGGCCGCGCGAAACGGATAGTGGCTCCGTCCCACGGCGGCGGCGCGGCAGATCGCGGCCAGCTCGTGCGGCGGCGCGCCGGCGATCGCGCGCTCGTAGCGTTGCGCGAGCGCCGTCAGCGCCGCTTCGGACCTGGCCGATAGCAGCAGCAGCGAACGCTGCGCATCGTGCGCCGGCGCGACCGGCGGTTCCTCGACGATCGCGTGGGCATTGGTGCCGCTGAAGCCGAACGCGCTCAACCCGGCGACGCGCCGGCGCTCCCCGCGCGGCCACGCGACCGGATCGGCCGCGACGCGGATCGGGATGTCCTGCCACGGCGTATGCGGATTGGGTTGCGTGAAATGCAGATGCGCAGGAATCCTGCCGTGTTCGAACGACAGCAGCACCTTGATCAGCCCGGCGATGCCGGAGGCCGATTCCAGATGCCCGATGTTGGTCTTGACCGAGCCGATCACGAGCGGCTCGGAGGCCGCGCGCCCGGGGCCATAGACGCCGGCCAGCGCCTCGACCTCGATCGGGTCGCCGAGGGACGTCCCGGTGCCGTGGGCCTCGACATACGAGACGTCGCCGGGCGCGACGCCGGCCTGGTTCAGCGCGCGGCGGATCACGCGCTCCTGCGAATCGCGGCTCGGCACCGTCAGCCCGCCGCCCGCGCCGCCCTGGTCGACCGCCGTGCCGCGCACGATGCCGAGCACCCGGTCGCCGTCGGCGAGCGCGTCGGCGAGGCGCTTGAGCACCACCATGCCGCAGCCTTCGCCGCGCACGTAGCCGTCCGCCGCCGCGTCGAAGGTCTTGCAGCGCCCGTCCGGCGACAGCATGCGCGCCTGCGAGAAGCTGACCATGACCTCGGGCGAGAGCATGAGATTGACGCCGCCCGCGAGCGCCATGCTGGTTTCGCGCGAGCGCAGGCTTTCGCACGCGAGGTGCAGGCAGACCAGCGACGACGAGCACGCGGTGTCGATCGCCATGCTCGGGCCGGTGAGGCCCAGCACGAACGACAACCGGCCCGCGGCCATGTTCAGCGCGCTGCCGGTGCCGGCGTAGCTGCTCGACGGCGTCGACGCATTGGACACCTGAATGGCATGGTCGAAGCAGGTGATGCCGACGTATACGCCCGTGGCGGACTGCCTGAAGCGCTCGGGCGCGAGATGGGCGTTTTCGAGCGCTTCCCAGGCCACTTCGAGCAGCAGCCTTTGCTGCGGATCGAGGTAGGTGGCCTCGCGCGGCGCGATCCCGAAGAACGCCGCGTCGAATTGATCCACGCGTTCGATGAAGGCGCCGTGGCGGGTCGCCATCTTGCCGGGCGCGGCCGGGTCCGGGTCGTAATAGCGGTCGATGTCCCAGCGTTCGCGCGGCACTTCGGTGACGGCGTCGCGCGCGTGGTCGAGCAGTTGCCAGAACGCGGCCGGCGTATCGCTGCTGCCGGGAAAGCGGCAAGCCATGCCGATGACGGCGATCGGCTCGTTGCGGTCCGAACGCAGCGCCGCGATTTCCGCGCGCCGCAGGCGCAGTTCGTCGAGCGCGGCTTTCAGTGCTTGAGTGGCCTTGGCGTTCATTGTGCGCCGATCTCCTGGGCGATCAGTTCGGAAAGGTCGTCCTCGTCGAGGTCATCGGATGCTTCGTCGACGACGGGCGCAGGAAGCGACGGCGACAGTTCGTTGAGCACGTATTGGGCGAGCGTCTGCAGGTTCGGATAGGAAAACAGCAGCGTGGCGCGAAACGGTTTTCCGAACACCTTGGTGAGGCTGTCGGTCAGTTCGAGCGCGATCAGGGAATTCAGGCCGAGATCGAACAGCGATTGCTCGGGCGCGATGGCGTCGGCGCCGGAGAGGCGAAGGGTCTTGGCCAGCATCTGCGCGAGCGTGCCGGTGACGAGCTCGATCCGCTCGCGCGGCGCGCACGAACGGAGCTGGCGCAGCAGTTCGGTCTCTTGCTGCGCCGGCTGGGCGGCCGGTTGCGCCAGTTCGGAAAACAGCGCCGACCCGGCGGCCGGCGCATCGACCCGGAACAAGGTCGGCCAGTCGATCCGGGCCACCCCGGACTGGACGACGCCGGACGCCATCAGCCGCTCCAGCGCCGCGATCGCCAGTTCGGGCGACAGCGTGCCGACGCCGAGCCCGGCCAGTTGCTCGTGGGCGCGCCGCCCATAGTCGGTGGCGGCGTGGCCGATCTCCGCCCACGGCCCCCAATTGACGCTGAGGCCCGGTTTTCCGTGCGCGCGCCGATGATGCGCGAGGGCGTCGAGGAAGCCGTTCGCCGCGGCGTAATTACCCTGGCCCGGCATGGTGAGCAGCGCGGCCATCGACGAGAACAGCACGAAATGGTCGAGCGGCAGGTCGGCCGTCAGCTCGTGCAGATACCAGGCTCCGTCGGCCTTGCCGCTGCCGGCGCGATGGAAGGCATCGCCGTCCTGGCGCGTCAGCAGCGCATCGTCGAGCGTGCCGGCGAGGTGGAAGACGCCCTTGAGCGGCGGCATCGAGCGTGCGATTTCGCCGATGGCTGCGGCGACGTCCTCACGACGCGACAGATCGGCGCGAATGACCCGGGCGTCGAGCGTGCGCAGGATTTTTTCGGCCGCGGGGGACGGCTCGCCGCGCCCGAGCAGCGCGATCTTGCCGGCGCCGTTGGCGGCGAGCCAGGACGCGAGCCGCAGGCCGAGCCCGCCGAGCCCGCCGGTCACCAGATAGGTCGTGTCGCCGTGGAACCTGATCGGGCGGTGACTGACGAATTCGCGATTGTCGCGGGCGATGCGCGCGACGTAGCGCTGGTCGCGGCGATACGCGATCATGTCTTCACGGCCGCCGGCCCGAACCGCTTGCACGACGTGCGCCGCGGACGGCTGCGCGGGATCGAGGTCGACGAGCCCGCCCCACAGCGCGGCATGCTCGACGGCGATCGCCCGGCCCAGTCCCCACAGGGGCGCCTGCGCGACGGCCGTCGATTCGCCTTCCAGCACGTTCATCGCGCCCGACGTCACCAGCCACAGACGCGCCTGCCCGGCCGACGGGGCGCGTGACGCAAGCGCCCTGACCAGTTGCAGCACGCTCGTGCTGGCATGCCGTCTCGCCGCGATGTCGGACGGCTCGAGATCGAGGCTCCACAGGTGGATGACGCCCTTCAGCGGCCGGTCGAGCGCGGGCAGGCGCGGCGTCGCGTCCGCGAAGTACAGCGCGCACGTATCGCCCGCGCTTTCCAGCAGCGCCGCCACTTGCGCGCCGACGCCGCCGCGGTCCGCGAGAATCAGCCACTCGCCATGCGCCGAGCGGCCGGTTGCCGCGTCGCCGCTCGACGGTCGCCAGACGCGCTGATACAGCAGCGGGGCGACCTCTTGCCGCCCGACGGTTTGCGCGGAACGCACGTGCTGCAGCCGCAGCGCGTCGATCTCGATCAGCAGTCGTCCGGCGAGGTCATAGACGCGGATATCGCCCTCCAGCGCATCTTGCCCGACCGGCTTGCGCAGCGTGGCATGACTCCACGCGTCGGCCGACGACGGCGGCTGATGCACGCGCACCGCGCCGATCGAACTGGGCAGGTACATGCCGCCCTCGTTCAGCGCATCCGCGTCGATCGCGGCGGCGAGCACGCGGCTGCACGCGTCGAGGAAAGCGGGATGCACGTGGTATTGCGACGACGCCGGCGCATCGGCGGGCAGGCTGATTTTCCCCAGCGCCTCGCCGGCGGTACGCCAGATCTGCCGGATCGCGTCGAACACGCCGTCGATCTGAACGCCGTGTTGGCGGATTTCGCCATTGAAGTCCGCGCCCGATGCCGTTTCGGTGCAGCGGGCCTGCACCGAAGCGGCGTCGAATCGCCGTGGCGCGGCGGACGGCCTGGATGCGCACATCTCCCGCAGCCGGCGCAACTGCGGCAGATTGCCGAGGATCAGCTCGACCGGCGGACCGAAATCGAGCAGGCAGGCCACTTCATCCACGCCGATCGATTCCAGGTCCCGCACCAGCTCGACGCAGGTTTCCGGGGTGCCGATGAGGCCGCGCGATTGCGCGAAGCGTTCGTAGAGAAACTCGACGAACTCGTCCAGCTCGCGCGCGCCCATCGCGCGCACGTCCACCGACTGGCCGCGGCTTTGCGCCAGCCCGTTCAGCAGGCCGATATTGCTGCGGATGTAGTTGCAGAACGGCGCGCGCGCCTGCTCGCGCACCTGCGCCGGGTCCGCGCCGACGAACGTGTGCAGCATCACGGAGACGGTGCCCGCCGCCGGGTCGAAGCCATGCTTCGCGCGCGCGTCGCGGTAGAGCGCGATCTTGTGGGCGAGCTGATCCCGATCCTGGTCGAGCACGTGGGTCAGCAGGTTGGCGCCGACTTCGCCGGCGAGGACGAAGGTCTGCGGGTTGCTGGCCGCGGTCACCCAGATGGGCAGCTCCGGCTGCACCGGCGTCGGGTAGATGCGCAGCTGCACCGGCTTGCCGACGCCGTTGCGCGCATCCAGCGTGCCGCCGCGCCACAGATGCTGAACGGCGCGCATCGCGGTCAGCATCTCGTCCTGCCGCGTCGCGTACTTTTCCGGGGCGAACACGAAATCGTCAGGATTCCATCCGGACGCGAACGAAACGCCCACGCGGCCGTTCGACAGGTTGTCCACCATCGACCACTCTTCCGCGATGCGGATCGGGTTGTGCAGCGCGCCGACCACGCTGCCCGCGAGCAGCCTCACGCGTTGGGTGGACGCGGCGAGCGCGGCGTGCAGCACGGCGGGATTGGGGTACAGCGAGCCGAATTCGGTGAAATGGCGCTCCGGCACCCAGACGCTGGAAAACCCGTTCGCATCGGCGAAGCGGGCGCTTTCCATCACGAGCCGGTACTTGTTGCCGGACAACGCCTCTTCACTGCTGGCGAAGAACATCAGGCCGAATTTCATGCGTGGCTCCAATCCGATTCGTGAATTTCGGCACTGGCGCACATCTGCCATGTCGCGGCGGCGCTCGTGTCCTCGATCCGGTGATAGACGGCAAACGAAAACGGTCCCCCGGACTGACGGCTCAGCACGGTCTGCACGGTGCGCGATTCATGCGGATGCAGCGGCAACGGCGCATGCAGCGCGAGGTCCTTCAACGTCGCATGGCCGGCGGAACCGATCTGCGACGCGGCCGCCAGCGCCATTTCCACATAGGCGGAATAGGGCAGGACGGGCGCGCCCTTGACGCGATGCCCGCCGAGAAACGCGGTGGCCGGCGCGTCGAGGCGCGACTCCCAGATCCACGTGCCGGGCGTGTGCGCGTGCTGCTCCTTGAGGCGCCCGAGCAGCGGATGCCGGGGCTCGCGCGCGGGTATCCAGAAGCCGCGACGCTCGAACGGGTAGGTCGGCAGCGTGAGCCGCCGGTGCGCGTCGTCCTGCTCGACCGCATGCCAGTCGATGGATGCGCCGCGCACGTAGAGTTCGGCGAGCGTGTGCAGGATCGTGTCCCACGCGGCCGTGCGCGCGCCGATCTCGATCACGATGCTTCCGGCCGCATCGCCGTCCGGCGCCGGCGGCACGTCCGCAAACGAGGCCGCGGCGCGATGCCCGTCGCCGGTGCTGCGAACCGCTTGCGGCGTGATGCCGAAGGACATCCACAATTGCGCGAGCGCACGCTGGAATGCCGTGAACCGTGCTTCGGGAGTATCGAGCCCGGGCGCTTCGCGTTGCCGGTCCATCAGCGCGCGAAACGCGGGGCTGGCCGCGCGCAATTGCCGCTCCGCGTCGGCGCTGCCGCCATCGTCCGCGCAAAAGTGGAACGTCGCCGCAGGCGGTGTTTCGGCGCTTGTGCTTGCCGTAACGCCATGCAGTTGCGCACGCAACGCATCGAGACTCGACGCGACGACGGCGGCGCGCCGCGAGAAGTGGGTGCGCCCGGTGTTCGCCGTGAACGCGACATCCCGCAAACGGATCTCGGGATGGGCGTCGAGATATGCGGCATAGGACGCCGCCAGGGCCTGCAATGCTTCGGGCGTGCGCGCGGAGAGCGTCACGACGCGCGCCGCAGGTGCCGTGAGCGCCGCCGGATCGGCTTCGATCTCCCCGGGCCGCGGCGGCGCTTCGGACAGGATCATGTGCGCGTTGGTGCCGCCGAAGCCGAACGAACTCACGCCGGCCACGCGCGGCCCGTGCTCCGCATGCCAGGGCGTGACCTGCTGCGGAATACGGAAGGGCGTGCCGTCGAGCGCGATATGAGGATTGAGCGACCGGAAATGGAGGTTCGGCGGGATGGCGCGATGGTGCAGCGCCAGCGCGGTCTTGATCAGGCTGGCGATGCCCGCCGCCGATTCCAGATGGCCGATGTTGGTCTTGACCGAACCGATCCAGCAGAGATCTTCCGGGCGACGCGATCCGCCCAGGACCGCCGTCAGCGAATTCAATTCGATGGGGTCGCCAAGCGGCGTTCCCGTCCCGTGCGCCTCGACGAAGCCGACGTCCCGCGCCTGCACGCCGGCATCGCGCAGCGCACTGTCGATCACGGCCTGCTGGGCCGGACCATTGGGCGCGGTCAGGCCGTTGCTGCGGCCGTCCTGGTTCACCGCCGAGCCGCGGATCACCGCGAACACGGTGTCGCCGTCCCTGACGGCATCGTCGAGACGCTTGAGCAGCACCATGCCCACGCCTTCGCCGCGCACATAGCCGTTGGCTGCCGCGTCGAACGCCTTGCATCGGCCGTCCGACGACAGCATGCCCGATTGCGTGAAGGAGGCGCTCAATTGCGGCGCCAGGATCAGGTTGGCGCCGCCGGCGAGCGCCGCATCGCACTCGCCGCGCTGCAGCGCGCGGCACGCCTGATGAGCCGCGACGAGCGACGACGAGCACGCGGTGTCGACCGCCCAGCTCGGGCCGCGCAGGTCGAGCGTGTAGGAAATGCGGTTGGCGGCGACGCTCAGCGCATTGCCGGTCGCGACATAGGGGCCGACGTCCGCGGCTTCCTCCTGCGCCAGACGGACGTAGTCCGTATTGCTGATGCCGACGATGACCGCGGTGCGTCCGCCGGCGAGACTCCGGGGTGCGATGCCCGCGTGCTCGAACGTCTCCCAGGCGACCTCGAGCAGCAGGCGCTGCTGCGGGTCCATCGCCTCGGCTTCGCGGGCGCTGATGCCGAAGAAATCCGCATCGAACTGGTCGACCTGCTCGAGCAGTCCGGTGGCCGGAAGGTTGGCGGCGCGCGGGTTCGACGCGCCGACCGCGTCGCGGCCTTCCAGCAGAAGCTGCCAGAACGCGTCGGGATGATCGGCGCCGGGGAAGCGGCATCCGATGCCGACGATGGCGATATCCGCGCGCGCTTCGGCGGAAGCGGGCGCCGTTTCCGGGCGCGCATTCGCGCCGCCGCTCAAATGGCGCGCCAGCAGGGAAATACTCGGAAAATCGTAGACGACCGTAGGGGAAACCGGCTGCCCAAGCCAGTCCTGCAACTCGCCCGTGAGCATGATGGCGTCTTTCGAGTCGAGCCCATAGGCGCTGAACGGCGCGTTGGGGTCGAGATCGCCGGGCGCGATGCCCGACAGGCGCGCGACATGCTCGACGAACCATTGCACCAGCGCCTGCGTGCCGCGTGCGGCAGCGGTTGCGGGGGGCGCGTATTCCGCGGAGACCGCACGCCGCCACTCGCCCGCGATCGCGAGCCCTTGTCCGTTCAGGAATGCCTGCCGGGTTCGGCTCCGCTGGATTTTTCCGCTGGACGTGCGCGGGATCGTGGCGGGCTTCAACAGGATCGCCGCATACAGGTCGACGTCATGCGCTTCGGCGAGCGTGCGCCGGATCTCCGCGGCGACGGCTTCGGCGTTCAGCGTGTTGAGCGCTTCGCGGCGCACTTCGCACGCGATGACGACCCGCTCCACGTCGTCGACGGTGATCGAGAAGGCCGCCGACGCGTTGGGCGCCAGCGCCGGGTGGCTTCCCTCGGCGGATTGTTCGAGATCCTGAGGGTAGTGATTGCGGCCGGCGATGATGATGAGGTCTTTCAAGCGGCCGGTGACGAAGAGGTCGTCGCCGTCGACGAAGCCGAGATCGCCCGTGCGCAGGTAACGCGCGTCGTCACCGTCCAGCCTCGCGTGAAAGGTGCGCTCCGTTTCCTCGGGGCGGTTCCAGTAGCCGACGCCGACGCTCGGGCCGGTCACCCAGATTTCGCCGATCCGGCCCGGCGGGCACGGCTGGCCGGTCTCCGCGTTCACGATCCGCAGGCGGTGCTCCGCCCAGACCCGGCCGCACGAGACGAGCGCATGAGGCTTGCCGCCCGCGCTTTTCGTCGCCACGCCTTGGGCCAGGCCGTCGGCGTCGAAGTCGGCCACGAGCGGCAGCGAGCGCGCCGGCTGGCCGGTGATGAACAGCGTCGCCTCGGCCATGCCGTAGACCGGGCGCATCGTATGCGCGTGGAAGCCGCACGACGCGAATGCGCGCGAAAAACGCGCCACCGTGTCGGCGCGCACCGGCTCCGCGCCGTTGAAGGCAACCTGCCAGCTGCTCAAGTCGAGCTGCGCCTTGGCTTCGTCGGAAATCTTGCGCGCGCACAGGTCGTAGGCAAAGTCCGGCGCGGCGCAATGCGTGCCGCGATACTTCGTGATCGCCTGCAGCCAGCGGATGGGCTTCTGCACGAAAGCCGCCGGCGCCATCAGCACCGAAAGCACGCCGAGATGGATCGGCAGCAGCACTTTCCCGAAGAACCCCATGTCGTGAAACACGGGGAGCCAGCTCACGAACACGGTCGACGCGTCGGCATTGCTCGCCTCGGCGATGACCGCCATGTTGCTCAGGATGTTCGCGTGGCTGATCATCACGCCTTTGGGCGTGCCGGTGGAGCCCGACGTGTATTGCAGGAGCGCGAGCGTCTGCGGCGTGATGTCCGGCGCGCGCCATTGCCCGGCCGGTGCGTCGAACCCCTGATCCGTCGCAAGGATCTTCAGTTCCAGCGTGTCGGAATAGCCATCCTCGCGATGCGCGATGCCGTCGAGCGTGGCTGCGTCGGTCAGCGCGACGACCGGCCCGGCGTCGGCGACGATCGACTTGAGACGATCGGCCGGACGATGCCTGCGCGGAGGATAGGCCGGCACGCCGATCAGGCCGGCGTACAGGCATCCCGCCCATGCGCTGATGAATTCCAGCCCGGGCGGATAGACCAGCAGCACGCGATCGCCCGGTTGCGCCATGCCCTGCAATCTGGCGGCGATGCCGCGGGCCCGCTTGTCCAGGTCGCCGAACGTCAGCCGGGTCAGCTCCGCTTCGCCGTTGTCGAGAAAAATGAATGCCGTTTTCTCCGGCGTGTCATGGCCGCGAAATTGCAATAATTCCGTAACAGTCCTGAATTTCATTTCGGGAAGCATACGAAACCTTCGTTGTCTGCAGAGCATTGATTTGGAGGCACGCCACCTTGAGGCCGGTTAGCGTTCATTCCGATGGGCAACGGCAGGCTGTCCTGCGCGAAGCAGATTGAGATCCGGCGTGGCGAACGAGATAACGCATCGCCTCCGTTTCGATTGAATGATTGAACGTCAGTGTGTTTCGCCTGTGGAAATTAGAGCACCGCGAGAACCCGGTGTCTGCCCCGTAAATGCCGGACAAGACGTTTCGCGAAAGTGTTCTATGCAGGGGAGTATGGGTCCAGCAGCGACACGACGACCTTGCGCTCGCCTTCGAACGGATTGCGGCCATGCGCGAATCGCATGTTGTCGACGAGCAGCACGTCGCCGCGTTGCCATGGAAATGCGATCGCGCATTCGCGGAAGGCGTTGCGAATCTGCTCGATGTCGGCGAGATCGAGTGGACTCCCGTCGCCGTAGAAGGCGTTGCGCGGCAGCCGATCGTTGCCGAACAGGCTGACGATCGAGCTGGCGAGCGACGCGTCCAGGTTCGAGATGTGGAACAGATGGGCCTGATTGAAGAACACCCGGTCGCGGGTGACAGGATGGTAAGCGACGCCCTGGTTGATCTGTGCGGTGCGTAGCGTGTCGTCGTCGAGCCATGCGTGCTCGATGTCGTTGTCCGCGCAGAAGGCCGCGAGCTGGCCGCGGTCGCTGGTCTGAAAGACCGTTTCCCACGGAATGTCGACGTGCCGCCGGTAGTGCCGGACGTAGCGGACCTGTTTCGCCTCGAAGTCGTCCAGGATGCGCGGCCCGATCCTGCGGCTCACCTCGCGCATGTCGGCGATCGGCGTTTCGCCGCCGGCCGTGGGCGCGGTCAGGCAACAGAATGCGACTCTCAGCGGCCAGTTGCGTTGATACGCGTTTTCGCAATGAAGCGATATCGTCTCGCTCGGCGGATATTCGGTTGCGGTGAAGATGCCGTTGCCGATCGACGTGCGCGGCGTGGAGCGATAGACGTAGTCGGACTTATGGGCCGAAATCGCGTTCGCAAACGCTTCGAATCCGTCCACGGATGACACGTCGAAGCCGCGAAACAGCAGCGCCCCATGCTCCAGCAGCCGGGCGTCCAGCTCCGCTCGATTGTCGTTCACCGCCCGCACGATATCGCGCTCGTTCGATGCCGGCTCCAGCAGCCACGGCGAGGCCCCCTCGGCAAGCAGCTTGCGTTCCGTCATGCCCAGCATGGTCGATGTTCCTTTTCTGAATCTGAACGTGGATCGCGGCGAAACCCGATCCGGTTGGTGTTCACGGGTCGCGCCGCGGTGCGCCTATGCGCGGCAGGCCGTTTCCACGGCTTGCTCGAAGCGGTTGAGAATCTCGTGGATGTCCGCTTCCGACACGATCAGCGGCGGAAGGAACCGGAGTACCGCGCCGTTGCGGCCGCCGGTTTCGATGACGAGCCCGTTGTGCAGGCAATGCAGCTTGATGGCTTTTGCCAGTGCCCCATCGGTCGGGCCGGTTTGGCCATGCGTGCCGGGCTTGACGACTTCAACGCCGATCATCAGGCCCTTGCCGCGTATCTGGCCCAGGCAGGGGAAACGTTCGGCGATACGTTCGAGGCCCGCCACCAGCAGTGTGCCGACCCGGCCCGCGTGCGCCGGCAGGCCGTCTCGATCGATGATGCGCATGGTCGACAAGCCGGCCACCATCGCAATCTGGTTGCCCCGGAAGGTGCCGGCGTGCGAGCCGGGCGGCCAGGTGTCCAGGCGCTCGTCGTAGACCACCACCGATATCGGGTAGCCGCCGCCGATCGCCTTCGACAACACCAGCACGTCCGGCCGGATGCCGGAATGCTCTATCGCGAACAGGGCGCCGGTTCGGCCGAGGCCGGTCTGCACTTCGTCGACGATCAGCGGGATTTCGTGCCGCAGCGTCAGTTCGCGCAACTCGATCAGCCAGGCGTCGGAAGCGGGGATGCAGCCGCCTTCGCCTTGCACGACTTCGACGATGATCGCCGCCGGTTTCGTGATCCCGCTCTCGGGATCGGACAGCACGGTCCGAATGTAGTTGATGCTGAGCTGATCGGTCGCCGAGCCGTCGGTGCCGAACGGGCAGCGAAACGCATACGGGTAAGGCAGGAAATGAACGCCGTGCCCGCTGCCGCCGGCCGATTTGGGCATGAGATTTCCCGATGCGGCGAGCGCGCCGGCCGTCATGCCGTGGTAGGCGCCGTGGAACGCCATGATCGTCGAGCGGCCCGTATAGTGCCTGGCCAGCTTGACGGCCGCTTCGTTGCCGTCCGATCCGCTCGGGCTGCAAAACTGGATCTTGGCGGTCTCGGCGATTTTCCCGGGCAGGAGCGAGAAAAGCTGTTCGACGAACGCGTGCTTCGCCGGTGTCGCCAGGTCGAGTGCCTGCTGCATTTGATCGGAGGTCAGAAACCGCATCACGGCTTCATTGACTTCCGGGTGGTTGTGCCCGAGCGCGAGCGTCCCTGCATTGGACAGGCAGTCGATGTATTCCCGACCCTCGGCGTCGCGTATGCGTACGCCCTTGGCATGCGTAAACAGCCGGGGGAAGGAAGTCGCGTAGGTTCGGGCCTTCGATTCGACGTGCTTCAGATACTCGAGTTGTTCCATGCGCGGTGATCCGGCTTGCAACGCGGATTGATGGACAGTGGCACACGAGAGCAGCTTCATGTCGGCCAATGGTGTACCGGTATGGCCAGATTGAAGCATGGACGCCGTGTCGCGTCTGTCACGGGAAAATGGGACATGTGCGATGCAAAGTCACGTCGCCATCGTCGAGCGGAAATAGTCGATGGTCCGCCGCAGCCCCGCTTCGAGCCCGACCGTCGGCTTCCAGTCGAGCTGCGCGCGTGCAAGGCCGATGTCGGGGCAGCGTTGCGTCGGATCGTCTTTCGGCAGCGGGTGGAAGACGATCCGCGACTTCGAGCCGGTCAGGCGCAGGATGATCTGCGCAAGCTCGCTGACCGCGATCTCGTGCGGATTGCCGAGATTGATCGGGCCGGTGACGTCCGCGGGCGTGGCCATCATCCGGATCAGACCTTCGACCATGTCGTCGACGTAGCAGAACGCGCGGGTCTGACTGCCGTCGCCGTACAGCGTGATGTCCTCGCCGCGCAGCGCCTGCACGATGAAGTTGGACACCACGCGGCCGTCGTTGGGATGCATGCGCGGCCCGTATGTGTTGAAGATGCGCACCACCTTGATTCGCACGTTTTGCTGGCGGTGATAGTCGAAGAACAGGGTCTCCGCGCAGCGTTTGCCTTCGTCGTAGCACGCGCGCGGCCCGAGCGGGTTGACGTTGCCCCGGTAACTCTCCGGCTGCGGATGCACGTCGGGGTCGCCGTACACCTCGCTCGTGGAGGTTTGCAGCACGCGCGCGTGCGTGCGCTTGGCGAGCCCCAGCATGTTGATCGCGCCCATCACGCTGGTCTTGGTGGTCTGCACGGGATCGAACTGATAGTGGATCGGCGAAGCCGGACAGGCGAGGTTGTAGATCTCGTCCACCTCCACGTACAACGGAAAGGTCACGTCGTGGCGCAGCGCCTCGAAGCGCGGGTTGCCGAGCAGCGCGGCCACGTTCTGCTTGGTGCCGGTGAAATAGTTGTCGACGCACAACACGTCGTGACCGAGTTCGACCAGGCGCTCGCACAGATGCGAACCGAGGAAGCCGGCGCCGCCCGTTACGAGGATTCGCTTTCGATCAAGTTGCACAATTGCACTCCAGGTATGGCGCGGAGGCAGGTGACGCGCGGCCTCCGGGCCTGTTCGATCGGACCGCGGTTCGGGCCTGGAAGCCGAGAGGGCGCGCGCGGTGCTCCGCTTCGACGATCGCGGCGTCGGCCCCTCGGATCAGGAATGCGCCCGATCCGGTTCGGCATGAGTTAAACATGGGGCCGCGTGGATGTATGTCGTAGAAAAAGGGGACGCGGTTCAGGCCGGCCGAGCCGTTCGGCGCATCGACAGGTTCGAAGAACGAAATGATTTGAGGCTGCCGGACCGAAGCACGCGAGCACATCCGACTTGCAACGATTTACGGCTCGCCTTGCGCCGGCCGTCCCGGTCCGCCGAGCGCCAGCGATGCGGCGTGATCGCGCACGTCGGCCGGCCAATTCGCGATGAGCCTCGACAGGCGCGGCCGGTCGTCGGCGAACAGCGCGCGGACGGCCTCCTCGAATCCGGCCAGGTCGCCCGCGATCGCGGCCATGAAGTGATAGGCGCGCGCCTTTGCTTCGTGAGTGAGGCCGATGGCGGCGCGCGTCTGAATGCGCTCCTCGACGAGCTTGCGCAGCGCGACCGACGCGCCGCCGGATTGCGCGGACAGCCACGCCCATTGACGCGGCAGCAGCGTGACCTCGCGCGACACCACGCCGAGCTTCGGCCGGCCGCGGCCGCGCCGCGCACCGAGCAGCGCGGCGGCCGGCGCCGCCGGCAACCCGGCGTCGGCCGCGCCGCCCGGCTGGCTGTCGGATCGCTCGCGCTCCCGCCATGTCGAGGCTGTCGCACTGAAGCGGCCGCGAATGTCTTGGTCGGAGCCGCGGAGATCGATGTCGATGGGGCGGCCGGTCGTGTTGTCGATGATCAGGATCGCTCCAGCCGCCCCGCTATCGATCACGCGCCGTGCGGCAAGCGCGACGACCGCAAGCGGTCCGGAGGCGATCCGTCGAAAGCCATGGAAGCCGGTGTACTCGTAACAGCGCGGATCTTTCATCCCGTTGGATTGGATTTTGGGCCGCCGGCGCGGCGGCCGTCTGCCGCGCTGCGTGCAGCCTCATCGATTGAATGCCGAATACACGAGCGTGCCGGAGAACATCAACAGCACGATCGACGCGCAGCGCAGCAGCGTCGAGGCGCGATCGGCCCAGTTGCGATTCGAGGTCAGCAGGCCGCCGAGGCTGGACCAGCCGACGCCGATCGGCACCAGGACCACGAGAAACACCCCGATGGCGATGGCGAACTGGCTGACCGAGCGGAACGCGGCGAGCGGGAACAGCGTGCTGGCGAACAGCAGCGCCTTCGGGTTCATCAGCGTTGCAAAGAAAAGGTCGCGTCTGCTGACCGGCCCTCGCGCGAGATCATGCAGCTTCGGGCCCTTGGTCCACATCTTCACGGCAAGGTAGAAGATGAATCCGGAGCTGAGCAGCTTGATGCCGATGAGCATCCAGTTGTTGCCGGCGGCGAGCGCATGCAGGAAGAAGCCCCATATCGAGATCGCGATGACGTAGCCTGCCGCCTCCGAGGCGACCAGCGGCCACGTATCGCGAATGCCGGCCTTGAGGCCCGCCGAGAGCAGCAGCGTATTCGTGGGCCCCGGCACGATCAGCACGAGCGATACATAAAACGACATCTTCAGCATTGCATCCAGGGTGGGCACGATATCTCCTTGGCATGTCGGAACCCTTGCGGCCGTGCACCGTGCCCGGCCGACGCGGACGAACGGTAGCGCACGCGCAGCGGCGCCCGCGCGGACGTCCGGATTCGCGGAGCCAGCAGGAGTGAACGGCGATGCCGCGTGCCGATGTGCGCTGATGCTGCCCAGGTCGCCCGATGGGAACGGGCGGGCGGAGCGAAAGACGGCCCATTGTCCTTGGAAGGCAAAGCGCCATCAAACTGCTAAATTTAGTAGGTCGGCAGACCGACACAATCCAGGGCGATTCAGTTAGGATCGCTCAGCCAGACGTCACCCGTCGCGTCACATTCCGTATGGACCAGTCGGCGCCCATGCCGCGCGACGCATCGTGCTCCCCGGGGACGAACCGCATGTATCGGCGGGCTCTCGACGGATATCCGTCGCCAGTGTGACGCGCCATTACGTTGAGCCCCCGCCGGGGCGCTCATGGAAGTATTCGATAGGGTAACGAAATAATGGATGGTTTAGTCGAAAACACCGCCGCATTGCCGAAATCGACGATGCGCGAGGCGTTGAAGATCTCGCTGCCGATCATGATCTCGCAGTTCGTCGTGATGATCGGCGGCTTCGTCAGCAACCTGCTGCTGTCGCGCGTCGACGCCGCGACGTTCGCGGCCGGCCTGCTCATCAACTCGGTGCAGATGCTGCTGATGACGGTGGTGTTCGGCATGCTGTTCGCGCTGAGCCCGCTGATCGGCCACGTGAAGGGAGAAGGGCGCGAGCCGGAGCGGATCGGCCACCTGTTCTCGGCGGCGCTCGTGGTCGCGATGCTGCTCTGCGTGCCGACCATCATCGCGCTGCTGTTCATGGGCCCGATCCTCACGGCGCTGCACCAGCCGCCCGAGCTCGTCAGCGCGTGCACCGGCTTCTTCCGCATCTACGTCTATTCGCTGCCGGCGGTCGGCATCATCTCGGTGTGCGTGCAACTGCTGCTCGGCATCCTGAAGCAGGCGCTCGTGCTGCTCTACAGCCTGTGCAGCCTGCTGCTGACGACGCTGCTCGGCTACCTGCTGATCTTCGGCAAGCTCGGCTTGCCGGCGCTCGGCCTCGACGGTCTTGCGTGGGCGCAGTCGATCACGGCCTGGGTCGCGGCGCTGGTGCTCGGCGGCTTCGTGCTGAGCCATGGCAGCCATCGTCCGTACGGACTGCTGGCGATGCGCGGCGAGCCGGTCAGGCAGGGGGTGACGCGCATCGTCAAGGTCGGGTTTCCGATCTCGGTGCAGATGGGCAACGAGATCCTGTCGTTCTTCGTGACGACGGTCATGGTCGGCTGGCTCGGCATCGCCGCGCTGAACGTGCAGCAGGTCGCGACGCGCTACCTGCTGCTGCTCGTGATCCCGATCGTCGGGCTGTCGCAGGCGGCCACCGTCGTGTCGAGCCGGCACTTCGGCGGCGGGCGGCTCGGCGCCGTGAAGCAGGTGGGCGATGCCTACACGCGCATGGGCGTGGTCTATTCGCTGATCGTGCTCGCCGCGTTCGCGCTGATGCCGAGCCTGTTCGTGCGCGTGTTCGTCGCCGACACGCCGGAGAACGCGGGCATCTATCACACGCTGTCCGTCATCCTCGTGCTGATCGCGATCGGACAGATCTTCGATGCCGCGCGCAACACGTTGACGGGCGCGCTGCGCGGCCTGCAGGACACCCAATTCCCGATGAAGGTCAGCATGATCCTGATCTGGCCGGTGGGCGTGCCGCTCGCCTACGTGATGGGATTCACGCTCGATTGGGGCCTCGTCGGCATCACCGTCGCACACGACATCGTCATGGTGATCGGCGCGGCGATCCTCTGGCAGCGCTGGAGAAACCGCTTCCCGCGACACGGCTGATCGCCGTCGCCGGGCGCAGGGTGCGTCGTCCGGCTGTGGAGGCTCCTCAGGAGGCATCTATGGCAACGAAATCGGCGCTTGCGGGCGTCGCGATACGGCTCGCGCTGCTCGGCGGCGCACTGACAAGCGGCGCGTCGCAGGCGGAGCCCGGCTATGGAGGCGAGGTCGAATGGCCGCACTACGCGGCCGATCAGGCCTCGTCGAAATACCTGCCGGTCGACCTGATCAACCCGGGCAACGTCCGTCGCGTGGTCCAGAAGTGGGTGTGGGAGTCGCCCGACAACGCGATCGTCGCGCAGGCGAACGCGGGCGGCATGAAACTGTGGCCGAACGCGAACGAGGCGACGCCGCTGATGGCGGGCGGCCGGCTCTACGTGATCACGTCGCTCAGCCAGATCGCCGCGATCGACGCGACCACCGGCAAGACGCTCTGGCTCTTCAATCCGAAAAGCTACCTGGCCGCCGACGGCGCCACCTTCGCCTATCCGCCGAATATCGGCTTCGTCCAGCGCGGCGTGTCGTACTGGAAGCACGGCGACGTCGAACGAATCTTCTTCGCGACCGGCAGCGCACTGCTGATCGCGCTCGATGCGCGCACCGGCAAGCCCGACAGCACGTTCGGCAGCGGCGGCGTGGTCGACCTGAAGCAGGACCTGCGTCGCAGCGTGTCGCAGACGCTGTACGGCATGAGCTCGCCGCCGATCGTCTGCGGCGGCGCCGTGATCGTCGGCTCGAACATCCTCGATTTCCCGCTCGCGCAGCCGATGGCGCCGGGCGACGTGCGCGGCTTCGACCCGCGCACCGGCCAGTTGCTGTGGACCTTCCACACGGTGCCGGAGAACGGCGAAACGGGCGCGTCCACCTGGGTCGCGAACGACAACGTGAACACCGGCGGCGCGAACGTCTGGGCGCCGATGAGCTGCGACGGCGAGTCCGGCATCGTCTACCTGCCGGTCAGCACGCCGTCGAACGACTACTACGGCGGCAAGCGGGCCGGCGACGGCTGGTTCGGCGACAGCCTGCTCGCGCTGCGCGGGCGCACCGGCAAGCTGGTCTGGAACTACCAGCTGATCCACCACGGCCTGTGGGACTACGATCCGCCCGCGGCGCCGACGCTGTTCGACGTGCGGCACGACGGCCGGCTCGTGAAGGCGGTCGCGCAGGTCTCGAAGCAGGGCTTCGTCTACGTGTTCGACCGCACCAGCGGCAAGCCGATCTGGCCGATCGTCGAGCGGCCGGCGCCGCCCTCGACGCTGCCCACCGAGGCGGTGTCGCCCACCCAGCCGACGCCCACCCGGCCGTTGCCGTTCGACCGGCAGGGCGTCACCGACGACGACCTGATCGACTTCACGCCGGCGCTGCGCGCCGAGGCGCGCGCCACCGTCGCGAAATACGTGCACGGGCCGCTCTACACGCCGCCGTCAGTCGACCAGACGTCCAGCGGCGGCACGCAGGGCACGCTGATGATGCCGGGCAACGTCGGCGGCAGCAGCTGGGCGGGCGCCGCGTACAGCCCCGAGACGGGCTACCTGTACGTGCCGTCGGTGACCAAGCCGTCCGTGATCGGGCTGTTCCCGTTCTCGACGCAGACCTATGCCGGCGTGCCGAAGATGCTGAAGATGCCCGACGGCCTGCCGATCTCGAAGCCGCCGTACGGCCGGCTGACGGCAATCGACATGCGCACCGGCGACCATGCCTGGATGCGCCCCGTCGGCCGCGGCCCGGTCGACCATCCCGCACTCGCGGGGCTCAGGCTCGGGCCGCTCGGGTGGGATCGCCGCAGCTTCTTCATCGCGACCAGCGGCCTGCTGTTCGGCACGCAGGAAGGGATCGTGACCGCGAACCCGACGCAGTTGAGCCGCACCACCACGCTGAACCTGATCAAGAACGACGACGCGTACCTGTGGGCGCTCGACCCGCGCACCGGCCGGACGCTGCTCGAATTGCCGATGCGGTACGGCAACGCGTCGGGCTCGCCGATGACTTACGTCACCCACAACCGGCAATACATCGTGGTGCCCGTCGGCGGCGGCGGGAATCCCGCGCGGCTGGTTGCATACGGTTTGCCCTGAAGCCCCCGCCCTGAAGCCCGTCACGAAGGAGGAGATCGTGCTGACCACCAAGTCACGTACCCACGTTCGACCCGAGTTGTCGCTGTTGCTGCGTTCGCTCGGATCGCGCCTGGCGCAGGCGCGCCAGGCGATCGATCCCGCGCGGCTGGACCAGATCCTCGCCCAGCCGCACCTGTCCGAATACGAGCCGCGCCAGGCCGTGCACGGCCTCGACCGGTGCGAGGCGGCGCGGCATCGCTACCAGCAGCGCCTGCTCGCGCGGACGATCCTGCAGGATCACCACTACGAACGCGAGGAGATGGCCGCCGATTGCGAGGAGATCTTCGCGGCGATCGCCGGCGAGAATCCCGTCGCGGCGGCCGTGCCGCTGCCGCGCGTCGATTTCCGCACGATCTCGCCCGAGGCGTTCCACGAGAACTACGTGCGCCGCCCGCATCCGGTCGTGATCGAGAACGTCGGCCACGACGCGTCGTCCTACCATCTCGACGCGCTCGTCGAGCGCTACGGCGACGACATCGTGCCGATGATGCGCATCGACACCGGCGAGAACTACGAGGGCCCACTCGCGGAACTGCTCGAGGGCAAGTCGTATCTGGCCAACAGCGACCGGCTGTTCGTCGATCATCCCGAGCTCGAGCAGAACCTGTACTCGTCGTCGTTCGCGCCGTACACGAAGATGACGCGCATCTCGTCGCAGTTGTTCATCTCGAACGGCGGCGCGGGCAGCCCGTCGCACTTCGGCAAGATCGCGAACACGTTCTACCAGCTCGAGGGCGTGAAGGTCTGGAGCCTCGTCGATCCGGCCTTCCTCTATCTCGTCTATCCGCTGCTGCTGCCGGGGGATGCCGTCACCGCGCTGCACTGGCAGGACGAATCGGATCACGAGCGCTGCCCGCTGTTCCGCTTCTGCCCGCGCTACGAAGCCGTGCTGCAGCCCGGCGACGTGCTGTGGAATCCGTACTACTGGTTCCATTCCGTCAAGAACCGCACCAAGCGCAGCGTGGCCGTGGCGGACCGCTGGTTCGGCGTGCCGGGCAAGGATTTCCTGAGCCCGGCGCCGCTCTACGACTTTGCGTCCACGCTGTGCCCGCAAAGCGTGGACGTCGATACCTACGTGCAGTGGATGCAGATCCAGCAGAGCGTCACGAAGCGCAAGATCCCGTGGTACGAGCGCGTGTCGCACGGCCGCCGCTACCGCGCGTTCGATTCCGCGTACAACGCGGCCGCCTTCGGGCTGCAGCCGCCGGACCTGAGCCGCGGCGTGTTCAACCACGACTGACCCGATTCCCGGCGGCGGCCGCGAGCGCGGACGCCGGCCATCGAACCTTCACGAGGGCCTTACGATGAAGCGCAACTACATCGGACTCGGCACGAGTCCGCACGATCCGTCGCTCGCGATCGTCGACTCGCGCGGCCAGCTGGTGTTCGCCGAGGATGCGGAACGCTATCTGCAGAACAAGCGCGCGTGGTGCAGCCCGCCCGATGACTTCATCCGCATCGGCAAGCTGCTCGGCGAATACTGCGAGCCCGACGCGGAATTCGTGATCGTCGGCAGCTGGCGCGAGAAGTTCTTCAAGCGCCTGCACTTCTTCTCGTTCGGCCCGCTCAAGGGGCTGATCCGGCGCAAGATCGGCGCGGACAATTTCGACATGCTGCGCTGCATCGCGAGCTATGCGAACCCGCGTCACGGCATCAACACCGAGGCGCACCTGCAGCGCGTGTTCGGCCGCCGGCCCGTGATCCATCGCGAATACGAGCACCACCTGACCCACTCGGCGGCGGCCTGTTTCGGCAGCACGTTCTCCGATGCGGTCAGCGTCGTGATCGACGGGCTCGGCGAATCGACGTCGTGCAAGGTGTTCCATTTCGATCGCGGCGTGCATCGCGAGATCTCGACCAAGCCGTCGCAAGGCAGCTTCGGCCAGTACTACAGCCTGCTCTGCGAGCTGTGCGGGTTCGACCCGATCGGCGGCGAGGAGTGGAAGGTGATGGGGCTCGCGCCTTATGGCGCGAAAAGCGACCGCTACTACGGCCTGCTGCGCAGCCTGCTCGACGTGGACGACCTGCGCATCCGCGAAGGGCGCCGCGCCGCGGCCGCGATCGGCGAGCTCGTGAAGCTGCGCCGCACGCGCGGCCAGCCGGCGCTCGCTTTCGCCGATCTCGCGTACACCGGGCAGCTCGTGTTCGGCGAATTCGTCGACGAACTGCTGGCCAACGCGCATCGGCGCGGCCTGTCCGACAACCTCGTGCTGTCGGGCGGATGCGCGCTCAACTCGGCCTACGTCGGCAGCCTCGCGGGCCGCGGGCCATTCCGCCGCAGCCACGTATTCTGCGCGCCGGCCGACAACGGCAATTCGGTCGGTGCGGCGTGGCTCGCGTATCACGCGGATCATCCGGGCGAGTGGCAGCCGCGCGCCGAGGTGCAGTCGCCGTACGTCGGCAGCCGCCTGTCGGCGGACGCGCTCGACAAGCTGCTCGAATACGGCGGCTTCGACGCGCAGCGCACGCCCGATGCGGACGAGCTGTGCCGGCGCGTCGCGACCGAGCTGAGCGAAGGGAAGATCGTCGCGTGGGTGCAGGGCCGTGCGGAATTCGGCCCGCGCGCGCTTGGCAACCGCTCGATCCTCGCCGACCCGCGCGATCCGGACGTGAAGGAGCGGATCAACGCGAAGGTGAAGTTCCGCGAGGAGTTCCGGCCGTTCGCGCCGTCGATCCTCGCCGAGCACGCGCACGCCTATTTCGAGCACGCGTGCGATACGCCGTACATGGAGCGCGCGCTGCGTTTCCGTCCCGAGATGGCGCCGTGCGTGCCGGGCGTCGTGCACGTCGACGGCACCGGGCGCCTGCAGACGGTCAAGCGCGAGCTGAACCCGCGCTACCACGCGCTGATCGAGGCGTTCCACGCGATCACCGGCGTGCCGATCCTGCTCAATACGAGTTTCAACGTGATGGGCAAGCCGATCGCGCACTCGGTCGAGGATGCGATCGCGATCTTCGCGACGAGCGGCATCGACGTGCTCGTGCTCGACGACGTGATCGTGCGCAAGGGACCGGCGCGGCGCGACGAGGCGCGCGCTTTAAATGAAAACGTGAATTTATTTATTTAAAACGAGTAAATAGTTTGCTGAAAAATATTCGTCGATATATTCCAGGATTGAGCATTTCTCTGGATCAGTTGAGATTGATATGAAATTTTGCGAGGTATGCCATCGTGAACACTGCTATCGTGTATCGCAGAAGTGACGTGCACGGTATGGCAAGCCTCGGGAAGCTGACATTGTCCGAGCATCTCAATGCGCTAATGGCGATTGCCGCATCGGCAAGTCAATCTGTCGATGCGGCATCCTTTACGCGGTGTGCCGCCGATGCGATCGGCGCGTCGCATTCAGCTCGATAAGGCGGCACTTTCCATTCAGGTTTTAAATCCTATGAGAAGCGTGTCATGAGCAACCCGATCAAGAATATCGTCATCGTGGGCGGCGGCACCGCGGGCTGGATGGCCGCCTCGTACCTCGTCCGGGCGCTCCAACAGCAGACGAACATTACGCTCATCGAGTCTGCGGCGATCCCCCGGATCGGCGTGGGCGAGGCGACCATCCCGAGTTTGCAGAAGGTGTTCTTCGACTTCCTCGGGATACCGGAGCGGGAGTGGATGCCCCAGGTGAACGGCGCGTTCAAGGCCGCCATCAAGTTCGTGAACTGGAGGAAGTCTCCCGAGCGCTCGCGCGACGATCACTTCTACCATTTGTTCGGCAGCGTGCCGAACTGCGACGGCGTGCCGCTTACCCACTACTGGCTGCGCAAGCGTGAACTGGGCTTCCAGCAGCCGATGGAGTACGCCTGCTACCCGCAGCCCGGGGCGCTCGACGGCAAGCTGGCGCCGTGCCTGTCCGACGGCACCCGCCAGATGTCCCACGCGTGGCACTTCGACGCGCACCTGGTGGCCGACTTCTTGAAGCGCTGGGCCATCGAACGCGGGGTGAAACAGGTGGTCGACGAGGTCGTGGAGGTTCGCCTGAACGACCGCGGCTACATCTCCAGCCTGTCCACCAAGGAGGGGCGGACGCTGGAGGCGGACCTGTTCATCGACTGCTCCGGCATGCGGGGGCTCTTGATCAACCAGGCCCTGAAGGAGCCCTTCATCGACATGTCCGATTACCTGCTGTGCGACAGCGCGGTCGCCAGCGCCGTGCCCAACGCCGACGCGCGCGTGGGGATCGAGCCGTACACCTCCGCGATCGCCATGAACTCGGGGTGGACCTGGAAGATTCCGATGCTGGGCCGGTTCGGCAGCGGCTACGTCTTCTCGAGCAAGTTCACCTCGCGCGACCAGGCCACCGCCGACTTCCTCGACCTCTGGGGCCTCCCGGACAATCAGCCGCTCAACCAGATCAAGTTCCGGGTCGGGCGCAACGCTCGGGCGTGGGTCAACAACTGCGTCGCCATCGGGCTGTCGTCGTGCTTTCTGGAGCCCCTGGAATCGACGGGAATCTACTTCATCTACGCGGCGCTTTACCAGCTCGTGAAGCACTTCCCCGATACGTCGTTCGACCCGCGGTTGACCAACGCATTCAACGCCGAGATCGTCCACATGTTCGACGACTGCCGGGATTTCGTCCAGGCGCACTATTTCGCCTCGTCGCGCGACGACACGCCGTTCTGGCTCGCGAACCGGCACGACCTGCGGCTCTCGGACGCCATCAAGGAGAAGGTCGAGCGCTACAAGGCAGGGCTGCCGCTGACCACCACGTCGTTCGACGATGCAACGTACTACGAAACGTTCGACTACGAATTCAAGAACTTCTGGTTGAACGGAAACTACTACTGCATCTTTGCCGGCTTGGGGCTACTGCCCGACCGGTCGCTGCCGCTCTTGCGGCACCGACCGGAGTCGATCGACAAGGCCGAGGCGATGTTCGCCCGCATCCGGCGCGAGGCCGAGCGTCTGCGCACGAGCCTGCCGACAAACTACGACTACCTGCGGTCGCTGCGCGAGGGTGCCGCGGGACTGTCTCGCAGCCAGCCCGGGCCGACGCTCGCCGCGCCGGAAATCCTGTAGTGGAGCGCACCCTGGACCGGGTATGCGCGTGCGCGGCCACGCACGCCGCGGTGGCGGCCTGCGATCCGCTGCAGGCGCGGGCGCTCGTTCTGCAACTGCCTGGCCTGAACCGTAAAAAGGACGTGCCCGGCATCGTCGGCCTGTTGCGCGAGTTCCTCCCGGCGCGCGGCGTGCCCTCCGGCTGGGGCTTCGTCGAAGCCGCCGCCGCGATGCGAGACATCGGGTTCTTCCTGGGGTCGCTCAAGCGGCACGGACACGAGCCCGTGGACGTGGTGCCCGGGCTCGAGCCGGTGCTGCTCGACCTGGCGCGCGCGACCGACCTGCCGCCGCGCGAGACGCTCCTGCACGTGACGGTCTGGAACCCCGCAGCGGCCGACGCGCAGCGCAGCTACACCGGGCTGCGCGACGAAGCGCACCTGCTCGAGAGCGTGCGCATCTCGATGGCGGCCCTCGAGGCGGCCATCGCGGTGACCGTCGAGCTGTCCGACGTGCCCCTGCGGTCGCCGGCGTTCGCGCAAGGGTGCGACGAGCTGGCGGACTATCTCCACAAAATGGTCGAATCGATCGTTTACGCCTACCGCTATATCTCGGTACAGGTCTTCTACGACGAGCTCCGCCCGTTCTACGAACCGATTCGAGTCGGCGGCCAGAGCTACCTCGGCCCCGGCGCCGTGGAAATGCCCCTCTTCGTGCTGGAGCACGTGCTGTGGGGCTCGCAATCGGATCACCAAGGTTATCGAGAATTCAAGGAGACGTACCTGCCCTACGTGCTTCCCGCGTTCAGGAAGGTCTACGCCCGGTTCGCCGGGGGGCCGGCGCTCGTCGACCGCGCGCTCGGCGAGGCGCAAGCGGTCGGCGCGCGGGGCGAGGTCGGGGCCGGGCTGGCGGCCCTCGACCGGGTCTTCGAGGTCCTGCTGCGCTTCCGGGCGCCTCACCTCAAATTGGCGGAGCGGGCGTACGAAGTCGGGCGAAGCGGCCCCACGATCGGCAGCGGGGGGTACGCGCCCAGCATGCTCGGCGATCTGCTCACGCTCACGCGTGCCGCGCGGTCGCGCCTGCGCGCCGCGCTCGACGCGCCCTGACGCCTGACGCGTGCGGCCATGTGTTCCATCTCACAAGGAGAGTGTGCCCCCATGACTCAGAACAGCCCCGCGAACGGGTGCGACAGCAACCACTTCGACGTGATCATCCTCGGCTCGGGCATGTCCGGCACCCAGATGGGGGCCATCCTGGCCAAGCAACGGTTTCGCGTGCTGATCATCGAGGAGTCGTCGCACCCGCGGTTCACGATCGGCGAATCGTCGATCCCCGAGACGTCCCTGATGAACCGCATCATCGCCGATCGCTACGGCATTCCGGAGCTCGACCGCATCACGTCGTTCTATTCGACGCAGCGTTACGTCGCGTCGAGCACGGGCATCAAGCGCAACTTCGGCTTCGTGTTCCACAAGCCCGGCCAGGAGCACGACCCGAAGGAGTTCACGCAGTGCGTCATTCCCGAGCTGCCGTGGGGGCCGGAGAGCCATTATTACCGGCAAGACGTCGACGCCTACCTGTTGCAAGCCGCCATCAAATACGGCTGCACGGTCCGCCAGAAGACGAACGTGACCGAATACCACGCCGACAAGGACGGCGTCGCGGTGACCACCGCCCAGGGCGAACGGTTCACCGGCCGGTACATGATCGACTGCGGAGGCCCCCGCGCGCCGCTCGCGACCAAGTTCAAGCTCCGCGAAGAGCCCTGCCGCTTCAAGACGCACTCGCGCAGCCTCTACACGCACATGCTCGGGGTCAAGCCGTTCGACGACATCTTCAAGGTCAAGGGGCAGCGCTGGCGCTGGCACGAGGGGACCTTGCACCACATGTTCGCGGGCGGCTGGCTCTGGGTGATTCCGTTCAACAACCACCCGCGGTCGACCAACAACCTGGTGAGCGTCGGCCTGCAGCTCGACCCGCGCGTCTACCCGAAAACGGACATCTCCGCGCAGCAGGAATTCGACGAGTTCCTCGCGCGGTTCCCGAGCATCGGGGCGCAGTTCAAGGACGCTGTGCCGGTGCGCGACTGGGTCAGGACCGACCGCCTGCAATTCTCGTCGAGCGCCTGCGTCGGCGACCGCTACTGCCTGATGCTGCACGCGAACGGGTTCATCGACCCGCTCTTCTCCCGGGGGCTCGAGAACACCGCGGTGACCATCCACGCGCTCGCGGCGCGCCTCATCAAGGCGCTGCGCGATGACGACTTCTCCCCCGAGCGCTTCGAGTACATCGAGCGCCTGCAGCAGAAGCTCCTGGATCACAACGACGACTTCGTCAGCTGCTGCTACACGGCGTTCTCGGACTTCCGCCTGTGGGACGCGTTCCACAGGCTGTGGGCGGTCGGCACGATCCTCGGGCAGTTCCGGCTCGTGCAAGCCCACGCGAGGTTCCGCGCGTCGCGTGACGAGGGCGACCTCGATCACCTCGACAACGATCCCCCGTACCTCGGGTACCTGTGCGCGGACATGGAGGGGTACTACCAGTTGTTCAACGACGCCAAAGCCGAGGTCGAGGCCGTGAGCGCCGGGCGCAAGCCGGCCGGGGAGGCCGCGGCGCGGATTCACGCCCTCATCGACGAACGAGACTTCGCCAGGCCGATGTTCGGCTTCGGGTACTGCATCACCGGGGCCAATCCGCAGCTCAACAACTCGAAGTACAGCCTGCTGCCGGCGATGAAGTTGCTGCACTGGACGCAAACCAGCGCGCCGGCAGAGGTGAAAAGGTACTTCGACTACAACCCGATGTTCGCGCTGCTCAAGGCGTACGTCACGACCCGCATCGGCCTGGCGCTGAAGTAGTCGGCCGACACTTTCACGAAAACCATGGACGACGTTCAATTGGATCAAGCGGCCGCCAAGGAGCCTCTCCCGGGGGCGTACGACGCGACCACGCGCCTGGCCGCGAGCTGGTACGTCGCGATGCGCTCGGACGACCTCAAGGACAAGCCGACGGAGTTGACGCTCTTCGGCCGTCCGTGCGTGGCGTGGCGCGGCGCGACGGGGCGGGCCGTGGTGATGGACCGCCACTGCTCGCACCTCGGCGCAAACCTGGCCGACGGGCAGGTCAAGGACGGGTGCATCCAGTGCCCGTTTCACCACTGGCGGTACGACGAGCAGGGCCAGTGCGTTCACATCCCCGGCCACAGCGCGGCGGTGCGCCGGCTGGAGCCCGTCCCGCGCGGGGCGCGCCAGCCGACGTTGGTCACCGCCGAGCGATACGGCTACGTGTGGGTCTGGTACGGCTCCCCGCAGCCGCTGCACCCGCTGCCCGAAATCGCCGCGGCCGACGTCGACAACGGCGACTTCATGCACGTGCATTTCGCGTTCGAGACGACGACGGCGGTCTTGCGCATCGTCGAGAACTTCTACGACGCGCAGCACGCGACCCCCGTGCACGCGCTCCCGATCTCGGCCTTCGAGCTCAAGCTCTTCGACGATTGGCGCCCGTGGCCGGAGGTCGAGCCGCTGGCCCGGGCGGGCGCGTGGTTCGGCGCCGGGATCGACTTCACCGTGGACCGGTACTTCGGGCCCCTCGGCATGCTGTCGCGCGCGCTCGGCATGAACATGTCGCAGATGAACCTGCACTTCGACGGCTACCCCGGCGGGTGCGTCATGACCGTCGCCCTGGACGGAGACGTCAAATACAAGCTGCTCCAGTGTGTGACGCCGGTGAGCGACGGCAAAAACGTCATGCACATGCTCATCTCGATCAAGAAGGTGGGCGGCGCGCTGCGCCGCGCGACCGACTTCGTGCTGTTCGGGTTGCAGACCAGACAGGCCGCGGGGTACGACGTCAAAATCTGGAACGGGATGAAGCCGGACGGCGGCGGCGCGTACAGCAAGTACGACAAGCTCGTGCTCAAGTACCGCGCGTTCTACCGGAGCTGGGTCGACCGCGCCGCCGAGGCGACCGCTCGACCGCGCCGCCGCGAGTGAGCGGCGATGCGTGAGTCGGCGACCCCGGCAGGCTGTTGAAAGGCGTCTCGTTTTGACGGCCGGGGCACTGTTTGAAAGGGTTTCGCATGCGATTGGCTGCTGAGTTGCGGATAACTCGTCCCGGCTGTGCCCCGCTGGCGAACGGGCCAGCAGGCGAGCTGCGGTGCAACGGCCGCGCTTAGCCGGCTCATCGCATTGCCGCTTGCGGCGCCGCCGTCAGTCTTCGGGCCATTCGAGTCAGGGTGCTCGCCGCCGGACGCCGCTCAGTTGCCGGCCGGCTTGCCGGCCTGCTCGCGCGCGAGCCGCAGCTTGTCGCGCAGGCGCTGCTTGGCTTCCGGGTCCTTCGGCTTGACCCAGTCCCGGCCGATCCGGTCCCAGTCCGGGTCGTTCGGGTCCAGGCCGATGTCGATGATGTGCGGCGCCTGCGCGAGGAAGCAGCTGCCCTTGAACTGCAGCAGGTAGAAGCCGCGATGCGTGTCGAGATACTCGCGCGCGTCCTCGTAGGTCGGGAACCAGACGTTCAGGTTGAATTCGCTCGCGTTGAACTTGTAAAGCTCGGTCTCGGCGAAGTCGTCGTCGGCTTCCTGTTGCGCGCGCAACTGCCGGTTCAATGCCGGCCAGTCGTCGTGCCCCGCCTCGCGCGCCAGCAGGTCGAGATACTTGCCGGCCGGTAGCGCGTGCAGCCGCTTGCGCAGCAGCGCGTCGTTGTCGGCGCTCAGTCCGACATGCTCGCGCAGGCGCTGCACGACGGGATGCCGTGCGAGCGCGACGGAATCGTCTTCAAGTGCCTGCTTGACCGTTTTTTGCAGGCGCGCGGCCTGCAGCCGGTATTTGTCGATGGGACTGATGGTCTTCATGGTGGTATTCCGAAATGACGGGTTGCATCGACGATGCCCGCGCGGCACGCACGCATCGCGCGCGCGTGTCGCGCCCGGCCGGTCGAGTCGATTCGGAATGGAACCATCTGCGCGTGCCGGCTGCTACTCGGAAATTTAGTAGGTATTCCGATTGGTGTTTCGATGGTTAAGATGATTTGCGAGGCGAATCGATCAAGCAGCGTTGATGGCGAAGCAGGTTTCGTCATCGTCACCGCGCATCCAGTTGCAAACGCGCCTCGCCCGGCAGGCCATCGCGCCACAGTGTGCCGGACTCGTGTGAATCAATCATGTCGCGCCTGGGCCGCGCTCCCCGGATCGAATGCGGATCGGGTCGCACGGGCGGCCGGCCGTCATGGGCCCTTTTCGTCATCGAATTCGAACATTCAAGGATGGAGGCGTGGATGGAGGCTGATGTCGCAATCATGGGGGGTGGGTTGGCGGGCTTGTCGCTGGCGCGTCAGTTGCGGCTCGAGAAGCCGGACATCCGCATCGTCGTGCTCGAGCGCGGCAAGCGCCCCGCGCCGGAGGCGAGCTACAAGGTCGGCGAGTCGAGCGTGGAGGTGGCCGCGCACTACTACGGCGAGCGCCTGAAGCTGAAGGAACACATCGACGCGGCGCAACTGCCCAAGCTCGGCCTGCGCTTCTTCTTCCCGCACGGCGACAACGGCGACGTCACGCAACGGCTCGAGATCGGGCCGAGCGACTATCCGACGGTGCCGAGCTACCAGCTCGACCGCGGCCGCTTCGAGAACTACCTTCACGACCAGGTGGTGGCCGACGGCGTGACCGTGTTCGACCGCGCCCGCGTGCAGCGCGTCGAGCTGCGCCCCGGCGATCGCCACGAGATCGGCTTCGTGCACGGCGACGAGGTCAGGACCGTCACCTGCCGCTGGGTGGTCGACGCGGCCGGCCGCAGCAAGATCCTCAAGCGCAAGCTCGGGCTCGAGAAGGACGGCAACCTGCGCAACGGCGCGGTGTGGTTCCGGCTCGGCGCCGAAGTCGACATCTCCGACATGAGCGACGACGCCGAGTGGCGCGCGCGCACCGGCCCGTCGCGGCGCTTCAGCACCAATCACTTCATGGGGCCGGGCTACTGGGTCTGGTTCATTCCGCTCGGCTCGGGCTCGACCAGCGTGGGCATCGTGTTCGACAACACGATGCACAACGTGAAGGAAATGAACTCGTTCGAGAAATCGATGAACTGGCTGCGCGAGAACGAGCCGCAGTGCGCGGCGCTCGTCGAGCGCTATCGCGACACGCTGCAGGACTTCCTCTGCTACCAGGATTACTCGTACAGCTGCAAGCAGGTGTACTCGGCCGATCGCTGGTGCATCACGGGCGAGGCGGGCGTGTTCATCGATCCGTTCTATTCGCCGGGCAGCGACTTCATCGCGTACAGCAACGAGTTCGTCGGCGACCTGATCCTGCGCGACCTGCGCGGCGAGGACGTCGCGCCGCTGGCGCGCGCCTACGACCGCGTGTTCCTGCAGCTCGCCGAGATCGTGTTCATGCTCTACGAAGGGCTCTACCCGAAGTTCGGCAACGGCTTCGTGATGACGCAGAAGATCCTGTGGGACAGCGTGATCTATCTCGGCGTGACGTGCCTGCTGTACTTCAACCGCAAGTGGCACGACCTCGCGTTCCTCGGCCGCATCGACACCGAGCTCGCGCGCTACAACGACCTGCTGCGCTCCGTGGCCGATCACTTCAAGCGCCAGCCGATCCTGCACGACGCGTCGCTGGCCGGCGAATACGTCGACCTGACCAAGACCTACCTGTTCGGCCGCAACCTGAACCAGGAACTGCTGATCGAGTACACCGACGACGACGCGCTGATCGCGAAGCTGCGCGAGAACATCGGGCTGCTCGAGGAGCTGGCCGTCAGCATCCACAACAACGTCGACATTTCGCGCAACCTCCAGCCGCTGCGGGCGGCGGAACCTGCGTGAAAGGAGGGGACATGTCGCCGTTCGAGAAAAACCTGACGATACGCAGGGCCGTACTGGACGTGATGAAGCAGGGGGGATGCTACCGGCGGATCATGGACGGCGGCCCCGAGCTCGATCGCGTGAAGGAATTCCTGCTGCGCATGGCGCGGCCCGAGCACGGCGAGCGCCTGCCGAAGCAGCATCCGACCTTCCTGCCGATCTTCCCCGGCCTCGACAACCGGCCGATGCGCAGCCCGGAGGGCGACCCCGTGGCCGACTACCTGCGCGCGGCGACGCCCGCGATCCGCGACGAGGCGCTGCGGCTGCGCAGCCGCGTGCTGTCGTTTACGGGCGGCGTCGTGACCGACGGCGCGTGGCTCATCTATCCGCTCTGGTACATGGGCACGCAGCTGCCGTTCATGACCATGCACTGCCCCGAGCTGAAGCGCATCGCCGCCGGGCTGCCGCGCTGCGGCATCGCGCATCCGTTCTCGGAGGCGCTGCTGTCGTGGCAGGAGCCGAACACCCATCTCGGCGCGCACTGCAGCGTCGATTCGCTGCGCCTGCGCTACAGCGTCGGGATCATCGTCGACGCCGACTGCACGCTGCGCGTCGGCGAGATCCGCAAGCAATGGCAGGTCGGCGAATCGATCGTGTTCGAGGACTGCTTTGAGCACGAGGCCTGGAACGGCCCGAAGAGCCGCCTCGTGTTCATCATCGACACGTGGCATCCGGACTTGAGCGAGATCGAGCGCGACGCGCTGCAGGCCATGTTCCGCAAGCGCGAGGTGCGCGACATCCTCTGCGAGTTCCGCATGTCCGAGCCGATGCGGCCGTTCCTCGCGCAGCGCTTCGCCGAGGAGGATCGCGATCCGGCGCTGCGGCGCTACTGGGATGCCGACGCGTCGATCACGGCGCCGAGGATCGAGGACTGGGGCACCTGGGACACGGTGCCGGTGTTCTCGTGACGCGCGGCCCGCGCGCGGCGCCGGCCGGCGCCGCCGCGGAACGGTTCGATGTGCCCGCCGCCGCGGCGTAGCGGCGGCTCGGAGTGGGGAGCGTCTGATGGCTGGTCAGGATATCCATGCTTGGTTTCATGCGCCGATCGATCCGGCGCCGGGCCTCACGCCGCGGGCCGCGCTGGTCTGCTTCCCGTATGCGGGCGGCGGGCCGTCGGCCTATCACGCGTTCTGCCGCGCGCTGCCGCCGCAACTGCGGCCGCTGGTGGCGCGGCTGCCGGGCCGCGAGGCGAGCCGGCAGATGCCGCCGCTGACCGATCTCGACGACATCGTCGCGCACCTGGCCGATGCGCTGCGCCCCGCCGTGGGCGATCTGCCGATGGTGTTCTGGGGGCACAGCATGGGCGCGCTGGTCGCGTTCGAGGTGGCGCGCCGGCTCGGCGGCGAGGCCGGCCCGCGCAGCCTGATCGTGTCGGGCTGCAAGGCCCCGCAGTTGCCGCGCGCGCCGCGCCCGGTGCCGGTGGAGGCCCTCGACGACGCGCGTTTCGTGCAGCTGCTGCAGGGCTACGGCGGGATGCCGTCCGCGATTCTCGATAATCCGGACCTGCTCGCGCTGCTGCTGCCGCAGATCCGCGCCGATTTCATCGCGATGGACGGCTATCGCTACCGGGCCGGCGCGCCGCTCGAATGCGACCTGCTGTGCGTGAACGGCACGTCGGACCATCTGGTCGGCCGCGATGCCGCGCGCGCGTGGGCCGCACAGACGTCGCGGCACGCTGCCTGTGAATGGCTGCCGGGCGGGCATTTCTTCATCAACGAAAGCCGCGCCGCGCTGGTGCGGCTGATCGTCGATGCCGTCGAGGATGGCGTCGTGCGGTCGGATGCGGCGTCGACGCGGGGTACATGACATGCTGGAACTCGTCAACACCTACCTGCACGGCTTTGCCGCCGTCCCGCTGCTGTCGGCTTGCCGCGCGCTCGGCATCCTCGCCGCGCTCGAAGCGGGCCCCGTCGGCGTGACGCGGCTCGGCGGCGCGCTGCGCGCGAACCCCGGCTACCTGCGCCTCGCGTTTCGCGCGCTGCACGCGCTCGACTGCGTCACGTCGGACGATCAGGAAACCTATGCGATGACGGATCGGTTTCGTGCGTTGCCGGCGCTGCCCGACGGCATCGATGCGCTTTACCGGATCGACTTCGACGCCTGTCTGCGCGACGGCGTGGAGGCGGCGCAGCTCGCGCCGTGGCTGGCGCGCTCGGCGCGCGGCTGGGACACCGGCGACGCCGACTGGGCGCGCCTGCTCGACGGCGCGCTGACCGTGCCGCTGCTGCTCGCGCTGGCCAAACGCGGCGCCGGGCGTGACGGTGGCGACGGTGGCGACGGCGATGACGGCGCGAACCTCGCGACGCGCGTGCATCCGGCGCTGCACGCGATGCTGCGCGACTGGCTCGACGCGCAGCAGCTGCTGGCGCCGGCCGTACCGGCGCGGCCGCTCGCGCTGAACGAACGCGGGCGGCATCTGTGCGAGCGTGCGCTGACGATGGGCGTGACCGCTTCGTACCGGCCGCTGCTGATGGCGCTGCCCGAACTGATCTGCGGCGACCCGCGCCGTGTGCTGACGCGCGACGCCGACGGGCACGAGACCTACGTCGACCGCACCCTCAACGTGATCGGCAGCGGCTTCCAGCACGGCAAGTATTTCAGCGATCTCGCCGATCTCGTGGTCGAGCTGTTCGACCGCGAGCCGATCGACGCGCAGCCGCGCTATATCGTCGACATGGGTTGCGGCGACGGCGCGCTGCTGCGGCATCTGTACACGGCGATCGCGACGCGCTCGGCGCGCGGCCGCTGTCTCGACCGGCATCCGCTGCTGATGATCGGCGCCGACTACAACCAGCGCTCGCTCGACGCCGCCGGCCGCACGCTCGACGGGCTGCCGCACCTGCTGGTGCACGCCGACATCGGCAAGCCGCGGGCGCTGCTCGACGTGCTGCGCGAGCACGGCATCGACGATCCCGACGCGATCCTGCACGTGCGCTCGTTCCTCGATCACGACCGCCCGCTCGACCTGACGGCCGAGGCCGCCGACGCGGCGCAGCCGCCCGGCGACGATCACGTGTACGTCGACGCGCGCGGCAACTGGCTGCCTTCGGCGCGCGTCGCGCGCGACTTGCGCGAGCATCTGGCACGCTGGGCCGGCATCATGGGCCGCCACGGGCTGATCGTGCTCGAGGTGTTCGCGTTGCCGGTGCGGCTCACGCGTGAGTATTTCAGCCAGACCGAGAGCTTCAGCTTCGACTTCTATCACGCACTGTCCCGCCAGGCGCTCGTCGATGCCGGCACGTTCCACCAGGCGCTCGCGAGCGCGGGGCTCTATCCGGACCGCGATTCGCTGCGCCGCTACCCGACGGTCACGCCGTTCTCGCGGATCGTCCTGCAGCGCGTCCACCCGAAACCGTTCGCGATCCGCGCGATGACGCCGGACGATATCCCGGCCCTGCTGGAGATCGACGCGCGCTGCTGGCCCGAGCCGCTGCGGCTGTCGCGCGCCGCGATCGAGCGGCGCCATCGCACGTTCGCCGAGGGGCAGTTCGTGGTCGAATACCGCGGGCAGGGGGCCGGAGTGCTCGCTGGTGTGCTCTATACGCAGCGCATCGACGATCTCGATGCGGTGCTGCGCGTCAGGCACGCCGACTATGCCGACGCGCACGTCGCCGACGGCCGCTACTGGCAACTGCTCGCGATCAGCGTGCATCCCGATTTCCAGTCGCTCGCGCTCGGCGATCAGCTGCTCGAACACGCGCTCGACCTCGCCGCGCTGACGGCCGGCGTCGAAACCGTCTACGGCATCACGCGCTGCCTGTCGTTCGCTTCGCAGTCTGAAACGATGGCGCGCTATATCGGCCTGCGCGACGCGCACGGCCAGCCGGTCGATCCGCTCTTGCGCTTTCACCACCTGCATGGCGCGACGATCGAGCGCGTGGTGCCGGGCGCACGCCCCGAGGACGTCGACAACGGCGGCGACGGCGTGCTGATCCGCTACGACCTGTCGTCGCGGTTCCGTGCGGCGCGTGCGCAGCCGGCGCCCGCCGCCGGCGAGCATGGCCGCGAGCGCGGCACGCTCGACGTGGTGGCCGAAGCGATCCGGCGCATCATGCGCACGCCCGAGGCCTTCGCGGCCGACCGGCCGCTGCGCGAGCTGGGCCTCGATTCGATGGGTCTGATGGAGCTGCGCCTGCTGCTCGGCGCGGCGTTCTCGATCGAGTTCGATCCGGCCTCGTTCTTCACCTATCCGAGCGCGCGCGCGATCGCCGGCCATATCGACGCGCGGCTTCGGCCGGCACGAGCCGGCGCGGGGGCCGCAGCGGCGGCGCACGAGCCGCGCCGCGAGGCCGCGTCGAGCCCCTCGGCCGCGCCGGGCGGCGCGCGCGACACCGACGTCGCGATCGTCGGCATCGCGCTGCGTTTCCCGGGCGGCATCGATACGCCGCAGGCCTACTGGCGCATGCTCGACGAGGGCCGCTGCGTGATCGGCCCGCGCCCCGACGCGCGCTGGCGCGAATACCGCGACGAGCTGGCCGCGCTGGCGCCGGCGCTGCCGCAGATCCACCGGGGCGGCTTCCTGTCCGACCTCGACCGCTTCGACGCCGCGTTCTTCCGCATCACGCCGCGCGAGGCGCAGGCGCTCGATCCGCAGCAGCGGCTGCTGCTCGAACTCGTGCACGAGGCGTTCGAGCAGGCCGGCATCGACCCGGACACGCAGGCCGGGCGCGACGTCGGCGTGTTCCTCGGCGCGTACACGCACGACTACGAGGCGCTGACGCTGCGCGAGCGCGCGCTCGGCGAGATCGACGCGTGGTTCGGCTCGGGCACCGCGCTGTCGACGGCGGCCGGGCGGCTCGCGTACTGCTTCGATTTCCGCGGGCCGACGATGACGATCGACACGGCCTGCTCGTCGTCGAGCAGCGCGATCTTCTCGGCCTGCCGCAGCCTGCTCGACGGCGGCGCCGCGATGGCGGTGGCCGCGTCGGTCAACATGATGGTCGGGCCGTCGCTGAGCGTCGCGTACGGCCGCGCCGGCATGCTGTCGCCCGACGGTCTCTGCAAGACCTTCGATGCGAGCGCCGACGGCTACGTGCGCGGCGAGGGCGGCGTCGTGCTGCTGCTCAAGCGGCTGGCCGACGCGCTCGCCGACGGCGACCGCGTCCACGCCGTGATCAAGTCCGCCGCGCTGATGCAGGACGGGCGCACCAACGGCCTGACCGCGCCGAACGGGCAGGCGCAGGTGGACGTGATCCGCCGCGCGCTCGCGCTGGCCGGCTGCGCACCCGCAGACGTCGACTACGTGGAGGCGCACGGCACCGGCACGCGGCTCGGCGATCCGGTCGAGATCCAGGCGCTGCACGACGCGTACTGCGCCGGCATCGAGCGCGCCGCGCCGCTGTCGGTCGGCTCGGTCAAGACCAACCTCGGGCATACCGAGGCCGTGTCGGGCATGGCGGGCCTCGTCAAGGTGGTGCTGGCGATGCAGCATCGCGTGGTGCCCGCGCACTTGCACGTCGATGCGGTGAGCCCGCTGCTCAAGCTCGACGAACGGCGCATCGAGATCGCGCGGCAGGCCCGCGAGTGGCATGCGACGCCGGGTCGGCCGCGCCGCGCCGGCGTCAGCTCGTTCGGCTTCAGCGGCAGCAACACGCACCTGATCGTCGAGGAATTCGTCACGCCCGAGGCCGGCGACGCCGCCGCGCCGGCGCCGGCGTCGCCGCTGCCCGCCGTCGTCTCGGCCGCCACGCCCGCCGCGCTGCGCGCGAACCTCGCGGCGCTCGCCGAGTACGTCGACGCGCGCCGGGAGCGGCTCGATCTCGCCGCGCTGTCGCGCACGCTGACGGCCGGCCGCGCGCAGCATGCGCTGCGCGTCGCGTTCGCGTTCGATTCGCACGACGCGCTGCGCGAACGCCTGGCGGCGGCGCCGGCAGACGGCGGCGCTGCCGCCGACGCGCCGCGCGCGGGCCTGCGGATCGCGTTCATGTACACGGGCCAGGGCGCGCAGTATCACGGCATGGCGCGCCGGCTCGCGCAGGCGAGCCCGGTGTTCCGCGCGCATCTCGAACGCTGCGCGGCGCTGGTACGCGAGCAGGCCGGGTTCGACCTGTTCGACGTGATGTGGGGCGAGCCGCGCGCGCGCATCGACGAGACGCGCTACACGCAGGTGGCGCTGTTCTGCGTCGAGCACAGCCTTGCGCTGCTGCTGCGCGAGGCCGGCATCGAGGCGAGCGTGGTGCTCGGCCACAGCGTCGGCGAATTCGGCGCGGCGTGCTATGCCGGCGTGATGAGCGAGGCCGCCGCGATCCGCCTGCTGAGCCGGCGCGGCGAGCTGATGCACGAGGGCACCGCGCGCGGCGCGATGGTCGCGCTGCTCGCGCCGCTCGCCGAGATCGAGCCGCTGCTGCGCGGCTTCGACCGGCTGGCCGTGGCCGCGCTCAACGGGCCGCGCAACCAGGTGGTGGCGGGCGACCCGCAACAGCTCGACGCCCTCGTGAAGCTGGCCGGCGAGCGGCAGATCGCGGCGTTCCCGCTGCCGGTGGAGCGCGCGTTCCACTCGCCGCTGATGGAGCCGATCCTGAGCGCCTTCCGCGCGGTCGCCGAAGGCATCGAGTATGCCGCGCCGCGCGCGACGCTGATCTCGAACCTGACGGGGGACGTGCACACCGGGCCGCTCGGCGCCGGCTACTGGACCGATCACATCCGGCAGCCCGTGCGTTTCGAGCAATCGGTGCGCAGCCTGCTCGCGCAGGACGTCGATCTGGTGGTCGAGATCGGTCCCAAGCCGATCCTTACGCGCATGGCGCAAGCCGCCGCGCCGTCGCGCACGGTGCAGTGGCTGCCGGCGCTCGTCGATGCCGACCATCACGGCCTTGCCGCGATCTTCGCGAAGGCCAGCGAGGCCGGGCTTGCGGTCGACTGGCGCGCCTACCCGCACGAGAGCGCCGCGACGCTCGACGACTTGCCGCATTACCGCTTCCAGCGCGAGTCGTACTGGCTGCCGGCGATCGGCGCGCGGGCGCGCGAGGCGAGCGGGGCGGCGGCAGCGGTGGCGGCCGACGCGGCAATCGGCACGGCCGTGAAGACGGCCACCCACGGCGCGCCGGCCACCCGCACCGCGCCTGCCGCCCGCACCGAGGTGCGCGTCGATCCGGCACTCGACCGCGCGCCGTGGTCGCACGTGATCGGCAGCCACAGCGTGTTCCCGGCGGGCGGTTTTCTCGGGCTGGCGATCGAGGCCGGCCTGCGCTGGCTCGGCCGGCCGGCGGGCGTCGTGCTGCGCGGGCTGCGCTTCGAGCAGATGCTGCGCCTGGCCCAGGACACGGCCTACCGGCTCGAAGCGACGGCCGAGCCGTCCGAGGGCGGCCACGCGGCGATTCGCGTGCGCAGCGCGACCGGCGCCGACGGCGCGTGGACCGCGCATGCGCACGCCAGCGCGGAGCCGCTCGCCGCCGGCACGGCCGCGCCCGCGATCGCGGCGCCGGCCGATGCGCAAGCGGTCGCGATGGACGGCGCGTTGTTCTACGGGCGCGTTGCCGCGCTCGGCTACGACTATGCGCCGCCGTTCCGCGGCATCACCTGGCTGCGGCGCGCCGGCGACACGATCGGCGCCGACCTCGTGGCCGGCGGCACGCCCGAGCCGGCCGGCTACGCGGCCGCGCCGTGGCGTCTCGATCACTGCCTGCAGACCGTGCTGGCCGCCACGCTCGAATCGCTCGAAGCGGACGCCGCGCACCTGCTGCTGCCGACCGGCGTCGAGCGGCTGGCCTGGCACGGCACGCTGCCGGCGCAGCCGCGCGTGGTCTGCCGCGTGCGTGCGCATGACGAGGGCATCGAGGCCGACCTGCGCATCACCGATGCGCGCGGCACGCCGTGCTGCGAGATGGACGGCGTGCGCTTCGCGCGCGTCGATCGTCGCGGGCTCGGCGGCGCGGTCGGCAGCGCGGCTGCGACCACCGCATTTGCCGCATCCGCCGCATCGACGCTGCATGCGCCGCGCTGGCAGCCGGTCGACCTGCCGTCCGATGCGTCGGCCGACGAAGCCGGCCGGCCGTGGCTGATCGTCGGCGACGCGGCGGCGGCCGGCGACGCGTTCGCCGCCGCGCTCGCGGCGCGCGGCGCGCGCGTCGAGCGGCTCGACCTCGCCGGCGCTGACGCGGCCGGCCTCGCGGCGCTGGAGCGGCGTCTGCTCGATTACGCGGCCGCCCATGCCGAACCGTTCGGCCTGATCCATGTGCACCCGGCCGGTTCGCCGGGCGCGGCGGCCGCCGATCTGGCCGTGGTCCGTTTCGTCGCCGGCCTGAGCGCCGGCCGCCTGCATCGCGCGCTGCTGGTCACGCGCGGCGCGCAACCGGTGGCGGGCGAGGCGCCCGGCGCATCGGGCGCGGCGCTCTGGGGGCTCGGCGCCACGCTGCAGGCCGAGGCGCCGCAGCAGGCGGTCACGCTCGTCGATCTCGACGCCGGCCGGTGCGACGCGGCGGATGCCGATGCCGTGCTGCGCGCGGCCGACCACGCGGCGTCGCGCGACGCCGCGCGCTGGCCCGACCATCTCGCGCTGCGCGCCGGCCGTTGCCATCAACGCGCGCTCGGGCCGGTGCACGCGCTCGGCCCGATGGCGATCGCCGGCGACGGCACGTATCTCGTGACGGGCGGCCTGGGCGGCGTCGGCCGGCGCGTCGTCGAATTCCTGCATGCGCGCGGCGCCGGTCGCATCGTCGTGCTCGGGCGCGGCGTGCCGGCCGAGCCGCCGGCGTGGCTCGCGGCGCTCGACGCGCGCCGCGCCGCCCTTGAATGGGTGGCCTGCGACGTGACCGATGCCGCGCGGGTCGCGGCCGTGGTCGGCGCGCTGGCGCGCGAGGCCCGCATACGCGGCATCGTGCATGCGGCCGGCGTGCTCGACGATGCGCGCCTCGTCGAGCAGGACGCCGCGCGGCTGCAGCGCGTGGCGGCGCCGAAGCTCGACGGCGCGCGTCACCTGCTCGACGCGCTGCCGGCCGCCTCGCTCGATTTCGTGTGGCTGTTCTCGTCGATCACCGCGCTGTTCGGCGGCGCGGGCCAGGCCAATTACGCTGCCGCCAACGCCGCGCTCGACAGCTTCGCGCATGCGCTGCGCGCGCGCGGCGTGCCGGCCACGGCGATCAACTGGGGGCCGTGGCGCGATACCGGGATGCTGGCGCGCGTGGCGCAGCCCGACGCGACCTATGCGCGGCTGCATGCGGACCCGCTCGACCCCGCCGATGCGGCGCGCTGGTTCGACGCGCTGCTGGCGATCGACGACGCGCAGTGCAGCGTCGTGCACTGGCGGCTCGACGCGCTGGCGCAGGCGCGGCGCCTGCCTGTGCTGCTGCGCCCGCTCGCGGCGAAGGTGGCCAAGGCGGAGGGCGGCGCCGCCGCGACGGCATCGGCCGACGCCGGTTCCTACCTGCAGCGGCTCGCCGGCGCGCTGCCCGCCGAGCGTGCGGCGCTCGCGCGGCGCTTCGTCGCGGAGCAGATCGCCGCGATCACCGGCATCCCGGCCGACGCGATCGCGCCGGCGGCGCCGCTGAGCGGGCTCGGCATGGATTCGCTGATGAGCGTCGCGCTGAGCGATGCGCTGGCCGACTGTCTCGGCATCGCGTATTCGGCGACGCTGCTGTTCGATCATCCGACGCTCGACGCGCTGGCCGCGCACGTGCTGGCCGGTAACGGCCTGGCCGTGCCGCCGCCCGCGGCGTCCGCCGCGCCGGCGCCCGCCGTGGCCCCCGTCGATGCCGAACTGGCCGAAATCGAGGGATTGCAGGACGACGATCTGGCCGCGTTGCTCGGCAAGGAGTTCATCCGTGAATAAGTCCGCGTCGTCCGCCGGCTGGAAGGACGAATACCTGAGCCGGCTGTCCCGGCTGTCGAAGAACCAGTTGATGGCGCTCGCGCTCAAGCTCAAGCAGCAGCAGGTCGAGGACGGCCCCGCCGCCGAACCGATCGCGATCGTCGGCGTCGGTTGCCGGCTGCCGGGCGGCGTCGCCGGCCCCGACGACTACTGGGCGCTGCTGCGCTCGGCGGGCAGCGGCATCCGCGAGATGACGTCCGAGCGCTGGAACATGGCCGCGTACTACGACCCGGACCCGGAGGCGGGCGGGCGCATCCATACGCGCTCGCTCGGCCTGGTCGACGAAGTCGACCGCTTCGACGCCGATTTCTTCTCGATCTCGCCGCGCGAGGCCGAGTCGATGGACCCGCAGCAGCGGCTGCTGCTGGAGGTCGCGTGGGAGGCGATCGAACGCAGCGGCCACGCGTGCGCGTCGCTCGACGGGCGCCGGGTGGGGGTGTTCGTCGGCATGATGAACAAGGACTACCTGCACCTGAACGCGCCCGATGTCACCGGCGCGGACGCGCGGCACTCGCCGTACTACGCGTCCGGCGAGGCGTTCAGCATCGCGGCGGGGCGGCTCGCCTACATCCTCGGCGTGCACGGGCCCTGCATGACGATCGACACGGCCTGCTCGTCGTCGCTGGTCGCCGTGCATCTCGCCTGCCGCAGCCTGCTCGACGACGAATGCGAGCTGGCGCTCGCGGGCGGCACCTCGCTGATCCTGTCGCCGGAAGCGTCGATCGTCAGCTCGAACGCGCGCATGCTGTCGCCCACCGGGCAATGCTGGACCTTCGATCACCGCGCCGACGGCTACGTGCGCGGCGAAGGCTGCGCGGTGGTGGTGCTCAAGCGGCTGTCGCGCGCGCTGGCCGACGGCGACCCGATCCTGGCCGCGATCGCCGGCTCGGCCGTCAATCACGACGGCCGCAGCCAGGGGCTGACCGCGCCGAACACGGCCGCGCAGATCGCGCTGATGCGCGACGCACTGCGCGCCGCGAAGCTCGACGCCGCGCGCGTCAGCTACGTGGAGGCGCACGGCACCGGCACGCCGCTCGGCGACCCGATCGAGATGAACTCGATCCAGGCCGTCTACGGCGACGGGCGCCGCGACGACGCGCCGCTCGTGATCGGCTCGGTCAAGACCCAGATCGGCCACACCGAGGCCTGCGCGGGCGTGGCCGGCCTGATCAAGCTCGCGCTCTGCGTCGCGCATGGCCGCGTGGTGCCGCAGCGCAACTTCGAGCGGCTCAATCCGCACATCACGCTGCGCGACGGCGTGCGGCTCGCGCTCTCCGAGGCGCCGTTCGGCGGCGCGGCCGGCGCGCGCTACGGCGCCGTCAATTCGTTCGGCTTCAGCGGCACCAACGCGCACCTGATCGTGCGCGACGTGCCGCCGGCCGCGGCCGGCGCGCCGCCGGCGCGCGGCCCGCGCGTGCTCGCCGTGTCGGCCGCCAGCGCCGCCGCGCTCGACGCGCTGCTGCTGCGCTATCGCGACTACCTGGCCGAAGGCGAGTCCGGGGTCGAGCCCGACTGGGACGCGCTCGCCTACACGAGCCAGGTGGGCCGCAATCATTTCCGCGAACGCGTCGCGCTGACGGCCGACGGCATCGCCGGGCTGCGCGCGGCGCTCGACGCGACGATCGACGCGCGGGCCGCCGCCCGCGCCGAGGCATCGGCGCAGCGCGCGAAGGCGGCGCCGGTCGACGGGATGCGCTGGGTGTTCAGCGCGTTCGACGCCGCGCCGGCGGTGGTCGTCGAGCAACTGAAGCAGACCAGCGGCGCGTTCGCGGAACGCTTCGACGCGCTCGCCGCGCTCGCGCCGGACGGCGTGGCCGCGCGCGACGACGCGCTGGCCTACCTGACGGGCTGCGCGATCTTCCAGACGCTGATGGCTGCGGGGCTGCGCCCCGACGCGGTGGCGGGGCGCGACTCGGGCGGCCGCCTCGTCGCGGCGACCGCCGCGGGACTGGTGAGCGTCGAGACGGTGCTCGCGTGGCTGCCGCTCGATGCCGGCGCGCGCGATCTCGCGCTGGCCGGCTGGCCGCTCGCGCAGCCGGACGTCGCGCTGGTCGACGCCGGCAGCGGCGCGAGCCGCGTCGAGACCTGGCGCGATGCCACGCGTCGCCGGGACTGGCTGGCGATGCCGGCCGACGAGCCGGCCGCGCATGACGTCGCCGAGGGCGCCCTGGCCGCCGGCCGCTGGCTGGAGATCGGCGACGCCACGCTGCCCGCCGGCCCCGCGTCGCAAGCCCTGTTCTCGCGCGAGCCCGCGTCGCGCTCGTGGGATCGCGCGTGGGCCGCGCTCTACGTGTCGGGCCTGTCGCCCGACTGGTCCGCGCTGTATGGCGCGACGCGCCCGCGCCGGCTGGTGCTGCCGACCTATGCGTTCCAGCGTCGGCGCTACTGGCCGCGCAACGCGAAGGTCGCGCAGCTGCAGGCGTCGCCGCTTCAGGGCGGGGCCGAGTTCCGGCTGGTCTGGCAGGCCGCCGCGCCGACGTCCGATACCGCGCATGAGACGGCGCCCGCGCGGCGCCGCATCGTGCTGGCCGAGCCCGGCGACTGGCAGCACGCGGCAGCCTTGCCGCCCGGCGTGCAATGGCAAGCGCTGCCCGCCGGCTGGCGCGACGCGGGCGTGCTGGCCGGCGAGCTCGCCGCGCTCGCGCTCGATGCGGCGGGCGGCCCCGTCGACCTGCTGTTCTGGCTCGCGCCGTCACGCGCCGGGCTCGACGGCACCGCCCGGCAGGCCGCGCTGGCGCGCCACGCGGCTCAAACGGCGCGCGGCTTGTGCGTGATCGGCCAGACGCTGCTCGGCCTCGGCGATACGGCCGGCCTGCGGGTCGGTTTCGTGACCGAGGGCGTCGAGCGCGTCGGCGACGCTGACGAAGGCATCACGCCGAACGTCGCCGATGGCGTCGTCGCCGGCTTCGCGAAGACGCTCGGGTTCGAGCAGCCGCACTGGCGGCCGTGGGTGGTCGATCTCGACGCGCGCGCCGACGGCGCCGTGCGGGCCGCGCAGATCGTGCTCGCGCTCGACGCGGGCGACGGCGAGAACGACGTCGCGATCCGCGACGGGCGTCGCCACGTCCGGCGGCTGGCCGTCGTCGCGCCGGATGCAGCGGATGCGGCAAACGTGGCGGATGCGGTTCGCGACGCGCCTGTGCGCGGCGACCGCGCGTACCTGATCACGGGCGGCCTCGGCGGCATCGGGCTCGCGCTCGCGCGCCGGCTGGGCCGCGCCGGCGCCGGCGAACTGGTGCTGGTCTCGCGCCGCGGCCCCGACGATGCCGATGCGTGCGCCGCGCGCGACGCGTTGGCCGCCGCCGGCGTGCCGCTCACGTGGGTGCGCGCCGACGTCGCCGACCACGACGCGCTGCGCGCCGGCCTCGCCGCCGTGCGCCTGCCGCTCGGCGGCATCTTCCACGCGGCGGGCGTGCTCGACGATGCACCCTTGCAGAATCTCACCGACGCGCATTTCGAACGCGTGATGCGCGCGAAGGTGGCCGGCACGCTGAACCTCGACCGGATCGCGCGCGAGGCCGGCGTCGAGCGCTTCGTGCTGTTCTCGTCGGTGGCCGCGATCGTCGGCTCGGCGGGGCAGGCGAACTATGCGGGCGCGAACGGTTTCCTCGCCGCGCTTGGCCGCGCGCGCCGCGCCGGCGGCTTGCCGGCGACGGTGATCCATTGGGGCCCGTGGGCCGAAGCCGGGATGGCGTCGGCCGGGCGGGTGCGGCAGAAGATCGAGCGGGCAGGCTTCGTGCTGCTCGAGCCGGAGGCCGCGCTCGACGCGCTGGAGGCCGCGCTCGCGCGCCCCGAAGCCGAGGCCGTGATCGCGCGCTTCGACTGGACCCGCATCGCCGACTACCTGGCCGAGCGCACCGCGCAGCCGCTGTTCGATCTCGTCTCGGGGGCGGCGGCCCGGCCCGCCGCGAAACCCGCCGGCCCGGCCGGCGACCGGCTCGCCGATTTCGTGCGCGCGCTGCTGCAACAGACCGACGCGGCCGCGCGCAAGCAGATGGAGGCGCACGTCGAGGCCACCGTTCGCGACGTGCTGGCGATCGACGCCGGCGACGCGATCGACCCGGCGCGCTCGCTGCTGGAGCTCGGCATGGATTCGCTGCTGTCGGTCGAGTTGCGCAACCGTTTCGCCGCGCAATTGCAGCTGTCGTTGCCGGTCTCGCTGATGTTCGACTGCCCGAGCGTGGCCGCCGTGTCGCGGCGGCTGCTCGACGACCTGCGCGCGCGCGACGCCGCGCAGGCACCGCAGGCACCGCAGTCGCCGCAGCCGCCGCGGCCACGACCGGACGACGCGGCGGCCCCGGCCGCCGCGCTGCCCGTCCCGCCGCGCGCCGAAGCCGCGCGCTGCGACATCGCCGTAATCGGCATGGCGTGCCGGATGCCGGCCGGCGCGAACGACGTCGACACGTTCTGGGACCAGTTGCTGGCGGGCGCCGACATGGTCCGTCCGTTCGACGGCACGCGCTGGGACGTGTCGCGTTTCTATGCGCCGGGCTCGGCCGACGACGGCAAGATGGTCGCCAACGACGGCGGCCAGATCGCCGACGTGCACGGCTTCGACAACCGCTTCTTCGGCATCGGGGATCGCGAGGCCGAGTACATGGATCCGCAGCAGCGCATCGCGCTGGAAGTGGCCTGGGAGACGCTCGAATCGGCCGCCTACACGCCCGAGCAGCTTGCCGACGGCGCCGGCGTGTTCATCGGCCCCGGCCCGTCCGATTTCGCCGACCTGTCGCAGCGCCACGCGAAGGCGCTGGTCGGGCTGATGGGGCCCGGCCATCACGTCAGCGCGATCCCGGGGCGCATCGCGCACCTGTTCGACTGGCAGGGGCCGTGCATGGCGATCGACACCGCCTGCTCGTCGTCGCTCGTCGCGGTGCACGTGGCCGCGCAGCATCTGCGCGAGCGCGATTGCCGCGTCGCGCTCGCGGGCGGCGTCAACGTGATCCTCTCGCCGGCCAACAACATCGTGCTGTCGAAGGCCGGCATGCTGTCGCCGGCCGGCCGCTGCCGCGCCTTCGATGCCGGCGCCGACGGCTACGTGCGCTCGGACGGCTGCGGGATGGTGCTGCTCAAGCGCCTCGACGACGCGCTCGCCGACGGCGACACGATCCACGGCGTGATCCGCGGCAGCGCCGTCAATCACAACGGCCAGGGCCAGGGGCTGACCGCGCCGAGCAGCCGCCAGCAGGCGCGCCTGATCGAGGCCGCGCTCGCGCGGGCCGGCACGCGGCCGTCCGAGGTCCGCTACGTCGAGGCGCACGGCACCGGCACGCCGCTCGGCGACCCGATCGAGATGGCCGCGCTGAAGGCCACCTACGGCGCGCGTCGCGACGCGGCCGATCCGCTCTACGTGGGCGCCGTGAAGTCGGCGATCGGGCACACCGAAAGCGCGGCCGGCGTGGCCGGGCTGATCAAGGTGCTGCTGATGATGCGGCACCGGATGATCCCGCCCACGCTGCACCTGCAGACGCTCAATCCCCACCTCGAGATCGACCCGCGCGCGATCCGCATCCCGACCGCGCCGCAGCCGCTGGTCGCGCGCGACGACGGCGCGCTGACCTGCGCGGTCAGCTCGTTCGGGTTCAGCGGCACCAACGCGCACCTGATCGTCGCCGCGCCGCCGGCGCGGCCGGCCGCGCGCGACGGCCGCGGCGCGTTCGCGGTGTCGGCGCGCACGCTGCCCGCGCTCGCGCGCCTGTGCGAGCGCCATGCGCGCCATCTCGAACGCTTCGGCGCGGCCGACGCGCTCGCCGATCTCTGCGCGACGACGCTGGCCGGCCGGCGCCGCTTCGAGCACGCCGTCTGCCTCTATCCGGACAGCCTCGCCGACCTGATCGCGCAACTGCGCGCGACGGCGGCGCGGCTGCGGCGCGGGCAGGCCGGCGCGCCCGCCGTGATCGACACGCTCGCGTTGCGCTTCGTCGCCGGCGCCGCGCTGCCCGCCGCCACGCCGGCCGGCTGGCGCGGCGAGCCCCGTTTCGCGGCCGCGCTCGCGGCGGCGCGCGCGGCGCTCGCCGCGCAGCCGGGCGGGCACGCGGCCGGCCGGATCGACGCCGTGCCCGAGGCGGCGTGGTTCTGCGTGCTGCATGCGCTCGCCACCTGCGTGGCCGCGTTCGGTGTCGAGCCGGACGAGCTCGTCTATCGCGGCCGGATGTGGCTCGCGGCGGCGGCCGTCTATCGCGAGTGCTCGCTCGACGAGGCCGCGCGCCGCTTCATGGCCGCCGATCCTGCGCCGGCGCCCGAGCGGCTCGGGCGGATCGCGCTGCGGGCGGCCGACGGCGACGAACGCGGTGAAGGCGGCGGCTTCCTCGCGCTGCGCGATGCGAACGGCCGCGCCACGGGCTTTCTCGATGCAGCCGCCGGCCTCGACGACGACGCGTGGCGGCGCGCGTTCGGCGCGCTCTGGGCCGGCGCGCGCCCGGTGGACTGGCAGGCCGGCTTCGCCGGGTCCGGATACCGGCGCGTCGTGCTGCCGGCGTATCCGTTCGAGCACCGCGACTGTTCGCGGCCCGCGCGGCTCGCGGCCGGCGAGCGTTCGCTCGAACAGCTGCTGGAGGATCTGCAAGCCGAATAACCGGGCATCCGGGCGCGGTGCGCCCGGCAACTGACTTTCGCCGCCGGCATGGGGAGGACCGTGGCACATTTTCTCGATCGGATCGAACAACTGTCGAAGCCCCAGTTGCAGGCGCTCGTGCGCGCGTTGCGCGACGAGATTCTGCAGTTGCGGCCGGACGAGCCGGCGGACGCCGCGCCGGCCTCGCGGCTCGCGTACGAGACGCGCTGGCAGGCCGCGCCGCTCGTCGCCGCCGGCCCGGCCACGGCGCGCGCCGGCGCCCCGCGCGTGCTGCTGCTGACCGAGCGCGGCGCCGCGTGGCCGCCGGCCGGGTTCGCGTCGTGCACGGCGTCGGAGCTCGATCCCGGCGCCGGCTGGGCGCCCGACGCGCTGGCCGCGCAACTGTCGACGCTGTCGCAACTGTCCGGGCCGTTCGACGCGATCGTCTATGCCGCCGCCGCCCACGCCGACGCGGCCGCCCACGCCGACGCGGCCGCCGAGCCCGCCGCCGCCGCGCTCGCCGCGCGCTGGGGCGCCGCGCTGGCGCTGGCCGCCGCAGTCGCCGATCACGCGGCGCCGGCGCGGCTATGGCTGATCACGCGCGGCGCCCAGCGCCTGCCCGGCGACGCCGCGCCGGCCGACGTCGCGCTGGCGCCGCTCGCGGCGCTCGGCCGCACGCTGTCGCTCGAACGACCGGCCGCCTGGGGCGGCTGCATCGATGTCGACGATTCACCGGCCTCGCTCGATCGCGCGTTCGACGAGATCGCGCGCGACGCGGCCGGCAGCGACGACGAGATCGCCTACCGCGCCGGCCGGCGTTACCTGCCGGTGCTCGAACGCGTGGCCGACGCATCGCCGCCGCGCGCCGCGTTCGCGCCGGCGGCCGACGCAACCTATCTCGTGACGGGCGGCGCCGGCGGCATCGGCACCGTGCTGGTCGACGACCTGCTCGCGCGGGGCGCCGGGCGCGTGGTGGTGTTCGGGCGGCGCGACCCCGCCGCGCCGGAGGCGGCGGCGTGGCTCGCCGAGCGGCGCCGCGTCGCCGGCGATGCCGCGCGCGTTGCGCTGGTCGCGGCCGATCCCTGCGATCCGGCGGCGCTCGGCGCGGCCCTCGACAACATCCGTCGCGACGGCCCGCCGCTGCGCGGCATCTTCCATGCGGCCGGCAGCAACGAACGCATCCCGCTCGCGCGCCTCTCGCACGAGGACATCGCGCGCATCGTCGGCGCCAAGGCGTTCGGCGCGCTGCATCTCGACCGGCTGACGCGCGCCGACGCGCTCGATTTCCAGGTCTATTTCTCGTCGATCGCCGGCCGCTGGGGCACCGCGCAGATGGCGCCCTACGCGATGGCGAACCGCTTCCTCGACGCGCTGGCCGAGCGCCGCGAGGCCGAGGGCCGCGTCACGCGCAGCCTCGCGTGGGGGCCGTGGGCCGAGGTCGGCATGATGGTCCGGCAGCGCCAGCAGGGCTTCGGCGCGCTCGGGCTGCGCGGGCTCGCGCCCGGGGCCGCGCTCGCCGCGCTGGCGCGCGCGCTCGGCGAGCCGGGCGCGACGCGGCAGATCGTCGACGTCGACTGGCATCGCTATGCGGAGCAGGTCGCGGCGGCGAAGCACCTGCGCCCGTTCGCGGCGCTGTGCGCCGCCGCGCCCGCGGCTTCGGCCGAGGCCGCGGCACCGGTGAGCGCCGCTGTCATGGCCGACGATTTCGGCACGCCCGACGCGACGCTCGCGTTGCTGCGCGAACTGGTGGCGGAGCTGACCGGCGCGGCGCTGCCCGAGCGCGGCGAGACGCGGCCGATGCAGGAGCTCGGGCTGAACTCGCTGCTGAGCATCGAGCTGAGCCAGAAGCTGCGTCAGCGGCTCGGCGTGCCGTGCCGCCCGACCGTGGTGTTCGATCATCCGACGCTGCACGCGCTGGCCGACGCGCTGGCGCAGGCGTGGGCGAGTGCGAATCCGCGCCCGGCGCCCGGCGGCGCCGCGCAGGCCGGCGCCGATGCGGCCCGGGCCGACGCCGACGACGGCGCGATCGCGATCGTCGGCATGGCGTGCCGGCTGCCGGGCGCCGATTCGCCCGACGCGCTTTGGGCGCGACTGATGCACGCGGCGCCGGCCGGCGACGACGCGCTCGACGTCATCGACGCGCGGCCCGCCGCGCGTTTCGACCTGGCGCGCTACCTGTCCGACGACGACGCGCCCGGCAAGGCATACAGCCTCGCGGGCGGCTTCCTCGACGGCCTGGAGCAGTTCGATCACGCGCGTTTCCGCCTCTCGCATCGCGAGGCCTGCTTCATGGACCCGCAGCAGCGGCTCGCGCTGGAGACCACCTGGCGCGCGTTCGAGGACGCGGGCATCGATCCCGCCGCGCGGCTCGACGGCAGCGCGGCCGGCGCGCTGGACGCGGCCGTGTTCTTCGGCATCGGCCAGAACGAGTACGGGCCGCTGTGCCGCTCGGTGGCCGACGGCGAGGACGCCGGGCTGATGTCGACCGGCCAGTCGATGAACGTCGTCGCCGGGCGCATCGCGCACCTGTTCGGCCTCGACGGCCCGGCGATCTGCCACGACACCGCGTGCTCGTCGTCGCTGGTCGCGCTGGACGCGGCGGTGCGGCACCTGCGCGGCGGCCGGAACCGGCTCGCCCTGGTCGGCGGCGTCAACGCGCTGGTCTCGCCCGACACCTTCGTGCTGCTCGGCAAGGCGCGCGCACTGTCGCGGCAGGGGCGCTGTGCCGCGTTCGATGCGCGCGCGGACGGCTACGTGCGCGCCGAGGGCTGCGTCGTGATGGTGCTCAAGCGGCTCGCCGACGCGCGCGCCGACGGCGACGCGATCCACGCGGTGATCCGCGGCAGCGCGATCAACCACGATGGCCGCAGCAGCGGCCTGACCGCGCCGAACGGCCGCGCGCAGGAGCGCGTGATGCGCGCCGCGCTGCGCGACGCCGGCGTCGACGCGCGCGAGGTCGCGCTGGTCGAGGCGCACGGCACCGGCACCGCGCTCGGCGACCCGATCGAATACCACGCGCTGCGCGCCGTGTACGCCGACGAGACGCCGCGCGCGACGCCGCTGGTGCTCGGCGCGCTGAAGTCGTTCGTCGGCCACACCGAGGCCGCGTCGGGGCTCGCGGGGCTGCTGAAGCTGGTGCTGAGCCTGCGGGCGCGCACCGCGCCCGCCCAGTTGCACTACGCGACGTTGAACCCGTTCATCGACGCGAGCGAGCGGATCGAGATCCCGCGCGCCGCGCGCGCGCTCGCCGGCGCGGACGCGGGCCGGCTGCTGGGCGCCGTCAGCGCGTTCGGCTTCAACGGCACCAATGCGCACGTGATCGTCGAGCGCGGCGACGACCGGCCGTCGCGACGCCTCGCCGGCGAGCCGTTCGCGCGCGTGCGCTGCTGGTACACCGCTCGCCCGCTCGCGGCGAGCAGCGGGCTCGCGCAGGCGTTCGGCGCCGCGCCGGCAAGCGCCGCGCCGGCGAGCTACGTGACGCGCTGGACGCCGTTCGCGGCCGACGCCGCCGCGCCCGCGCCGGTGCGGCAGGTGCTGCTGCTGCGCGCGACGGCGGCGGCCGGCCGGGGCCATGACGACGGACGCGGCGCGCCGGCCGGCGACGCACCGCGGGACGAATCGACCGCGGCATTGACCGCGGCATTGACCGCGGCATTGACCGCACGCGGCATCCGCGTGGTCGAGGCCGCCTGCGAGAGCGCGTCGGGCGCGGGCGTCGACGCGGTGTTCGCCGCGCAGGCTGCCGCGCACGGCGCGTTCGACCGGGTCGTGCTGCGCGTCGACGACGGCGCCGCGTGGCCCGGCGACGCGCTCGATGCGGACTGGCTCGAACGGCTCGGCGGCTGCTGGGCGGCGCTCGCGCGCCTGCCTGCCGATGCGCCGCACGTGCTGGCGATCGGCGCCGCGCCGGCGCGCGGTGAGCTGGATGAGCCGGGCATGCAGCCGCGCTGGCCGGCCGTGCTGGCCTGCGCGGACAAGGAGCGCGCAGGCCCGTCGATCACCTGGCTCGAACGCTCGCCCGACGCCGACGATGCGACGCTCGCCGCGCACCTCGACGCGCTGCTCGCGATCCGCGAGCCGGCTTGCCGGCTCACGCGAGACGGCCTCATGGTGCCGCGCCTCGCGCGCGCCACGCCCGCGCCGTCGGCCGCGTTCCGCGCGCGCGACGCTCATGCCTATCTCGTCAGCGGCGGCCTGGGCGGGGTCGGCGCGCGCGTGCTCGCGTGGCTGCTCGAACAGGGCGCGCGCCACGTCGTCAGCCTGAACCGCCGCGCGCCCGACGCCGCCGAGGCCGCGTTGCTCGACCGGCTCGGCCGCCGCTACGGCGCGCGCATCGATGCGCTGGCGACCGGCGTCGCCGATCCCGCCGCGCTGCGCGACGCGCTGCAACGCACGCTCGGCGCGACGCCGCTTGCCGGCGTGTTCCATTGCGCCGCCGTGCTCGACGACCGGCCGTTCGCGCGCGAGGCCTGGGGCCCCGCTCGCGACGTGCTGCTGCCCAAGGGCGCCGGCGCCTGGCATCTGCACCGCGCGACGCTCGGCCAGCCGCTCGATCACTTCGTGGTGTTCTCGTCGCTGTCGGCGCTGCTCGGCCAGCCGGGGCAGGCTGCCTATGCGCTCGCCAACGCGCTGGCCGAGGCCGTCGTCGAGCACCGCCGCGCGCTGGGCCTGCCGGCGCTCGCGATCCAGTGGGGGCCGTGGGCCGGCGTCGGGATGGCGGCGCGCGGCGGCGATGCGCTCGCGGCGCAGCATCGCGCGATCGGCCTAGCCGCGCGCGGCGCCGACGACTACCTGCGCGTGCTGGCGGATTGGCTCGCGCCGTCCGCGAGCGCCGCGCCCGCGGCTTGCGTCGGCGTGTTCGATCTCGATTGGCGGCGCCATGCGGCCACGTACGCGCCGGCGCCGCTGTGGGCCGGGCTGGTCGCGGACGGCGCCGGCGCCGGGACGGCGGAGGCCGAGCCGCCGTCGTTCGCCGAGCGCCTCGCCGAGGTGCCGCCCGACCGGCGCCGGCACGCGTTGCGCGCGCGCTTGCGCGAGCTCGTCGCGGCCTGCGTCGGCTGCGACGCCGCGTCGATTGCCGACACCGACGGGTTCGCCGAGATCGGCGTCGATTCGCTGCACGCGACGGTGCTGCACCGGCAGCTCGAACGCGAGTTCGGCGCATCGCTGCCCGCCACCGTCGCGTTCGATCACCCGACGGTGGCCGCCGTCGCCGACTGCCTCGCGCGCGGCGCGCTCGGTGCGCTGTTCGCGCCGGCGGGGGCGCCGGCCGTCGTCCCGGCGCCGGCTTCGGCGCCGCCGGCCGCGCGCGCGCCCGCCGCCGCCGATGCGCCCCTGACGGACCACAGCGCCGCCGAACTCGCCCGCATCCTCGAACGCGAGCTCGACGGCCTCGAATCACGCGGAGCACTTTGATGACGGACATGGACAAGGACTTGCTGCTGCAATCGATCCGGACGATCCGCGAACTGAAGGCGCGGCTCGCGCGGGCCGAGCGCGGCCATCGCGACGACGTGGCGATCGTCGGCGTGTCGCTGCGTTTCCCGGGCGGGGTGACGGATCTCGACGCGTACTGGGCGCTGCTGCGCGAGGGCCGCAGCGGCGTGATCGAGGTCGGTCCGGAGCGCTGGAGCAACCGGCAGTTCGTCGATCCCGACTACGCGGCCGCCGGCAAGCTGGTGACGCCCTACGCGGGCCTGCTGGAGCGCATCTACGACTTCGACGCCGAGTTCTTCGGCCTGTCCGCGCTCGAGGCCGAGAACCTCGATCCGCAGCAGCGGCTGCTGCTCGAGCAGAGCTGGCTCGCGCTCGAGGACGCCGGTTTCGACATCGGCCGGCTGCGCGGCAGCGACACCGGCGTGGTGGTCGGGATCGGCAGCCAGGACTACGGGATGGCGCTGCTCGCCGATCCCGCGCACGCCAACCCCTACGTGGCCTCCGGCAATTCGTTCAGCATGGCGGCCGGGCGCCTGTCGTACTTCTATGATTTCAGCGGCCCGTCGCTGTCGATCGACACGGCCTGCTCGTCGTCGCTGGTCGCGGTGTACGAGGCCTGCCGGCGGCTGCAGCAGCGCGAGTGCGGCCTCGCGCTGGCGGCCGGCGTCAACGCGATGCTGACGCCGCACGCGGGCATCAATTTCTCGCGCGCGCGGATGCTGACCCCCGAGCGCGACTGCCACACGTTCGATGCGCGCGCGCAAGGCTACGTGCGCGGCGAGGGCTGCGCGGTGCTGGTGCTCAAGCGGCTCGCCGACGCGCAGGCCGACGGCGATCGCATTCACGCGGTGATCAAGGGCGTGGCGATCAATCACGACGGCCACAGCAGCGGCCTGACCGTGCCGAACGGCTCGGCGCAGCGCGCGGTGATCCGCGCGGCGCTGCAATGCGCGGGCGTCGCGCCCGGCGAGGTCGACTACGTCGAGGCGCACGGCACCGGCACGCGGCTCGGCGACCCCATCGAGGCGCATGCGATCGCCGACGCGTACGGCGCGGCGCGCGAGGCCGGCCGGCCGCTCTCGATCGGCGCGGTGAAGGCGAACCTCGGCCATCTCGAGGCCGCCGCGGGCCTGGCCGGGCTGATCAAGGCGATGCTGGTGGTGCGCCACGGCGAGGCGCCGCCGCAGCCCGGCTTCGACACGCTCAACCCCGCGATCGGCTGGGACGCGGCGAAATTCGAGGTGGCGCGGCGGCCGACGCCGCTGCCGCCCACCGACGGGCGGCCCTGGCAGGCCGGCGTCAGCAGCTTCGGCTTCAGCGGCACCAATGCGCATGCGATCGTCGCGGCGCCGCCGCCGGCATTGCAGGCGCCGGACGGCGCGCAGGCGGCCGACTGCGCCGCGCCGGCCGGCGTTCACGTGCTCGCGCTCAGCGCGAAGACGCCCGATGCGCTGCGCCGGCACGTCGACGAGGTGGCCGCCTACCTGCGCGCGAAACCCGCTGCCGAACTGGCCGCGATCGCGCATACGTCGACGCGCCGGCGCGTCGCGCTCGGCGAGCGGATCGCCGTGACGGGGCGCGACGGCGCCGAGCTCGCCGCGCGGCTGGAGCGCGCGCTGGTCGAGCGCGAACCGCGCCGCGCGCCGGGCCCTATCGTGCTGTTCCTGTCGGATGACGGCGTGGCGGACGACGCGTCGCTGGCCGCCACGCATCGTGCGTGGCTCGCGCGCTGCGCGTCGTTCGGCCTGTTTCCCGACGCGGTGGCGGTGCGCGGCATCGAGCCCGCGTTCGTGCGCGCGTGGCTCTGGCATCGCGACGAGCCGGCCGGCTTGCCGTACCGTGCCGGCGCGGCGGGCAACGATCTGCACGTGATCGCCGCGAACGAGGCCGTCGCCGATGCAACGCGCGCCTGCAGCCCGGCCGACGCGTTCGACGGCGCGCACGTGCTTGCGCTCGGCGTGCCGCCGTGCCCGTTGCCGGCCTCGGCGCGCTGGCACCGCATCGACGACGACGCGGCGCTGCGCGCGGCGCTGGCCGCGCTGTTCACGGCGGGCGTCGAGATCGACTGGACGCCGCTCGATGCGCGGCGCCATCCCGTCGTCGCCGATTTTCCGCGCCGGCCGTTCGCGCGCCGCACGTTCCGCTCGCCGCGCATCGACGCGGCGCTGGCCGCGGACGACGCGCCGCGCGAGGACGCGATCCATCCGCTCGTGCGCGACCGGCTCGCGCATCCCGACGGCCGCGTGAGCTGCCGCCTGCGCACCGCGACGGCGTGGCTCGATTTCATCGACGGGCACCGCGTGCAGGGCCGGCGCCTGCTGCCCGCGTCGCTGCTGCTCGAACTGATGCGCGCGGTCGCCGCCGATGCGCGCGGCGCGGCCGTCACGCTTGCGGATGCGCAGTTCCAGCGGCCCGTCGATCTCGATGCCGCCGCCGGCGACTATCTGGTTCAGGTCGACGCGCCGGCCGAGGGCGCGCGCGTGTCGCTGTGGAGCCGGGCGGCCGGCGACGCGGCGGCGCCGTGGGTCCGGCACGCGAGCGCGGCGTGCCGGTTCGCCGATGAAGCCGATGAAGCGGACAAGTCGGACAAGGCAGACGATGGCGACTGGCCCGCCGCCGGCTGGCGCGCGCTCGACGTCGCCGCGCTTTACGCGCATCACGAGGCCGGCGACGTGTCGCTCGGCGAGGCGTTCCGCTGCCTCGGCGCGTTGCGCGTGCAGGGCGCGCGCTGCGAGGCCGAGGTCGGCCCGGTGCGCGCCGCCGGCTACGACGCGCCGCAGCGCGCCGCACTGCTGGTCGACGCGTGCCTGCAGGCCAGCGCGGCCGCGCGCGACGCGGACGACGGCCTGTTCCTGCTCGCTGGCGTCGGCGAGGTCGCGTTGCCGCCCGCCGCGGCGCTGCCCGACCGCTTGCGGGCGCGGCTCGTGCGCGAGGCTTGCGACGACGGCTACCGCTTCGCGATCACGCTGGCCGACGCCGGCGGCCGGCCCGTCGGCCGGCTGCGCGACGTGCTGTTCCGGCGCGTGCAGGCGGCGCCGCGTGCCGCGCCGGTCTACGAGACCGCGTGGGAAGCCGTCGACTGGCCGCCGCGCGCCGCCGCGAGCGTGCGCGACGCGCTGCCGGCGCCCGACGCGCTGGACGGCCTCGAACCGTCCGCCGCGTGGGCCGCGCGCTTCGGGCTCGACGCCTACGATGCCTATCGCCGGCAGATCGAACAGGCGTGCGCCGGCATCGTCGCCGATACGCTGGCCGCGCTCGGGCACGATGCCGACGCCGACGCAGCCGATGCCGTCGACGCGATCGCGCCGGCCCAGCAACGGCTGTTCGCGCATCTGCTCGCGGTGCATGCGCGCGGCGCCGCCGCACAGCCCGCGCCGGCGGATGCGGCCGCTGCGCGGCTCGATGCGGTGGACGCCGCGTTCCCGCAGTTTCGCGGCGAGACCGAGTTCCTGCGCCGCTGCGCCGACGCGTTGCCCGACGTGCTGCGCGGCCGGCGCAATCCGCTCGAGGTGCTGTTCGGCGGGTCCGCGTTCGACGGCAGCGAGGCGGTGTACGTCGAGTCGCCGATCGCGCGCGTGCTGAACGGCCAGCTCGCGCAGTGGGCCGCGCGCCTCGCCGCGCACCGGCCGCTGCGGATCGTCGAGATCGGCGCCGGCACGGGCGGCACGTCGCGCACCGTGCTCGACGCGTTGCGCGCGATGCCGGTGGAGACCTACTGCTACACGGACGTCTCGCCGCTGTTCCTCGAACGCGCGCGGTCGCGGTTCGGCGACGCGGGCTACATCGACTACCGCCTGCTCGACATCGAGCGGCCGATCGCGGACCAGGGGTTCGCGGCCGGCTCGTTCGACCTCGTGATCGCCGCCAACGTGCTGCATGCGACGCGCTCGATCGCCGACACGCTGCGCCACGTGCGCGACCTGCTTGCGCCGGGCGGCTACCTGCTGCTGCGCGAATGCACGGCGCCGCGGCTCAGCGCCGACCTGAGCTTCGGCATGACCGACGGCTGGTGGCGCTTCGAGGATCACGCGCTGCGCGCCGACTACGCGGTGCTGTCGGTCGAGCAATGGCGACGGCAGCTCGCCGTTGCCGGTTTCGAGCACACGCGCGGCCTGCCGCCGAGCGACGCGAGCGCGGAAGCGCTGATCGTCGCGCAGGCGTCGGCCGCCGATCGCGCCGAACGCTGGCTGGTGGTCCACGACGGGCAGGGCGCCGGCTGCGTCGCGCAGCTCGCGCGCGAGCAGGCGTCGTACCGCGAGCTGTCGTGGGCCGACGCGCTCTCGGCCGACGCCGATCCGGCGCGCGACGCGTTCGACCGGATCGTCTGCTTCGCCGATGCCGGCGAGCGCGAGAACGCCGACACCGTCGCGGCGGCCACCGCGCAGTACGAGGCGAGCATCGCGCTGTGCCGGCGCTGGCTCGGCGCCGACGCGGCGCCCGGCGCGCGGCTCTGGTGCGTGACGCGCCAGGCGGAGCGCGCCGTCGATGCCGACCGCGTGGACGGGCTCGCGCAGTCGGTGGCGGCCGGCGTGCTCAAGTGCGCGTCGCTCGAATTCCCCGGCCGCATCGCGGGCGTGGTCGACCTGGCGGCCGAGCCGGCCGATTTCGGGCCGCTGCTCGCGCATTTCCGCGATCCGGGCGTGCTGCGCTACGTCGCGGTGCGCGGCGGCCGGCCCCATGTGCCGCGCCTGCGGCCGGCCGATGCCGGCGTAGCGCGCGCGGCCGTGCCGTTCGACGGCGCGGTGCTGATCACCGGCGGGTTCGGCGGGATCGGTCATGCGCTCGCCGACGCGCTGGCCGCGCGCGTCGACACGCTGGTGCTGGTCGGGCGCCGCTGCGACGGGCCCGACCGCGACGCACGCGTCGCGGCGTTGCGCGCGCGCGGCGCGCGCGTGATCGCGCTGGCCGCCGATCTCGCCGACGCGGGGCAGGTCGCGGCGCTGTTCGCGCGGCTCGCCGCCGACGGCGTAACGGTCGCGCACGTCATCCACGCGGCCGGCGTCGGCGGCAGCCGGCTGCTCGGCGAGAGCGCGCGCGGCGACTTGCGCGAGGTGGTCGACGCGAAGCTGGCCGGCACCTGGCACCTGCACACGCATGCCGGCCCGGGCCTGAAATCGTTCACGGTGATCTCGACCATGCTCGCGCTGTGGGGCGCGCGCGAGAAGGCGCACTACACGCTCGCCAATCACTTCGCGGAACGCGTCGTGGCGTGGCGCCGCGCGCGCGGCCTGGCCGCGTCGGTCGTGCATCTGGGCCCCGTCGACGGCGGCATGCTCGATGCGGCCGGCAAGGCCGCCGCGGCGCGCGTCGGCGTGCGCAGCTTCTCGCTGCGCGAGGTGGCCGGCTGGCTCGCCGCGCCGGTGCCGCACGCCGGCGCCGCGCTGCTCGACATCGACTGGGCGCGCTTCAAGCCGATCTACCGCCACGGCTGGCTCGACGCGCTGTTCGCCGAGGTGGGTGCGAGCGCCGACGCCGGCGCCGCCACGGCAGCCGCCGACGACGGCGCCGCCGCGTTCCGGCGCGCGTACGCGGCGGCCGGTTACCGCGAATCGATGCTCGACGACCTGCTGCATGCGCTGCTGCGCGAGGTGCTGGGCCTGTCGGGCAGCTTCGCCGCGTATGCCGGCACCGGCTTCCACGATCTCGGCATGGATTCGCTGCTCACGCTGTCGTTCGCCGAGAAGCTCGGCGCGCGCGCCGGCGTGCCGGTGTCGTCGGTCGACGTGTTCGACAACGCGAACCCGGCGCGCCTGCGCGGCTGGCTCGCGGCGCGGCTGAAGGCGCTCGACGCGGCCGCCGCGGCGCAGGCCGACGCGCAGGCCGCCGCCGCGCGGCCGCTCGCGTCAGCGGCCGCAAATTCGGCTGCAAATTTGGCTGCAAGCGCGGCTCCACTTGCGACTGCAACCGCAACTGCGCCCCCGGCCCCCGCGCCCGTTTCCCCCGCCGCGCGCGATGCCGCGAGCGACGCCACGACCGATGAAATCGAACGCGAGCTGCAGATGATGCAGGCGCTGCTGGAGGACCGCTGATGGAACCGAAAGACCACGACCTGCTCGCGCGGCAACGCGACGCGATCCGGCAGGGCATGCAGAAGATCCAGGCGCTGTCGGCGCGTCTCGACCAGCCGGTCGCGATCGTCGGCATCGGCTGCCGGATGCCCGGCGCCGATTCCCCCGACGCGCTCTGGGCGCTGCTGCGCGACGGGCGCGAGGCGCTCTCCGAGGTGCCGGCCGAGCGCTGGGACCTGGACGCCCATTACGACGCGACGCCGGGCACGCCGTACAAGACCTACGCGCGCCGCGCCGGCTATCTCACCGGGGTCGACCGCTTCGACGCGCGCTTCTTCGGCATCTCGCCGCGCGAGGCGCAACGCATGGACCCGCAGCAGCGGCTGCTGCTCGAGGTCAGCCACCAGGCGCTCGAGGACGCCGAACTGCCGGTCACGGCGCTGCGCGACCAGCCGGTGGGCGTGTTCGTCGGCATCAGCTCGGGCGAATACGCGGTGATGACGTTCGGCAAGGATCGCGCCGACAGTCAGGATGCCTACTCGATCACCGGCACGTCGATGAACTCGGCCGCGGGCCGGCTCGCCTATCACTACGGGTTCAACGGCCCGGCGCTGGCGATCGACACGGCCTGCTCGTCGTCGCTGGTCGCGATCCACCAGGCGTGCCGCAGCCTCGTCAACGACGAATGCCATACCGCGCTCGCGGGCGGCGTGAACTGCCTGCTGACGCCCGAGCCGTCGATCGCGCTCGCGCAGAACAAGGTGCTGAGCGCAAGCGGGCGCTGCAGTCCGTTCAGCGCCGAGGCCGACGGGCTGGTGCGCGGCGAGGGCTGCGGGATGCTGGTGCTCAAGCGCCTCGACGACGCGCTCCGGGAGGGCTGCCGGATTCTCGCGGTGATTCGCGGCAGCCACGTGAACCAGGACGGCGCGAGCAGCGGCCTGACCGTGCCGAACGGCTATGCGCAGCAGGCGCTGATCGCCGCCGCGCTCAAGCGCGCGAAGCTCGCGCCCGGCGCGATCCGCTACGTCGAGGCGCACGGCACCGGCACCGCGCTCGGCGATCCGATCGAGATCAAGGCGCTGCAGCAGGCGCTGGGCGCCGGCCGCGGCGCCGACGCGCCGATGCTGATCGGCGCGCTGAAGGCGCACATCGGCCACCTCGAGGCGGCGAGCGGCGTGGCCGGCGTGATCAAGACCGTGCTCGCGTTCCGCCACCGGCTGCTGCCCGCGCAGATCAACCTGGGCGCGCCGACGCCGCACGTCGACTGGGCGTCGGGCGGCGTCGCGGTGGTGCGCGAGCCCACGCCGATCGCGTTCGGCCCCGACGCGCCGTACTACGCCGGCGTCAGCAGCTTCGGCTTCAGCGGCACCAACGCGCACCTGATCCTGCAGGACCCGGTCAGCGCGGCGCCGGCGCGTGCGGGCGCGGCGGCCGATGCCGGCGCGGCGGCGCCGCTGCCCGAGGTGGCGCGTTTCGTCGGCGTGTCCGCGAAGGACCCGGTCGCGCTGCGGGAGCTGCTCGCGCGCTGCCACGCGTATTTCCGCGACGCGTCCGACTGGGCCGCCGCCTGCGACGCGCTCAACGCCGGCCGCGCGCACTACGCGCACCGCGCCGCGTTCGTCGCGAAGGATCGCGACGCGCTGCTCGCGCAACTCGCGCAGGCGCTGGACGCGCCGGCCGACGCCGGCCCCGGCGCGGCGCCCGGCGAGCCCGCGCTGGCCTGGCTGTTCACGGGGCAGGGCTCGCAGTACGCGGGGATGGGCCGCGCGCTGTACGACACGCAGCCGGCCTTTCGCGCGTGCCTCGAAGCCGTCGATCGCGCGCTCGCGCCGCATCTCGGCGAATCGGTGCTGCCGGTGATCTGGGGCGAGGCCGGCGCGCTCAACAGCACGCGCCATACCCAGCCGGCGATCTTCGCGCTGCAGTACGCGCTCTCGCACTATCTCGCGGGGCTCGGCCTCGCGCCGCGCTACGTGCTGGGCCACAGCATCGGCGAGTACGCGGCGGCGGTGCTGGCCGGCGTGTTCGGCCTCGACGACGCCGCGCGCATGATCGTCCAGCGCGGCCGGCTGATGGAGGCGCGCTGCGCGCCGGGCGGCATGCTCGTGCTGCTCACCGACGCGGCCCGCGCGGCGGCGCTCGCGCGCACGGCGGGCGGCGCCACGCTGGCGGTGGCGAACGGCCCGGCGAGCCTCGTCTACGCCGGCCCGGCCGATGCGATCGAGCGCCTCGCGAACGCCGCGCGCGCGGCCGACGTGCGCTGCGTGCCGCTCGCGGTCTCGCATGCGTTCCATTCGCCGATGATGGAGCCGATGCTCGCCGAGTTTGCCGAGGTCGTCCGGCAGACGCGCTTCTCGCCGCCGCGCATCGCGTTCGTCTCGACGGCGCTGGGCCGGCTCGCCGCCGGCGAGGTGACCGACCCGGCCTACTGGGTCGCGCACGTGCGCGACGCCGTGCGCTTCGACGCGGCGGTGGCCGCGTTGTGGGCCGACGAGGGCTGGCGCGCGGCGCCGGCGCGGCTGGCGATCGAGATCGGGCCGAACGAGCAGCTGATCGGCATGGCGCGGCAGATGGCCGGCGCCGACGGCGCGCAGTGGCACGGCTTGCTGCGCCCGCGCGACGACCTGACTTCGTTCGCGCAGACGATGCGCGCCGCCTACCTGGCGGGCCTGCCGCTGCGCTGGCCGCGCTGCCCGGCGCCCGATGCGGCGCGGCCGGCCTTGCCCGGCTATCCGTTCCAGCGCCAGCGCTACTGGCTGCCCGACGGCGCGCCGCGTGCGGCGCGCGCCACGGTGCGCGAACCTGCCGGCACGGGGATCGGCCATTCGGCCGATTGCGCAGTCGACGGCGCGATCGACTACGCGATCGACTGGGTGGCCGCGCCGGCGGCGGCGCCCGCCGAGCCGCCGGCCGGCCGCTGGCTGCTGTTCGCCGGCGACGCCGCGCTGGCTGCCGCGCTCGATGCGCGCCTCACGCAAGGCGGTGCGCTCGTGACGGTCGGCCGGGCGCTGACGCCGGTCGGCATCGCGGCGCTGGCCGGCGACCTGCCTGACTTCGACGCGGTGCTGGTGTGGCCGGGCGAACCGGAGCCGGCGCAGGCGCCCGGGCCCGCGCCGCTGGTCGGCCTGCTGTCGCTGGTCGCGGCGATCGAGGCGATGCCGGCCGCGCGCCGTCCGATGGTCCACTGCATCGGCGAAGCGCGCGCGTCCGGCTATCGGCCGCTCGCGTCGGCGCTGGCGGCGTTGTGCCGCTCGCTGCACGAGGAAGTGCCCGGGCTGCGTTTGACCATGACCGGCGTCGATGCCGCGCTCGATGCCGACGCGTGCGCCGTCGCGCTGGCCGGCGAGCTGGGCCTCGAGCGCGGCGCCGAGCACGAGCGGTGGATCACGGCCGAGGGCGCTCGCGTGCCGCGGCTCGTCGAAGCCGCTATCCCGTCCATGGCGTCCATGGGCGCGGGCGTGCGCGCCGATCGCTGCTATCTCGTCACGGGCGGCACCGGCGCGCTCGGCGCGCTGTTCGCGCGCGCGCTGATCGAGGCGGGCGCACGCGATGTCGTGCTGACCTCGCGGCGCGGCCCGGCGGCGGAGCCGCCGGCCCTGCGCGCGCTGGCCGATGCGCGCGGCGCGCGGCTTGCCGTGATCGCCGCCGACGTGGCCGACGCCGCGTCGGTCGAGCGCCTGTTCGCGCAACTCGCGCGCGAGCACGCGCCGCTCGCGGGCCTCGTCCATGCGGCGGGCCAGCTTGCCGATGCGGCTTACGCGCGGCTCGACGCCGATGCGTTCCGCCGCGTGTTCGACGCGAAGGTCACCGGCGCGTGGCTGCTGGACCGCGCGAGCCGCGGCGCCGAACTGGATTGCTTCGTGATGCTGTCGTCGATCGCGGGCGTGCTCGGCGCCCCGGGGCAGGCCAACTACGCGGCCGCCAACGCCGCGCTCGACGCGCTCGCGCGGCGGCGCCGGGACGAGGGGCTGCCGGCCCTGAGCCTGTGCCTGGGCGCGGTGGCCGGCGAGGGCATGGCGGACGACCCGCGCGTGGCGCGCCAGTTGCAGCGCGCGGGGGTGCGCGCGCTCGATCCGGCCCGGCTGCTCGCGCGCGGCGCGCTGTGGTTCGCGCATCCCGGGCCGCAGGCGATCGTCGGCGCGTTCGACTGGGCGCGGATCGGCGCGACGCCGCGGGCCGCCGCGCGGCCGCTGCTGCGGGCGTTCGTGGCGGCGCCGCGCGAGGCGGCGGGGCCGTCGTCCGCGTCGATCTCGCCCGCCGCGCGCACGCCGGGCGAGGTCGACGCGTTGCTGCGCGAATCGATCGCGTCGGTGCTCGACCTGCCCGATCCGGGCGCGATCGGCGCGAACGAAACGCTGCATGCGCTCGGCATGGATTCGATCACGCTCGTCGAGCTGCGCGACCTGCTGGCGCGGCGGCTCGGCCGCGAGCTGCCGTCGCGGCTGCTGTTCGATTTTCCGCAGGTCGGCCAGTTGGCCCGGCAGCTGGCGCAGGGCCAGGCTGACGCGCCGCGCGCGCCGGCCGCCACGGCCACGGCCACGGCCACGGCAACGGCAACGGCAACGGCAACGGCAACGGCAACGGCAACGGCAACGGCCACGGCAACGGCCGCAACGCCGCCGCGCGCGGCGGCCGGGCGCGAGGACATCGCGGTGATCGGCATCGGCTGCCGCTTCCCCGGCGGCATCGATTCCCCGGAGGCGTTCTGGGCCGCGCTCGGCGAGGGCCGCGACCTGATCGGCGAGATCGACGCGCTGCGCTGGGACGCGCCCGCGCTGCTGCGCGCCGGCGCGCTCACCACCACGCGCGCCGGCGTGCTCGACGGCGTGGACCGGTTCGATTGCGACCTGTTCGGCATTACGCCGCGCGAGGCCCAGTGCATGGACCCGCAGCAGCGCCTGCTGCTCGAAACCGGCTGGGAGGCGCTGGAGCGCGCCGGCTACGATTTCGCGTCGGGCGGGATCGCGGGCGGCGTCTTCGTCGGCCCGGGCCCGAACGACTATGCGCGCCGCTTCGCGACCGGCGCCGACGCGCTGTCGCACCATCACAGCACGGGCAACGCGCTCAGCGTGACGGCCGGCCGGCTCGCCTTCGTGCTCGACTGGCAGGGGCCGGCGCTGGCGGTCGACACCGCGTGCTCGTCGTCGCTGATGGCGGTGCATTTGGCGGTGCAGGCGCTGCGGCGCGGCGAATGCGCGATCGCGCTGGCGGGCGGCGTGAACCTGCTGCTGTCCGCCGAAACCTCGGTGCTGCTCTCGAAGGGCGCGATGCTCGCGCCCGACGGCCGCTGCAAGACCTTCGACGCCGCCGCCGACGGCTACGTGCGCAGCGAGGGCTGCGCGATGGTGGTGCTCAAGCGACTCGACGACGCGCTGGCCGCGGGCGACGACGTGCTGGCGGTGGTGCGCGGCTCGGCGGCCAACCAGGACGGCCACAGCCAGGGGCTGACCGCGCCGAACGGGCAGGCGCAGCAGCGCGTGCTGCGCGACGCGCTGGCCGACGCGGCGCTCGATCCCGCGCGCGTCGGGCTGCTCGAGGCGCACGGCACCGGCACGCCGCTCGGCGATCCGATCGAATTCGCGGCGGCGCGCGCCGTGTACGGCGACGCCGCCGGCCGCGATGCGCCGCTCTGGATCGGCTCGGTCAAGACCAATCTCGGCCACGCCGAGGCGGCGGCGGGCATCGCGGGATTCATCAAGGCCGTGCTGTGCCTGCGCCACGAAACGATCGTGCCGCACCTGCATTTCACGCGGCCGAACCCCGAGATCGAGATCGGCGACGCACCGATCCGGATTCCGACCGAGCCGGCCGAATGGCGCGGCGCCGGGCGCTGCGCGGCGGTCAGCTCGTTCGGCTTCAGCGGCACCAACGTGCACGTCGTGCTCGAAGCCGCGCCCGCTGCCTCGTCGGCCGCCGCGACGGTCGCTGCCCCGTGCACGGAGGATGCCCCCCCTGCCGCGCTGCGGATCTCGGCGGCGAGCCCCGCCGCGTTGCGCGCGTATCTGGCCGCCTACCGTAACCGGCTGGCCACGCTGCCGCCGCAGCGCTACGGCGCGCTGGTCGCGCAGGCCGCGCGTCGCGCGCGGCTCGCGTGCACACGCAGCTTCGCCGCCGCGAACGCCGCCGAGGCGCTGGCCGCGCTCGACGCCGCGCTGGCCGAAGCCGGCGGGGACGCGGAAACCGGCGCGGGCGCCGGCCGCGACCTGCCGCGCGGCGACGGGCCCGACGCGCCCGTCTACCCGTTCGACCGGCAGCGTTTCTGGCTCGCGCCGCGCGTGGCGGATGCGTCCGCGCCGGCGGCGCCGTTCGGCCTGCGCGTGACGGCGAAGGACGCGCGCCAGGTGATCTACGCGGTCGACTACGTGCGCCAGCCGCCGTTCCGGCTCGACGACCACCTCGTCCACGGCGAGCGCGTGGTGCCGGCCGCCGCGCACCTGGCGCTGATCGTCGGGATGCTGAACGAGCTGCGCGGCGAGCAGGGCTGGGCGCTGGCCGACGTCGTGTGCGAGACGGCGCTGATCGTCGGCGCGGACAGCGAGGCCGTGCGCTACGTGTTCGACGCGCTGCCCGATGCCGACGGCGGCGGCGCGGCGTATCGCGTCGAGGTGCTGTCGGACGGCGACGGTCGCACGCGCCGCCACTTGCGCGCCGACGCCCGCGCGCTGCCGGCCGGCGCGCAGGCGGCGGAGCGGGCAGACGAGCCGCTGCCGCCGTCCGCCGCCGCGCTCGCGCGCTTCGACGGCGCGACGTTCTACGACCGCCTGTACGGCGCCGAGATCCGCCTCGCCAACGCGTTCCGCGGCGTGGCGTCGATCGAGCAGCACGTCGGTCATGCGCGGGCCGAGATCGCGTGGCCGTGCGCGGCGGGGCAGCCGCTCGCGCCGGGCGTGCTCGATTCCCTGTTCCAGACCATCGCGCTCGCGACGCTCGCCGACGAGCCGGGCCGCAGCCACATGCACGGCGCGACGATTCCGTTCGCGCTCGACCGGCTCGTCGTGCATCCGCGCGCGGGCAGCGCGGCGGCGCCGGCGATCGCCAGCGCGCGGCTCGTCAGCGAGAGCGCCGACGGCGCGGCCTTCGTGCACGACCTCAGCGTGGCCGACGCGGGCCAGCCGCCGTTCGTGCGCGTCGACGGCCTGCTCACCAAGCGTGCCGCCGCGGCGCAATTGCGGCGCGCGGCCGAGCCCCTGCCGCCCCTCGTCGAGCGCTGGGTCGAGCGCGCGCCGGCCGAAGCTGCACCATCCGCCGCGCCGTGCCTCGTGCTGCTCGACGACGCGGCGCGCACGGCCGCGCATCCGTGGCTTGCCGCATCGGCCGATGCGCTCGATGCGAGCGCGCTCGACGATGCCGCCGTGCACGACGTGCTGGCCGGCCGCCCGGTCGTGCTGCTGGCGGGGCTGCCGGCCGCGCCCGCCGACGATGCCGCGGCCGAGGCCTGGCGCGCGCCGCTGCTGCGGTTCGTCGCCGCCGCGCGCCGCGCATCCCGGCTCGGCGACGCGCTCGAAGCGGCGGGCGGCACGGTGCGCTTCGGCGTGCTGTCGGAGCGGCAGGCCGATCTCGACGGCGGCGGCGCGCCGCTCTACGGCTACGCGCTCGGCCTCTGCAAGACCCTGAGCCTCGAATGGCCGGGGCGCGCCGTCACGCTGCTCGACGTGGACGCGCCGTCCTCGCGCGAGCACGCCGCCGCGCTCGCGGCCGAATGGCAGTCGCCGCGCGGCGACTGCATCGCGTGGCGCGACGGGCGCCGCTACGTGCGGCGCATCGCCGAACTCGCCGCGCAACCGGCCGCGCTGCCATGGCAGCCGCGCGCCGACGGCCCCTGTCTGCTGACGGGCGGCCTTGGCGACCTCGCCGCCGAGACGTGCCGCTGGCTCGCCGCGCAGGGCGTGCGTCACGTATGGCTGACGGGCCGCCGCGAACCCGACGCGGCGCTCGCGCGCCGGCTCGACGCGCTGCGTGACGCGACCGGCCTGCGCGTCGATTACCGCGCGTGCGACGTCGCCGATCGCGACGCGCTCGCGGCGGTCTTCGCGCAGGCGGCGCAGCACGGCCCGCTGCGCGGCATTTTCCACTGCGCGGGCGTGCTCGCCGACGGTGCGTTCGCGACGCTCGACGACGCCGCGTTCGAGCGCGTCGCGCGCGCCAAGGTGCTCGGCGGCTGGAACCTGCACCAGCTTTCGCGCGGGCTCGATCTCGACGCGTTCGTGCTGTATTCGTCGCTCGCGTCGCTGCTCGGCTCGGCGGGCCAGGGCAATTACGCGGCCGCGAACGGCTTCATGGACCAGCTCGCGCACGCGCGGCACGCGCTCGGCCTGCCGGCGCTGTCGGTGAACTGGCCTGGCTGGGACGGCGTGGGGATGGCCGCGCGGAGCGGCGGGCGCAATCCCGGAGAAGGGGGCGGCTTGCGGCGGCTCGCGCCGGCGCAGGCGCTCGGCGAACTCGGGCAGGCGCTCGCGAGCGGCCGCGCGCAGGTGGGCATCGCCGACGTCGACTGGCCGGCGTTCGGCCGCGACTGGCGCGCGCCGGCCGCCGCGCCGGCGCTGGTGGAGGACTGGCTGGCCGCCCATCCGCCGGCCGCGACGCAGCCGGCGTCCGTGCCGGCCGCCGCGCGCGCCGGCGAAGCGGCTCGCGAGCTCGACGCGGCGGCCGGCGGCGAGCGGCTCGACGTCGCGCGGCGCCATCTGGTGCGGATCGTGCGCCGGATCATGGCGCTCGATGCGGCGCGGCCGCTCGCCCACGACAAGTCGTTCCACGAGCTCGGCTTCGATTCGCTGATGGCGATCGAGCTCAAGCGCGCGCGCTGCAGGAAGACTTTCGCACCCGCGTGCCGTCGACGGTGATGTTCGACTACCCCGACATCGACGGCCTCGCGCACTGGCTGGCGGGCCCCGCGCAGGCGGCGGCATCGGCGCCGGCGACGGCCGCATCGCCCGCGACGGGCGCCGCGGCCACCGCCGACGACGCGCTCGATCAACTGGACGAAGGCGAGCTGGCCGACGTTCTCGACAAATTGCTGTGAGGAGTCCGAGTTGAACGACTACAAGGCATTGCTCAAAAGCTCGATCCGCAAGATCCAGGAACAGGACCGGCGCATTCGCGAGCTCGAGTCCGGCGTCGACGAGCCGGTGGCGATCATCGGCATGTCGTGCCGGTTTCCCGGCGCGGCGGACCCGGACGCGTTCTGGCGCGTGATCGAGGACGGCGCGGATACGGTCGCGACGATGACCGGCCAGCGCTGGGACATGGACGCCTGGCATGCGGACGACCCGCGCGAGGCGGGGCGGATCTACACGCGCCGCTTCGGGCTGCTCGACGGCATCGACGGCTTCGAGCCGGCCGCGTTCGGCATCTCCGAGGACGAGGCGCCGTACATCGATCCGCAGCACCGGCTGCTGCTCGAGGAGGCCTGGTTCTGCCTGGAGCGCGCCGGGCTGGACGTGAAATCGGTGAAGGGCGCCGACATCGGCGTGTTCGTCGGCCAGATGAACAGCGACTACGCGCGGCTGATCCGCCGCGCGGAGGACCTGAACCCGTACGTCGGCGCCGGCAGCGCGCCGAGCGCGGCGGCCGGCCGCCTGTCCTACGTGTTCGGCCTGAAAGGGCCGAGCATCACGATCGACACGGCCTGTTCGTCGTCGCTGGTCGCCGTGCACCTAGCCAGCCAGAGCCTGCGCCTCGGCGAATGCTCGATGGCGCTCGCGGGCGGCGTGAACCTGCTGCTGAGCCCCGAGACGGCGGTGGGCGCCTGCGTCGCGCGGATGCTGTCCGCGCGCGGGCGCTGCAATGCCTTCGGCAACGAGGCCGACGGCTACGTGCGGGCCGAGGGCTGCGGGCTGGTGCTGCTCAAGACCCTGTCGCGCGCGCGCGCGCCGACGGCGACGCCGTGCTGGCGGTGATCCGCGGCTCGGCGGTGAACCAGGACGGCCGCAGCCACGGCCTCAGCGCGCCGAACGGCCCGGCGCAGGTGCAGGTGATGCGCGACGCGCTCGCGCGTGCGCACGTCGACCCGGCCGAGGTCGGCTACCTGGAGACGCACGGCACCGGCACGCCGCTCGGCGATCCGGTCGAGGTGCAGGCGATCGACGCCGTCTATGGCCGCGCCGAGGGCCGCCGCGCGCCGCTCGCGCTCGGCGCCGTGAAGGCCAACATGGGCCACGGCGAATCGGCCGCGGGCATCGCCGGGCTGATCAAGCTCGTGCAGCTGCTGCGGCACGATCGCCTGCCGCCCGTCGCGCATCTCGATGCGCTGAACCCGCATTTCGACGGCCTGAGCGAGCACCTGCTGTTTCCGAAGGGCGCCGCCGCCGCGTGGCCGCACGGGCGCCCGGCGCTGGTCGCGCTGAGCTCGTTCGGCTATACCGGCACCAACGCGCACCTGCTGCTCGCGCGCGGCGACGAGGGCGCGGCCGGCGCGCCCGCGCGGCCCGCGCACCGTTTCGAGCGCCGCCGCTACTGGCTGCCCGACTACATGACGGCGCGCGCCGGCGCGCTGCCGGCGCTGTTCGATCCGGTCCGCCATCCGTTCTTCGCGACCAGCATGAACGAGCCCGACGGTGGCTGCCTGCTGGCGGGCGAGCTGTCGCTCGCGCGCCAGCCGTTCCTGCGCGATCACGTGGTGGCCGGCGACGTCGTGCTGCCTGCCAGCTGCTTCGTCGACATGGTCGCGCACGCGTGCGCGACGGCGCTCGGCGCGGCCGCGCGCATCGAGCAGATGAGCCTGCTGCAGCCCTGCGTGCTCGACGACGCGCCGCTCGGCCTCTATTGCCGCGTCGGCGCGCGCAGCGGCGGCGCGGTGGCCGTCGACATCCTGACGCGCCGCGCCGGCCGCGACGACTGGCAGCACCATGTGCGCGCGAGCGTGCGCGCCGCGCGCGCGCCGAGCGCGCGGCGCCATGACCTGGCGGCCGATCGCGCCGCCTGCCCCGAGCCGGTGTCGCCCGACGCGCTGCGGCGCGCGGCGCGCGAGGCCGGCGTGGCCTACGGCCCGGCGTTTCGCGCGATCGACGGCCTGTGGCGCGGCCCCGGCGTCGCGCTCGGCCGCATCGTGCGGCCGGCCGCGCTGACGGGCGGCTGGAGCGGCCCGGGCCTGCACCCGGTGATGCTCGACGCCTGTTTCCAGGTGATCGGCGCCGCGGCCGCCGGTGAAGGCGGCCTGGGCGAGCCGGGCGGCGCGCGGGGCCTGTTCGTGCCGGCCGCGCTGCACGGCGTCGAGGACGCCGGGCGCCGGGCGGCCACGCTCTGGTGCGCGGCCCGCATCGTCGGGCCGGCGCCGGCCTGGGACGACGACGCCCAACTGCACGACTACCTGCGCGAGCGCGACACGTTCTCGGTGCAGTTGCGCGTCTATGACGACGACGGCCGGGAGGTGGTGTCGGTCGAACGCTTCGACGCGGCGCGCTACCGGCCGCGCCCGGCGGCCGACGCGTGGCGCGACTGGCTGCTGGAGCGGCAATGGATGCCGTCGCGCGCGCGCCGCGCGGCCGGTTTCCCGTTCGCGGCGGCGGCGCTCGTCGCGGGGCTCGGGCCCGACGAGGGCGCCGCGTCGCGCGTGGTCTCCGCCACGGTGCGGCGCGGCTTCGACGAGATCGCGGCCGGCTATATCCGCCGCGCGCTCGACGCGCTCGACCTGACGCCGGCCCGGCTGCGTGCGGGCCTGCCGTCGCCGCAGGCGCTGGAGTCGCAGTACCGCATCGCGCCCGCCCATCACCGGCTGGTGCGCCGGCTGCTGGCGCTGCGCGACACGCTGCCCGTGCCCACGCGCAGCACGCCCGAGCTCGAGGCCGAGCTGCGCCGCGAGCTGGGCGGCGAAACGCGCGAGCTCGACCTGCTGGTGCGTTGCGGCGAGGTGCTCGCCGACGTGCTGCGCGGCCGGGTCGGCGCGCTGACGCTGCTGTTCGAGCCGGCGCAGGCGGCCGACGTCGAATCGGTCTACCAGGACAGCGCCGGCAGCCTCGCGCTCAACGATCGCATCGCGGCGCTGGTCGCGCGGCTCGCGGACGCGCTGCCCGAGGGCCGGCCGCTGCGCGTGCTGGAAGTCGGCGCCGGCACCGGCGCCACCACCAGCCGCGTGCTGCCGGTGCTGCGCGCTCGCGCCGCCGAGTACGTGTTCACCGACGTGTCCGCGCACTTCCTGCACCGCGCCGAGGACAAGTTCGCCGGCGACGCGTTCGTCACCTACCGCAGCCTCGACCTCCAGGCGCCGCCGGGCGAGCAGGGCTTCGACGCCGGCGCGTTCGACGTGGTGATCGCCGTCAACGTGGTGCACGCGACGGCCGGCATCGCGGCCTCGCTCGCGCATCTGTCCGAGTGCCTCGCCGAGGGCGGGATGCTGATCCTGCGCGAAGTGACCGAGCCGCAGGCGTGGCTCGACGTGACCTTCGGGCTCACGCCGGGCTGGTGGAGCTTCACCGATGCCGGGCTGCGCGAGGACGGCCCGCTGCTCGACGCGGCGCAGTGGGACCGCGTGCTGCGCGAACAGGGCTTCGAGCCGGCGCTCGCGACGCCCGAGGCCGGCCGCACCGAGAGCGTGATCGTCGCGCGCAAGGCGGCCGCTCGCGCGGGCGGGCACTGCGTCGTGTTCGCCGATGCCGACGACTGGTCCACGCAACTGGTGGCGGCGTTGCGCGAAAGCGGGCGCATCGTGTCGGTCGTGAGCGCGGACGAGGACGCGCCGCGCGCGCCGCTCGAACGCGACGACTTCGCCGGCCGGCTCGACGCAATCGAAACCGCGCACGGCGCCGTGACCGAGATCGTCTATGCATGGTCGGCGCGCGCCGCGACGCTCGACGCGGCCGATCCGGAAGTCGCGGCCGAACCGTACCTGCGCGAGCCGCTCGCGCTGTGCCAGGCGCTGCTGCTGCCGCGCTGGCGCGAGCTGCAGGCCAGCTTCGTGACGGCCGGCGCGCAACCGGTCGCGGGCGGCGTGACCGAACCGCTGCAGGCGCTGCTGTGGGGCCATCTGCCGGCCTTCGTGAACGAGAACGCGCGGTTCGCGCGGATCGTCGACGTCGATCGCGACGAGCCGGTCGGCCCCGCGCTGCTCGGCGCGCTCGCGCAGCGCGACGAATGCCAGATCGCGGTGCGCCGCGACGCGTGGTTCGTGCCGCGGCTGCGCGCGGCGACGCTGGTCGAGGCCGGCGCGCCCGTGGTGTCGGGCGACGCGAGCTACCTGATCACGGGCGGCTTTGGCGCACTCGGCATCGAGACCGCCCGCGCGCTCGCCGCGCAGGGCGCGCGGCACCTGCTGCTGCTCGGCCGTCGCGTGCCCGCGTCGGCCGAGGCCGCGCTCGCCGGGCTGCGCGAACAGGGCGTCGCCGTGCATGCGCTGGTGGCCGACGTCGGCGACGAAACGGCGCTGCGCGCCGCGCTCGCGAGCGTGCCGCCCGAGGCGCCGCCGCTGCGCGGCGTGGTGCATTCGGTCGGCGTGCTCGACGACGGCGTGGTCGGCCAGCAGAGCTGGGAGCGCTACCTGCGCGTGCTGCGGCCGAAGATGGCCGGCGCGCTGCTGCTGCACCGGCTGCTCGATGCGTGCGCGCTCGACTTCTTCGTGCTGTATTCGTCGGCGGCCGGGCTGATGGGCAATCCGGGCCAGGCCAATCACGCCGCCGCGAGCGCGTTCCTCGACGCGTTCGCCTGGTATCTGCGCGGCCAGGGCGTGCCCGCCGTCGCGCTCGATTGGGGCGCATGGTCGGAGATCGGCGCGGCGGCGGCGCGCGACGTCGGCGCGCGGCTCGGCGCCGAGGGCTCGATCGCGGGCGTGATCGCGCCGGAGCAGGGCGCGGCCGTGATCGCGCGCCAGTTCGGCTGCGCCAATACGCAGCTCGCGGTGCTGCCGCTGAACCTGCGCCAGCCGGTCGACGCGAGCCGCCAGCCGCAGGTGCGGCGCCTGCTCGCCGAACTGCTGGCCGACGCGCCGGCCGCCGCCGGCATGCGCGCGGTGGATGCGGCGCGGGACGGCGCAGGCGACGGCGAAGGCGAGGCCGCGGAAGCGGGCGACGCGTGGCTGGCGCGCCTGCTGCGGATGAGCGTGCGCGAGCGTCGCCGTCATCTCGGCGACTATCTCGCGCAGACGGCGGGCGCCCTGCTCAAGCGTCCCGGCGCGATCGACGCGCAGGCCAGCCTGTTCGACCAGGGGCTCGACTCGCTGCTCGCGATCGACCTGCGCGGCACGCTCGAACGGCGCTTCGGGCAGCGCTTCGAATCGACGCTGCTGTTCGACCAGCCGAGCGTCGCGGCGCTGACGGACTTCCTGCTCGGCGCGCTGGCCGAGCAGGCGCCGCGCGCCGACGCGCCCCCGGCCTCGGCCGAGGCGGCGGTGTCCGCGCCGGCAAGCGCCGCCGCCGTGGCCAAGCCGCCCGCCGGGCCGCGCGATGCGGATCGCGACGCCGGCGGCGCGATCGCTGTGATCTCGATGGCGTGCCGCTTCCCGGGCGGCGCGAATTCGCCGGAAGCGTTCTGGGAGCTGCTCGCCGACGGCGTCGACACGGCCGGCCCGATCCCGCCCGAGCGCTGGGATCACGCGCGGTACTACGACAGCGAGAAGGGCAAGCCGGGCAAGGCCTACGTCGACGAAGGCTGTTTCGTCGACACGGTCGACCAGTTCTATCCCGAGCGTTTCGGCATTGCCGGCATCGAGGCGGAGCTGATGGACCCGCAGCAGCGCATGCTGCTCGACGTCTGCTACGAGGCGTTCGAGCGCGCGGGCATCGATCCGGGCGCGCTCGGCGGTTCCGAGACGGGCGTGTTCATGGGCGTGATGACGCAGGACTACCTGCAACTGACGCAGCACGTGCGCGAGCATGCGTTCTACGTCGGCACCGGCTCCGCGAACAGCATCGTCTCGGGCCGCATTGCGCACGCGTTCGGCCTGATGGGGCCGGCGATGACGATCGACACGGCCTGCTCGTCGTCGCTCGTCACCGTGCAGCTCGCCTGCGAGCAGCTGCGCTCGGGCGCCTGCGACATGGCGGTGGCCGGCGGCGTGAGCCTGCAGCTGACGCCCGAGCCGCTGGTGCTCGAATGCGCGGGCGGGATGCTCTCGCCGAGCGGGCGCTGCCGCACGTTCGACGCGGATGCCGACGGCTTCGTGCGCGGCGAGGGCTGCGGCGTGGTGGTGCTCAAGCGCCTGGCCGACGCGGTCGCGGCCGGCGATCCGGTGCTCGGCGTGATCCGCGGCGGCGCGGTCGCGCACGACGGGCGCGCCGGCGGCCTGACGGTGCCGAACGGGCTGGCCCAGCAGCGCGTGCTCGAGAAGGCGCTGGCCGACGCCGGCATCGGGCGCGAGCGCGTGTCCTACGTCGAGGCGCACGGCACCGGCACCCATCTCGGCGACCCGATCGAGCTGAACGCGCTGCAGGCCGTGTACGGCAGGACGCCGCGCGAGGCGCCGCTGCTGCTCGGCTCGGTCAAGACCAACATCGGCCATGCCGAGGCGGCGGCCGGCATCGCGGGGTTGATCAAGGTGCTGCTGTCGATGCGGCACGAGACCTTGCCGCCGCATCTGCATTACCGGCGCGCGAATCCCAATTTCGACTGGGCGCGCGGCGCGCTCGAAGTGGTCGGCCAGCGCCGCGGCTGGCACGCGGCGGCGCCGCTGGTGGCGGGCGTCAGCTCGTTCGGCCTGAGCGGCACCAATGCGCATCTGCTGGTCGAGCAGTACGTCGCGCCGGTGACGCTGCCCGATACGCCGGCCGGCTTCGTGCCGCTCGCGATGCTTTCGCAGGTCGATCGCGCGCAACTGGCGTCCGACGCCGCGCGTTACGCGGCGGCGCTCGCGAACGGCGCCGAGGCGGCCGACGTCGCCTACACGCTCAGCGTGTCGCGCGCGGGCCATGCGGTGCAGGCGGTGCTGCCGGCCGGCTCGGCCGCGCAGCTGCGCGACGGGCTGCTGGCGCTGGCGGCCGGCACCGGGCCGGCGTTCGACCGGCCGGCCGCGCCGGCGCCGCTCGAATGGCGGCTCGGCGACGGCGGGCGGCCCGACTGGGCGGCGCGCGCCGTGCATTTCTACGACCTCTATCCTGCGTTCCGCGACGCGGTGGACGCGTGCGTCGACGGGTTGCGCGCGCGCGGCCGGGCGCCGACCACGGGCCGCGCGCTGTGCCTCGGCGACGCCGCCGCGTTCGAAGCGGCCATCCTCGTCTACGCGTTCGGGCGGCTGCTGCAGCGGCTCGGCGTGCAGCCCGAGCGCATTCATGCGCGCGGCCCGCTCTGCTTCGTGGCCGCCGCGCTCGGCGGCGCGCTCGATCCCGACGCGATGCTCGACGGCCTCGTGGCCGACGACGCGCAGGCCGTGCGCGATGCGCTGGCGCAACTGGGCGACCGCGAGAGCGAGGTCGCGCTCGCGTTCGAGCCGGTGCCGTCGTGGCCGGTCGAGCTGAACGAGGCGGCCGCGCGGGCCTGCCGGGCTCACGCGCCGGCGCGCGGGACGCAGCGCGTGCCGGCCGTCGTCGTCCTGCCGTCCTGCGCGCTGGACGGCCGCCCGCTCGGCGGGCTGGCCGGGCTGTTGGCCGCGCTGCCGGCGCGCGGCCAGCGCATCGACTGGCACGCGTATTTCGAGCCGTCGCGCGCGCGCCGCATCGAGCTGCCGGCCAGCCGGTTCCCGGCGCGCCGCTACTGGGTGCCGCAGACGCCGGCCGCGCCGGCATCTGCGCCGGCAACGGCGCCGGCCGCGGCCGGCATCGTCGTCGCGGATCTCGTCTCCGCGCGCGACGGCAGCCGCTACGTCGAATTCGCGCTCGATCGCGAGCGTCATCCGTTCCTCGACGAGCATCGCCTCGGCCGCGACAACGTGCTGCCCGCGGCCGGCACGCTCGCGCTGGTGCTGCATGCGCTCGGCCGCGACGCGCTGGCGCACGGCGTCACGCTCGAGGACGCGCGCTTCCTGAGGCCGTTGCGGTTCGGCGCGCGGCTCGACGCGCAACTCGAGATCGGGGCCGACGGACGCGCGTCGCTGCACGACTGGTCCACTGCCGAGCGCGCCGCGCAGCCGTTCGCGACGGTCGCGAAGCTGGCGGCGGAAGGCGGCCCGACGCAGGCGCAGGCCGAATCCTGGCTCGCGAGCCTGCGCGCGCTGCGCGAGCCGTCGGCCGAACGCCACGACGGCGACGCGTTCTATCGCGACCGCCTGCCGCCGCAACTGCGGCTCGGCCCGAGCTACCGGCGCATCGAACGGCTCGCCTGCGACGCCGGCCGCGCGCTGGCGGAGATCCGCGCGATCGACTCGGCGTTCGCCGTCGATCCGCGCGTGCTGGACGCGTGCCTGCAAGCCGTCAATGCGATCGACCACGCGTCGGACGGCGAAGCGGGCGCGAGCTACCTGCCGTTCGCGCTGCGGCGCGTGTCGATCGCCGGCTGGCCCGCGGGCGAGCGCTTCAGCTGCGTCGTGCGCCATCTGCCCGACGCGGGCGCGGCAGGCGAGCTCGTCTACGACCTCGCGCTCGTCGACGAGCACGAGCGCGTGTTCGCGGTGATCGAGCAGGCGCGGTTCCGCCGCGCCGCGCTGCCGGCGGGCGATGGCGATGCCGCGACCGAAGCGACCGAAGCGCACGAAGCGCACGAAGCACATGAAAAGGCCCCCGCGCAGACCGCCCCCGGCGACGCCCCCGCCGCGCTGCCCGACGATTTCGCGCAACTGAATCCCGACGCGCAGGCGCAGGTGGTCGCGACGCTCGTGCGCGACCTGCTCGTGCGGTTCCTGAAGATCGACGCGGGCGCCGTCTCCGACGAACGCCCGTTCTTCGATCTCGGCATGGATTCGGTGTCGGCCGTCGAATTCAGCGATCAGCTCGACGCGTGCTTCGCGCTCGACCTGCACGTCGACACGATCTTCGACTACCCGAGCGTGGCGAGCCTGACCGGCTACCTGCTCGAACGGCTCGCGGCGGCGCGCGCGCCGCGCGAGCCGGCGGGCGCGGCCGGGCAGGCGGCTGCCGGGTTGCCGATCGACGAGCTGTCCGCGCTGCTCAGGCAAGAGATGGGCGACGACTAACCGCAATCTCCAGGAATCCGGAACATGCAAGACATCCAGCAGCTCCTTGCGAAGAGCCTGAACGAAATCAAGCGCCTGAAGGCCGCGAACCACGCGCTCGAACACGCGCGCCGCGAGCCGATCGCGATCGTCGGCGCGGCCTGCCGCTACCCGGGCGGGATCGGCTCGCTCGACCAGCTTTGGACCGCGCTCGAAGCGGGCCGCGACGGCATCGGCACGATGCGCGCCGAGCGCTGGCCGATGCAGCGCTTTCTCAGCGACGATCCGCATCGGCCCGGCGGCATCTACAGCGACGCGATGGGGCTGCTCGACGCGATCGACCAATTCGATCCCGCGCATTTCGGGCTCAAGCGCGACGAGGCGATCCACATCGATCCGCAGCACCGGCTGCTGATGGAAGTGGCGTGGGAGGCGTTCGAGGACGCCGGCTACGCGGTGGAGACGTTCTCCGGCAGCCGCACCGGCGTCTACGTCGGGATCATGAACGACGACTACGGCCAGCTTCAGGGGCCGCTCGAGGCCGCCAGCCTCTACATCGGCTCGGGCATCGCCAAGAGCTGCGCGGCGGGACGCCTGGCCTACACGTTCGGGCTGGAAGGGCCGACGCTCGCGCTCGACACGGCCTGCTCGTCGTCGCTGGTCGGCGTGCACCTGGCCGTGCAGGCGCTGCGGCGCGGCGAATGCGACGCGGCGCTCGCGGGCGGCGTGAACCTGATCCTGTCGCCGCAAGGCACGGTGGTGGCGTGCCGTTCGCAGATGCTCTCGCCGAGCGGGCGCTGCCGCACCTTCGACGCGGGCGCGGACGGCTACGTGCGCTCGGAGGGGTGCGGCCTGGTGCTGCTCAAGCGCCTCGCCGACGCCGAACGCGACGGCGATCGCATCCTTGCGCTGATCCGCGGCTCGGCGGTCAATCACGACGGCCGCACGCAGGGCCTGACCGCGCCGAGCGGCCAGGCGCAGCGGCGCGTGATCGCGGCGGCGCTGGCCGACGCGGGCGTGGCGGCGGCCGACGTGGGCTTCGTCGAATGCCACGGCACCGGCACCTCGCTCGGCGATCCGATCGAGCTGCGCGCGCTCGAGGCCAGCTACGTGCACGAAGCCGGCGCGCGCGCGCCGCTGGTGGTCGGCGCGCTGAAATCGAATCTCGGCCACATGGAATCGGCGGCCGGCATCGGCGGCCTGCACAAGGCGATCCAGGTGGTGCGCCATCGCGTGGTGCCGAAGAACCTGCATTTCGAGACGATCAACCCGCAGATCCGCGTCGACTTCGAGCGGCTGCGCATCGCCGCCGAAGCCGTCGCGATGCCGGCCGACGGGCGCGCGCTGGCCGGCGTCAGCTCGTTCGGCTTCAGCGGCACCAACGCGCACCTGATCGTCGAGGCCTATGCGCCGGCCGCCGACGCGCACGCATCCGCGGGTGTGCCCGCGGGAGCCTCCGATTCGGCGCCGCTCCAGCTGTTCCGGCTCGCCGCGCAATCGGGCGCCGCGCTCGTCGATTACGCGGGCCGTTACCTCGGCTGGCTCGACGACGCGCTCGCGCGCCATGCCGCGCCCGATCCGGCGGCGCTCTGCTACACGGCCGCGGTGGGCCGCGGCGACGGCGCCTGCCGGATCGCGCTGACCTTCGAGACGCCCGACGACCTGCGCGCCTGCCTGCGCGAGTACCTGGACGTTGCCGGCGGCGATCCGAGCGCGCCGGTGCCGAAGTCGTGCGCGGCCGAGTGGGTGATCGGCGGCGCGGCCGACGTCGACTGGGGCGTCGCGCGGGCGCTCCATGCGCGGCGCGGTTTCTACCGCGAACGCGTCGAGCACGCGTGGGCCAGCCTCGGGGCGCATTTCCCGGACGGGCCCGCCGCGTTTCGCCGGCTCTGCGACGGCGTGGCGGACAGCAAGGACGGCGGCACGACGGCGAACGCGACGCTGCCGCATACCGTGCATCGCTGGGCGCTCGCGCAGCTGCTGATCCATCTCGGCCTGCAGCCGGCGCGCGTGCGCGGCTACGGCGCCGGCGAATATCTCGCGGCGGCGGTCGCGGGTCTCGTCGACTGGGATGCCGCGCTGCTGCTCGCGGCCGGCGGCGCGGTGCCGGCCGGCCTGAAGGCGGGCCGCGCGCGCTGCGCGTTCGCAAGCACGTTCGGCGACGGCGAGGCGCCCGCGCTCTGGCAGCGCGACGGCGGCCCGGCGGCCGGCAGCGTGCCGCCGCTCGCGGACGAAGCATGGCCCGACGACGCGGACGGCATCGTCGTCGAGCTGGGCGCGGGCCTCGCGTTGCGGCTCGGCGATGCGGCCGACACGCGCCTGTTCCGCTGGACGCACGGCCGCACCAATCGCGACGCGGCCCGGCCGCTCGAAAGCTTCCTCGCGCAGGCCTACATGGCGGGCCTGCCGGTGCGCTGGGCGCGCGTGTTCGAGGAGCAGCCGCCGCGCCGCCAGAGCCAGCCCGGCTATCCGTTCCAGCGCGAGCGCGTGTGGACCGACTGGGGCTATTCGTTCGATGCGGCGCTGCCGTCCACCGTCGGCCGCGCGGCCGGCGCGGCGGCCGTGCGCATGCCGGCGCTCGCGACCGGCCTGGCCGGCGAGCCGGTCGCGCACCCGGTGCTGCGCTCGATGTTCGCGTGTCCGTCGGGCGCGCGCAATTTCTCGGGCGAAGTGTCGCTCGCGGCGCTGCCGTACCTGGCCGCGCACCGCATCCTCGGCGAGATCGTGCTGCCGGCCAGCGCGCAGCTCGACCTGATCGCGACGGCCGGCCGCGCGTGCTGGCCCGGCCGGCCGCTCCTCATCGACGAGCTGCAGCTGCCGAACCGCTGCGTGCTCGGCGACGAGCCGCTCGACCTCTATTGCCACCTGCGGCCCGCCGAAGGGCGCGTGGAGCTGCACGGCCGGCCGCGCGGCGCGCCGGGCTGGACCCTCTACGCGCGGGCGCGCATCGGGCCCGACGAGGCAGCCGCGCCGCCCGCCGCCGATCCGGCCGTCTGGCGCGCCGCGTGCGTCGAGACGGTGCCGGTGCGGCGCCACTATCACGAGATCGCGCAGGTGGGGCTCGAGTACGAAGCCGACTTCCAGGGCATCTTCGAGTTGTCGCGCGGCGCGGGCGGCGCGCTCGCGAAGATCGCGCTGCCGCCCGGCGTCGACCAGTCGCTCGACGGCTACAGCGCCCATCCGATCCTGCTTGACGCGTGCCTGCAGGCGATTTCGGCGGCGGCGCCGCCCGATGCCGACGGCGAGCTGCTGATCCCGGCCGCGATGCGCGGGATTCATCTGTACCGGCCGCTGCCGGAGCTGATCTGGTGCCGCGTCGACGTGCATTCCGACGGCGCCGGGCGATCCACCCGGCACGCGACGCTGACGATCGCCGACATGCAGGGCGAGCCGGTGATGCGCATCGACCGTTTCGAGACGACGCGCTACACGGGCGCCGTCGCGCGCCCGGCCGAGACCTGGGCGGACTGGCTCTATGCGAAGCACTGGGTGCCGGCCGTCGCCGTCACCCCGGCCACCCCGGCCGCGCATGTCGCGCGCCACTGGCTGCTGCTCACCGACGGCGGCGCGGCCTGCGCGGCGCTCGCGACGATGCTGGCCGCGCGCGGCCATCGCGTGTCGGTGCTCGGCCGCGAGGCGGCGCCCGCCGATGCCGACGGCTTCGGCGCGCTGCTCGATCGCGTCGCGGCCGACGGCGGCCTCGACGGCGTGATCTACGGCTGGTCGCTCGACGGCTTCGATCCCGAGGCGGCCGGCGAGGGGCTCGATGCATCGCTCGGCGCGTCGCTCGGCGATTGCGCGCGCCTGCCGCTCTGGCTCTGCCAGGCCGCGCTCGCGCCGGGCCGGCGCGACCTCGCGCTGCATTTCGTCACGCGCGGCAGCCAGCCGGCCGGCGAGACGCGCGTGAGCGCGCCGCTGGCCGCGCTCGTCTGGGGGCTGGTCGGCAGCTTCGTCAACGAGCAGCGCCGCCCGGCGCGCCTCGTCGACCTCGATCCGGATTGCCGCGACGGCCGCGCCGACGCCGCGCTGCTGGTGCAGGCGATCCACGCGGACGGCGACGAGGCGCAGTACGCAATCCGCGACGGCCGCCTGCTGGTGGCGCGGCTGCGGCGCGCGACGCTGCCGGCGTCGCCGGCGCCCGTCATCGATCCCGAGGCCTGCTACCTGATCACGGGCGGCTTCGGCCAGCTCGGCGTCGAGACGGCCGCGGCGCTGGCGCGGCAGGGCGCGCGGCACCTGGTGCTGGCGGGCCGCGATCCGGCGCGCGGCGACGGCGACCCCGCGCTCGCCGCGTTGCGCGAGATGGGCGTGCAGCTGCATCCGCTCGCCGCCGACGTGGGCGATCGCGCAGCGTTCGCGCCGCGCCTTGCCGAGTGCCTGCGCGACCTGCCGCCGCTCAAGGGCGTCGTCCACTCGGCGGGCGGCCTCGCCGACGGCGTGCTCAGCGAACAGAGCTGGGAGCGCTATCTCGCGGTGTTCGGCGCCAAGGTGCACGGCACGCTCAATCTCCATCACGCGCTGCGCGGCCGCGCGCTCGACTTCTTCGTGCTCTATTCGTCGGCCGCCGCGCTGCTCGGCAACCCGGGGCAGACCAACTACGCGGCGGCGAACGCGTTCCTCGACAGCTTTGCCGCGTACCGGCGCGGCCTCGGGCAGGCGGGCCTCGCGATCGGCTGGGCCGGCTGGGCGGGGGCGGGATGGCCGCCGGGCGTGCCGATGCGCGGGCCGACGCGGCGATCGGCCTGATCCCGCAGGAGCAGGGCGCCGAAGTGATCGCGCGCCAGTTCGCGCACCGCGACGGCGATGTCGCGCTGATCCCGATGCGGATCGCCGCGCTGGCCGGCCAGGACCGCATGCCGTTGCTGCGCCCGCTGCTCGCGGAGCTCGTCGATGCCGACGCGCGCGACGCGGTGGTCGCGCGCGCCGAACGCCGGCCCGGCGGCGCAAGCGGCACGGCGCTGCTGGCGGGCCTCGCGGCCCTCGACGTCACGGCGCGCGCGGCGCGGCTCAAGCGCCACCTCGACGACGCGATCCGCAAGCTGCTGAACCACTCCGACGCGCTCGACGACCGCGCGAGCCTGTTCGATCTCGGCCTCGATTCGCTGCTGAGCATCGACCTGCGCATGCAGCTCGAAAAGGATCTTGCTTGCAGCCTGTCGACCACGGTGCTGCACGACTATCCGACGATCGATGCGCTCGCGGGCTTCCTGGCCGAACGCGTGGGCGCGCCGCCGGCGGGCGCGGCGGCGCCCCGGGCGGCTTCCGTGCCGGCTGCGGCGGCGGCAACCTCGGCAACCTCGGCAACCTCGGCAACCTCGGCAACCTCGGCAACCTCAGCGACAGCGGCGACTGCGGCGACTGCGGCGACTGCGGCATCGCCCGCCGCACACGCCGCGCCCCCGGCCGAACCGCACCGCGCCGCCGGCCAGGCGCTGCCCGCCGGCGCGGGCCCCGACGACATCGCCATCATCGGCGTGGCGGGCCGCTATCCCGGCGCCGCCGACCTGCGCGCGTTCTGGGACAACCTGCGCGACGGCCACGACGCGATCACCGCGATCCCGCCCGATCGCTGGAACCACGACGCCTGTTTCGACCGGCGCCGCAACGTGCCCGGCAAGAGCTACAGCGCGTGGGGCGGGTTCATCGACGGCGTGGACGCGTTCGATCCGGCGTTCTTCAGCATCTCGCCGAGGATGGCGGCCTATCTCGATCCGAAGGAGCGGCTGTTCCTCGAGACGGTCTGGAACCTGCTCGAGGAGGCGGGCGAGACGCGCGAGCGCATGCAGCAGGCGTACGGCGCGCAGGTGGGCGTGTTCGTCGGCGCGATGTACCAGCTCTATGGCGCGTGCGCGGCCGACGAGGGCGAGCGCACCGCCACCGCGCTGTCCTCGTACAACGCGATCGCGCATCGCACCTCGTACTTCTTCAACCTGCGCGGGCCGAGCGTCGCGCTCGACACGATGTGCTCGTCGTCGCTGACGGCGGTCCATTACGCGTGCCGCAGCCTGCTCGACGGCGACTGCGCGCTGGCGATCGCGGGCGGCGTGAACCTCTCGCTGCATCCGCGCAAGTACGTCGGGCTGAGCCAGGCGCAGATCGTCGGCAGCCACGCCGACAGCCGCAGCTTCAGCGACGGCGACGGCTACCTGCCGGCCGAGGGCGTGGGCGCCGTGCTGCTCAAGCCGCTCGCGCGCGCGCTGGCCGACGACGACCGGGTCCTCGCGGTGATCAAGGCCTCGTCGGTGAACCACGGCGGCCGTTCGAGCGGCTACTACGCGCCGAACGCGAACGCCCAGGTCGAACTGATGGAGGCCAGCTTCCGCAAGGCCGGCATCTCGCCCGATTCGATCGGCTACGTCGAGGCGGCCGCCAACGGCACGAGCCTCGGCGACGCGGTCGAGCTGAAGGCGCTCGCGCGCGTGTTCGACGGCGCCGCGCGCGACGGGCGCACGCTCCCGATCGGCACCGTGAAATCGAACATCGGCCACCCGGAGGCGGCGTCGGGCATCGCGCAGCTCACCAAGGTGATCCTGCAGATGCAGCACGAGACGCTCGTGCCGTCGATCAAGACCGAGCCGCTCAATCCGAACGTCGATCTGTCGCGCACGCCGTTCCGGCTGCTCGCGCGACAGGCGGCATGGCCGTCCGATCCGGCGCGGCCGCGTCGCGCGACGGTCAGCTCGTTCGGCGCGAGCGGCGCGAACGCGCACCTGATCGTCGAGGCGTTCGAGCCGGTCGCGGCGGAGCCGGCGCCGGCGCCGGCTGCCGGGGCGACGGCGCCGCAGGCCGAGATCGTCGTGCTGTCGGCGCGCACGCCGGCGCAACTGGCCGAAGTGGCGCGCCGCCTGCTGGCGTGGCTCGCGACGCGGGACGACGCGAAGGATGGCGCAGGCGACCCGGCGGCGGCGCTCGCCGATCGCGGCCGCGCGCCGTCACTCGCGAATCTCGCGCACACGCTGCAGACCGGGCGCGAGGCGATGGACTGCCGGCTCGCGCTGCTGGTCGACGGCCTCGACGCACTGCGCGACGGGCTGCAGCGTTTCCTCGGCATGCCGGCCGGCGCGGCGGACCTCGCGATGTATCACGGCAACGTGCAGGACCAGCTCGAGATGCGCAACCTGCTGTCGGGCGCCGCCGGTGACGCGATGGCGCAGGCGCTCGCGGCCGAACGCAACCTGGAGGGGCTGATGCTGCACTGGGTGCAGGGCGGCAACGTGCCGTGGCTCGCGTTGCGCGAGGGCCGGCCGGCGCGCCGCATCGTGCTGCCGACCTATCCGTTCGAGCGCGCGCGCTACTGGCTGTCCGGCGGTGAGGGCGAGGCGCCCGGCGAGGCGGACGCGGGCGGCCTGCCGGCCGGCGCGGACGCGGCGCGCGAGCCGGACGTCGTCGACGGCCGCGCCTGAGCCTGAGTCCGACCCGATGCGCGCCCTGACCACCCATTCCTTCAACCTGTCCAACCGTACTTCGACCATGTCGCTGTTCTCACCGTACCAACTGGGCAACGTCACGTTGCGCAACCGCATCGCGATCTCGCCGATCTGCGTGTACTCGGCGCGCGACGGCGTTCCCGACGACTGGCACCTGGTGCATCTGGGCAGCCGCGCCGTCGGCGGCGCGGGCCTCGTGTACACCGAGGCCACCGCGGTGTCGCCCGAAGGCCGCATCACGTTCGGCTGCACGGGCATGTGGAACGACGCGCAGCGCGACGCGTGGGCGCGCATCGTCGCGTTCGTTCGCGCGCGCGGCGTCGCCATCGGCGTCCAGCTCGCGCACGCCGGGCGCAAGGCCAGCACCGACCTGCCCTGGCTGGGCGGCAGGCCGCTGCCGGCCGACACGCGCGGCTGGCGGCCGCTCGCGCCGAGCGCGCTGCCGTTCGACGTCGGCTACGGCGTGCCGGCCGAGATCGACGAGGCCGGCATCCGCAAGGTGGTCGCCGATTACGCGGCCGCCGCGCGCCGTGCGCTCGAGGCCGGGTTCGACGTGATCGAGATCCACGCCGCGCACGGCTACCTGTTCCATGAATTCCTGTCGCCGCTGTCGAACCTGCGCACCGACCGCTACGGCGGCGCGCTCGAAAATCGCGCGCGGCTGCTGCGCCTGGTGGTGGCGGCGGTGCGCGAGCAGTGGCCGCGGCCCCGGCCGCTGGTGGTGCGCCTGTCGTCGACGGACTGGACGCCGGGCGGCTGGGACATCGACGAATGCGTCGAGCTGTGCGGCTGGCTGCGCGGCGACGGCGTCGACATGATCGACGCGTCGTCGGGCGGCAACATCGCCGGCGCGACGATCCCTGTCGGCCCCGACTACCAGGTGCCGTTCGCCGCGCGGATCCGCCGCGACGCTGGCATCGCGACGGGCGCCGTCGGGATGATCACGTCGGGCAGGCAGGGCGCCGACATCATCGAGCGCGGCGACGCCGACGTGGTGCTGGTCGCGCGCGAATCGATGCGCGATCCGTATTTCCCGCGCCGCGCGGCGGCCGAACTCGGCGTGCCGATCGAGGTGCCCGAGCAATACCTGCGCGCATGGTGACGCCGCCGCGCCGCGGCGCGTTCCCCCCATCTTCCGATCGTTCCAACCGAACCTGACGACGCCATGTCCATCGATATCCTGCAAGCCGCCGAGACGGCGGAAATCATCGTGCTGTCGGCGCCGGGCGTCGACGCGCTGCGCGGCGCCGCGTGGCAACTGCTCGGCCAGCTGCGCGCGTTCGCGAACGGCGCGCCCGCCGAGCCGTTCACGCTGGCCGATCTCGCCTACACACTGAAATCGTGCCGCGACGCGTCCACCTGCCGCGCCGCGTTCGTGGTGCGGCGCCTCGACGATCTCGCGGCCGGCCTCGAACACTACCTGCGGGCACGCGACGAGGCCGACGCGATCGTGCCGCGCAGCGTGACGGCGGGCCGTCACGGCGAACTGGTGACGATCCTGCGCGGCGACGTGGCCGCCGACGCAGGCGCCGCGCGGCTGCTGGCGGGCGCCGCCGCCCAAACGATGGCGCGCGTGCTGTGGGCCTCGCGCGACCTCGAAAACGTCGCGCTGATCTGGGTGCGCGGCGGCCGGCTCGACTGGGACGCGCTGCGCGACGGGCCGCCGCCGCGCCGCCTCGCGTGGCTCGACGAGGCGCCGCCCGAATCCGGCGCGCCGCCGTGCGCGGGCGATGCGCCGGCGGCCGGCATCGAGCCGGGGCTCGCGGCGATCTGGCAGGCGCTGTTCGACCTGCCGTCGATCGGCCGGCACCAGGATTTCTTCGCGCTGGGCGGCGATTCGCAGCTGGGCCTGCGCATGCTCGCGCAGGTGCGCGAGCGGCACGGCATCGACCTGCCGCTGCGCTACCTGTACGAGGCGCCCACCATCGCGCGCATGAGCGAGACGATCGTGCGGCTCGCGGCGCTCGCGCCGTCGGCCGGCGACGACGATGCAACGGAGTACGAAGAAGGTTTCATCCGCTGATTCCCCAGGTGAATTCAAAGCAACCCGCACCCTGATATCGATGGAGACCCCATGTCAACCCAACCTCAACCGCTGAAGGGCATCCGCGTGGTCGACTACACGCACTTCCTGGCGGGGCCGTACGTGTCGCGCTGTCTCGCCGCGCTCGGCGCCGACGTGATCAAGGTGGAGCGGCCGACCAGCGGCGACGCGGGCCGCGCGCATCCGTACTTCATCAACGGCGAGAGCGGCTATTTCCTGCAGCAGAACATGGGCAAGAAGGGCCTGTGCGTCGACGTGAAGGACCCGCGCGGGCTCGCGTTGATGAAGAGGCTGATCGGCGAGGCCGACGTGCTGGTCGAGAACTACCGGCCCGGCGCGCTCGCGAAGCTCGGGCTCGGCTACGACGCGTGCGCGGCGTCGAATCCGGGGCTCGTCTACTGCTCGGTGTCGGCCTACGGCCAGACCGGGCCGCGCTCGCAGCAGGCCGGCTTCGGCCTGATCGCCGAGGCGATGAGCGGCGCGATGGACCTGATCGGCAATCCCGACGAGACGCCGCCGCTGTTCCGGATGCCGGTGGCCGACATGTATGCGGGCGCGCACGGCGTCGCGGCCGTCTGCGCGGCGCTGCTGGGCCGGCATGCGACGGGGCGCGGCCAGCACGTCGATCTCGCGCTCTACGACTGCATGGTGGCGATGCACGACTACGCGGTGCAGTGCCACACGCTGAGCGGCGGCGAGGAGCGCATGACGCGCAGCGGCCACTACCTGCCGCAATCGACCGTCTACGGCGTGTTCGCGACCCGGGACGGCAGCGTGGTGATTGCCGCGCAGGTCGACGACGCATGGCGGCGGCTCGCGCGCCTGATCGGCGGCGCGGGGCTCGCGGACGACCCGCGCTTCCTCGACGCGGCGAGCCGCAACGCACACGGCCGCGAGGCCGTCGAGCTGGTGCAGGCCTGGACGCGCGGGCGCACCGCGCAAGCGTGCCTGGCCGCGCTCGACGAGGCGGGCGTGCCGGCCGCGCCGGTCCAGCGCATCGACCAGGTGCTCGCCGATCCGCAGATCCACGCGCGCGGCATGCTGATCGAGCAAGCGCATCCGGTGCTCGGCACGATCCGGCTGCCGAACGTGCCGTTCCGGTTCTCCGGCATCGACGCGCCGACCATGCGCGTCGCGCCGATGCTCGGCGAGCACAACCGCGAGATCGCCGCCGAACTCGGTTACGACGACGACGAGATCGACAGGATGGAGCGCGACGGCGTGCTGTTCGCGCGCACGCCGGTGCCCGCGGCGGCGACCCTATGAGCGCGGAGCGGCCCATGACCACGCTTCCCGCGCTGCTGTCGGACCTGCAGGCGCGCGGCATCGCGCTCACGCTGGTCGACGGCGAGCTGTCGTTCCGCGCGCCCAAGGGCGCGCTCACCGCCGACGATCGCGCGGCGCTGTCGGCGCGCCGCGACGCGATCGTCGCCTATCTGGCCGCGAAGGCCGCGCGCCGGCTCGACCCGGTGTCGATCGCGCCGTCGGCCACGCTGCGGCCCTCGCTGCTCCAGGAGCTCTGGTGGCACTGGTACGGCCTGCCGCCGCGCCAGCTGGACCAGGAGCGGCTGCCGCTCGTCAAGCTGTTCCAGGGCGTGCCGGCGGCGCGCGTGGCCGACGCGCTGCGCGGCATCGTCGCGCGCCATCACACGCTGCGTTCGTCGTTTCACGAGGAGGACGGCCGGCTGGTCCTCACGCTGAACGACGCCGACGCTTTGCCGATCGAATTCGCCGAGGCCGACGGCTCGCGCCCGCCCGCCGAACTCGAGGCCGAGCTGAAGGCGCAGGCGGCCGAGTACGCGTCGCGCCAGTTGCCGCTCGACGGCCCGTGGCTGCTGCGTGCGCGGATCGTCTCGCTCGCGCCCGACGTGAGCCTCGTGCTCTGCGTGTTCCATCACATCATCGTCGACGCGGCCTCGCTGCTGCTGATCCTGTCCGAACTCGACGCGCGGCTCGCCGATCCGCCGCGCGCGCTGCCGAGCGCCGCGCAGTTCATCGACTACGCGGCCTGGGAGCGCGAGTGGATGGCCGACGCCGCGCGCAAGCCGCTGATCGACTACTGGGCGCGGCGCTTTCGCGAGCTGCCCGAGCTGGCCGGGCCGGTCACGGGCCGCTCGCTCGCATGGCAGCCGGGCACCAAGGTCGACTACAAGTTCGTGATTCCGGCCGCGCAGCTGCGCCGCATCCAGGCGGCCGCCACACGCCTGCGGACCTCGCTGTTCAGCGCGCTGGTGACCGCGTTCGGCATCGCGCTTGCGCGCTGGTCCGGCAGCGAGCGCGTTCCGGTGCGCTGCGTCGGCGACCTGCGCACGTCGCCGGAGCTGGCGCACATCGTCGGCTACCTGGTCTGCAGCGACGTGATCGAGATCGACGCGCCCGCCGGCGCCGATTTCGTGTCGATCCTGAAGGCCACCGAGATCGAATCGCACAGCGCGATGATGCTGCGCGTGCCGACGCTGATGCGGCATCCGCTGCACGCGGGCGGCAGCGGCATCGAGGACCCGCGCGGCATCGCGGCGACCATCAACATGTTCTCGGTGCGGATTCCCGGCGCCGGCGCGCCGGCCGACGACACGGCCGATCCGCCCTGGCCGCCGCCGCTCGCGCGCACGGCGGGCGAGCCCTGGCCGATCCCGCTGCCGTCCGTCTACCTGCGGCTGATCGACTACGGCCACGCGCTGGAAGGCTCGCTGGAGCTGAACGACACGCTGCTGACGGCCGCCGAGCAGGCCGCGCTGATCGACGCGCTGTTCGATGCGCTCGACCGCTTCCTGCTGCAGCCCGCCGCGCCGGCGGCGGTTCCCCTGACAATGGAGACTTCATGAAAGCAATCCTGAGCACCGCCCCGGGCGGCCCTGAAACGCTCGCGCTGCACGAGGTGCCCGAGCCGACGCCGGCAGCCGGCGAGGTGCGCGTGCGCATCGTGTCGTGCGCGCTCAACCATCCCGATCTGCTGGTGATCCACGATCGCTACCAGGACCGGCCCGAGCGGCCGTTCGCGCCGGGCTCGGAGGTGGCCGGCGTGGTGGACGCGGTGGGCGACGGCGTCGGCGGCTTGCGGGTGGGCGACCGCGTGTTCGGCGCGACGGGCAACCGCGGCGGGCTGGCCGAGAAGGTCACGCTGCCGGCCGGCGACTGCTTCGTGCTGCCGGCCGCGATGTCGTTCGACGACGCGTCGGCGCTGCTCCTGACCTACGCGACGATGATGCATGCGCTCAAGGACGCCGCGCGGCTCGCCGCCGGCGAGACGCTGCTGGTGCTCGGCGCCGCGGGCGGCATCGGGCTGGCGAGCGTCGAGCTCGGCAAGGCGATGGGCGCGCGCGTGGTGGCGGTGGCGTCGTCGCAGCGGAAGGTGGATCTCGCGCTGAGCCGCGGCGCCGATGCCGGCGTCGTCTGTCCGGCCGGCCCGCTCGACCTGGCGGCCGCGAAGGCGTTCAAGGACGCGCTGCGCGCGGCCTGCGGGCCGCAGGGCGCGAACGTCGTCTGCGATCCGGTGGGCGGCGACTACGCCGAAGCCGCGCTGCGCGCGCTCGCGTTTCGCGGCCGGTATCTCGTGATCGGCTTCACGGCCGGGATTCCGCGGATTCCGCTGAACCTGGTGCTGCTGAAGGCCGGCCAGATGATCGGCGTGCTGTGGGGCTCGTTCGCGAGCGGCGACGCGCAGGCGAACCGGCGCAACGTCGGCGAGCTGATGGGGCTCTACGAGCGCGGGCTGATCCGGCCGTTCATCTCGGCGCGCTTTCCGCTCGAACGGGCGCCCGACGCGCTGGCCGTGCTGGCCGAGCGCCGGGCGCTGGGCAAGGTGGTGGTCCGCTGCTCGGCGGCGCTGGCCTGACGGGGGGTGCCGGGCCAGCGCCGCGCGGGCCCGGCGTCTCTGCGCCTTCAGGGCGCCGGCAGCTCGCGAAAACGCCGCTGCATCCGCGCGACGTCGGCGCGGCGCCCCGTGAACAGCTCGAATGCGCGCGCGGCCTGCGCCACCAGCATCCGCGTGCCGTCGAGCGTTTCGCAGCCGAGCGCGCGCGCGGTGCGCAGCAGGGCCGTTTCGGCCGGCGCGTAGATCACGTCGGCCACCCAGAGGCCCGCGCGCAGCGCGGCGAGCGGCACCGCCGAGCCGGGATGGCGCGCGGTGCCGACCGGCGTTGCGTTGACCACGCCGTCGGCCGCGCCGAGCGCGTGATCGGCGTCGGCAAGCGCCTCGACGGTGCGGCCGGGGAAATGCCGGCCGAGGTTCGCCGCGAGCGCGGCTGCACGGGCCGCCACGTCGTCGACGAGCGTCAGGTGCGACACGCCGAGGTCGAGCAGCGCGAACGCGGTGGCCGCGCCGGCGCCGCCCGCGCCGAACTGCACCACACGCGCGCGCCGCGCGTCGGGCAGGCCGGTGCGAAACCCTTCGCCGAAGCCGTAGGCGTCGGTGTTGTAGCCGATGCGCCGGCCGGCCGCGAAGCGGACCGTGTTGACCGCGCCGATCGCCGCCGCCTCGGGGGCGACTTCGTCGAGCAGCGGGATCACCGCCTGCTTGCACGGCAGCGTGACGTTCACGCCCGCCCAGCCTTCGCGTTCGAGCCGCCGCAGCAGGCCGTCGAGCGCGTCGACGCCGATCCCGAGCCGGTCGAGGTCGAGCAGTTCGTAGCGGCAGGGCAGCCCGTGCGCCGCCGCCTCGCCCTCGTGCAGCGCCGGGGAGCGCGACTGGGCGATGCCGGCGCCGATCAGGCCGAGCCGGACGATGCCGGTGTCGGCGGCGGCAGCCGGGCCGCGTGCGAGTGCTTCGAGCGGCGCGCCCGTCATGACTGCACCGTCGCGAGCGACGCGATCAGCGCCTGGGTCGCATCGAACACGTCGCGCACATGGCGTTCGATCGGGACCTGGCCGCCGGTGGGCACTTCGAGCGACAGCGCGGTGTCGTCGGGCAGCGCGGCCAGCAGCGCGGCGAGCGGCAGCGCGCCGCGGCCCGGCGCGAGCCGGCCGGCGCGCGCCTCCTCGAGCAGCGCCTCGGGCGTCGCGGGCCGCTCGGCCGCCGCGTCGCAGAGCTGCGCGGTACGGATCATCGACGGCGGCGCCGTGCCGATGTCGCGCTCGGAGCCGCCGGTGCGCCACACGTGCAGCGCGTCGATCAGCACGCCGCCGTTGGCCTGGCGCGCCGCCGACACGACCTCGAACGCGTCGTCGAAGCGGGCGACCGCGCGCCAGGCCATGAATTCGAGCTCGACGCGCAGGCCGAGCGGCGCGGCGCGCTCGCACAGGCGCGCGAAGTTCGCGGTCAGCCGCGCGCGATCGGGATCGTCGCCGCACACGCTCAGGCACCGCGCGCCGAGTTCGGCGCCCGTATCGAGCAGCGGATCGAGCGCGGCGACGTCGAATTCGGCGCCGATTCCGATGAATTCGATGTCGTTGACCGCCAGGCCCGTGTCGTCGAGGCGCTGGCGCACCTCGCGGATCGCGGCCGAGCCGGCCGGCAGCGAATAGAACCGCGAGCCGGCGAAGGCCGGGTAGAGCCGCAGGCCGACCGCCGCATAGCCGGCGGCCGAGGCCAGCGTGACGAGTTCGGGCGGCGGCACGTCGAGCGCCGTCAGGTGCGCGAGCGCGAGGGGAACCGGCGGGGACAAGTCCATGGGCATCCTTGTGGGTTGGCACGAACGAAGGCGCGCGGCTTTCGCAGGGAGCGAAACGGCGCGGCGGCCCGGTACGGGCCTGTCGGCGGGCGGCGGCCTCACCGGTTGTAGAGGTGCTCCTTGTCGAACTCGCTGCGTTCGAGCGTCATCGCGAGCAGCATCTCGAGATCGTCGTCGGGGTTGTAGTCGGGCTTGTCGAGCGGCTTGAGCGCCTCGATCAGCTCGAAGCCGAACGCCTCCGCGCCGAGGCGGTTCCAGTCGCCCTGCAACTGCTTGTTCGGGTGATTGCCGAAGCGCAGTTGCGTCATGTGCCGGTTCAGGCGTGCGTTGACGTCGCGGCCGGCCTCCACGAGCGAGCGCCCGGTGGTCTTGTTGACGACGCGGTAGACGCCCATCAGGCGCGGCGTGTCCTTGTACTGCTGTTTCAGTTCTCGCTTGCGATCCATCGTGTTCGTGTCGGATTCAAATGGTTGGAGGCTTTCGAGCGCCGGATGCCGCCCGGCCTCAGACGAGCAGCCCGAGCATCGCGGCGCGTGCGACCGCCGCGGTCGTGTTCGAGGTCTTCAGCTTGGTGACCGCGTTCTTCACGTGGAAATTCACGGTGTAGACGGAGATCAGCATGATCATCGAGATCTCGCTGGCGGTCTTGCCGTCGGCGACCCACTTCAGCACCTCGACCTCACGCGCGGTCAGTTCGATGGCGTTGTCGGGCGACAGCTTCGGCAGCACCGCGCGCGTGATCGCCAGATGCGCCGCGTTCACGAGCCAGCGCATCTTGAGCTCCTGCTGCTGGAGTTCACGGCGCGTGAGGGGGCCGTGCGAGCGCGCCATCGACATCATTCCGGCAACCCCGCAGTTCGACACCGCCGCGAGCGAGTAGCCGTAGCGCAGGCCATGCGCCTGCGCCTCCTGCCACAGATGCGGGGTTTCCTCGAACACGGCGTCGCTCCAGATGATCGGCGCGTACGACTGGCGCGCGTGCCGGATGACCGGATCGACATCGACGTAGCGCGCCGCGTGATAGCGCTGCTGCCATGCTTCCGGGAAATTGGTCAGCGTGTAGATTTTCGGTCGCGACAGCGGCCAGGGCGTGTGGAGGTAATACGCACTGTATTCGAACCCGACTTCCCTGACCGCAGCCGCGATTTTCTCGTACGCATCGTGTTCGGAGCGTGTCGATTCCAGGTCGAACAGGATTTGTTCCATCCAGTGCGTCGGACTTGCACTACCATCACGCGGCGGCGCGGCGGGAAAACTAATTGGACGGACTTTGACTTCGGTCATATCAATACGCATCGGTTATACCGCTATGGATTGAAGGAGACGCGAGTGCTGGCGTGCCAATGTCTTTCGACGGCAGACGTCATCGGGAATCGTGCGAATCGTGCGAATCGTTCATTAGGCAGCGTGAAAAGCGTGTCGCTCCGTCTGTGCGAATTTGCCGGGTATTGCTTTGCGAAATAAAATTTGACGAATCCATAACTTTTGCCGTGAGAGTTGTGGATTTTTAATCAATGGGAAGATCGATTCTCAAGACCTCGTCGCGAGATCGATCTGCCTGGGCTTCATGGTCGGACCTGCTCGAGGCGACACGCCATCGTTGTCGCGAAGGCAATGCGGTCGTCAATATGAAAGATTGCGCACAATTCAATGAGAATGGCGGCGAAACCGCGTGCTGCGGATGTCTTCAAGCATTCACGAAAAAGCTACGGTGACGGCCATCTGTTCTTTCGATGATCGATTGGCGTATTTATATCCGGATTAAAATTGACTGTCAACCGGATGGATAAAATACAATTCATAGAGTCGGGAAATAAAAATTAAGATATTTTCAAATTTGTAAATTATTGGAAGTAAAAATTCCCGGCGCGGTTTTAATCTAATATCAGGCGGTAAATTTGGCTGCGCGTTGTTTGCAATGGCGTGAAGCGCGCAACGAGTTTCATCCGGGACGATGAGGCACGCTGCGACGCGATCGCGACAGCGCGACGCGCGGCTTGTACGGCGAATGTCAGCCACAAGCGTGTCAGCGCTTTCAAATCGTTGATACTCCGGGAATTCTTTCTGAGAGATGTCGGCGGGGCGTCTGAAGAACGTAAGAAACGTTTCAGGTTCGACACGCAAGCGGCCCCGACGCCGCGTTACTTCAGCAGCAGGCTCGCGACGATATCGACGATCCGCTGCAGCAGCACCTCGTCGTAGGGCAGCCACGGCACCGCGCGCAGCGGCGCGGCCGGGGTTTCGAACGGCACGTCGACGGGTTCGCCGTGGCGGGTCACGCGGGCCGTCGCGCAATGCACCGCATGATCGCCGACGCGCACGTGGCGCTCGTCGATCGACAGCCGGCCCTGTTCGACCTGCTCGGCGAACACGAGCGACAGCACCTGCCGGCGCTGTCGCGCCATCGCACCGAGCGGCACGTCCAGCAGCCGGTACAGGCGATGCTCGCGCACGCCCTGCTCGACACGCAGCCGATGGGCGTCGGCGGCTGTCGCGCTCGCGTGATCCGCGGCGTCGTCCAGCGCGAAGCTCGCGACGCTCACCAGCAGATCCACCGCGCGCGCCGCTTCCGAGAACACGATCGGGTCCAGCTCGTCGAGCGGCGCGCTTGCCCAGCGCCGCTCGCGCTTGCGCTCGAAAGTCAGGAGACCTGACGTGCCGAGGCCGTCCGCGCCCGGATACAACCGCGCGGCGACGGAGAAGGTCGCGCGCACGTCGCCGAATTCGCGGGCGAGGCCGGCGTCGTCCGAACGGATCGACCAGCCCTCGCGGCGCGCCAGGCCGAGCAGCGGGCGGATCGCCAGCACGTGGCCCTCGAACAGCGCGGCTTCGCCGGCCGTTGCTTCGTCGGCGGCCGGCGCGTAGAACTCGCGGAACGCCTGCCGCACGGGCTGGCGAATCCTGCGCGCGACCACGGCGCGCTGCCACGCGGCACGCTCGTCGGCGTCGGCCGCCAGCGGATGCCACAGACGGATCGATCCGTGCGGGTCGATCTCGCACGGCTCGCCGGCCGCGTCGCGCAGCACGAGCGCGCCGTGCGCCGCGTCCGGCATGAACGACCGGCGCTGGCCGTCCGGCCCGAACGCCTGCCAGATCATCCGCGTCGAGAACGCCGCGCCCGCCGGCGCATCCACCAGCCGTTGCCGCCACTCGGCCGGGGCGAGCGACGTCGCCTGCCAGTAGCCCGCTTCCATGCACGCGGCGAGCATCGCCTGCTGCTTCTTGTCCGGCTTCGCGTCGAGCGTCATGCGCAGCGCCGTGGCCGGCCGGTCGCCGAGCGCGCGCTCCGCCGGCTTCAGGTTGCGCGCGAGCTTTTTCTGCAGGCCGGCGTGCCGGACGACGGCCAGCGCGTCGCGCAGCGCGCGCACGCCTTCCGGCGTCGGAATCGTTTCGACCGCATGCCCGAGCGCGATCGCGAGCGACTGCGACGGCGCGGTCTTCGCGGCGGTCGGCGCGACGCACACGCCGGTCAGCAGCGGGCCGATCAGCGGGCGGAACCACGCTTCGTCGCGGTACGCGGCGACGCGGGCGGCCCGCGCGACGACCTGCGCGTCGTCGGTCGTGAACGCGCGATCGGCGGCATAGGGAAGCTGCCCGCCCTGGATGTCGGCGACGCGCCGGGCCGCTTGCGTCAGCGTGTCGCGCGCGAACTCGACGTAGGCGATCTCGTCCGCGAGCGTGACGGCCGGATCGTCGAGATCGAACCACAGGCGCTTCGGCGCGAAATAGCCGTCATGGGTGCCGGCGAGCGCGAGCAGCGCGGCTGGCCCCAGTTCGGCGAGGACGTCGCACTCGCGCACGCGCAACGGCGAGTCCTGGTGGAACGCGACGACCTGGTCCCGCAACGGCGTGCGGCCGCGCCGGCCCGCGAAGTGCTCCAGCGCAACCAGCCCGTAGGACAGCGTGTTGCGCCATTCGCCGTCGGGCGACGCGCTCAGGATGCGGACGAGCTCCGCCTGCAGCGCGGGCGAAGGCGCCTGCGCGAGATACGGCAGGTCCTGCAGCGCGTGCGCCCATTCGCCGGCGCGCACGCCGCGGAACAGTTCGAGCGCGGCGGCTTCGTCGAGCTGCGGCGCGAGGTCGAGCGCCTCGATTTGCCGGTGCAGCCAGCGCAGGCATTCGGCGCGCGGATCGTCGTAGGCATGACACGCACGCTCGGCTTGGCGCAGCGCGGGCCAGACCGCGCCGAGCGCATGCGCGTCGAGACCGGACGGATCGAGCGGCGCGCCGACGAAGCGCGGATGGTCCGGCGTGCCGGTGAGCCGTGCGACGAGTTGCTCGACGATGGGCGGGCGGGGGGAGGTGTTCATATGACGTACGGAACGCGCACGCCGGGCTCTTCGGCCGGGAAATCTTTCGTGTTGCGCGAGACCAGCAGCAGCCCCCTGACCTGCGCGCTCGCCCAGACGATTGCATCGGGTAGACGAATTCGCCTCGCTTTGCGGATCGCCACGGCCCTATCGGCAATAGTCGAGTCGAGATCGACCACTTCGAACGTCGCCAGCCACGCGCGGATGGGCGCGTCGTCGGCAGGCGTGGTGCCGACCAGCACTTCCATCCAGGTGATCGTGCTGATCGCCGGCGCGGGATATCGTGCGAGTTCTGTCTTCGCTGCCTCGACTCCGTTCAGATAGTCGATCAGGATATTGGTGTCGAACAGGGCGTTCACCATTCTTCGCGCAACGCCTCTTGATACGTCAGGCCGTCGACCTTCTTTTCTTTCCAGAGGCCGAACACATCGGCGCCGACTGCGCGCTTGCGCTGTGCGAGGTAAGCGTCGATCGCGTCGCGGATGACTGCCGCACGCGGGCGCCGCTCCGCTTCGACCAGGGCCGCCAGGGCTTGGATCTGTGCGTCCGGCAGGTCAACCAGGATTCGGCTCATGGCACTCTCCATATATGATATCGATACCGTATATCATCGCGGCGTCTTGATCAAGCCGACCGAACGAAACCCTGGTCGACGGCGCGCACGTCGCGGAGTAGTTCGAGCGCCTCGATCCAGGGCCTGTTCATGCTAATAACGGGCTTGCGCTGGCCGCCCAGAAGGGCCGCGTGCAAGGATTGCGACGAAGCGCGGATCGTCCGGCGTGCCGGTGAGCCGTGCATTGCGCTGGTCGTTGGTGCAGGTCAGCGGCTTCGCAGCCGACCGACCATCTCATGAATGACGATATGGCGGATCGCGCGCAGCAGATGAACTTCGCCGCCGAGCGTCGCCGTCAGTTCGGGGCGCGCCGCGATCATCGCGTCGTTGTCCCGGGCCACTTCGCGCAGCAGCGCATCGGCCTCGGCGGGAATGTGCTGCAGCAGCGCGTCGACGTGGCGCAGCGCGGTCGCGCGCGTCAGCCCGAGCGCCGCGCCGGCCTGCTCGAGCACGTCGCGCGTGAAGTCCGCGTAGCGCCGCACGCCGGCGACCGGCCGCGTGAATTCGGCGAGGTCCGGCCAGCGGCTCCTGGGGCTGTAGGTCGCGGTTTCGTACACGCCGTCGCACAGCAGGTCATAGTGCGGCGACAGCGCGAGGCCGCTGTCGGCAACGAGGAAGCTCAGGTTCTTCAGGTGCGAATCGCCGTTGCCGACCACGATGCAGAACACGAGCCAGCGAAAGATTCGCAGCCGCGCCGGCGCGGGCGCGCGGCAGGCGTTCGCCAGCGCCGCGAGCGCGTCGAGCGACCAGCCCGTGTATTTCATCGTCGCGGCCAGGTTGAGCACCTGGCAGCCGTCGATCGCATGACGCCGCTCGACCGCGCCGTCCGTCACGTCGCGATCGAAGCGGCGGATCACGTACACGGGCGCCGGCACGTAGCGGCGCTCGATGTCGGGCACGTCGAGGCCGACGCGGCGCGCGAGCGTCATCACGAACCATTCGTTGACGACCGAATGCGGGTAGTCGTGCGCGTGCGGGTGATTCGGCTTCAGGATGTGGGTCGAGACCGCCTGCCCGCTCGGCTCGAACAATTGCCCGTCGCGCAGCACGACCGGAAGCTTGTGCTGCGCGCCCGCGAGCGACATTTTCTTCGGCGCGTCATGCGTGAGCGGGACCGTCGGCAGCGCGCGGATGCGCGCGTCGAGTTCCGCGTCGCCGAGCGGCCGCAGCCGCGTGTCCGGGTCCGCGTGATCGTCGGGCGCGCGCAGCGTCACCGAGCCGGCCGATTCGCGGCCGTAGTGCGCGAGCAACGCAAACGCGTCGGCGATGTCGGGCAGCCCCGCGTCGCTCGCGAGCAGCGCGCGCACGGTTTCCTCGGGCAGCAGGTTGTCGAAATACCACTGCACCGGGCGCGTGGTCGCGCCGTCGCGCAGCACGTCCGCCTGCAGCGGCAGGTGCGGGCTCAGCGCGAAGCGGGCGGGATGGTCGAGCCACGAACGCGCATACTCGAACGCCCACAGGTTCTGGTGCTCGTGCAGCGTGCCGATGCGCTGGCCGTCGATCGACGCGACGAGGGTGCGCGCGGTCATTGCCCGTCCCCTGGTTCGGCCGGATTGCCGCGCGGCGGGCGGGGCGCGTGCGCGTGGGCGTCCGCGTCGGCCAGCAGGCGACGGGCGACGTCCAGCGCGCGGGACGCGGCGTTCGGCACGGGCGGTTGCGATGCGCGCGTCGCGCGCGGGGCCGGTGCGGCGGATTCCGCCGCGGTTTCCGCGTCGGCGACGAGCAGCCTGGCGGCTTTCAGCAGGCGCGCCGCGTCGATGGAATCGGGCAGTGAAGCGGCATCGGCGCGCAGCAGCAGCCGCTCGGCGGCGCGCCGTTCCCTGATGCTCGCGCGATGGTTCGCCCTGGCCGACTGGTTTCGAAGGAGCTCGTCGTTCGCGTCGGGAATGTCGACGACGACCCGCACGCCGAGCCCCTGCAGGATCTGGAACACCTTGCCCCACTGGACGGTGTCCGCGCCGCGCTCGGCCTTGACCATGAACGACTCGCTGACGCCGACGCTGCCGGCGGCATCGTCCTGGCGCAGGTTCTGCACCTTCCGGGCGGCGCGGATCACGCCGCCGAGGTCGGACGCGTGCTCGATCGTGTAACGCATGTCGACGGACTCCAGCGACGGAAACGGCGGGCCGGCCGCTGGCGCGGCGCCGGTGCGTTTCGTCGCGGCAAAAGGAAGAAACTGTACGATCACACAGTATTGCACCTATATCGCGAAAAGCAAGCCGAAACTGTGTGATCGACGAGTTTTGACTGGATCGGCTTCGGATTTCTTGAAAACTGTGCGATCGAACGGTTTTTCGTGACTCAGCGGGTTTCGATGGAAAAAACCGTTCGTATGCACAGTCCGGCGGATCATGTTCGAAATTGCCATCGAATGCAAAGTCATGCGGGGGCGAACGGTGGCGTATGTTCGCGCGTCGCATCATCCGCGACGACGGAAAAGCACGTCTGCCGGTGGCTCGATACACATTTGTATGTCGTTTGAAAAATCGTGAACGCCCTTTGTTCCGGCAGTCTCTCGCGCGATGCAATGTTTGGAATTCGGTATCAATTTACATACCGCATTCGTCGGATCATAGTTTCACGCAAACAACGCGGCGCCGTCACGAGCTCCGCGAACCGACGGAGACCGAGATGAGACACCGAGGCTGGGGGCAGACGACGCAACATCATTCCGCGCGGATCGCCCGACAGGGCCGCGCACGCAACGCACCGCCATCCCGCGCGACCGGTTTCTAGCCGGCCGCATTCCACCGCCACGATTTCCGCTCTCGCGCGCCGCCGCACGACCGGCGCGCGAGGGCCGCGCATGCACGCTCACGGCCGTTGGCGGCCGGGGCGCCATCCGGCAGCCGCCGACCCGTTGCCCGGTCGACGGCGGCCGGCATCAATGGCGACGGGCCGACGAGCCCGCGCCGACGAGACACACGTTCATCATTAGGAGGGGCTGATGCGTTTCAAGCCTGGGCTGTCTGCCTTGTTGTCCTGCGCGATGCTGGCCGCGCCGTTCATCGCCGGTTGCGGTGGCGGCGACGATCCGGCGCCGATCAACGTTCCGCAATGCTCCGGCGCGACCTGCGGACCGAGCGGACCCGTGACGCAGCCGCCCGTCGTCACGAAGCTTTGCCCGGACGCGCTCGACTACACGACGACCTACACCGGCGGCGCGGGCAGCGGCGAATACGTGAAGGTGCGCTTCGACACGACGAAGCAGACCTATCAGCTGCAGTTCATCGAATCGTCGGTGCCGACTTCGGCCGGGCAGATCAACAATACGCGCGCGGGCCTCACGATCAGCGGCGCGTTCCACCATCCGTCCAACCTGCCGACGGCCGAGCAGAACCGCTGCGCGTTCGTGCTCGACAGCGGCGCGACGAGCGACGGCGCGTATGCGGTGACGATCAACCGCGCCGATCCGCCGATGCTGTTCGTCGGCAACGGCGTCGTGGGCGGCGGCATTCCCGGCGCGACGATCGCGTTCTCCGGCATCGAGCTCTTTCCGGGCGTGACGCTCGGCATCGTGCCGTCGCGCACGTTCGACTTCTATCCGTTCATCGGCTTCAGCGAGACCGAAACCGACTTCTCCAAGGTCGCCGGCAACTACAACGAGCTCGGCATCCATCTTCAGCCGACCGGCAGCTCGTTCCAGAGCACGCAGCCGCAAGGCTGGCAGCCGGACGTCGTGAACTGGAACCAGACGCTGAACGCGGACGGCTCGTGCACGATCACGGCCGGCAGCGACTACTCGTGCCAGACGACCGGCATGCCGTGGACGCTGCGCACGAACGCGGACGGCTCGCCCGACAACGTGTTCGTCAGCCTGCCGCAGACGGGGCGGCCTTACCCGATCGCGGGACAGTCGCAGACGATCGTGTTCATCACGCCGTCGCAGGCGAAGGGGATCATGATCGTCGGCAAGCTGAACGGCGTGCGCGTGCCGGTCGTGATCCGCGTCGGCTACTCGTATTCGCCGCCCGGCAATCCGGCCGGCGCGGTCGCGGACCCGGAGGTCGGCATCTCTGTGCTGGCGCCCGCGACCGCCATGCCGGCGAACGCGATGCAGGGCGGCTTCATCGGCGCGACGAGCGCCGCCGCGTGCGGTGTCGTCACCTACAACGGCGTGACGGGCGCGCCCGCGGAGGACGGGCCCGCGTTCGACCACAACGCGCCGCACCCGGACCTGCCCGGCATCTACAACGGCACCTTCTTCGAACCGGGCGCCGGCAATTGCTCGGACGGCAGCGCGATCTCGTCGATCGCGGCGAACTACACGTCGACGCTGTTCCAGGGCGCGACGGCCGCGTTCATCAATCCGCAGACGTCGGGGGTGACGGGCCAGTTCGCGCTCGACTACACCCAGGCGACGCCCGGCAAGATCAAGGTGACGGCGACGCGCGACTTCAATGCGACGAGCGCGAACGGCAACGTCGCGATCATCAGCAAGGGCGACACCGGCTGGGCGGTGAAGATCGGCAACGTCTACGCGATGGTCATGAACAACAGCCGGACGAACCCGTTCTTCACGGTCGGCGCATTCGTCCAGTAATCATCCGGCAGGCAAGGCGGCGCGCAACGCCGCCTTCGTCCACATAAACAGGATTCCTATGAAAATCTCCCATTGGATGGCCGCCGCCGCATGCGCGCCGGTGCTCGCGGCATGCGGCGGCGACGCCGATCCGCCGCCGGCGCCCGTCGTGCGCCTGTGCCCGCAGCAGATCGACTACAACACCGCGTTCATCGGCGGCTCCGGTTCGGGCGAGCTCGTGAAGGTGCAGCTCGACACGGTGAAGATGACCTACCAGATCACGTACCTCGCGTCGCCGGTGCCGGCGACGACGGGCACCGTGCAGCCGACGCGCGCCGTCGCGCCGTACAACGTGATGACCGGCACGCTGTCCGACGAGACCGGGCTGCCGACGCAGAAGCTGAACCAGTGCACGTTCCGCCTGAACAACGCGAGCCTCGATCCCGCGCGGCCGGCGCGCATGTTCCTCGGCGAGGGCGTGCTGGGCGGCGCGATTCCGGGCGCGACGATCCAGTTCGACGGCGTGATCGGCGTCGGCCGGATTCCGAAGACGACGTTCCCGACCTACCCGTTCATCAGCTTCGCGCAGGTGGAGACGGACCTGTCGAAGATCGCGGGCACGTACAACCAGCTCGGCTATCACCAGGTGCCGTCGCAGAGCTTCACGCAGGTCGCGATCGACCAGTCGGTGACGATCAACGCCGACGGCAGCTACGTCGAGACCGACAACCTCGGCGTGAAGAACGGCGGCGCGCCGCTCGCGTCGTCCGCGACGGTCAACCAGAACTTCACGCTGCGCGCGGACGTGCCGGCCTTCCAGTCGGTCAACTACCTGCCGCAGATTCCGGCGACGCTGGCCGCGGCGGACCCGGCGAAGGCCGGGCGCGCGAACCTGATCGTCGGCAAGCTGCGCAACCAGCTCGTGCCGATCCTGATCCGCACGGGGGCCGCGAACGCGGACCTGACGCAGGGCGCGCCGTCCGCCGACGACGAATCGGGCATTTCGATCCTGGGCCCGCGCAATGCGATCGCGCCGGGCTCGCAGAACGGCGAGTACACCGGCGTCGACAGCCGGCTCGACTACCGTGCGACCGCGCTCGTCGGCGCGCAGGCGACGCTGCTCGATCCGTTCAACGCATCGCAGGCGGCGCTCACGCGCGCGCTGAATCTCGACTACACGCAGCAGGTGCCGGGGGTGATCACGACGGTGCATGCGGATGCGGCGTCGGGGCCGCCGACCGGCAAGTTCGTGTTCACGGGCGGCGTGTTCGGCTTCCTCGACACGAGCGCCGCGGGCAACCCGTATTTCACGATCGGTGCATTCGTGCAGTGACGCCGGCGGACGCAACATGCGAGGAGATCCCATGAAGAAGCTGTTTTTCGCCGGCGTCGCCGTGGCAGTTCCGGCGGTCGCGCTCGCGCAGCAGGCGGGCGACAACGTCGCGACGCTCGGCTGGCTGCACGTGATGCCGCAAGGCTCGGGCGGCCCGCTGACCACCCACGTCGTGGATTCGCCGATGAACGGGCCGCTGCGGCTGCCGAGCTCGTTCACGTCGCCGGGCACGAGCCTCACCGTCAACAACGCGGACACGGTCGGCCTGACGCTCACGCATTTCTTCACCGACCACATCGCGGTCACGTCGGTGCTCGGCGTGCCGCCGGAGTTCAAGCTGACGGGGCACGGCGAGATCCGGCCGTTCGGCCCGAGCGGCTCGCTCGGCAACGTCGATCTCGGCAAGGCCGCGAACCAGCCGGCCGTGAAGAACGCGCGGCAATGGAGCCCGGCCGTGATCCTGCAGTACTACTTCAACGCGTCGAACGCGCGCTTCAGGCCGTTCGTCGGGATCGGCGTGTCGTACAGCTGGTTCACGAACATCCAGCTGAACGGCAATTTCGCGCGCGACGTCAACGAGAACCTCGGCAGCGTGCTCGCCGCGGGCGCGGGCAAGCCGGGGCCGACGTCGGTCGAGGCGAAGTCGTCGTCGTCGTTCACGCCGATCTACAACATCGGCGCGAGCTACGCGATCACCAACCGCTGGGCGCTGACCGCGACGCTGTCGTACATGCCGCTCAAGACGTACGCGACGACGACCATCAAGGCGGCCGACGGCTCGACGCTCGCGACCTCGCGCTCGAAGGTGAAGGCGGACCCGCTGATCACGTTCGTCGGCATCTCCTACAAGTTCTGATCCGGCCGGCGCCCGCCGGGCGCCGTGCCGGATTCCCGCGGCGCAAGGGCCGGCCAGGCCCGCGCGCCGTACATTCGGCGGCTCGCCGCCATTCGTCAAGTGAGGCCAGTACCATGAAGATTCGCAAAGCCGTTTCTGCAGTTGCTGCGCTTGCATTGTCATCCGCGCTCGCCGCGCCCGCATTCGCCGTCACCGTCACGCGCGCGGACGGCCATGCGATGAACCCCAATGGCGAACCGTTCTCCGCATCGGGCATCACGGGCCTCAGCAAGGGCGGGATCAGCGCGAACTGCACGGCGACGTTCAACGGCACGATCACGTCGACCGGCATCGTGACGATCACGTCGACGCAGTTCACGGGCGGCGGCACGTGCGGGCTCATCTCGGGCAGCGCGTCGAGCACGTCGCCGTGGACGGGGCAGGCGGACAGCGCGACGCAGCTGTCGGTGAACAACGCGAAGGTCACGGTGACGCTGCTCGGCACCTGCGGCCCGAGCAAGGTCGTGCTGGCGTGGAGCGATCCGAACTCGTCGCTGACGTTCAACAACGCGGTGCTGACGCCGGATTGCAAGGTGAACGGCACGTTGACGACGTCGCCGAAGTTCCACGTGCAATAAGCGGTTGAAGGGGCCGCGCGCCGCCGCGGCCCGCTCGCGCCGGTCGATCGTTGCGACGATCGGCGCAGCGGACATTTGCTCGCCCGATCCGCTGCGCGTCGACAATCGGGTCGAGTCCGTTGGTGCGCCGTGCGTACGCAATGAATGTGTAATGCATTCGTAATGCTGCGTTGTCGTCCGATTCGACCTGACGCGGAGAATCGAACGGTCAGCCCCGCTTTCCATTTCACAATCCTTCCGAATGCCCCCGGCGCGATATCGCTTTCCGGATGACGCGCCGCGCAATCATTCCCCGGCATGCATGCGCACCGATTACGGAATATGCGCGGAATTCCGGAAGTTCGAGGTCGTCCATTCCCGTCAATCGCGCTGCCGGCGTTTTTTGTGCGTGCCCGGCTTGCACCGAAACGGCGCCGCTTTCGCCAGCGCTGGCGGATGTTCGGAGGCTTGCCGCCGGGCTGCCGTCGGCGCTCGCGCCACGGCGTCGATCCCGCATTTTCAATCCGCCGCTTCATGTCGACGTTTGACATGAAAATATGCCGGATTCCATTGCTTGAACTATTAACTATCTTTTCCACGGATTTGTAAGGCACTGAAAGCTTGGCGTGCAATCGGGGTTGTTTCCTTTTCTCACGCGTGCTGCGATTCCGTTTCATTTTCGAATGAATTGACGGGCGAGCAGGTTGCGATCGATTTCGGCGAAGTGCACAATCGCGACGTAACTGAAATCAATCCGCATCGGTATTCCGGTCCGCACGATCTCTCCCGCCATTCACCGCAAGCTTCCCGCTTGCGGCCGCACGAACACCGTCCGGTGCGTCGGTGCGGCCGCCGCTTCCGGTGCATCGCGCGTCAGGGTGAGCGCCTGCGCCCGCCGCGCGATGCCCCTGGCCCATGAGCCATTCGGTTCCGACAGCACAGCATGAGCGCATCATGGCGACAACCATCGATCTCAATCTCCTGGTCGTACTCGACGCGCTGCTGTCCGAGAACAGCGTCGTCGGCGCGGCCAATACGCTGGGCCTCAGCCCGTCGGCGCTCAGCCGGTCCCTGGCCCGCTTGAGGGTGATGACGGGCGATCCGCTGCTGGTGCGCGCCGGCCGCGACCTCGTGCCGACCCCGCGCGCGCTCGAGTTGCGCGGCAAGGTGCATGCGCTCGTCGAGGACGCGCGCGCGGTCATGTGCCCGTGCCAGGAGCTCGATCTGCGTACGCTCAAGCGCACGTTCTCGATTCGCGCAGGCGAAGGGTTCGTCGAGACGTTCGCGGCGGAGCTGCTCGCGCATGCGTCGCGCAGCGCGCCCGGCATCCGGCTGCGCTTCGCGCCGAAGCCCAACAAGAACGTCGACGCGCTGCGCAACGGCGACATCGATCTCGAGGTCGGCGTGATCGGGCAATCGGGCCCGGAGCTGCGTGTGCAGGCCTTGTTTCGCGATCGCTTCATCGGCGTCGTGCGTGCGAATCATCCGCTTGCGACCGGCGAAATCACGCCGCAGCGTTTCGCGTCGTTCCCGCAGATCGGCGTGTCGCGGCGCGGGCAGTTCGACGGGCCGATCGATGCGATGCTCGCTTCGCTCGGCATCAAGCGCTGCGTGACGACCGTCGTGTCGAGCTTTCCGACGGCGCTGGCGCTGGCGCGCGATTCCGATCTGGTGGCCAGCGTGCCCGAGCGGCAGACCGAGCAATCGCGCGCCGGCATGTTCAGCTTCGCGCTGCCGATGCCGACGGAGGAACTCACGGTATCGCAGATCTGGCATCCGCGTTTCGATCGCGATCCCGCGCATCGATGGCTGCGCGACAGCCTGCGTCAAGTCTGCGCGGCGCGCACCCGGGACGAGGATTGTCCGGACGCGATCGCAACCTGACGCGCGACGCAAGCTCGGCGCCGGCCTGCACGCCGCGATTGCGTCCACGCACGGTAGTCATTGATATATTGCGTTCCATGCATCTTCCGCGTCTTAAATCGATTCGGTATGCTCAATTCTGTTCGGTATAAACCCGGAATAATCAAAGAATTGGACCGGGATCTGGAAGCGCCGGACCTTCCCGCCGGGGTCAGGCTGAATCAAGCCATGCACGCCGGCAGCAGGCAATGCCCAATCAATAAAAATCACGCTTCTCGCGTATCGAGGCACAGTGATCCGCCTGCCCGGGCGGTCAATAAATCAATTTCAATTACGAGGGACACATGAATTGAAAAAATCACTGAAATCCGCCAATTCTTTTTATTTGACGTGTTCGTCTGGATGGGGAAACGAATGGTTCGGTATGCAGCGAACGTAGCGACACCGGCGGCAGCCACACTGAGCACCCGCGAGTGCGAGGTGCTGCGGTGGGCGGCGGAGGGAAAGACAGCCTATGAAATCGGCATCATCCTCGGGCTGACGGAGCGAACGATCAATTTCCACATTTCGCGATCGATCGCCAAGCTCGACGCATCCAACAAGACCAACGCCGTCGTGAAGGCCGTGCTGATGGGCCTGATCGTCTTCGCGTGAATGGCGCCGGGGCGTCCGCGGACGCCCCGGAAAACCGCTTCAGATCGCGCCCTGGAACGCCATCACGCGCGTCCTGAATTCTTCCGGCACCGGCACCGTCGTCTTGCTGCCGTAGTCGAACATCACATGCGTGGACAACGCGCGGGCGACCACCCGGTCCTCGTCCGGCGCGTCGGCATCGTCGGGCTGCCCGTCGCGCACCATCAGGTATTCCAGCTCGAAGCTCTTCGAGCCGAACCGCGTGACGCTGCTGCGCACGGTGAGCGTATCGCCGTACTGCGCCGGCTTCAGATACTCGCACGACGTCTTGACCATGATGTGCGGCAGTTTTTGCGAATAGGGCAGCTCCAGCAGATCGTGCATGTAGGTCAGATACGCGTGCTGCAGATAGTCGTAATAGACCGGGCTGCTGACGTGGCCCAGCGCGTCGGTTTCACGATATTTCACGACGATGCTCGTCTCATAGTATTTCTTCGTCATTGCCAATCTCCTTCGATCGAATATGGGCATGGATAGCTTTACCCGGAGATCAAATTAGCGTCGAAAAGAATGCGGGAATACTGTCGGAAATTCCAGACATTCACGATATGAAACGTTTCTGAGATAAATGACAGTATCGAAGCGGATTCGAGCGCGCTCTAATTGGCCCCGTCAATCGGATCTGATCAGCGAGGCGGAGCGTCAAATGGAAGATTCTGTTCAGGCGGCATCGGAGCAAGGCGTGGCGGTGATCAGTGCGGAACGGCTGCGCGCCGAACTGCCGTGCGATCCCCTGGTGGCGCGATCGATTCGCGACGCCCGTCGCGCACTGGCACGCATCATCGCGGGCGAGGACGACCGGCTCGCGCTGATCGTCGGACCCTGTTCGATCCACGACGCGGAGGCGGCGCTGGCGTTCGCGCGACGCCTTGCGCCACTGCGCGCGCGGCATGCGGACACGCTCGACATCGTGATGCGCGTCTATTTCGAAAAGCCGCGCACCACGGTCGGCTGGAAAGGGCTCGTCAACGATCCGCACCTCGACGGCAGCTATCGGGTCGAAGACGGATTGCGCGCCGCGCGCAACGTGCTGCTCGGCATCAACGCGCTGGGCCTGCCGGCCGCGACCGAATTCCTCGACCCGATGACGGCGCCGTATCTCGACGATCTCGTGTCGTGGGGCGCGATCGGCGCGCGCACCACCGAATCGCAGATTCATCGGCAGACCGCCTCCGGGCTCGACATCCCGGTCGGCTTCAAGAACAGCACCGACGGCAACGTGAAGGTCGCGATCGATGCAATCCGCGCGTCGCGCGTGTCGCATCGCTACCTGCGGCCGTCGATGTCCGGGGGCGTGGAAGTCGCGACGACGCGCGGCAATCCCCATACGCACGTCGTGCTGCGCGGCGGCAGGACACCGAACTATGACGCCGCCAGCGTGGCGTCGGCATGCGATGCGCTGCGCGACGCGCACCTGCCGCCGTACGTCGTGATCGACGCGAGCCACGGCAACAGCGGCAAGCAGACGCGCGCGCAGCTGCGCGTGTGCGACGACCTCGCGGCGCAGCTGCAGCGCGGGCAGCGCGCGATCGTCGGCGTGATGATCGAGTCGTTCCTCGTGGAGGGGCGGCAGGACATCGTCCCCGGCATGCCGCTCGTGTTCGGCCAGAGCATCACGGATGCGTGCCTCGGCTGGGACCACACGGCCGCGCTCATCGAGCAGTTGGCTGCCGCGGTGGTTGCGCGGCGGCGTTCGCCAGTCGGCTTCATCGCGCCAGGCGTCGCCGCCGCCGCGATCCAGGCCATTTCCTACTGAAAGGAGCTCTCTTGAACTCACCCATCGACATCGCCCGCACGCTCGACTGGAAAGGCGACGGCGCGAGCCGCACGCCGTACGAGGCCTATACGAGCGACGCGCTGTACCAGCGCGAGCTCGAGCGCCTGTTTTACGCGAAGCACTGGTGCTACATCGGCTTGGAAGCCGAAATTCCTTCACCCGGCGACTTCCAGCGGACCGAAGTCGGCGAGCGGTCCGTCGTCATGACGCGCACCGAGGACGGCGAGGTCGTCGTCTTCGAGAACGCGTGCGCGCACCGCGGCATGCAGTTCTGCCGCGAGCGCGCGGGTCATGCGAAGGATTTCCACTGCCCGTATCACCAGTGGAACTACGACCTGAAGGGCAACCTGGTCGGCGTGCCGTTCCGGCGCGGCGTGCGCCAGGGCGGCAAGGTCAACGGCGGCATGCCGCCCGATTTCGATCCGAAGAACCACGGGCTGCGCCGGCTGCGCGTGTCGACGCGCGGCGGCGCGGTGTTCGCGTCGTTCGACCAGGACGTGGAATCGTTCGAGGATTTTCTCGGCCCGCAGATCCTGCAGTACTACGACCGCCTGTTCCACGGCCCGAAGCTGACCGTGCTCGGCTACACGCGGCAACGCGTGCCGAGCAACTGGAAGCTGATGGTCGAGAACATCAAGGACCCGTATCACGCGGGCCTGCTGCACACGTGGTTCGTCAACTTCGGGCTGTGGCGCGCGGACAATCCCGCGCAGCTCGTCACCGATGCGCATCACCGGCATGGCGCGATGATCTCGATTCGCAGCGGCGGGGGCGGCGGCGAGGTGACGCACAACGTGACGAGCTTCAAGGAGCGCATGACGCTGCACGACGACCGCTTCCTCGACGTCGTGCATGAACCGTGGTGGGGCGATCCGACGGTCGTGATGCTGACGCTGATGCCGAGCGTGATCATCCAGCAGCAGGTCAACGCGCTGTCCACGCGCCGCATCCGCCCGATCAGCCCGGGCGTGTTCGACTACGTGTGGACGCACTTCGGCTTCGAGACGGACGACGACGCGATGACGCGCCGCCGCCTGCGGCAGGCCAACCTGTTCGGCCCGGCCGGCTTCGTGTCGGCGGACGACGGCGAAGTGATCGAGTGCGTGCAGCAGAGCTTCGAGCAGATCCAGCACGGCAACGTGTACAACGAACTGGGCGGCCGGCAGATCGACGATCGCACCGACCACATGGTCAGCGAAACGCTCGTGCGCGGGATGTACCAGTACTGGCGTCAAGTGATGGAGGCCTGAATGAGCACGATCACGACACGGATGGGCCAGCGTGCCGCCGAACCGCATGCGCAAGGGGCCAGCTACGCCGATTTCTACGCGCTCGTCGAGCTGAACGCACGCTACGCGGCGGTGCTCGATGCGGGCGACTGGGACGCGTGGCCCGAGTTCTTCGTCGAGCAATGCACGTACAAGGTCGTGCCGCGCGAGAACCACGAACGGAACCTGCCGCTCGCGCTGCTCGCGTTCGAGAGCAAGGGCATGCTCAAGGACCGCGTCTACGGGATCAAGGACACGCTGTTCTTCGATCCGTACTACCAGCGCCACGTGATCGGCCTGCCGCTCGTTACGTATCTGGACGACGAGGTGATCGAGGCGGAGACGAATTACGCGGTGCTGCGCACGAAGACCGAGCAGATGAGCGACGTGTACAACACCGGCCGCTATCTGGACCGGATCGTGCGCACGCCGCAGGGGCTGCGCTTCGAATCGCGCATCTGCGTGTACGACAGCGAGATGGTACCGAACTCGCTGATTTATCCGATCTGAACGAGGGGGCCGACATGGATGCGGAATGGATCGAGGCCGTCGCGCCGGACGTGGTGCGCAACGACGGGGTGATCGGCGTGCTGGTGGGCGGGCGGGACATCGCGCTCTATGCGGTCGGCGACGAGATCTTCGCGACCGAGAATCAATGCACGCACGGCGACGCGCGGCTGAGCGACGGCTTCCTGCTCGACGACGAAATCGAATGCCCGCTGCACCAGGGGCGGTTCAGCGTGCGGACGGGCATCGCGCTGTGCGCGCCGCTGACGATGTGCGTGCGGACCTATCCGATCAAGATCGAGAACGGCCGCGTGTTCGTGCGGCTCGTCGCGACCGAGGCAGCGGCCGGCGCGGACGCGCGGACGTAAGCGCGGGCCGGCGTCGGCCCGGAACAGGCAATTCGAATTTCGGATGCGGGAACGGCGCGCGATGCGTCGTTCCCGCCAATTGCATTTCTACGGAGGTGATATGGCGGCATACGTGGTGTTCGATATCGACGTGCTGGATTCCGACGCATACCAGGACTATCGCCGGCTCGGCGCACCGACGGTGGCGGCGTTCGGCGGCCGTTTCCTCGCGCGCGGCGGCGACGTCGAAACGCTGGAAGGGGACTGGGCGCCGAAGCGGATCGTCGTGCTGGAGTTCGAGACGGCGGAGCGCGCGCGCGCGTGGTACGACTCGGACGGCTACCGCGAGGCGCGGCGGCTGCGCGAGCGGGCCGCGCGCACGATCGGCATCCTGGTCGACGGCTATGTGCCGGCCGCCGGCGATCCGCACTGAACGGCTTCCGGCGGGCAGCCGCGACGCGCGCGTCGGCGCGGCTTCATGACGCTCACGCGCGGCGATACCGGATCGCCCAGACGGTCAGCAGCGTGGCGCAGAACAGCAGCAGGCAGCCGAACGAGAAGTCGTTCAGCGCGAGCATGTGCGCCTGGTTGTCGAGCGTGCGCGCGACCGATGCGAGCGCGCCGGACGGCGACAGGCCCGCGCGATCGAGCTGCGCGAGCCAGTCGGCGGCGCCGGGATCGAACGGCGTGATGCGGTCGACGAGATAGGTGTGGTGCACGCGGGAGCGGCGCTCGAAATAGGTGGGCGCCACCGACGTCGCGATGCTGGTGCCGAGCCGACGCAGCGCGTTCTGCAGGCCGGACGCCGCCGGCAATTGTTCGCGCGGCAGGCCGGCGATCGACAGCGACACGAGCGGCGTGATGAAGAACGCGGTCGCCGCGCCCATCAGCAACGAGTTGGCGGCGATGTCGCCGATCGTGACATCGGTGTTGAAGCCCATCCGCCAGAACGACGCCGCGCCCCAGCCGATCAGCGCGATGGTCGCGAGCTGGCGCGGATCGGTGCGCCCCTGGAGCTTGCCGATCAGCGGCGCGAGCACGATGCCCGCGATGCCGAGCGGCGCGGTGGCGATGCCGGCCCAGGTGGCCGTGTATTGCTGCTGGGTCTGAAGCCACAGCGGCACGAGCACGAGCGCGCCGTAGTAGAGGCCGAAGCCGAGCGTGATCGCGATCGTGCCGGCGGCGAACTCGCGGCTCGCGAACAGCCGCAGATCGACGATCGGATGGCTGTCCGTCAGCTCCCACAGAATCAGCGCGACGAACGACACGGCCGCGACGACCGCCAGCACGCGGATCTGGTCGGACGCGAACCAGTCGAGGTTCTCGCCACGGTCGAGCAGGAGCTGCAGCGAGCCGAACGCGGCCGCGAGCAGCAGCAGCCCGACGATGTCGACCGGCAGCCGCCGCGTCGGGTTGTCGCGCCCCGCCAGTTGCCGCAGCAGCACGACCAGCACCAGCGCCCCGGTCGGCACGTTCACGTAGAAGATGTACGGCCAGCTCACGTTGTCGGTGATCCAGCCGCCGGCGATCGGGCCGAGCACCGGCGCGACGAAGGTCGTCGTCTGCCATACCGACAACGCGACATGGCGGCGCGCGGACGGGAACAGCGCAAGCAGCAGCGCCTGCGAGAGCGCGGTGATCGGCCCCGACGCGGCGCCCTGCAGCGCGCGGAACATCAGCAGCGCCTCGAAATTCGGCGCGAGGCCGCACAGGATCGACGTCAGCACGAACAGCAGCAGCGAGATCATGAACAGCCGCACCTGGCCGAAGCGCTGCGCGAGCCAGCCGGTGAGCGGCAGCGTGATCGCGAGCGGCGTCGCGAACGACGTCAGCATCCAGGTGCCCATGTCCGGCGCGACGCCCAGGTCGCCGGCGATCGTCGGGACGGCGACGTTCGCGATCGTCAGGTCGAGCGTCTGCATGAAATTCGCGACGCTGATCGCGATCGCGGCGAGGATCAGCGGCGCGCCGGTCAGCGGTTCGAGCGGCTGCTTCGGTGCCGGATGGCGGGCGGAGAGGGCGAGGCGGGCGAGACGGACGAAGAGGGCCATCGTCAGGCTCCCGGGGCATGCGCGCGCGCGCCGCTGCTCGTGCTGCTGATCGCGCCGCTGTTGGCACGAATCGTCGCGGCGACGAGCGCATCGCCCGCGTCGTCGTCGCGCTGGTAGATCGACGTCGCGTCGATCGACCTGCGGACCGCCACCTCCACCGGCAGCGGCGACGCGGACGCGGCGCCCGCGCCGCTGTCGACCGGCACCGACGCGGTCATCGACAGCCCGATGCGCAGCGGATGCGCGCGCAGCTCGGCGGGATCGAGCGAGATCCGCACGGGCACGCGCTGCACGACCTTGATCCAGTTGCCGGTCGCGTTCTGCGCGGGCACCGACGCGAACGCGGCGCCCGTGCCGGCCTCGATGCCGGCGAGGCGTCCGTGGAACACCACGTCGCTGCCGTACAGGTCCGCGCGCAGCTCGACCGGCTGTCCGATGCGCATGCCGCGCAGTTGGGACTCCTTGAAGTTCGCCTCGACCCACACGTGATCGAGCGGCACGAGCGCCATCGACGGCGTGCCGGGCGCGACGTGCTGGCCGACCTGCACGACCCGGCGCGTCACGAGCCCGCCGAGCGGCGCGCGGATCTCGGTGCGGCGCAGCGCGAGCGCGCAGCTGCGCACGCGCGCGGCCGCCGCGCTCACGAGCGGGTTCGCGTCGATCGACGTGCCGTCGGTGCGCGCGAGCGACGCGTCGTAGACGGATTGCTGCGCGCTCAGCGCGGCCGCCGCGCTGTCCATCGCATCGCGCGCGTGGCGAATGTCCTCGCGCGACACGCCGCCGTCCTGCGCGAGGCTCAACCGGCGCTGCAGGTCGTCGCTCGCGCGGGACCATTCGGAGCGGCGCAGCCGGATCCGCGCTTCCTCGCCGGCCGCGTCCGCGTGCGCGGTCCGGTATGCGCGCACCGCGTGCGCGAGCTGGGCCACCGCCTCGTCCAGCGCGAGCTGCGCATCCGTCTTGTCGACGCGAAACAGCAGGTCGCCCGGGCGGACCCAGTCGGCGTTCTGCACCATCACCGCGTCGACGGTGCCGCCGATCTGCGGCGAAATCTGCACGACGTCGCCGGCGACGTACGCGTCGTCGGTCGTTTCGGTGCCGCGCGCGGTGGCCCAGAAGACGACGCCGATGCCGGCCGCGACCGCGAGCCCGACGAAGAACCAGCGGAAGTAGCGCCGGCGGCGGCTGTGCAGCGACGGTTCGGCGGCGGGGGTGCCAGGGGTGGCGGGACGATTCATCAGTTGCTCCGAGAAATCCCGTCACGGATGGCGGGAAGGAAAGAAGCGCGCTTGACAGGCAGCTTCTTCCACGAGTTAGGATGGCCGGCATGATCCTTGTCTATCGCTACCGGGTGAAGTCGCTCAACGGACTCCTGAACAAGCAGAGCCGAGCGGTGAACTACGTCTGGAACTTCTGCAACGACACGCAGAAGCACGCGCTCAAGTGGAGCAAGAAGTGGCCGACGGGGTTCGACCTGAACGTGCTGACCACCGGCAGCAGCAAGGAACTCGGCATCCACTCCGGCACGGTCAATGCCACGTGCGAGCAATACGCGAAGTCGCGCAGCCAGCGCCGTCGCCCTTATCTGCGCTATCGCGGCAGAAAGTCGTTGGGCTGGGTACCGCTGAAGGGCAGAGATCTGAAGCGCGAGGGCGACGCGTTCCGCTTCGCTGGCAATACCTTCCGCGTGTTCAACAGTCGCCCGCTTCCCGACGGCAAGATCAGGGACGGCACCAACTTCGCACAGGATGCGCGCGGCAACTGGTTTCTGAACATCGTGATCGAGAGGCCCGATGTTCCGGCGCGCCCGATCCGTTCCGGCGTCGGCATCGACCTCGGCCTGAAAGACTTCGCCACACTTTCGACCGGCGAGAAGGTGGCCCACGACCGGTTCGGCCGGCGTGCGGCCGACAAGCTGGCGAAAGTGCAACGGGCGCGCAAGCACAAGCGGCATGTCGCAAAGCTGCATGCCAAGGTCGCCAACGCCCGCGCCGACTTCCAGAACAAGCTCGCACTCGATCTGGTGCGGCGCTTCGATTACATCGCGGTCGGCAACGTGTCGGCCGTGAAACTCGCCAGAACCAGGATGGCGAAGAGCGTCTACGATGCGTCCTGGTCGTCCTTCCGGGACAAGCTCCGTTACAAGGCGATGGCGCACGGAGCCACGTTCGAGGAAGTGGACGAAAGCGGTTCGACCCAGTCCTGTTCGTCGTGCGGGTCGAAAGACAGCACGACGCGGCCGAAAGGTATCGCGGGACTGCGAATAAGAGAGTGGGCCTGCAGTGGCTGTGGTGTCGTGCATGATCGTGATACCAACGCTGCATTGAACATTCTCCGATGCGGACGTGCATCGCCAGGGGTGGGAATCGCCTCCCTTTAGGGAGGCGAGGACGTCAATGCGTGGCTCCGTTTCCATTGGAGGGGGCGCCGCCGAGCGCGGCGATCAGCCGGGCGTGCTCGATCGCGTATGACGCATCCGCGCGCGCGACCGCCGAGCGGTCCTCGAGCAGCCGGCTTTCGGCGAGCAGGACCTCGAGATAGCCCGAGATGCCTTTCCGGTAGCGCTGCGTTTCGATGTCGTAGGTGCGTTGCGCGCGCGTCAGCGCCTCGCGCCGGAGCGCGCGCTGCCGTCCGAGCGCGTCGATCTGGACGAGCGCGTCGCTGACCTGCGCGAGCGCGTTGACGAGCGTGTCGTCGTACTCGGCGACCGCGGCGTTGTAGGCGGCCGTTTGCGCGCGCAGGCCGGCGCGCAGGCGGCCGCCCTCGAAGATCGGCAGCGTGATCGCCGGCCCCGCGCCGACGGTGCCGCTGTTGCCGTGCAGCAGCGCGCGGAAGCCGAAGCTCTGCACGCCGGCGAACGCCAGCAGGTTCACGTCGGGGTAGAACGCCGCGCGCGCCGCGTCGATGCCGGCCGACTCGGCCTCGACCCGGTAGCGCGCGGCAAGCACGTCCGGGCGCCGGCCGACCAGCGCCGCGGGCAGCACCGCCGGCATCGGCGGCGCGGCCGCCGCCGGCGCGGCGGGCGTCAGCGCATCGGTGTAGCCCGGCCCGCGGCCGACGAGCGCGGCGAGCCGGTGGCGCAGCCGCGCCGCCGCCGCCGCCGCATGCGCGTCGATCTCCGCCTGCGCGAGCGGCACGGGCTCGCTGGCCCTGAGCACGGCGACCGGCATGTCGAGGCCGGCGTCGGCGCGCTGCGACGTGAGGCGCAGCAGGTAGGTGTGCTGCCGCAGCGTGTCGCGCGCGATCGCCAGCAGTTGCTGTTCGAGCGCGAGCTCAAGGTAGGTTTCGACGATTGCCGCCTGCAGCGACACGGCGGCCGACTGCGCGAGCGCGCGCTGCTGGTCGGCGCGCAGCGTCGCGGCGCGCGCCAGCGCGTGCAACCGGCCGGCGAGGTCGAGATTGAACGACGCGTTGAGGAGCGCCTGCGCGTCGACCTGCCAGTGGCCGGCCGCGGGCGGCGGCGTGCGGTAGTGGCCCGGCAGGCGCGTCGGCACCGCGCTGACGTTTGCGTCGAGCCTCGGCTGCAGCGCGGCGGCGTCGACGTCCGCGTCGGCGAGCGCCTGCGCGACGCGTTCGCGCTGCGCCTGCAGCGACGGCGCGCCGGCCATCGCATCGTCGACGAGGCGGTCGAGCTGCGCGTCGCCGTACGCGGCCCACCAGCGCGCCGCGATCGCCTGCGTGCCGCCGGCGGCGGAGCGGATCGCGTCACCCGCGTCGAGCTGCTCGACGGGCGTGATCCGCGCCGCCGGGCGCTGCGGTCCGAACGGCGCGCAGCCCGCGAGCGCCAGCGCCGCGATCGCGGGAATCAGGCGCCGGATGCGGCGCGCCGGATCGAGGAGAACGGTCATGGTCGATTTCCCGTGTCCCGGTGGTCGTTGGAGAGTATCTAAAAATATATCTTTAGATATTATTTTGCGTTCGGCAACTGGCAGAAATGGCAGTTGGCCGCAGGCGGCGCACGGGCGCGGATGCGTGAAGGGGGCAGATTCTGTCTGGCGGCTTTCAGGGGGGATCGGTTCGGGTTGTCCGGGACGAGGGAATCAGCGGCTTGACCCGGCAGCGGACGGCGCGCGGCCGTCAGTCAGAAAGCGACCGATTTCATTGACGATTGTTTGGGGGGCGGCCAGCGCAAGCCCGTTATTAGCGTGAACAGGCCCTAAGCCGCAGCGAAATCGAAGCGAAGCCGAAATGGTCAGGAAAATGATGCGATCCAATGGAAAAGCCGCGGGCCGTACCAAGCGCAGCCGATCAACAGGACGGCGGTCAAGCCGACATTCCAGGCGAGAATCATCACCGTGGCATCGACCGGATGGAACAGCGACAGCGCCACCGCCGTCATTGCCGACACGGCGACGCTTCCGACCATCGCTGCAGGCATGGGTGCGAGGCGTGCAACGTGGCGCAGCATGATCAGCAACGTCGACGAAAGCGGCACGCCGGTGAGCACGAGCGTCGCGAAGCAGCGGGCGGTTTCGCCCGGCGACAGACCGTCCGGGCCAATCTGGACCCAGTTCGTCAGGCACCCATAGCCGATCGTGGAGATCCAGACGAGCAAGGCCGGAAGCGGCAGCAGCAACCAGCGTAGCGAGCGGCCGGGTACGCTGGTGATGAATGCGGCGACGACGGCGAGGACCGCCGTCACAATGGCCGCCACGATGGCTGTGACGTATGCGCTCTCATGCAACTTGAGCGGCAAGTCCGGCCGCAAGCCGTGAGCGGTCGCGATGCACGCAAGCAGCAGCACCGCAAACGTCAGCCATCCAGCCGCTCGCCAGAGCGGTCGGCGCAGCGGACGGACGGGCGCGCTGTCGGCCACCAACGCTTCGATCAGTTCGGATGTCGAGCGCCTCATCGATCGTTCTCCTGCTTTTCCAGCAACCTGCGCAACGCCTTGAGCCCGCGATGAACGGCGACCTTCAATGCGCCAACGGTCATGCCGCTCGCCACTGCCGCCTCCTTCAACGACATCTCCTCGAGTTTCAGCAGCTGGATCGCGTCGCGCTGGCCGGGGGGCAACTGGGCAATCGCGTCGCGCAGCACCCGCGCATCTGCCGCGTCTTCCATAAGATTCGCTCCAGGTCCCGGCAAGGTTTCATGGTCGGGATCGAACGGCAGCTCGCGCGATGCCGCGCGTCCCTGGCGGCGCAACGCGTCGACGATGCGGCGGCTCGCGATCGACACCAGCCAGGGCCCGAACGGCCGCTCGGGCGCGTACGTATGACGCACCTGGTGCACGGTTGCGAGAATGTCCTGAACCACGTCTTCGACGGCATCGGGATGCACGCCGTGGCGGGCGACCAGCCGCCTCAGGTACGGGGCGACGCTTTCGAGCAAGCGCCGGTAGGCGTCCCGGTCCCCGATCTGTGCGCACGCCATCAACATCGACCAGTCGGGCGAACCGTCCTCCCGAGTCGCTGCATGCCCGCCGGTGCCGCGCTCCGGTTCCGACGCCGGCCGGACCAGATGGATGCGGCTTTCCTGATGGCCTTTCTCGTCAGTCATATCCGATCGATCCCGCTGCAAGGCCCAGTGCAGAAAAAATTCCAGCGCACTGCGTAACCTTTGGTCGAAACGCAGCGAATTTTCCGACATGGTCGCGCATCGGCGATCTCCCTCTCAGGAGAAGACACCATGAACCAGTCCGCTTCAGCCATTTCCTCGCTGTCCGCCGCCGTCGGGCTGGCGCTTGCCATGCAAGCCGTCCCGGCACCGGCACAAGGCATGAAGGATATGAGCAATATGCCGCAGGTCGTGAAGGACAACATGTCGAGGATGGCACAAAACCATCTCGAAAAATGCTACGGCGTGAACGCGGTGGCCAAGAACGATTGCGCCGAGGGTGCTCATTCGTGCGCCGGCCAGGCGACGCAGGCCCGTGATTCGAAGTCGTTCGTGCTGCTGCCGGCCGGCGACTGCGGCAAGATCGCGGGCGGCAAGCTCAAGGCCGGTTGAAGGCGCGCTCGCGATGAACGTGTCCGCGCCGTTGCTCAGCGTGACGCCGCGCCCGGCTCCGGCGCGGGCAGGCGTCGGCCTGCGTTTTCGGCACCATCGGATCGTGCTCGACCAACGGCCGGCTGTCGCATGGTTCGAAGTGCACACGGAGAACTACATGGAGGGCGGAGTGGCGCTGCAATACCTGGACGCCATCCGCCGCGACTACCCGCTGTCGCTGCATGGCGTGGGCCTGTCCCTCGGCAGCGCGGACGGGCTCGATGCGAGGCATCTGGCACGCGTGCGGGCGGCGGTGCGGCGTTTCGAGCCCGCTCTGGTTTCCGAGCATCTGTCGTGGAGTGCCGTCGGCGGAACCTATCTTGCCGACCTGCTGCCGTTGCCGATGACCGACGAAGCGCTCGCCGTGGTATGCCGGCATGTCGACCAGGTCCAGGCCGCGCTCGGACGGCGCATTCTGATCGAAAACCCGTCCACCTGCCTGCGCTACGTCCAATCGACCATTCCCGAGTGGGAATTCCTGTCGGAAATGGTGCGACGCACCGGCTGCGGCCTGCTCTGCGACGTCAACAATATCTATGTCAGCGCCTGCAATCACGGCTGGGATCCCCAGACCTATCTCGCTGCGTTGCCGGCGGCGGCAATCGGTGAGATTCATCTGGCCGGCCACAGTGTCCGACAACTCGAGAACGGCCGAACGCTGCGCATCGATGATCACGGTTCGCGCGTCGCCGCGGAAGTCTGGTCGCTGTACCACGACGCCCTGCGCCGCTTCGGCGCGGCGCCGACGCTGATCGAATGGGACACCGACGTCCCGCCGCTCGAAACCCTGCTGCGGGAAGCGGCGCGCGCCGACTCGATATTGGAGGCAATTCGACATGAATCCGCGCTCGCCGACGCTCGCTGAGCTGCAGCAGGCTGTTCGACTCAGCCTGCTCGGCGCCTCGGATGACGCAGCGGCCTGGATCGCGCCCGACGGGCTGTCGCCGCACGCGCGCCTCGCGATCTATCGCAACACGGCGACGAGCGTCCTCGTCAACGCGCTGCGCCTCGCGTTTCCGGCACTGGAACGTCTGGTCGGCGCGGAATGCTTCGAAGGGGCGGCCCGGCGCTTCATCGAGGCGTCGCTGCCGCAAAGTGCGTGGCTGGACGAATATGGCGCGGCGTTTCCGGCGTTTCTCGCGCAGCTTCCGGACATCGCGTCGATCCCTTACCTGATCGACGTCGCGCACCTCGAATGGCAGGTCAATGCCGTGCTGCATGCTCCGGACGCACCGGTACGCGACGTTGCCCGCCTTGCGTCGCTCGACGACCGCACGCTCGGTACGCTGCGGCTCTTGCCGCATCCCGCAGTCCGGCTCGTGCACAGCGATTTTCCGGTCGACAAGATCTGGCGCGCCGTCCTCGAGCAGGACACCCTGGCGATGCCGGCGATTCGTCTGGACGACGAACCGGTTAATTTGCTCGTGCAGCGCGTGACCGAAGGCGTCGACGTGATCCGCCTGGGCCGCGGCGAGTACCGCATCGCGACCGCGCTCTTTGCCGGCGAACCGATGCGCGACGCGCTGTCTCATGCGACGCACGCGGACGGCTACGGACTCGTGGCCATGCTGCTCGCGCGCGGATGCTGTGTCGAGGCCGTACCGGCGTCGGACAACTGGCCGTATCACGGAGGATCATCGTCATGCGTCACCTGACCCGAACGGATCTCCATGCGTCGTCCGTGCTCGCACGCGTGTTGCGCGTCGTGCAGTGGCTCGAGCAGGTGCCGTATTGGCTACTCGCGATTCCACTCAGGGTTGCGGTCGCGACGATCTTCTGGAATTCGGCAATGGCCAAGCTTGCAAACTGGGACGCGGCGCTCGAGCTGTTTCGCGACGAATACAGGGTACCCGTGCTGCCCCCGGAGATTGCAGCCTACCTGGCCGTGTCGATCGAGCTGAGCATGCCCGTCTTGCTCGTGCTGGGATTGGGCACGCGGCTGGCGGCATGCGTGCTGCTCGCCATGACGTCCGTGATCGAGATTTTCGTCTATCCGCAGGCATGGCCGACGCACATCCAGTGGGCCGCCATGCTGCTCGTGCTGCTGTGCCGTGGAGCCGGCGTGCTGTCGGTGGATCACTGGCTGCGCCGCCGGTGGGCGTGTCCGGCCACGCACGAAGAAGGGTGATCCGGCGTGGTATGAATTCGCAATGCGGGCAGGTCAGCATGGATTCGAGGATGGCGGTCATCGCGGCTCACAGTCCACTTTCAGTAGAACAGCGGCAGCACGGCGATGGTTGAGAGTCGAGCATGTTGCTGCGCGGTGATTTCATGGGCCAACCGCTGCGCCTTGTCGCGACTGGATCACTTTACCCCGCTAAAACGCACGGAAATCAAGGAGAGGCCATCAACCGGCGGCCAGCGCGTCGAGCGCCGCCGCCAGCGATTGATCGACGGACTGGCCCGACGTATCGATCCGGCAGTGGGCGCAGGCCCGGTACAGCGCTTCGCGCGCGTCGTGCAGCGCGGCGAGCGCTGCGCGGGGATCGTCGACGTCGAGCAGCGGGCGGGACGCGTCGTCGCGCGTGCGGCGCCACAGCGTGTCGAGATCGCTCGCGAGATGGATCACGTAGCAGCGCCGGCCGAGCCGGGCGCGCGTGTCGTCGCGCAGCACCGCGCCGCCGCCGGTGGCGAGCACGAGGTTCGGGCCGCGCGTCAGCGCGTCGATGACGGCCGCCTCGCGTGCCCGGAAGTCGCCGGCGTGGAACAGCGACGCGACCGGCGCGCCGAAGCGGCGCTCGAGCTCGCGGTCGGAGTCGACGAACGGCAGCGCGAGCGCGCGGGCGAGCGCGACGCCGAGCGTGGTCTTGCCGGCGCCGGGCATGCCGACGAGCGCGATGCGCGTCGAACCGGCTCGCGCGACTGCGCTCACAGGCGGCTCCGCAGCGATGGGGCGCGGCGCGTGACGGCGGCGATGCGCTGGATGCGCACGCAGTTGGCGAGCTGGTCCAGCGCATCGGCGACGAAGGTGTGCGACGCGTGCCGGGTGGGTGGGGTGCACGACGGGGGCGGCGCGGCGGCAAGCGTGTCCAGCGCGACGCCGGCGACGACGAGCGTGCCGTCGCACAACGCGTCGGCCAGCGCGCCGATGCGCACGCCGAGCGCCGGCGACGCGGCGCCGAGATCGGCCACGACGCGGCGCGAGCGCGGCCAGTCGACGGATTCGCCGACGCGGGACGGCCAGCGAACCAGCAGCCCGCCCGGAGGCGCCGCGAGCGGCGCCGGCGCGGCGTCGAGCAGCCGCCACACGAGCGGCGGCGCGGGCAGGCGCGCGCGCCAGCGGCCATAGGCGGTCGTCGCGGCGTCGGCGATCGCGGCGGCCGGCAGATGAAGCCGTGCGCAGCGCTGCAGCAGCCGATCGGCGCCGCCGGCGCACAGCGGCGCGCGCACGAACGGCAGCAGTTCGAGTTCGTCCTCGTATTCGGCGCGCAATGCGCGCAGCCAGCGCCCCGTCTCCAGCGGCAGCAAACCCGGCGCGGCGATGCCGCACAGCACGAGCAGGCGGTCGTCACGGCCGTCGCGTATCGCGAGCACGCGCGCGGCGGCGCGGGACGCGGGCGCCGCCGGTGCCGCCCTCATCGCGCGGCCTCGCCGCACGCGTGCACGGGCTCGACGCCGGCCGCGCGCGGATAGGCGCCGAGGATGCGCAGCTCGGACGCGACGGTGGCGATTTCGGCGAGCGCCGCGTGCACCTGCGGATCGCGTGCGTGTCCGCCGAAGTCGATGAAATACCGGTAGGGCTGGCCGGCGGTTCGCGCGGGACGCACGTCGAGCCACAGCAGCGGCGCGCGGTGGCGCGCGAGCGCGTCGAACACGCGCGCGAGCACGTCCGGCGCGTCGCCCGGCAGCAGCGCGATGCTGGTGCGGTCGTCGCCGGTCGGCTCCGGCGCCGGTCCGCCGACGATCACGAAGCGCGTGCGATTGTCCGGGTCGTCCTGGATCGCGCGCGCGACGATCTGCAGTCCGTACAGTGCGGCCGCCGGTTCGCCGGCGATCGCCGCGCAGTCGTACAGGTGCGCGGCTTCGCGCGCGGCCACCGCGTTGCTGGAGACCGGCACGCGGCGCAGGCCGGGCGCGTGCGCGTCGAGCCAGGCCCGGCATTGCGCGAGCGCCTGCGGATGGCCGGCCACGCTGTCGACGCCGTCGAGCGAGCCGGTCGCGCTCAGCAGGCAATGCGCGACCGGCAGCACGATCTCGCCCGTGACCGGCGCCGTCTGCGCGGTCAGCCGGTCGATCGTCCGGGTCACGCTGCCTTCGGACGAGTTCTCGATCGGCACGACCGCGCGTTCGACGTCGCCGCGCGCGAGCGCGTCGAACACCGCATCGATCGTCTCCCGGGCGTGCGCCTGCGCGTATCCGCCGAAGTAGCGCTGCATCGCGCTTTCCGTATGGGTGCCCGCCGGACCGAGGAACGCGACGGCGGGCGCGGACTGCGCGTCCCGGCTCGCGCGGAACAGCGCCTGCCAGATCGCCGTCACGTCGCGGTGGCGCAGCGTGCCGGGGGCGCGCGTGCACAGGCCGGCGAGGATCGACGATTCGCGCGCCGGCTGCCGGATCGCGAGGCCCGCGTCCCGCTTCAACTGGCCGATCTCGGCCGCGTGTTCGAGGCGCTGGCCGATCAGCGCGAGCAGCTTGTCGTCAATGGCGTCGATCTGCGCGCGGCGGCGCGCGATCGCTGCGTCGACGGTGGGGGGCGCGGCGAGCTCGGAGGGCGTCATGGCGTTTCGACCGGTGGTGACGAGGACAGGGCCGGCGCGCGGCGCGCAGCGGCGGCGTGCGCGGCCGGCGCCGGGTGGAGGCGCGCAACCGCGCGCGCGTATTCGGCTTCGAGCCGCGCGACGATCTCGGCGACGCTGAGCACCGCGTCCATCGCGCCGACGCCCTGGCCGGCGCCCCAGATGTCGCGCCATTGCTTCGTGCCCGCGTCCGGCGAGAAGTCGAGCTGCGCGCCGTCGACGCGCGTGAGGTGTCGCACGTCGAGCCCGGCCGCCTCGATGCTCTGGCGCAGGTAGTTGCCGTGCACGCCCGTGAACGCGTCGGTGTAGACGATGTCGGACGCGGTGGCTTCGACGATCGTGTCCTTGTAGCGCTGCACGACGTTCGCCTCGTGCGACGCGAGGAAGCGTGTGCCGATGTACGCGCAGTCGGCGCCCAGCGCGCGCGCGGCGGCGATCGCGTCGCCGGTCGCGATCGCGCCGGACAGCGCGATGAAGCCGTCGTAGAAGCGCCGCACCTCGCCGACGAGCGCGAACGGCGACAGCGTGCCGGCATGGCCGCCGGCGCCCGCGGCGACGAGCACGAGGCCGTCGACGCCGGCTTCCAGCGCCTTCTGCGCGTGCCGCACGGTCGTCACGTCGTGCAGCACGAGGCCGCCGTACGCGTGAATCGCGTCCACCACGTCGCGCGACGGCGCGCGCAGGCTCGTGATCATCAGCGGCACGCGCCGCTCGATGCAGATCCGCAAGTCCTGTTCGACGCGCGGATTGGACGGGTGGCAGATGTGGTTGACCGCATACGGGCCGACCGGCGCATCGGGATGGGCGTCGCGGTGCGCGCGCAGCGCGTCGTCGATCGTGTCGATCCAGTCGCCGAGCTGCGCGCTCGGCCGCGCGTTGAGCGCGGGGAACGCGCCGACGATCCCGCTCTTGCACTGGGCGAGCACCATATCCGGATAGCTCGCGATCAGCATCGGGGACGCGATGACCGGCAGCCTGAGCCCCTGCAGGGCAAGCGGCGTCATGATCCGGCTCCGCCGCGTCAGCGGGCCGCGAGCGCCGCGCTGTCGCGCCGCTCGTTCAGCCGTTGATGAAAGCCGTCGCGGCTGACCGCGCAGCGCGTGTGCACGCCTTCGCCGACGACGCCCACCGCGTCCCGCACCTCGACCCGGTACGTCATCATGCGGCCGTCGACGCCGATCAGCTCGGCGTCGACCGTGACCTCCCATTCGGGGGGCGTCGGGGCGAGATGCTTGATCTCGAAGTTGTAGCCGACCGTCATCTGGGTCGACGGCAGCAGGTGATCGGTCGCCTGCATGCAGGTCTGCTCGATGAAGATGATCATGATCGGGCTCGCGAGCGCATGGGCTTCGCCGCCCCATTGATCGGCGAGCGAAATCGTGTCGACGCGGTGCGTGGTGCGGGCGCGCAGGCCAGGTTCGATGGTCAACGGAAGCTCCTCGGGTAAAGGTTCGAAGGACGAAACAAGCGTCACGCCGCGCGTGCCGCGCGTCGCTGCATCTGGCTGAAGATGTTGCGGCAGTGCATTTCCTCGGTGCCGCCGGCCGAGCCCATCGCGAGCGCGTCGGCGACGAAGGTCGCGAGCGGGCCGCTTCGATAGCCGTCGCTGCCGTGGATCGCCAGCAGATGCAGCGCGGCCTGCGCGAGATCGCGTGCGCCGACGAGCTTGGCGATCGAGCAGTTCGCGAGCGCGTCGGGATCATGCGCGACGAGTTGATCGAGCGCGGCGCGGGCCATCCAGCGCGTGCGCTCGATGCCGACCCGGACGTCGACGAGCCGGCGCTGCACGTGCTGATGCGCATCGAGCGCGACGCCGAGCGTCTTGCGCTCGGCCACGCGGGCGAGCGCGTCGGCGAGGAACGGCTGGGTGACGTCGGCGCACAGCAGGCCGAATAGCGCGCGATTCATCGACGCGATGTCCATCAGCAGGCGCAAGCCGTCGCGCGGCGCGCCGAGCAGCTCGTCGTCGGCCACCCGCACGCCGGCAAGCGTGACGTCGCCGATCGGCAGGTCCGCGACGCCGAGCGTCGCTTGCGGCGGGCTGCGCCGCACGCCCGGGCGCTCGGGATCGATCAGCACGAGCGCGGTGGCCGGCTTGTCGTCGACATGCGACGACGCGACGATCATCATCAGCCGGGCGTCGGGCGCGTGACTGATGTTGTACTTGTGGCCGTCGAGCCGATACCCGCGGCTGTCGCCGTCGCGCGCGAGGCGCGTCTCGAGCGCGCGCACTTCGGTGCCGGTGCCTTTCTCGGAAATCGCGGTGGCGCCGATCTCGCCCGCCATCAGCCGCGGCAGGTGACGCTCGCGCTGCGCGTCGGAGCCGTAGGCGGCGATCGCGCGAATCAGCGTCGCCTGGTTCGCGAGCGCCATCGCGAAACCGACGGAGCGCAGCGTCGTGGCGATCGCCTCGAATGCATCGGCGAAGTCCCGCCACGTGCGCCCGGCGCCGCCGTGCTGCCGGGCCACCGGCAGCCGCCACAGTCCGGCCTCGGACAATGCGCGCCACGCGTCCAGATGAAACGCGCCCGCCGGCGCGCTCGACGCGTGTCGTTCGGCAATGTCGCGGAAAGTGGCGGCTGTCGTGAGCCGCTCGTCGATGGCGGTGAGAGTCATGTCGGCGAACGAACCATTGCGAGGAACATGTCGCCAATCTAAAGAAAAGCCCCGCAGCGAGAAACTGTCAGTTATCGCACTGTGCGGGGCATGCGTCGCGCGGGGCGGCGCGCGTGCATGCGCGCCGCCGATCCGCAGCGGTCATTCAGTACTCCGGCCGTTTCGTCGCCGGTCAGGCCCGCTTCTTCGCGGCCAGCGCGGCCCGCTCGATCCACTGGATGGCCGGCGCATCGCGCTCGCCCGGCTCGGGCCTGCCGAGCAGGAAGCCCTGCACCTCGCGGCAACCGGCTTCCGTGATGCACGCGAGCTGCTCCTCCGTCTCGACGCCTTCCGCGACGGTCGTCACGCCGAGGCGCTTGCCGAGATCGGCCACCGCGCACACGACGGCGGCGCAGTCCGGGCGCGTGACCGCATCGCGCACGAAGCTGCCGTCGATCTTGATCTTGTCGAACGGGAACGCGCGCAGGTGCGCGAGCGACGAGAAGCCCGTGCCGAAGTCGTCGAGCGCGACGCGCACGCCCATCGCGCGCAGCGCGCGCAGGTCCGCGACGGCCTTGCCCTCGTCGTGCAGCAGCGCGGTTTCCGTCACCTCGATTTCCAGGCGGTCGGGCGTGAGGCCCGCGCCGGCCAGCGCCGCCGCGACGGCCGGCGCGATCGTGCCGTGGCCGAGCTGCCCGGCCGACACGTTGACGGCGACGCGCGCGCCGTCCGGCCAGCGCGCCGCCTGCCGGCACGCTTGGTCGAGCACGAAGCGGCCGAGCCGGTCGATCAGGCCGCCGCGCTCGGCCACCGGAATGAAGCGGGCCGGCGAGATCCAGCCGGCGCGCGGGTGATGCCAGCGCAGCAGCGCCTCGCGCGTCGTGATCCGGCGCGTGCGGACGTCGACGATCGGCTGGTAGAACACGTACAGCCCCTGGCTCTCGTCCAGCGCGAGCCGCAGCTTCGATTCGAGCGCGATCCGCTCCTGGGCGCTCGTTTCCATGTCGGGCGAGAACATCCGGTACGTGCCCTTGCCGGCTTTCTTGGCCGCGTAGAGCGCCATGTCCGCGCGCGACAGCAGCACCCCGGCGTCGTTGCCGTGATGCGGCGCCAGCACGCAGCCGATCGACGCGCCGATGCGGAACTGCCGGTCGGGCGACGGCGCGTAGGGCGCGACGAGCGTGTCCACGAGCCGCGCGGCCGCCCCCATCGCGCCGTCCGCATCGGTGTCGCGCATCAGCACCGCGAACTCGTCGCCGCCGATGCGCCCGAGCATCATGCCCGGTTCCGGGCACTGCCCGCGCAGGCGTTCCGCGACCTGGCGCAGCACCTCGTCGCCCGCCGAATGCCCGCGTGCGTCGTTGATCAGCTTGAAGCCGTCGAGGTCGATGAACAGCAGCGCGATCACCTTGTCCGAGCGGCGCAGGCATGCGTCGAATTCGGCGAGGAACGTCGCGCGGTTCGGCAGGCCGGTGAGCGAATCGTGATGGGCGAGCTCGTGGATGCGCGCCTCCGCCTCGGCCTGCCGCGTGACGATCGACCACGACAGCATCGGGCCGATGTAGTGCCCCTCGGCGTCGCGCACGGCCGAGACCTGGAGGTCGAGCACTTCCGGCCCGAGCCGGACGCGGGTGCGATGCGGCAGGTTCGCCGGATCGGCGAGCAGGCGGCGCTGGTGTTGCGGGTGCGGGTGGAAGACGTCGATCGGCGCGCCGAGCGCGTCGTCCGCGCGGATCGGCAGCAGGTGCTCGATCGAGCGCAGCAGGTTCAGCGACGTCGCGTTCAGGTAGTTGATGCGGAACGTCTCCGGGTCGGCCGTCATCACGGCGACCGGCATGTCGTCGATCATCTGCATCAGCCGCGTCTGCGCATGCTCGCGCATCCGCGATTCGGCCTGCGCGTCGACGGTGTGCAGGAAGCCCCGGTAGTTGACCGAGATGACGGCGATCAGCGCCGCCGACACGACGACCATGTTGACCGCGGTGGCGACGAGCGTCGGCTGGCGCGTCGAGATGAAGAACGCGATGAACGCGACGTTGACGATCACCGCCACGGTGAGCGCGGCCGAACGCAGGTACATCAGGCTGAAGACGCAGCCGATCAGCGTGATCGCCATGTAGAACGCGACTTGGGCCTTCTGCCACGCGTCGCCGTACGGGAACAGCAGCAGCGCCCACGTGGTGAACGTCACCGCGATCGGGATCACCAGCCGGTTCGTGAACGTGAGCGCGCGCGACACGGTTTCCGGCGTCGGGTCGAGGAGCCGGGCGCGGCGCCAGTGCAGCAGCCGCACGAGCGACGCGAGCGTCATCGCGCACGGCGCCGCGACCGTCAGCCAGGCCGGAGAGCTGCCCAGGTGCGTGACGGCGAGGCTCCAGGTGCTCGAGATGAGGATCAGGTACATCACCGGAAGCTGGCCGGCGAATACCCGGTATTGCGCCGCGAGCAGGTCGGGGTTCTGGGCCGGCGCCGCGATGCTTGCCAGTCTTGCCATCCGTGCGTGGTGGGTTTTCATAGGGGCCTGCCTGGTGCAACCCGGGCTCAGGTTGCCGTGTCCGGCGTGGTCGGGTACCCGTACGGGCGCGGCTGCATGTCGGAAATGGCGGCCATTTCCGGCACGGGGGCCGGCGCGCGGGCGCGGTTGCTGCCGGTCAGCGTGATCTGCCCGCTGCCGACAATTTCGTTGAGCGGCGCGGGCCGGCCGAGCAGGAAGCCCTGCGCCTCGTCGCAGCCTTCCTCGGCCAGCAGGGCAAGCTGGTCGTGCGTCTCGATGCCTTCGGCCAGGATCGGAATGCCCAGGCTCTTGCCGAGCGCGAGCACCGCGCGGATGATCGCGCGATCCTGCGGCCTCAGTTCCGCGTCCGCGACGAACGACTGGTCGAGCTTGATGCGGTCGAACGGGAACGAGCGCAGCGTGTCGAGCGACGAATACCCGGTGCCGAAGTCGTCGAGCGCGATGCTGACGCCCAGCGCCTTGATCTGCCGCAGCGTGTCCAGCGCGCGCTCGCGGCCGGCGAAGATCGTCGATTCGGTCAGCTCGAGCTGCAGGCGCGACGCCGGCAGGCGGGTTTCCTCGAGCACCCGCGCCACGAGCGCCGTCAGGTCGGCGTGCATGATCTGCATGGCCGACACGTTCACCGCGACGACATAGGGCGGCTCCCACGTGGCCGCCCGCGTGCACGCTTCGCGCAGCACCCACGCGCCGATGTCCAGGATGACGCCGCTTTCCTCCGCGAGCGGAATGAACTCGGCGGGCGCGATGGTGCCGAGCGTCGCATGCCGCCAGCGCAGCAGCGCCTCGTAGCCGCGGATCTCGCCGGTCGCGAGCGAGGTCTGCACCTGATAGTGGATGCTCAGCTGGTTGTCGGCCACCGCGCGGCGCAGGTCGGCCGCGAGGCTGCGGCGTGCGCGGACGACCAGGTCCATCGCCGGCTCGTAGAAGCAGACCGGCTGCGTGAGGCTGCCCTTGGCGCGGTACATCGCGAGGTCCGCGTTGTTGATGAGGATCGCCTTGGTGGTCGCATCGTCCGGGTAGACGGCGACGCCGAAGCTCGCGCCCGGCGCGATCTCGTAGTCGTCGATCCGGACCGGCTTGAAGAGTGCCGGCTCGAGCCGCCCGAGCAGATCCATCGGGTGCGTGCCGTCGCTCATCCGGCACAGCGCCGCGAATTCGTCGCCGCCGATGCGGGCGACGAATTCGCCGTCGCGCAGCAGGTTCGTCATCCGCCGCGCGAGGATGCGCAGCACCTCGTCGCCGGCGTGATGGCCGCGCAGGTCGTTGATTTCCTTGAAGCGGTTCAGGTCGATGCCGATCAGCGCGAGCTTCGTGCCGCGCTCGTGCGCGAGCGCGATTTCCAGGTCCAGCCGTTCGTTGAAGCTGGCCCGGTTCGGCAGGCCGGTCAGCATGTCGCTCAGCGCCATCCGACGCAGGTGTTCGAGCGATTCGGCCCGCACGTTGCTGTCGATCACGTAGCTCACGAGCCCCGTGCAGACGATCACGAGCGACATCGCCGTGACCGCCAGCGCCAGCGGGCGCAGCGCGTTCGCGTCGGTCCACGCGCCGTCGAGCGTCAGCGGCGTCACGCGCAGCGCGCACATGCCGGTGAAGTGCAGCGCGAGGATCGCGAGCGACAGCACGACGGCCATCTGGTTGACCGCGTGCCGCGACGGCAGCATCGCGAGGTGCAGCGCGAGCGCCGCGAGGGTCATCGACAGGAGCACCGACGCGATCAGGTAGCCGACGTCCCACGACACGAAGCCCTCGACCCGCCACGCGAGCATGCCGGTGAAGTGCATCAGCACGATCGCCACGCCGACGACGGCGCCGCCGAGCGCGGGGGCGGCGGCTTTCGCGGCGCGGCAGGTCGTCAGCACGAAGCCGATCGTGCTGCCGCCGACCGCGATCACCAGCGACACGAGCGTGAGCGGCAGGTTGAAGTGCACGGGCGCGCCGGCTTCGAACCCGAGCATCGCGACGAAGTGCGTGCACCAGATCGCGACGCCGGCCGAGATGGCCGTCAGCACATGCCAGCCGAGCCGCTGCGTGCCGGTGGTATTCACCGTGCGCTGGAACAGGCGCGCGGTGACCCACGAGCCGGCCCCGCACAACAGCGCGGCAAGCAGCAGCAGCCAGAGATTGTGCCTATATACGATGCACCCGAAAACTGTCGCCACAAACCTTCCTTTCGCTATCCGTCTCGCCGTTTGTTGTCGTATCGGATCGAAGCGGCGGAGCGGCGCCGCTTCGATCCGGAACGCATTAGAGATATCGGCAGGCGATGAATAAACTGAACGCCGGCGACAGATGCGCAAACGATTTCGCGGAATATTTTTTGTCGAGACCTCGCGATACGGGGGCGGGCGAAAGAAAGGATTTCGAAATGCAAGGCTGCTCCGAAGGGCGTCGATGCCTCGACGACGCTCGCCGATCAACGGGAGCCCTGTCTTCGACTCATGGTCCGGCGCCCGGGAATGAGCCCGCAGAAGCACCGAACCGAATGCGTGGCAGATAAATCAGGCGGTTGATCCCGCCCAGTACCACGGCAACGCTGACGAACAAGTTGAAGGTATCGTTGGCGATGGCCGCAACCACGATCGATGCGAATGCCACCGCCAGGTCCATTACTTCACCTTGAACGAATAGTCGCCATGCGTGCGATGTCCGTCCGCAGCCACCGCCACCCAATGGACGGTGTACCGGTCGACGGGCAACGGCGGCAGCGCAACGCTGATCGACTTCCGGTTGTCGGGGCTGACTTGCGCTTTCGCCGTGTTCATCTGCTTGCCCGCGGAATTGCTGACGGTCAGCGAGCTGAATGCGGGTTCGAGCGGCCCGTCGAACACGATCGTGACGCTGGCGGGCGCCGGCACTTCGGCGCCCGCCGACGGAGACTGGGTTTGCGGGAACACGTGCGCGAACGCGGCAGACGGCATCAGCATGACCGCCGCGATGGTAGGCGCGCGGTAGTTGCGCAGAAGACTACTGAACCGCTTCATTGCTACTCTCCTTTGCCGAAGATCGGTTTGCCGAGCGAGTTCGGCAATACATCGTCCAGGAACAGATGGGCTTGCAGCAGCACGCCCACACCCGTTCCGCTCGCATGATTGACCGGAATCTGCGCTTCGACGCCGAACTGGCCCCAGCGATTTCCCCACATCAGGCCGGGATTGATCGTCCCGGTCGTGTGGCCCGAACACGGGCTGGCGGTGCACGTGCTCATTGGAAATTCGACCACCGGAATCAGGTTGCTGAACGGCGCCTTGAGCCCGACGTCCTGCACGAAGTTCTGCAGATAAGGCAGGCTGTATTGCACGGTGACGCCCCAGCTCAACGAATTCGGATCGGCACTGTTCAATGTCAGGCGCGGGCCGACGGTTCCCGTGATCGCAAGCGGCTTCAGGTATTTCAGGCTGTCGGGCAGGTCGCCGAGGCCCTTGCCGAAATAGAGCGTCGGCGTGATCGCCGAGTGCGGATCGGCGATCGAATGCGCGCCGGTCCCGCCCAACTCCGCGCTCGCGCCGACCGATGCCATGAACTCGTGCTTTTCGTTCACGTAGAAGCGGTACTTGGCGCCGACCTGCCAGTTGTCGAAACCACGCGCCGAGCCGCCGTTCGGTGCGTTCAGGTTGATGTAGGTGCCCGTCACGGAAAGCTGGAAGCTCGGCGTGATCCGCTTGTCCCATTCGAGCGTCGTCGTATTGGTGTTCTGCTTGTCGCCGTCATCCGTGCTGGATCGCAGGTGGCCGAATTCGAGGTTCAGTTCGTCTCCGACGCCGGGATCGTCGACCGCCATCGTGGCAGGAAATACGCGATTGCCGGCCACCGCATGGGCCGACGCATCGGCTGAAAGGAGGCAAGAAGCGAGCGCGCATAGCGTTACGGCGCCCCGTTCGAGAGTGGTTCGCATGTTGATGTCCTGGTTGACTATTGAGGCATCGCCGCAGCATGCGCGCGACGACGCGGCGATGCGGTTCAATGCGCCAGCATCGCGGGAAAGCCATCAGCGGGGATCAGGACGATACGGGTGGGGCGCGTGGCTGCGCGGGTGTCAGAACCGTGTATGGTCGAAACACCGCGGCCACGACCGGCGCTGCAATTCCGGCCGGTTGTGTAGGGATGCCGAAAGCCACGGGCGCGCCAGGCAGCGTCGGTGTGTGTGCAATCAGGCTGCAATACGGGCACGCGTCGCAACCCGGCCACGAAGCGGAGCCGTGATGGTGCGCGGCAGCCTCGGCTTGGGCGAGATCAGAGGCTACGGTCGCAGGATGCGCGTGGTGCGAGTGGTGTGCGTGATGCGTGTGATGCGCGTGAAGGGCGTGATGCGCGCCTTCGGCCGACGCGCCGCGCAGTGTCTGGGATATCGTCGGCGCGACCACGCTCAGCAGGATCGCGAAGATCCCGAGGACAACCCCGATCTTCTGACGGCAACGGCTGGGCATGGCAGACCCACGAGACGTCGATACGAACAGTATGCGGAAAATCCGCGGCGGAATGGTTGAACTTTGCGTTAGGTAAAAACCCGCAAAGCGGCCGAATCGGAGACGGCGGCCGCCGGTTGCGGCCGCCAGGCCCGCGCCGTGCCTGCGGCTGTGCCGGTAATCGCCGATGCCGCTATCCTCGCGTGCCGTTGCGCGACGAAATCGAATTCCGGATCGATCGCCAATGCGGCGTCGAGCGCAATGGCCAGGGTACTTCCGCTTTGTCGTGCGATGAAGGCCGCGTGCGCGGCCTCCGAGCCTGTGTATTGGTCGCCGCGGCGACGCTCTGCGCGCATGCGGCGGACGTGGAAAGAAAGGAAATTACGCCGGACAGCGCGATGGCGATGCGGGATAAAGGATACATGGCGTTGTTCGCAGGGTTAGGGTGCAAGCGGATCGTGAGCGGCGCGCGCCGCGCGGCCGAACAGCAACCGGTCGACCAGCCACACCGCGACGATCGTCATCCCCATCAACGGAAACACGATCCCGAGCAGCACGAGCCCTGCGATCCAGGCACGCATCGGCGGCGCATCGCGTTCGCGCGCGGGTGCGCCCAGCTTGCCCGCAGGGCGGCGCTTCCACCACATCACGGCGCCCGTCACGGCCATCGCGGCGAGCCCGAGCGACAGGGCGGCGCAAACGATCTGGTTCGCGAGCCCGAAGTACCGCCCCATGTGCAGCGACGTGCCGTACGACACGGCCTGCGACACCGCGCCGTAATCGTCGTAGCGGATGTCCTTGAGCACCGCGCCGCTGTACTGGTCGATGTAGATCGTCCGCTCCGCCTTTGGATCGGCGGGAAAGTACGATGCGGTCAACACGCCGTCCGCGCCGGCCGGCAGCGCGAGCGTGTAGCCGCTCGTCACGCCGAGCCCCGCGACGATCGCGATCGCGCGGTCGAGCGTGAGCGGCGCCGGCGTCGGCGCCGACGGCGAATGCGGAACGGGCACGTTGCCGACCGCCCACGGCGTCTGCGGCAGCGGCAGGTCGTCCATCACCATCCCCGGCATCGAGTCGCCTCCATCGTGGCGATGCCCGGCGGGCGCGGCGACACGCGTTTCGGTGCCGGCCGGCGCCGCGCCCGGACGCGACGAACGCAACGGCAGGCCGCCCCATGCACCTTGCGGCTCTCCAAGGTTCACGGTCGCGGCAAGCGCCTTGAAGTACTTGCCCCACGAGCCCGACCACGGCAGCCCCGTCAGAATGAAGGCGACCGCGCCGGCGGCGAGCCAGATGCCCGCCGTCGCATGGATGCTCTTCCACAGCGGCCGGCCGCGCAGCGACAGGTCGGGCCGCAATGCGCGCCCGACGCGCGCCGTTCCGCGCGGCCACCACAGCGCGACGCCGGTGCCGATCATCACGAACGTCCAGCACGCGGCAAGCTCCATCAGCAGCTCGCCCGTCTTGCCGAGCAGCAGCTTGCGATGCAGCATCCGGTCGACCTGCATGAAGCGGCGCTCGACGCTCAGCGTGCCGAGCACGCCGCCGTCGTACGGGTTCACATAGACGCTTTCCCGGCTGCCGTCGCGGAGCCGGAACACGTATTCGGCGCTGCGAGCCGGCGCGGTGGACACCTGCGCGGAAACCGGCGTCGCACCGGCCGGCATCGCGGCGCGCGCCTTCGCGAGCAGCGTGTCGGCATCGAGTCTGGGCGTGTCGCGCGGCTCGACGATCAACCGGTGCGGATACAGCAACGGCTCGATCTGCGGCTGGAAGCAGTACAGCGTTCCCGTGATCGCGAGGATCACGAGGAACGGCATCACGAACAGGCCGGCATAGAAATGCCAGCGCCAGAGCGTCCGGTAACCGGCGCTTGCGGAACGAGCGGGCGAGATCGCCGGCTCGACGGTGGTCGACATGGTGTTAACTCCTCGTTGTCGTCGATCGGAACGAGCGGCCCGCGCCGGCCTTCGTCACGATGCGACGCGCAACCCGGCGACGACGTCGTCGCAGGTTACGCGCGGCACCGACGGGCGGCGGCACGGTACGGCACGCGCAAGCGGCGCGCATGCCGGCGTCACCCGCGCGACGCGAGCATTCGGTTGAATGGATGAAGCGGGTTCAGCGAAACGAATGGCATGGAAACCCGCGCACGTCGACGCGCGCGGGCAATGCACCGAAACGTTCAGCAGAACTGAGGCGGGGCGCGGGAGGGCGGACGATCGTCGAATATCGATCGCGCCGGAAGAGGGCAGTCGGGCGGAAGCCGGAAACGCCGCGGGGCCGCGGCGGGAAACAGCAGCACGAGCAGCACGAACGACGCCAGTGCGGCGAACAGTGCCGCGCTGAACGCGCAGACGCCGTTGCCGCTATCGGCGGGCGCCGGCTTGCCGGCGTGGGCACCGTGCTTGAGCGCGCTGACGAGCGCCAGTGCGTCGTCGGCCGCCGTGATCGGTGCACTCGCATCGAAATGCGCCGTCAGCCCGGTCGCGCCGAGGATCAGCGGACCTCGGCCAGAGCACAACACCACCGAGCCCGCATCCGGACCGTCCGGATCGAGCATCACGGCGCCCGACATCAGCGCGCGGGACAGCAGCGGCACGAGGATGAGCATCCACAGAAGCTGTCGCGCGACGCCACGCCGGTGCTGAAAGTGGCGAAGTGCGTTCATGGCGCGGGATTGTACATGGGTTCGGTGCAACGGCCGATAGCCCCGCTGCAATACGCACCATCAATCGAGTATCGGGCACTCGGCCAGGCCGAGTGCCATCTGTTCGACCTGCGTAACGCCGCGCCGGAATCGCGGGTTCTACGCCACAGCCCGGCTCAACATTGAATCGAAGTAAGCCGTGATCGGGGAGACATCGGAAAGGGAAGACGACGCGGCGATGTACGAATCGGGGCGAACCAGGATCATTTGATTCGCATACGGGCTCGTTTCTTCGCGAATCCGAATCACTTTGACGAATGCAGGCAGGTCCAATGTCGCGTTGCAGTCGCCGAACACGAGAAGCGTGAAAAACCGATAGTCCAGAAGCGAATAGATGCGCGTGTCGGCCTGCTCCCCATCGTTGCGGACCATGAAGTCGAGCAAGCGCTTGCCGTGAAGCTCGTGCTCGCCGTAGCGAATGCCCATTCCGGTGATGTAGCCGGCTCGCTTCTCGACGATTTTGACGTAGTCGTCCGCGTGCGTTCCGGTCTCGGAGTACTTGGTGGAGCGCACGAGCTGGCTGGACGTCTCGACCACGCCCATGGCCACCGGCTTGCGCTCCTGCTCGTAGGTGCGCAGCAGCGCCGCCGGCGCGCCGGAGCCGAGCACCATGCTCATCTTCCACATGATGTTGAAGGCATCCGCCAGGCCGGTGTTCAAACCTTGACCGCCGTTTACCGAGTGAATGTGGCAGGCGTCGCCAGCCAGGAAGACCCGGTCGGCAATGCCATAGTGCTCGGCCACCGATTCCTTCACCGAGAACTGCGAGAACCAGACGAGCTCCTTGAAACGCAGCGTGTGCGGCTGCATCGCGCGGTTGATCTTCGCGACCACCTGCTCGACGGTGAATTCCTTGGTATCCATCCGAACATAAAAGCGGTCAAGGTTCCCCTCGCGCGGAATCCACGCCACGTCGGAGGTCTCGGCCTGAAACACGATGATCTCCGGCACCTTCACGAAGTCGGTCTCGATGACGCCATCCAGGACTGCCCAGATCAATTGCGGACGCGTCACCTCGAACGGAACCTTGAACAGGTCACGCACGAACGAACGTGAGCCATCCGCGCCGATCACGAACCTGGACTGGATGGTCTCGCCGGTCGACAGCGTCGTCGTGCATCCATCGTCGGCGACCTTGATGTCGGTGACGGACGTGTTGCGCCGTACCGCGGCATCCACGTCCTTGAGCTTCTCGTCCAGCAGCTGCTCGACGTACGACTGCCCGAGCATGAGGAAATGCTTGTGAAAGCAGCCTTCCAGCGCTTCCCACCACGTCGACTGACGCGAGACGAACTTGCCCCCGGCCCACACCGAGCTGGTGTTGCACGGCTTCCCCTTCGGATGGAGATCGTCGAACAGATCGACGACCTCCAGCAGTTGCAAGGTGCGCGCATTGAGCGCATCGGCCCGCCCCACCTGAAGCGGCGCCGCCGATTTGTCGACGACCAGCGTGCGCAGGTTGCACAACCGACCCAGATAGGCGCAGAGCAGCCCGACGGGGCCCGCGCCGACGATGACGACGTCAGTTTCAGGTGTGCTCATGCGTATGCCACCAGGTGAGGGTTGTCGAGCGGCGGGTTGCCGAGCACGTGCACGCGGCGCAGATGTCGCGGCGCGCCGCTCGTGAACCCTTCGCGACCGTGGAGCAGCGTGTAGTTATCCGAAATCACCACGTCGCCGGTCTGCCATGCGTGCGCGTAGAAGTTCTCGGGCGCGTACAGCGCTGCGCGCAAGCTGCGATGAAAGTCGCCGATGTCGGCTTCGTCGACACCGGTGAACGCCAACGTCGGTCGGTTGACGAAGCTGTCGTCGCCTTCGATGGACGGCTCGTTGTAGCGGACGACCGGAAAACCCCGAGTCGGGTGCGTCGTGACGATCGGCGCGATCGTCTTGCTGTCGTAGAACTCCATCTTGCGATGATAGACGCCGGTCACCTTGTCCCAGAGCGCGCGGACGTGCGGCTCAGCCCGCTCCAGCAAAGCTTTCGTGTTCGAGAACGTGGTGCGTCCGCCCTGCTCGACCTCGGGGGCACTGACGCAGTGGAAAATCTGAAACTCCGGCACCTGTTTTCGGTACATGCCGTCCCAGTGAAGGGGCACGTAGTTGTTGTCGAAGATGTGGTCGTCGGGTTTTTCGTGTTCGACCAACTCGAGGGTCTTGCCGAACGGCCACACGCTGATCTCACCCCAACCGCCGCAATATTCCTCGAAAGCCTCGGCGCCATCGAACGTCTTGAAACCCCGAAGCACCAGCAAGTGGTGTTGCCGCACCAGCTCGCGCATGCGTTCGGTCGGCAGTTCGCGCACGTCCGCGTTGCCGGCCGCCGGCCGCACCATCACGCCGAACGGTGTCACCTGTGTAGTCTCGTAGTTCATCTTCATTCCTCCCCGTCGGCCGCGCCGAATTCCCGGTTGAGCGACGCCGCATCATCGAGAACGTAATGGCTCGGACGTCCGTTTTGAAAGACGAGCTCCGCGCCCGCCGCTTCGGCCTCACGTCGCTTGAGCAACGTGAAACTGCCGTTCACCAGTGCCGCGACGCCATGCCAGGGCGTGAGCCAGCTGTCCGCCGTCTCCATCATGTGGATGCCGATCTTCCTGCTGCCGCAGCTCTGTGGATGGATCGACAGGCGCACCGCATCGGGAAAGATCGTCGCGAGGAGCCCGTCCCATGCCTTGCTGCGCAGCACGACGTGGTACGCGCGCTCGCGGCATTCCTTCTGCAGCGCCGTCTTGCTGATGTTCATGTCGGGGCGGGTGGCGTCTTCGACGAGAAACCGCGTGATCCCGCAGTACATGCGCTGGGCCTCGCCGCCGGCCCGGACGGCGGCCTGCAGTTCCTCGATGGGCTGGCCATGGCTTGCCATCAGGCGCGCGCGCATCTCGTCGAAGCCGCTGCCGGGGAAGACGTCATCCAGGTTGAAGGTGCTGAGCGCGCTCGCGCCGAGCTCTTCGATCAACGCCGAGATTCCTTGTTGGTATGCCGTGACGTCGCTTTCGTTCATCCCGACCGCGTCGCTGAAGACGCGGCCGTCCGAGCACAGGATGATTCGCGCCCCCGGGGCGTACACGGCGCCGATGCGGTTGCAGAGATCGTTGAGAAACGCGAGCGACTGCCGCTCGGCCATGTCCGGCGTCGGGCCGAGCACCTTGCCCGGGTTGGGCGATTTGGCGGGAAAAGCGGGCAGGACGAACACGACGGGCTCGTCGCGCTCGATCGCCTTCATGACCCGCTCGAGATGCGGACGAAGACACGCCGTGCACAGGGTGTCGTCCTCGCACGGGCTCCGGGCCGCGACACGGCGATGCTTCATCACAAGCCCCAAAATCTCCACGGCCTGCGCGTGAATGGATTGACCGGACGGACGGCGTTTCTCGGGGGGCGCGTAAGAAATGGCGGTGTGCATCAATGATCTCGAGATTGGAGCGTGTTGACGTGATTAAAGGGAAGCAGGCGGGCATTTCGCGGGCCTGCTTTGCGCACTGTATTTAGATGGCCGAAAGATATGGAAAGTCATTTTGATACTTTTAACATTAAATAAATTTCAAGTCGAGACTCGATAATTGGAAGAGTCCGGCGATGCCGTGAGTTTTTCACCTTATCGATTCGTTCAAATCGGAAACAAATTAATCATTTGAAGCAAAAAACGAAATTATGGCGCGTGAATTTCGATTCATTTGCTTGAATTGATCGAAGTGATTGAACGAAGAAGTGTGATTTTTCGTTATTAAATAATGATGGATCTGGCGGTAATGCAATTAAATCTGATTGTCAATGAAGTCGAGGCTCTTATGAAATTTCGGCGACAATCCCGTTCCCGGTACCATGATGCGGCGCGACGTGGCCGCGTCGCGCGAGCCTTATTCAAACAACGAAATACGGAGCGCAAATGCAATCGAATCTTTCACGCGTGCGGCACGTCCGCCTGCTTGCCGGGCTCACGCTCGCGGCAGCCTCGCTGGCCACGCACGCCGCCGACTGGATCGTGTCGGCCAACGACGGCAAGTACCAGCGGGTCGAGGGCCGCGACACCTATCTGGCGGCGCCGCCGTCCGACACGCTGACGCTGCTCGACGCCGGCGTGTTCCCGCCGAAGGTGGCGCTGCAGGTCGACGTCGAGAACGGCATCCAGGGGCCGCCGCAGGCGGTGGCGGTCACGCCCGACGCGAGCGTCGCGCTCGTCGCCGCGCCGACCCGCTACGACCAGGCCGGGAAGCGGCTCGTCTTCGATACGTTCCTGCAGGTCGTGGATCTCAAGGCGTCGCCGCCGGCCGTCACGCGCATCGAGCTCGGCGCGCATCCGCAGGGCATCGCGATCGACCGCTCGGGCCGGCTCGCGCTCGTCACGGACGTCGACGGCGGCGTGTCGGTGCTGCACATCGACGGCACGCGCGTGACGCTCGACGGCAACCTGAAGATCGGCAAGAAGCGGCTCGCCGGCGTCAGCTTCACGCACGACGGCGTGCATGCGCTCGTCGCGCTGCGCGACGAGCAGGGCGTCGCGGTGCTGAACGTCGACGACGGCAAGGTCACCGACAGCGGCACGCGCCTGAGCAGCGGCGTCGCGCCGTATACGATCGACGTGTCGAGCGACGGCCGCTGGGCCGTGGTCAGCAACGTCGGGCTCGCCGGCCTGCCGGGCTATGCCGGCAAGCTCGCGGGCGACGCCGATACGATCGCGCTGATCGACGTGTCGCGCGCGCCGTTCCGCACGGTCCAGTACCTGAGCGTGCCGTCGCTGCCGGAGGGCGTCGCGATCTCGCCGGACGGCAAGTGGATCGCGGTGCAGACGATGGACGGCTCGAACCTGACGCCCGACAATCCGGGCCGCCGCAAGCGCGGCAAGGTGCTGCTGTTCGCGATCCGCGACGGCCAGGCCGTCAAGGCCGGCGAAGCAGCCGGCGGCGAGGCCGCGCAAGGCGTCGTGTTCACCGCCGACAGCCGTCACGTGATCGTGCAGTTCAACGTCGAGCGGCAGCTTGCGCTCTTCGCGGTCAACGGCGGCAAGCTGCGCGATACGGGCGAGCGGATCGCGCTGACGGGCGGCCCGTCGTCGCTGCGGACGATGCCGCGCTGAGTTCCGTCAGAGGCACTGGCCGATTCAGGCGCCCCCCGCCCGATATCGCCGCTGCCCGCCGTCCTGACCGGAATTGCCGCCCGGGCTCCCCGGCGGCAACCCCGGCGGCGGCCCCGTGTCCGTCAGGATGAACGTCGGCATCGACTCCGGACAATGAAACGTCTGCAGCACGTTGCTGGTCAGCGGATTCGCGACGCTGCCCGCGTTCGCGATGTCGAGCACGGCCTTGCGGCCGTCGAAGTCGAGCGCGACGCGCGTGCGCCCGGGCGTCGCCGTCTCGATCACCTGCCCCTTCTGCAGCAGGCGCAGCAGCGCCCACGGGCCGTCGGTCGACACCGTCGACGTGTCGGGCCGGATGCGCGGCTGCGCGGTGATCTCCGCATGGACGCCGCCGCGCGGCCCCGGCCACGTGACCGTGAACGGCGCGACGGGGCCGTGCTGGTAGAGCGTCGTCTGCCCGTCGACGTCGATCATCAGGCCCGTGATCGATGGGTCCAGCTCGGGCACCCGGAGGTCGGCCTTCCACGCGAGCTGCTTGCGGCCCGGGTCGCCGAAGAAGATCTCGCGGATCGCCTTCGCATGCTGGAACGGCTCGAGGTCCGGGCCCTGCACGGGCTCGGTCGCGCCGGGCAGCGTCTTGTAGCGCCACGGCTTCGCGGACGTGTCGACGAACGGCGCCAGCGTCTTCGTGAAGAAATCGTCGATGATGCCGCCGTGCGCGAACACCCGCGTGAAGTCGTCGATGCCGACGTCGCGCCTGCTCGTCGCGACGAACGGGTAATTGCCTTCGATCGTGAGCCGGCACGCGTCGCCGACGGTCGCAGCAAGCTGCCGCGACAGCAGCTGGCCGATGCCGCGGTTCACCTCGCGCGAGCCCTGCGCGGACAGTTCCAGCAGCACCGCGCGAACCGGCGCGGGCATCGTGTTCGCGGCCATCTTCAGCTTCGCCGCGGCGTCGTTGGCGGGCGGCATGCTGTTGTTGGACAGCGCGTCGTCGGCCACGGTCAGCGCGGTGTAGTAGTCGTTCAGCAGGCTCGTCACGCCGTCGAGGCCGGTCCTGGCCGCAGGCGCGGCGGCGGGCGGCGCGCCCGCCTGCGTGTCCGCGCTGCCCGTCACGATTTCGCGCAGCGCCGCGAAATGACTGTCGACGAGCTCGCGCTCGACGCGCTCCTCGGCGCGGATGCCGAGCGCCTTGTCCGCTTTCTCCGCCTTCTGGCCGAGCGAGTCGGTGGCCCGCTGCAGGAACGACGGGTCCGCCGCCGCGATCGGCTGGGCGAGGGTGGTTTCGCGGACCGCCGCGCGCGCAAGGCGCGCGAGCGGCGAATCCGGCGCCGCGAAGCTGCGCAGCACCACCAGGTTGAACCCGAGGCTCGTGCCGGTCACGGTGCGGATGTCGCCGAGAAAATCGTCCCACTGCCGCGCGTATTCCATCAGGTACTGGCGGCGGATCGCTTCGGTGAGCGGATCGTCCGCGCCGGTCACGTCACGCGCGAGCGACGCCGTTTTTTTTTGAGCCTCGCCGAGATAGGCGCGTCCCATCACCCACGCGTCGTCGTCGCGCGCGACCTGCACGAACTCGGGCAGCCGCTTGTCGAACAGCCGCCGGTAGCCGTCGAACGTGAAGAGGCCCGGCACGCCGCGCGACAGCGGCGCGTCGCTCGCGCGCGAGAACACCAGCCCGGCCTGCGGGCCGACGGCCCGCAGCAGCGTGAACTCGTCCGGCGCTTCCTTCTGCATCGCCGCCTTCGCGCGCTCGTAGAGCCGCTCGGTGGCGTTGCTGCCGTCGAGAAACGCGCGCGCCTGCTGGATCAGCGCATCGTTGCGGATCAGCGGGGACTGCACGACGCGCTCGCCGGAGAACAGCTGCCCGACGTGGGAAACCATCGACGCGCGGCCGCCGAACACCGCCGCGCTGTCGGTGCGGGCCCAGTCGTCGAGCACCCACGCCTCGACCTGCGCGGCATTGAAGCGCGTCTTGTCGTACAGCATCAGGTAGACGCGCAGCGCGTCGTACGCGGCCTTCGGGTCGCGGTTCGCGATCGCCTGCGCGAGCACGGCCTCGATGCGCTTGACGAGCTGCGGCAGCAGCAGGTTGTCTTCCAGCGCATCGTAGGTGCGGCGGCTTTCCGCGACGACGCCGGGCGGCGTGTACAGGCCGAAGCGCCAGCCGCCCGACGGGTCCGACAGGTCGAGGCCGGGGAAGGTCGGCAGGTAGCGCGCGTCGGTCAGCACGTCGGGCACGGCCTCGGGCTTCGGGGCCTTGTAGAGCTGGCCGACCCGGGCGCCGAGCGCGGCGGTCTTGCGCGCGATCGCGTCGAGATAGTCGCTGTTGTTGCCCATGCTGACGCGCAGGCCGATCGCCAGCCACGCGAACAGCAGCAGCGCGAGCGCGTGGCCGGTCAGGCGCAGCGTGCGGAAGCGGTACTCCCAGCGCAGGTTGGGGGACACGAGATGCATGTCCGGAAACACGATCTTCGTGAGCAGGTCGTGGAGGAAGAAGCCCTGGTTGCTTTCGTGCGCGGGCGCGGCCGTGGCCGGCACGCGTCCGATGACGGCCGCGAGACGCTGCGCCACGGTGCGCCGTTCCACCACGATCTCGTCGCCGGTCTGCGCGGCGCTCGTGAAGTACACGCCGCGCAGCGTCGCGTGGCGCTGCGTGTCGTCGTAGCGGGAATCGACGAACACGTGGTCGATCAACGCGTCGAGCGAGCGCATCAGCACGAGGAATTCCTCGGCGAACGCGGCGAGCCGGCGACGCCTGAGCGTATCGTGCTCCTCCAGCAAGCGCGCATTGACGCCGGCGGCGAGCCGCGCGGCCAGCGCGTTCAGCTCGGTCGCGCAGCGTGCGCGGAACCCGTCGGTCGCCAGGGTCTCCGTGCCGTACGGGAGCGTGAAGCCCCAGGTCTGCGCGCGGCCTTCCGTGGTCAGCGAGCTGAAGTACTCGCTGAAGCCGGGCAGTTGGTCCATCTTCGTGATCACGAGATAGACGGGGAAGCGGATGCCGAGCTCCGTGCGCAGATCGGCGAGCCGCGCGCGCAACGCGGCGGCTTCGGCGTCGCGCGCGTGCTCGTCGGCGCCGGCCAGCCCGGCGACGTCGACGGCGAGCAGCGCGCCGTTGATCGGCGCGCGCGGGCGATGCTTGCGCAGCACGCGCAGGAAGCCGAGCCACTCGGCCTCGTCGACGGTTTGCCGCCATGCGTGATCGTCTTCCTGCGCGCCGCCGGCGCCGGCCGATGCGGTGGCGCGATCCAGGGCCGCAGCCTGTGCATCGTGACGGGCGGCGTCGGCGTGGCCTGCGGCCCCGGCTGCGTCCCGCTGCGCGGCCGATAGATCGGTCGACGGCGCGGTCGACGGCGCGGCCGGGCGCGGCGGCAGCACATGCCGCGACGTGCCGTGCCGCGTGTAATGGCCGGCCGTGTCGATCAGCACCGCGTCGTTGGTCAGCCACCAGTCGACGGCGTCGTCATGGTGCGCGGGCATGCCTGCCGCGCGCTGCATCTGCGACGCCACCGGAAACGACAGGCCGGCGTTGAGCAGCGCGCTGGTCTTGCCGGACGCGGCCGAGCCGAGCGTGATGTACCACGGCAGCTCGTACAGGTAGCGCTTGCCCTGAAACAGGCGGCCGAGCCCGCGGGCGCCGGTGCGCATCGCCTTCAGCCGCGCGAGCGCGCCGGCAACTGCGGCGTTCACGCGAACCAGCCGACTTGCGGCGGGCGATGCCTCGTTGCGGCTGCCGAACTCGACGAGGTGCTTGAGGAAGTCCGGGTCGCTGCGCATCTTGCGCAGCAGCAGGAACGCGAGGTAGACGACGAACAGCGCGAGCACGACCGCGATCGCGATGACCCGCGCGGATTCCGGCGCGAACGGCGTGGCGGGCCCGAACGCGAGCAGCGGCGACGCATGCCAGATCAGCAGGCACAGCAGCGCGACGAACACGACGCTCGTCGACCAGCCCGCGAGCCAGAGCAGCACGCCGGCCAGCAGCAGCGCGATCACGACGACGCGCATGCCGGCGCCCGCGAGCGGCTTGAGGCCGCCGAACGCGACGAACGGGCCGATGAACCAGATCAGCAGCGCGACGACGGCGAGCGCGGCGAACGAGAGGAACTGGCGCGACGCCAGAAAGGACAGGACCTTGTTCATGTCGGTAGTGGAGTGGCAGTTAGGGCGCGACGGTGATTTCGACGCGGCGGTTCAGCGCGCGGCCCGGCACGGTCCGGTTGTCGCCGATCGGGTTCGCCGCGCCCTTGCCGAGCGCCGCGAGCCGGTTCGCCGGCACGCCGGCGGCCTGCAGCATCTGCATCACCTGCGTCGCGCGCGCGTCGGACAGCGCTTCGTTCGACGGGAACGCGCTGCCCCTGACCGGGGCGTTGTCGGTGTAGCCGAGCACCGTCACCTTGCCCGGCACCCTGGCGATCTCGGCGGCGATCTTCGCGATCAGCGGCCCGCTCGATGCGTTCACTGCCGCCTTGCCCGGCGGGAACATCGCGTCGCCGCGAAACGTCACCGTGCTGTGGCGGGCATCCTCGTCGACGCTGACCGTGCCGGCGGCGATCTCGTTCCTGAGCAGCGCGGCAAGACGCAGCGCGGGCGCGGCCGGGGGGGGCGGCGGCGTCATGCGGCCGATCGCGGCGATCTGCTTCTCGACACCCTCGCCGCGAGTCAGCAGCGCGTACTTGAAGTAGCCGAACGCGCCGAGCAGCAGCACCGACAGCGCGGTGGCCGTGATCCACACGGGGAAATCGTGGATCGACAGGCGCCTGCCGCGCGCGCCGGATTGCCAGTGCGGCGACAGCGCGACGGACACCGGCCCGTGCTGCGCCGCGATCTCGTTGTGGAGGCGCTGGCGCACGGCCTCGTGCTTGCGCTGGCCGTCGGCTTCGTAGCGGTAGCGGCCCTCGAAGCCGAGGCTCAGCACCCGGTAGATGACTTCGAGCAGGTCGAGGTGCTCCTGCGGCGCGTTCATCAGCCGCCCGATCAGCAGGTACACCTTGTCGCCGCCCTGGCGGTCCTCGTGGAAGGTGGTCGCGAGCCCTTCGCTGATCCATGCGCCAAGGCTGCCGTCGCCGGAGCGCGCCCACGCGGTCTGCATCGCGGCCTCGTCGAGCGCGGTGCACAGGCAGTAGCGCGCGCCGAGCACGTGATCGCGGCGCAGGTTCGCCTGCTCGCAGAAGCGCTGGAACAGCCGCACTTCCTGTTCGAGCAGCAGCCGCAGTTGGCGGATGCCTTCGCGGTCGAGCTGGTCGGGCATGTCGGCCAGCGCCCGCAACAGCGGCCGGCTCGCTTCCAGCAGCGGGTTGCGGGCGGCCTGGATCGCGGCGAGGCGGGCGGCGGGCGGCTCCGCCGGCGGCACGGGCGCGGCGCCGCGCGGTGCGAGCGGCGTGGGCGGCATGGCGGCGGCGCCACGCGTTTCCGGGCCGGACGGCTCCGGACGGTACACGGCTTCTGAGGTCACTGGCTTTCCCCCGGTTGGTTCGATTCGTCAGGACGACGGACCATGTGGCGCGGCCGTCCGCTTGCGCGCTGCGCGGCTAGCCGCGAATGCCCCACAGCTCCAGCTTCAGCGCCGGAAACTCGCCCGCGACGTGCAGCGCGAGCCCGCCGTGCCGCGCGACTTCCTCCCACAGCGGCCCGGTGCGCGCGAGCTCGTAGTAGACGTAGCCCGCGTTGAACGGGATCTGCCGCGGCGGCACCGGCAGCGCCTGCAGCGCGATGCCGGACAGGTGGCTGCGCACCAGGTCCGGCAGGCGCTCGGACGGCCCGGCTTTCGCCTGCGCGGCGAACTGCTGCTGCAGCAGGTCGGGCGGCATCTGCGCGTGCACCGCGAGCACGACCGCGCTGAAGCCCTGCATGTCGGCCGGGTCGACGACGGCGTTGCGCATCCCGTGGCCCTGGTCGGCGAGCGCGATGCTCTGCGCGCTGCGCACGAGCACCGCGTTGAGCAGCCGATGCGCGTCGTCGACCACGGGCTTCAGGCACAGGTGCGGCGCGACGTGCTGGTACGGCGGATGCGAGTCGAGCGGGCGGCGCGTGTCGGTGCGCACGTAGGTCGACAGCTCGCCCGCCATGCTGACGAACAGCGCATACAGGTCGGCGGGCGACGTGGTCGGCACCCGCTGCAGATGCTGCAGCAGCGGCTCGTAGCGGTTGAGCGCCTGCAGCAGCAGGTAGTCGGACACCTCGGCGGTCGTGCCGGGCTTGCCGTCCGCGCCGGTCAGGCGCTCGGCGAGCGCGTTCGCGCGCAGCCGCGTCAAGTCGTGGAGCTTCGCGAGCCAGCTCGCGAGCAGGTCGCTCGCGCCGTAGCCGACCACCGGCGGCACCAGCGTGTCGTCGAGCTCGATGCTCGCGTCGGCGCGGATCGCCTTCACGCGCGTCAGCGCGAGGCCGATCCACGCGTCCGTCAATTCCTTCTCCGGCAGCAGCCGCAGCCGCAGGTTCGACAACTGGACCGTCTTCGGCCCCTGGCCGATCGAGTTCGTGTCGCGCAGGTCGGTGTCGAACACGACGTAGCGCGCGAGCGAGTCCGCGGCATGGTCGAACGCGGTTTCCTCGCCGTTCGGCACGCGGATCGGCACGGCCAGGTAGATCAGCTGGTCGAGGTGCTCGGGGCGGATCGTGAGCGGCGCGGGCGGCGGCGTGCTGCCCGGCGCGTCGAACGGCGTGCCGTCCGCGAACACGCCGCTCGCCGATTTCACGACAATCTTGCCGAGCGCGGGCGCCTCGGTATCGAGGCTGTAGTGGCTGAAGCCGAAGAAGAACGGCGAGAGCGGCGCCGCGCGCTTGTGCGCATAGTGTTCGAGGTAGCGCTCCTGCTGCTGGAACAGCTGCGGGCGCATGAACAGCCCCTCGCTCCAGACGACCTTGTTATGCCAGCTCATGGTTTCGTTCCAGCGTTCGTGTCAGTGTCATTTGGCGGGTTCGGTGATCTTGACCGCGTTGCTGTCGAGATCGATGGTCAGCTTCAGCTTCGACGACCACACGCGATACCACGCCGCGTCGTGCGCGGCCGGCAGCGGATAGACCGCGCGCCATACCGCGTGCGGCAGGTCGCGGTAGGCCGCGACCACGCCGAGCGCGGTCGTCGCGGGATCGGCCTTGCGCTTGATCGCGCGATGCTCGCCCGGGCGCAGCAGGAACTGCTCGCGCGCGACGAGATCGTCGGCCAGCACGGTCTTGTCGCGGTCCTGCAGCGTGAAGAAGTCGGCGGCGTTGAACGCGCCGTCGGTCTTCAGTTCGTAGACGCGCACGACGATCGGCGCCGCGCGGTTGCGGTCGTCCGGGTTGACCGAGGGCGCCGCGTTTACGGCGAGGTCGAGCAGCAGCGGTTCCTTCGGCTTCGGCGTGCCGCTCGCGCACGCGGCGAACAGCAGCGCGCAGGCCACGGCGGTAGCGGCGGTAACGGGAGTGATCGGGCGCATTCGGGTGCACGGTGCCGGGGGAGGTCGGTCGAAGGCGGGCGCGGCCCGGCGGGCGTCGTCGACGCTCCGCCGGGGCCGCGGGGCCGCCGCTCAGGCTTCCTTGTTGCCCTTGATGTCGAAGCTGGTCGTGACGGCGCCGCCGCTGCCGCCCTGCGCGTTCTGCACGACGTACTCCTGTTTGACCCGCGCGAACGACAGCGACACCGTCTCGCGGCTGCGTTCCGTGTCGGTGCGGCTGCCGGACGGCCGCACGCGCGTGACGATCACGTCGCTCATCGTGAGCTTCAGGTATTCGAGCGGATTGCCGCCGGCCTTTCGCATCACGAGCACGGCCTGGTCGACGTGCTTGCCGGTCAGCGCGTACTTCATCAGGTTCGGGCTCGCGCGGTCGATCGCGTGCTCGAACGTCAGGTCCCTGACGCTCGCCTTGCCGGCGCCGCCGCCGCTGCCCGAATGCATCGTGGATTCCTGCTCGATTTCCCAGTCCCAGTTCAGGACTTCGATTTCGTCCTTGTGCTTGTCGTCGAGCGATTCGCCGTTGATGCCGTCGATCTTCAGAAAAATGTCCTGTGCCATGTGCTTGCTCTCTCAGGTGAAGGTAAAAACGGCCGGTCTCACGGGGCGCCGGATGCGGCAGGGCCGTGATTCCGGCCGGCGGTGGGGACGCCGGCCTGCATGGGCTCAGGCGGCTTCCTTGATCGACGGCAGCTTCGCGACGAGCCGCAGCGACACGGTCAGCCCTTCGAGCTGGAAGTGCGGCCGCAGGAAGAACTTCGCCTGGTAGTAGCCGGGGTTGCCTTCCGCTTCCTCGACCACCACCTCGGCGGCCGCGAGCGGCCGGCGCGCCTTGGTGTCCTGCGACGAGTTGGCCGGGTCCGCATCGACGTAGTTCATGATCCATTCGTTCAGCCAGCGCTGCATGTCCTCGCGCTCCTTGAACGCGCCGACCTTGTCGCGCACGATGCACTTCAGGTAGTGCGCGAAGCGCGAGCACGCGAACAGGTACGGCAGGCGCGCGGACAGGTTCGCGTTGGCGGTCGCGTCCGCATCGTCGTACTCGGCCGGCTTGTGCACCGACTGCGCGCCGATGAAGGTCGCGTGGTCGGTGTTCTTGCGGTGCACGAGCGGGATGAAGCCGTTCTTCGACAGCTCCGCCTCGCGCCGGTCGGAGATCGCGATCTCGGTCGGGCACTTCATGTCGACGCCGCCGTCGTCGGTCGGGAACGTGTGGCACGGCAGGCTCTCGACCGTGCCGCCCGACTCGACGCCGCGGATCAGCGAGCACCAGCCGTACTGCCGGAACGAGCGGTTGATGTTCACGCCCATCGCGTAGGCCGCGTTGGTCCACGCGTAGTGGCGGTGGTCGGCGCCGTTGGTGTCTTCCTCGAAATCGAACTCGTCGACCGGATTGGTCTGCACGCCGTACGGCAGCCGCGACAGGAAGCGCGGCATCGCGAGGCCGATGTAGCGCGCATCGTCGGTGTTGCGCAGCGAGTTCCACGACGCGTATTCGAGGTTCTGCGTGAAGATCTTCGTGAGGTCGCGCGGGTTCGCGAGCTCCTGCCACGATTCCATCTGCAGTACTGAAGGCGATGCGCCTGAAATGAACGGCGTATGCGCGGCCGCGGCCACCTTCGCGATCGAGCCGAGCAGGTCGACGTCGGGCGGCGTGTGGTCGAAGTAGAAGTCGGCCATCAGGCAGCCGTACGGCTCGCCGCCGAGCTGGCCGTATTCCTCTTCGTAGATCTGCTTGAAGAGCGGGCTCTGGTCCCACGCCTGCCCCTTGTAGCGCCGCATCGTGCGGCGCAGCTCCTCCTTCGAGATGTCCATGAAGCGGATCTTCAGGTGCTCGTCGGTCTCGGTGTTCGACACCATGTGATGCAGGCCGCGCCACGCCGATTCGATCTTCTGGAAATCCTCGTGATGGAGGATCAGGTTGATCTGCGCGGACAGCTTGCGGTCGATCTGCGCGATGATCGCGGCGATGCTCTTGTACGCGTCGTCGCTGATCGTCGCCGATTGCGCGAGCGCCTGCTCGGCGAGCGTGCGGACCGCGAACTCGACGGCCTCGCGGGCCTGCTCGGTCTTCGGCCGGAACTCGTGCGTGAGCAGCTGCGCGAAGTCGGACTGCGATTCGTATTCGGCGACGGCCGTTTGCGTGTGCTGTTTTTTCATGATGCGTTTCTCCGGGTTGCGCCGTGCGGCCGGTCAGAGGGCGTTGTCTTCGCGGCCCGCGGCGTCGGGCGCGTCCGCGTTGCTCGCGGCCTGGGGCTTCGGGGCGGCCGCGAGCGATCGCAGCAGCCCGGGGTCCTGCAGCAGCTGGTTCACGAGCGCTTCGGCGCCCGACTTGCCGTCCATGTAGGTCTGCAGGTTCGCGAGCTGGGTGCGCGCCTCGAGCAGCTGCCGCAGCGGCTCGACCTTGCGGGCGATCGCGGCCGGCGAGAAGTCCTCGATGCTTTCGAAGGTCATGTCGACCATCAGCTTCCCGTCGCCGGTCAGCGTGTTGTCGACGCCGAACGCGACGCGCGGCTGGATCGCCTTCATGCGTTCGTCGAAGTTGTCGATGTCGATATCGAGGAAGCGCCGGTCGGCCACGGCCGGCAGCGGCGTCACGGGCTTGCCGGAGAGGTCGGCGAGCACGCCCATGACGAACGGCAGTTCGACCTTCTTTTCCGAGCCGTACACCTCGACGTCGTACTCGATCTGCACACGGGGCGCCCGGTTGCGCGCAATGAACTTCTGAGAGCTGCTGGATGTGGACATGCGTGGCTCCATCAACGAGGGAAGGGGGCAGGATCAGTCGACCTGCCGGACGAAAAGCGGCGCCGCCGCGGACGCGGCGTCAACTGCATCGCCTGCGCGGCCGGCGCGGAACGTGAGCGCGTCCGGGGCCGGCGCGGCCGGGTCCGTGACGCCGACGTCGATGCGCGCGAGCGCATCCTGCGTGCCGTACGCATCGAGCCACAGCGCGGAGAGGCGCGGCAGCACGTGCTGCTCGATGAAGCCGATCAGCAGCCGTGCGCCGGTTTCCTGCACCAGGCAGCGCCCGACGATGTAGTCGACGACCGCGTCTTCGTAGGCGAGCACGATTCGGTGGCTGTCGGCCATGCGCCGCACGACGCGCTCCAGGTGCAGGCGCACGATGCGCGCGAGCGCGGCGGGTTCGAGCGGCCGGTAAGGGACGACGGTGACCCGCCCGAGGAACGCGGCGGGGAACACCTTCAGGAGCTCGGGCGCGAGCGCGTCGCGCAGGCGCGCGGCGTCCGGCGCGCGCGCGGGGTCGGCGCACAGGCTCGCGCTCAGCTCCGCGCCGACGTTGCTCGTCAGCAGGATCGTCGTGTTGCGGAAATCGATGTAGCGGCCGTCGCCGTCTTCCATGTAGCCCTTGTCGAACACCTGGAAGAACATCTCGTGCACGTCGCGGTGGGCCTTCTCGATCTCGTCGAGCAGCACCACCGAGTACGGCCGGCGCCGCACGGCCTCGGTCAGCACGCCGCCCTCGCCGTAGCCGACGTAGCCGGGCGGCGCGCCTTTCAGGCCGGACACGGTGTGCGCTTCCTGATACTCGCTCATGTTGATCGTGATCAGGTTCTGTTCGCCGCCGTACAGCGCCTCGGCGAGCGCGAGCGCCGTCTCGGTCTTGCCGACGCCCGACGGGCCGGCGAGCAGGAACACGCCGAGCGGCTTCTTCGGATCGGCGAGCCCCGCGCGCGCGGTCTGCACGCGCTCGCCGATCTGGCGCAGCGCATCGGACTGGCCGATCACGCGCGCGCCGAGCGTGGCGGGCAGCGCGCGCACCGCCGCGATCTCGTCGGTCATCATCCGGCCGACCGGGATGCCGGTCCAGTCGGCGACGATCTCCGCGACGATCGCCTCGTTCACTTCCGGGAACACGAGCGGCGCATCGCCCTGCGATTCGGCGAGCGCGCGCTCGAGTTCGCGCAGCGCATCGGTCGACACGGCTAACGCGGCGTCATCTGCATCGGCCGGTTGCTCGGGCGCGTCGGACAGCGCCGCCTCGCGCGCGGCGAGCAGCGCCTGCGCGGCGTCGGCCTGCGCGTTCCAGCGCGCCTCGACCGCCGCCTCCTCGGCCGACAGCGCGGCGATTCGCTCGCGGGCCGCGGCGAGCGCGTGGTCGGCCGCGAGGCCGATGCGCGCTTCCTGCGCGAGCAGCGCGAGTTCGGCGTGCGCGGCCTGCAGGCGCTGGCGGACGTCCTGCAGCTCGCGCGGCGCGGCCTGCTGCGACAGCGCGACGCGCGCGCAGGCGGTGTCGAGCAGGCTGATCGCCTTGTCCGGCAACTGGCGCGACGGGATGTAGCGATGCGAGAGCGTGACCGCCGCGCGGATCGCCTCGTCGCGCACCACGACGCCGTGATGCCGCGAGAACGTCTGCGCGACGCCGCGCACCATATGGATCGCGGCGGGCTCTTCCGGCTCCGGCACCTGCAGCACCTGGAAGCGGCGGGTCAGCGCGGGGTCCTTCTCGATGTGCCGCTTGTATTCGGACCACGTGGTCGCGCCGATCGTGCGGATCGTGCCGCGCGCCAGCGCCGGCTTCAGCAGGTTCGCCGCGTCGCCGGTGCCGGCCTGGCCGCTGGCGCCGATCAGCGTGTGGATCTCGTCGACGAACAGGATGACCGGCGCGGCGGATTTCGCGGCGGCCTCGAGCGTGCCTTTCAGGCGCGCCTCGAATTCGCCCTTCATGCTCGCGCCGGCGAGCAGCGCGCCGACGTCGAGGCTCATCAGCCGCACGTCGGCGAGCCTGGGCGGCACGTCGCCCTGCGCGATCGCGAGCGCGAGCCCTTCGACGACGGCCGTCTTGCCCACGCCCGCCTCGCCGGTGAGCAGCGGGTTGTTCTGCCGGCGCCGCAGCAGCACGTCGATCATCGTGCGGATTTCCAGCTCGCGGCCGATCACCGGGTCGATCTCGCTGTCGCGCGCGCGGGCGGTCAGGTCGGTGCAGTACTGTTCGAGCGCGGAGCCCTTCGCGGCGGCCGGCATCGCCTGGGACGCCTCGCCGGGCACCGCGGCGGCGAAATCGCTGTTGTCGTGCGGCGCGTCGGACGCTTCCGGCGATCCTTCGATCCACGCGGGCAGCAGCGCGTCGATCTGATCCAGAGGAATCCTGTCGAATGACGGCGAAATGGACAGCAGCACGCGCCGCAGGTCCGGCGTGCTCACGAGCGCCGCGACGAGCCACGCGCCGCGGATGCGCCGGTCGCCGAAGCGCAGCGTCGCCAGCACCCACGCGCGTTCGATCGCCGCTTCGATGTGATGCGACAGGTCGCTGATCGAGCTTGCGCCGGCCGGCAGCGCCGCGAGCGCCCGGGCCACGTCGCGATCCAGCGCGTCGCGGTCGATGCCGGCGTGCCGGACGATGCGATGCAGGTCCGAGTCGGTCTGCTGCAGCAACTGGTGCAGCCAGTGAACCAGCTCGACGTAGGGGTTGCCGCGCAGCTTGCAGAATGCCGTCGCCGATTCGACGCCCTTGAAGAGCGTCCCCCCCAGCTTGCCGAACAGCGCCAGACGCGAAATCGCCATGAGCAGATCCTTGCGTGGGTTGATTCCGGATTTTCCTTGTCGCCGGAATATGCGGGTGATGCGATGTGCTGCGTGAATCCGTTGACACATGCTATCTGCCGACTGAATGCGAAATCAATCGTCTGAAATAAGGGTGACAAGCAATTTGTCTCGCATGATGCGCTCACGTGTCTCATTTGAGTTTTTCTTGAATAAGTCGAGGTTTCATGAAAATGGGTGTCGGGCAATTTGTCTCGCGCGGCACGTTTGTATGTCTCATTTTCATTCGGGACAGCGATGCATGCGAAATTCAATCGATATGATCTGCTTTCAGGAACCCCGGCTTGCGGTTGAGCACGGCGCAAGGGCAGGCGGGCCCGGCAGCGGAGCAATGCGAAACGTGCAACGTCCGGCTCGACTGTTTCGGAACATGAGGCGGCGGATTCGCAGGGCGGATTTGCAAAACTCCGTTAAATGAATCGATGGGTTTTTGGAGGCGATGCGTCAGAATGTTAAATATTGAAAATTACCGGATCGGGATTTCTGGTTGATTGAATTGTTCGAGTGCATATTTTAAGAATTCGAATCGATAAATATGCAAATTCTGGATCGAAGTAATCATCCTTGATCGATTGCGTATGAGGAGGCAGGCATGCGCGCATTTAAAACGGTTCGCCGCATCGAGCCGGATTGGCACTACACCGAGCCACGGCCGTATCGCGCCGATGCATGGGCGGAAGCCGCCGGCGCCGACGACGCGCCGGCGCCGGACGTGCGACCTGCCGATTCGCCGGACGCGATGCCGCGCGACGCCGACGCGGTGCTCGACCTGATCGACGCGGTGATCGCCGCGGATGCGCTCGCGTCCCGCCAGGCCGACGACGCGATCGCGGACGCGCCGGCGGCCGGCGGCCCCGTCCCGGCCCAGGATCTGATGCATTCGTTGTACGAACAATACTGCGGCGCGCTCGAGAATCCGCAGGCGTCGCTGTCGGCCGGCTGGGCGGCGCAGATGACGGCGGCGCACCGGCCGCTGCCCGACTTGCGGGCGGACGCGCGCGAGGGCGTCGACGCAACGGACTCGATCGCCGGGCTGCTGTCGGGCGCGCGCGTGCTCGACGACGCGTTCGGCCCGCTGACGCCGGGCGACGGACCCGATCCGGCCGCCACCGAGCCGGTTCCGGAGATCCTGCGGCTGTTCGCGCCGGCCGAGTACCACGCGACGGCCGCGCGCCGGCAGGGCGGCCTGCCGCCGGCGCTTACGCGGCAGGAACACCAGACGCTCGCGATCGACAGCCCGCTGCCGGCCTGCCCGCCGGCCCCGGCCTGCGGCGCGTGATGACGACCGGCATGCACTGGAGACGCCGATGAACACACACGAGAACGGCACGAGCGCGCCGCGCGGCGGCCCCGATGCGCGCCCGGGCAGCGACGGCGTCGCGCCGCCGCGCCGCGCGAACGCCTACCTGCTGCCGACGCTGCTCGACCGCCTGCGCGACGACGCGCCGCGCCGCCAGACCGAGGCCCCCGGCGAATACGCGGTGACGCGCATGCAGATGCGCGGCATCGTCCAGCGCGATCTCGCGTTCCTGCTCAACGCGATGAACATCGACTCGCACATCGACCGCGAGCGCTATCCCGAAGCGGCGGCCTCGACCGTCAACTTCGGGATGCCGCCGCTCGCCGGCGCGTTCATGGCGTCGCGCAAATGGGCCGAGATCGAGCGGGTGATCCGCCGCGTGATTCTCGACTTCGAGCCGCGGCTGATACCGGAGACGCTCGTCGTCGCGCCGTCGCGGGACGTCGAGGCCGGCCAGCGCGCCAACGTGCTCGCGTTCGAGGTGCGCGGGATGATCCGCATGGACGCGTATCCGATCGAGTTCATGGTGCAGAGCGCGCTCGACCTGGAAACGAGCCAGGTGAGCGTTACCGGCATGCGCGCGCGTTGACGCGCGACCCGACCAACGAGGCTATCCAGTGGACCCGCGACTGCTCGACTACTACAACCAGGAACTGATCTATATGCGCGAGCTCGCGACCGAGTTCGCGCACGCGCACCCGAAGATCGCGCGGCGGCTCGGCATGCAGGCCGGCGAAGTGGCCGACCCGTACGTCGAGCGGCTGATCGAGTCGTTCTGCTTCATGGCCGCGCGCATGCAGATCAAGCTCGACGCGGAGTTTCCGCGCTTCACGGGCCGGCTGCTCGAAGTGCTGTATCCGAACTACGTGGCGCCCACGCCGTCGATGTCGGTCGCGCGCCTGTATCCGAGCCGCACCGAAGGCAATCTCGCGGACGGCTTCCGGATCGCGCGCGGCACCGCGTTCGCCGCGCGCGTGCCGGCCGGCGAGAAGACCGCCTGCCAGTTCCGCAGCAGCCAGGACGTGGTGCTCTATCCGCTGGAAATCGCCGACGCGCGGCTGACCGGGATTCCGCCCGACATCCCGGCGCTCGACCGCTACGTGCCGGCCGGCACGCAGGTGCGCGGCGCGCTGCGCCTGCGGCTGCGCACGACCGGCAACGCCCGCATCGCCGACCTGAAGGGGCTCGACCGCCTGCCGCTGTATCTGGCGGGCGACGACCAGGTCGCGTCGCACCTGTTCGAGCTGCTGCACGCGGGCGGCATCGCGACGATCACCGGCGCGCCGGGCGAATTCGCGACGCCGGGCCGGCCGCTTGCCGCGGTTACGGGCGAGGCGGTCGTCCACGAAGGGCTCGGCGCCGACCAGGGCCTGCTGCCGCTCACGTGGTCGAAGTTTCACGGGCACAACCTGCTGCACGAGTACTTCGCGTGCCCGGCGCGGTTCTATTTCTTCGCGCTGACGGGGCTCGAGGCGGGCCTGCGCCGCGTGAGCGGGCCGGAAGTCGAGATCGTCGTGCTGCTCGACCAGCCGCCCGAGCGGCTCGCGAACGTCGTCGACGCATCGCGCTTCGCGCTGTTCTGCACGCCGGTGATCAACCTGTTTCCGCGCCACCTGGACCGCATCGAGCTGTCGTCCGGGCAGACCGAATTCCATCTGGTGCCGGCGCGGCTCGCGCCGCTCGACTACGAGGTGTATTCGGTCGAGGCGATGTACGGGCAGGTCGCGGCGACTTCGGCCGAGCTCGAGTTCCGGCCGCTGTACCAGACGCTGAACGACGACGAGCGCAACCACGGCCGCTACTTCTCGACGCGCCGCGAAAGCCGCCTCGCATCGGATTCGGCGCGCCGCTACGGCACGCGCACGCCCTACGTCGGCACCGAGATGTTCGTGTCGCTCGTCGACCAGAACGAAGCGCCGTATGGCGAGGACATCCGCTACCTGTCGGTCGACGCGCTGGTGACGAACCGCGACCTGCCGAGCCTCGTGCCGCGCGACGGCGTGAACGACCTGACGGTGGCCGAATCCGCGCCGCTCGAAAGCGTCGGGCTGATCCGCGCGCCGAGCGTGCCGAAGCCGCCGTTCGCGGAGCGCGAGCTGGCGTGGCGGCTGATCCGCCAGCTCAACTTCAATTACCTGCCGCTCGAGGAACTCGACCACCGGCCCGGCGGACAGGGCCTGCGCGACCTGCTGCGGCTGTTCGTGGCCGGCGACGAGGCCGACAACCGCCGGCAGATCGAGAGCCTGATCGGCGTGAAGACGCGGCCGGTGACCCGCAAGCTGCCCGGCGCGGGGCCGCTCGTGTTCGGGCGCGGGATCGAATGCGCGCTGACCGTCGACGAGCCGGGGTTTTCCGGCGTGAGCCCGTACCTGTTCGGCGTGGTGCTCGAACACTATCTGGCGCGGCACGTGTCGATCAACGTCTTCACGCAGACCGAGCTGCACTCGGTGCAGCGCGGCCGCATCGCCCGCTGGCCGGTGCGCATGGGCGCGCGGGGAGGAGCATGACGATGCGCGCGACGCCCGAGACCGCCGTGCCCGCCGTGCCCGCCGTGCCCGAAGCCGCGCTGTCGCCGCAGTTGCGCGCGCACCTGCAGGCCGAGCCGTGGCGTTACGGCTTCCTGTCGCTGCTGCGGCGCATCGGCGCGGACCCGCGCATCGATCCGGTCGGCACCGCGAAGCGCCCGCAGGCGGAGCCGTTCCGGCTCGGCCAGCAGCCGAGCCTCGCGTTCTCGCCGCGCGAGATCGCGAGCGTCGGCGACGCGGGCGGGCGAATCCGGGTGCGCCTCTTCGGCCTCGGCATGCTCGGGCCGAACGGGCCGTTGCCGATCCACGTGACGGAGATCGCGCGCGATCGCGAGGAAAGCCGCCGCGACCCGACGCTCGGCAATTTCCTCGACATCTTCCACCACCGCTACCTGACGCTGCTGTACCGCGCGTGGGCGTCGGCGCAGGCGGCGGCCGGCCTCGACCGGCCCGGCGACGAACGGTTCTCGTTCTACGTCGCGTGCCTCACCGGCCAGGACGCCGGCGAGATCGGCCGCCGCCCGCTGCCCGCGCATGCGCGGCTGTCGGCGTCGCCGCACCTGGTGCGCGAGGCGCGCAATCCGGACGGCCTGCGCATGACGCTCGAGCGCTACTTCGGCGTGCCGGTCGCGCTCGACGAGAACGTGCTGCACTGGATCGCGGTGGACCCGCTCGAGCACAGCCATCTGGGCAGGCCGGGCAGCGCGTCGACGATGGCCGAAGGCGCGCTGCTCGGCGAGCTCGTGCCGGACCGTCAGCACAAGTTCCGCCTCGTCGTCGGACCGCTCGACATCGCCGATTACCTGCGCTTCACGCCGCAGGGCGAGGACCTGCCGCAACTCGTCGAATGGGTGCGGGCGTTCGTCGGCTACGAATTCGAATGGGAGCTGGAGCTGCGCATCCGGCCGAACGGCGCGCCGCCGGCCGTGATCGGCGGGCCGCAGCAGCTCGGCTGGTCCGGATGGCTCGGGCGTTCGCCCTCCGGCGAGCCCGTGACGGGCATGCGTTTCGAGCCCGAGCGGTATGTCGACCAGTTCGTCCGACACGGCGGCCCGCCCGATTCCACTGCGCAGGAATGCATACGATGAGCCACCACCGAACCCACGCCGGCCAGTCCGCCGCCGCGCGCACGCCGAACACGCACGACTGGATGGCGCCGGTCGATCCCGAGGCCCCTTGCGGCGCGGACCTTGAATACGATCCCGAGTTCGTCGTGCTGGCGGCGAAGGTCGCGCCGCGCGCGGAAGCCCAGTACGGCGACTTCGTCGGCTCGCCGGAACCGGTGAACTGGAACGACGTCGAGCGCGACTGCCGGCGGCTGATGATGCGCAGCAAGGACATGCGCCTCGCGATCCTGTTCACCCGATGCCGCACTCGGCTCGGCGGCGCGGCGGGCCTCGCGGAAGGCGCCGGGCTGCTCGCCGGCTGGCTGGCCGCGTTTGCGGACGGCATTCACCCGCAGCCCGGCGTCGACGCCGATCGCGACGCCGCGCTGGAGATCCGGATGAACGCGCTGCAGGCGCTGACCGATCCAGACGGCCTGCTCGCGGACGTGCGCGAGATCACGCTGGCCCGGTCGACCGCGATCCGCCTGCAGATGCGCGACGTCGAACGCGCGTTCGCGCAGCCGCGCGCGGCCGATGCGCTGGCGCCGGAATCGGTGCTGCGCCAGCTCGACGAATTGCGCGCGCAGCAGCCGGCCGCGCTGGCGGGCTTCGACGAAGCGCTCGCGAGCGTCGCCGCGATCGACGCTTGGAGCCGCGACCACCTCGACGCGTATGCGCCCGACCTGTCGGCGCTCGATGCGCTGCTGCGGCTCGTCGCGGGACGGCAGGCGCGCGCGGCGGATGCGGCGCTGGAGGCGGCGCCTGACGACGCGCTGCAGATGCAGGACGCCGTCGGCGCGCAGCCGGACGAAGCGCGGCCGGCGCTTGCCGAAGGCGTTGCGGATGCCGTGCGCCCCGGCGTGCGCGGGACGCCGCCGGATCGTATCGCCGCAGCCGAATTGATCCGCGACGCGCGCCTGTGGTTCGAGCAGCACGAGCCGAGCAGCCCGGTTCCGGTGCTGCTCAGGCGTGCAGAGCATCTGGTCGGGAAGTGCTATGCGGAAGTGGTGCATGCGATTCCGGCCGAGCTGCTGTCGCTATGGGCCGGCGACGCGCCGTGACGGCACCGGCACACGCCGCGCGCACTTCGGCGCGCTTCACCGCTTGATACCGTTTCTGGAGGGATTCCGTCATGCCGAACGTTCCTGCCGCACGCACCGTGATGGTCGGCGGCCCCGCGCTACCGACGACGCCCGTCGGCGAACCCGCGCTGCAATTGAGCGCGATCCACGGCAACGAAGCGCTGTCGGAGATCTACGCGTACACGCTCGACTGCCTGACGCCGCCGGACCTGACGATGCCGGAAGAGCAGGCCGCCAACCTCGATCTGAAGGCGATGATCGGCAAGGAGCTGACCGTGACCGTGCAGCTCGACGGCATGGGCTCGTTCGTGCCCGGGATGCCGGGCGTCTCCGGCGCCGCCCATATCGGGCAGGGCAAGCGCGAGATCAGCGGCATCGTGACCGGCGCGAGCTTCGAAGGGCAGTTGAACCGGCAGTGCCGTTACCGCCTGACGATGCAGCCGTGGATCTACCTCGCCGACCAGCGCTCGGATTACCGGATCTTCCAGAACAAGAGCGTCGACGAGATCATCGACGACGTGCTGAAGGCGTATTCGTACTCCTATGACAAGCGGCTGAGCGGCCGGTATCCGAAGCTCGTCTACCAGGTGCAGTACGGCGAGACGGATTTCGCGTTCATCCAGCGGCTGATGCAGGAGCACGGCATCTACTGGTTCTTCGAGCATTCGAACAAGGTGCACCGGATGGTGCTCGTCGATCACCTGGGCGCGCACAAGCCGGTCGACAGCGCCGCGTACCGCACGCTGCGGTACTACCCGCCGGGGCACAAGATCGACATGGAGCACGTCGACGTGTTCAACATGACGGAGCGCATCCAGTCCGGCCGCTGGACCACGAACGACTTCGATTTCGAGAAGCCGAACGCGCGGCTCGGCGTCGAGAACGCGCTGCCGCAGGACACCGCGCACAACGGGCTCGAACGCTACGAATGGCCGGGCGACTATGCGGACCCGGCGTACGGCGAGCATTTCGCGCGGGTGCGGATGGAGGAAGTGCGCGCGCAGGGGGAGCGCGCGTCGGGCGGCGGCAACGTGCGCGACGTCGTGTGCGGCACGACGTTCACGCTGGAGGGCTATCCGCACGGCGACGCGAACCGGGAGTACCTGGTGCTCGACGCGTCGTTCGAAGCCGTGGAAACGGTCGGCGCGACCGGGCCGGGCGAATTCCGGATCGGCACGTCGTTCGTCGTGCAGCCCGCGACCACGGTGTTCCGGCCGCCGCGCACGGTGCCGCGGCCGCGCACGCGCGGGCCGCAGACGGCGGTCGTGACCGGGCCGCAAGGGCAGGACATCTGGACCGACCAGTACGGGCGCGTGAAGCTGAAGTTCCACTGGGACCGCTCGCCGGTGCGCGACCAGAACTCGTCGTGCTGGGTGCGGGTGTCGTATGCATGGGCGGGGAACAGCTTCGGCGGCATCCATATCCCGCGCGTCGGCTCGGAAGTGATCGTCGATTTCGAGAACGGCGACCCGGACCGGCCGATCGTGACCGGACAGGTGTTCAACGCGCTGCACATGCCGCCGTGGCCGCTGCCGGACCATGCGACGCAAAGCGGGATGCTGAGCCGCACGCCCGCCGGCAGCGGCGAGCAGGCGAACATGCTGCGCTTCGAGGACAAGCCCGGTGAAGAGCAGGTCAAGCTGCATGCGCAGCGCAATTACGACGTGTCGGTGGAAAGGGATGCGACGAAGGCCGTCGGGCGCAAGCACCTGACGCTGGTGGGGCTCGAATTGCCGCCGGTGTCGTCCACGAAGTCGCCGCTGGATCGGCTGGTCGACGTGCTGCGGCGCGGGGGCGCGGCGCGCGGCGCGTCGGCGGGGCAGCAGCCTGCGTTCCAGCAGCAGCAACAGCGGCAGCAGCAATATCAGCCACTGAAGCAGCAGCGTCAGTTTCAATCGACGAGCGCGCCCCAGGGGCTCGCCGCGAACGTCGCGAGTCGGCTGCAGGAAATCATCGCGATACTCACGAGCCCGTTTGCGACGGCATCGGTGAGCACCGTACAGGGGGCGTCCACGTCCGTGGTGTTCGGCGATACGAAGGGGGTGAACGTCGGCAATACGGTGAAGGTCACCAGTGGGGACGCGCGATCGGAAGTCAATGGAACGGCCTTCTCGATGAAGGCGACCAACATTTCGTTGAATGGCTTGTCTGTCGGTCTCACCGGGTTCAGCACGAGTCATACGGGAACGAGCGTCGACACGAAGGGATGCAGTATCGGGACGACTGGCGCAACCATCTCGGAGACTGGTGCGAACATCTCCGATACGGGCGTCGCGGTCGGCACGACGAAAACCAATGTCAGCTGCATCAAGGGCATCGAAATCAAGATGTGACCGACACGTTCGAATGAAAATCATCAAACCCCTCAGGCTAAGCCCGCTGACACGCCTCTACCGAATGCGCGGCGAAGAGCATCTCGGCATCGCGGCGCTGATGGTCGCGACAATGGGTGACGCCCCGCAATTGCTGATGGACACGGAACTCTGGAGTCTGGCCGGCGAGGAATTGGGCGACTACACGCTCGACATGGCATTGCCGAAAGCACATCCGGAATTTCTCGTCTCCGGCTACGCATACGGCAAATATGCCAACGCGCGCGGCGGCGGCGCCTGCGACGTCGGCGTCCACGTCAACGGCATCAAGAAGCGGCTGCGGGTATCCGGCGACCGGCGTTGGGACGGCTCGCGCATCACCGCGCCGGAGCCGTTCGAGCGCCTGAAGCTCGATTGGGATCTCGCCTACGGCGGCGCGGGCTGCGCCGACAATCCGCGCGGCCGTGGCATCGCGATGCCCGATGACGACGTGCATCTTCTGCCGAACATCGAATCTCCGCACGACCCGATGCGCTTCCGTGACCAGCGCCCCGCGCCGGCAGGCTTCTGCCCGATCGACGCTGCGTGGCCGCAGCGCGCGAGCCTGTATGGCGAACACGACCGGCAATGGCTGGAGGAAGACTTCCCGGGCTTTCCGCGCTCGCTCGACCCGCGCTACTTCAACATCGCGCCGGCCGACCAGCAATGGATCGAACAGGACGAATGGCCTGACGGCGCGGCCTACGAACTGGTGCACCTGCATCCCGACCACGCGTTGCTCACCGGACGCCTGCCGGCGCTGCGCGCGCGATCGTTCATCGTGCGCGCGGGCAGCGATACGCCCGAGGAAATCCCGATGCGCTTGACGACCGCATGGTTCATCCCGCACCGCGAACGCGTGCTGATGATCTACCACGGCGCCACGACGGTCCGGGAGTTCGACGCAAGCGACGTGGACGCGCTGCTGTTCGGCGCGGATGCGAGCGGGCAGCCGAGGCCGGCCGACTGGTATCGCCAGGTGATCGACTGGCGAACCCGGCACGAGAAGGCCGCGCTCTATGCGCTGCGCGATCAGGATTTGCTGCCCGAGCGTTATCTGTCGCCCGGATTCCCGGGGATGTCCGACGCGGCGTCGCAAAGCGTGAGGCAGCAGATCCTGAAGGACAGGTTGAGCGCGTTCCCGAACGCCCGCCAGATCGAGGAGCCGCGTCCTGATCAACTCGTCGAGTTCGTCGAGCGTCAGGAGGCGGAGGCTGAAGCGCAGCGCGCCCGTCTGGAAAAATTGCGCGAAGAAGCTTCGGCAAACGAAGCAATCGCGAAGGCGGCGCGGCGCGGTCCGCCGGAACGCATCGCCGCGCCGGATGACGGAGCCGGACCGGCCGGCCGCTCACGCATGCAGCAAATGCAGCACGACGCGGATGCAAGCCTGCGCAAGCTGTATCTGCAGTCCGCGCATCATCAGGAGGCGCCGGACCGGTTGAGTACGGCCGCGTCGCGACCGCATCGCGAACGCGTCGCCGCGGTGGTCGCGGCAGGACAATCGCTGGAGGGCGCCGACCTCACCGGCGTCGATCTTTCCAGGATGGATCTGCGCGGCGCAAGGCTCTCCGGCGCGATGCTCGAAAACGCCGATCTGAGCGACGCCGACCTGACCGGCGCGGCTTTGAACCACGCCGTGCTGGTGCGCGCGAACCTGAGCCGGACGACGTTCCGCAATGCGGACCTGACCGGCGCAAACCTGTCTCTCGCGGCGTGCGACCACACGGACTTCGCCGGGGCCAACCTGAGCGATTGCATCGTCGAGCGCGTTCAATGGCGCGATTGCAGATTGAACGGCGGCGTGCTGGACAACACGCGATTCAGCGAATGCCGTTTCCACGCCGTCGATTTCAGTCACGCGACGCTGCGCAACCTGATTTTCATCGAGCAGTCTTTCGACGACGTGGATTTCTCGGGCGCGACGATCCGCAAGATGCTGCTGATGAACTGTTCGATCGTCGACGTCCGGTTCTCGGCCGCCGACATCGAGGGATTCGGGATCGTCGACACGCAGGCGAACGGGCAGCTTCGCTTCGATCGCGCGCGCGCGTGGTCAAGGCCTGCTTCATCCGGCACTGCGACCTGGGCGGCGCCGATTTCTCGTGCGCGATGCTGAATGAAGTCAATTTCCGCGAAACGAATCTCGGCGGCGCGTATTTCGGCGGCGCGCACATCAGCAACTGCGACTTTACCGACGCATGCCTGAGCGCTGCCCGACTTCGCGGTGCGAAAGTCGAAGGGAGCAATCTCGTGCGAACCGATTTCACGCAAGCCGACCTTCGCGACACCGACCTCATCGGCGCATTCATGCGGCGCTCGACGCTGGACGGCGCCGATCTGCGCCGGGCCAACCTGTTTCGCGCGAACCTCGCGCAGGTCCTGGCCGACGACGACACGCGCTGGGACGACGCTTACCTCGACAAGGCCATGCGGTATCCATTGGCGGAGAAACGCACATGAGAACGAGCGCAGCACAGTTGCATGAAGCGATCCGCCAGGGTCAGGTCATCCGGGATATCGTGATCGATTCGGCGCGCTACGATGCGCTGGATTTCTCCGGAGGCGTGTTCGAGCGCGTCAGCTTCGTCAACGCTGGCATGACGCGCGCGCGGTTCGGCGACGCCGTGTTCAACGGATGCCGGTTTCAACGCGTCGACCTGACGCAGGCGGACCTGACGAACTGCGTGTTCGAGCAATGCAGCCTTGACGACGTCTGCGTCGCGCAAGGCAATCTGAACGGCTGCGTGATGAATGCGACGCAGGCTGCCGGCACGGATTTCAGCGGCGCGCAGGCGGACGGCTTCAGCTGCATCAAGAGCGACCTGAGCGATAGCTGGTTTCATGACGGGCGGATCGAAGCCGCCGTGTTCTGCGAGACGCGGCTCGCGGGCGCCGATTTTACGCGGGCCGAGGTGCGCAAGGCGGTTTTCTACCAGCTCGACCTGACGCAATTGCGGCTGGCCGATGCGAGCTTCCACGATACGGTCTTCGCCGAATCCAGTCTGGTCGGCCAGCAGATGCGCGGCCAGCGGATGCATCGCTGCCAGTTCGTGCGCGCGGATCTGCGCGATGCCGATTTCACCGCCGCCAATCTCGCGTACTGCAATTTCCACGGCGCGAAGCTGTCGGGGGCGCGGCTCGACGGCGTCGACGCGCCGTTCAGCATTTTCTACGAGGCCGACGGGCAGGGCGCGGCCTGCCGCGACGCCGCGTTGAGCGACAGCATCTGGGTTCAGGCGGATATCCGCAACGTCGATTTCAGCGGCTCGAAACTGGACCGGGCCGTGCTTCAACATGCGCAATGCAATGGCACGCGCTTTTCGCGCACGAGCCTCGAGGGTTCGGATTTCTCCTATGCGAACCTGACCGGGGCCGAATTCGACGACGCGTGCTTTGCACGCACTGGTTTTCATGGGGCGATTTCGCCCGATATCGCGTGGCGCGCGCATCCCGGCGCGATCGAGCGCGATCAGGCATTGGCCGACGCGCAGGCGTGGTCGCGGCGCCGGGATGAACGCAGCGAGCGCGACGATCGGTAGGCGTGACGTGTTCGAACCGTCTTGAATCGAAGGAGAGAAGATGCATTCAACAGTCGCAGAACGGCGCGCCGGCGTTTCGCCCGCGACGCCGGAAACGGTGGCCACGATCGTCGACGTGCTGCTCGACGGCAGCTTCGTCGCGGCGTGCGACGGCGCGAAGCTGCATTGCCGGCGCGCATTCAGTTGCCTTGTCGAACCCCGGCCCGGCGATCGCGTCGCGATTTCGCGAGCGGACGAGCGAGGCGCGTATGTGACGTACGTGACCGCAATCCTCGAGCGTCCGGACGCGGACGGCGTGCACATCGTCGTCGACGGCGATCTCGTGCTGGAGTCGACGCGGGACGTCTGCGTGAAGAGCCGCGACGCGCTCCTGCTGCGAAGCGGCGAGCACGTGTCGATCAAGACGGCGCGGCTCGCGATGTCGGCGCAGGAGGCGTCGTTGTCGTCCGAGCGGGCGACGATGACGAGCGCGGAATTCCACGGCAGGGTCGGCAAGGTTCGGCTGATCGGCAAGATTCTCGAGATGGTGATGGACCGCGTTGTCCAGTCCTGCCGCAGCAGCTTCCGCACGGTGGAAACCGTCGAGCACCTGCGCGCGTCGCATGTCGATCACGCGGCGACCGGGACCATGCGGCTGCATGCGAACACCACGTTGATCACGTCCGCGCAGCTTTCGAAGATCGATGCCGGACAGATCCATCTCGGTTAGGAGGACGTATTCATGTTTGCGAACTCGAGTGCGGGCGGCAAGAACATGGCGACGAGCGTCAACCTGACGCCGCCGGCGAGCACGCCTGTCGCGTATCAGAACGAGGCGCAGCGTGCCGGCGCGGTGCCGAATGTTCCGAACGTGATTCTGGTTGGCGGCCCCGCTCACAATGCCGCGACGATCGTTCCGTCGTCGAGCGGCGACGCGGGCGGGGCGATGGGCGGCGTCGCGTCGGGAACGGTAGGTGGGACGTCCCGCAATCCGAAGGGCTCGGGCAAGGTGATCCTGTCCGGCAGCCCGGTCACCCGGATGACCGACCCGACGCTGCAGAATACCGGCAACGCCAGCGGCGCGGGCACGTCGCCGAGCCAGGTGAAGGTGCTCGTGCTTTCGTGAGCCGTCTTGATTCCGCAGTGTTTTAGCCAAGGGTTTACTGAAATATCGGTTTCAAAAGGTTGATCGCGGCCAGGCCGATTGCCGTGTTCGAATCGGCTTGCATTCGTTGATGGATCGCCTATTTTTAATTCCGTCTGCTCTGTCGAAAAAAAACGTCGGCCAGAACGATAAGAACAGGTCGAGCGAATAATTCCGTGGAAAATTCCATGAATGAAGCTTGCGGCATCGCGGAAGAAAAACGGCACCCTCTGCAGACATTCCTAACGGCTGGTACCCCTGTCTGCGCGACTTTTGATTCGGCATGCTTGCCGCCGCGACATCGGCCATCAGCCTACATTGGAGGTGATATGACGAAGCGAACAGAGCTGCAGGCGGAAGTGGTCCGTGCGCTTAACGAAAGCAATGCAATCGACTTCGACGCGCTGGGAACCATCATTGCCAAGTTCGGCCCTCGAGCGGCCGCCACCGGCGACGCGATCGGGCTGGTGATCAACTGGCGGCTGATCGATTTCTGCATCCCGCCCGAACCGTATCAACAGCAATTCGTCGAGCGCGTATCCGAGCGGGAATTGAAAACCTGAACGATGCGAGAGCACGCTCGCTCGCCCGACCTGGTCGGGCGAGTCCTCAACGCCCTTCACATTGCCGCGCGGATGCTTGCGTCGATCGACGAGGCGCGGCCGTCGCGCGGAGGCGATTCGGGTATTCCGGGTTTTCAGGCAACCTACCGCGACAAGATCGTCGCGGAATCCGCGATGCTCGTTTTATGCGCGAAAGGGGCGGCAAATCACGATCGGCGAATATCGGAATGTGTCGACGCCGTCATCGGCCCGATCCATCGCTTCGCGAGGAGCGAGCAGGTGGTGAGCGCGCTATGCGTCGATCCGGGGCGGGCGCTGGAACATGCGGTCGCGCACATCGTTCTCGGCCGCCTGGGCTACCCGGATGAGAAGCTCGACCATCTGCTTTCGCTGTGCCACGCCGGCGGCGCGGCGGTGGGCCCGGAACGGCTGCCGCATCGGCAGTTGGAACAGCAGTGGCTTGCTCGCCTGTGGGGTGTCGCGGATCGGCCCGGTCACGCCGAGCGATCGCTTCTCGTTCAATCGATGCTGGGCCGGGCGCTCGACGCGTTCGGTTCGAGCCGGCTCGACGTTTATGCGTTCACGCATGCGCTGATGTATGCAACGGATTTTGGCGATCGCTGCCCGAGGCTGCCGCGCAAGCTGTCCGCGATTGTCCACGATGCCGAGACCGCGCTTGCATTCGCGCTCGACACCGATGACCTGGATCTCGCGGCGGAGGTGCTGTTGACATGGCCCATGCTCGGTCGGCCATGGAGCCCCACGGCCGTATTCGCGTTTCGGCGGCTCACCGACGTGGCGGACGAACGGGGATTTCTGCCCGGCTACAACTTCGTTGCGGCCGAATACGACGAGCTGACGGGTGACGAGCAGAGGCAATATGCGCTCGTGACGTCGTATCACGCAAACTATGTGATGGGATTCCTGTGCGCGTTGGCTTTGCGACGCGGCGGCACGCCAACCGTTTCCGTGTCCGCGGATCGGCGTTATCGGGGCGCGGCGGCCGCCCTGATCGATCTCGTCGGCGACGCGGCCGAAACGCTTCCGTGGCGACGGCAGTTCGACACGCTCACGCCGGATGAACAGGATCGGGTCTCGCCATTGCTGCTCGCCACGATCCTTCGCCGAGCAAAGAACGGCGGCGATATGCGGTTGGTGCAACATGCGCTGGCTGTTGCGGTCAAGCATGACCTGTGCGGTTCGCCGTCCGCCGTGCAGGCGGCTGCGCTGCTCCGCCGCGGGCAATTCCTGGTTCGTTACTTCTCGGAGCGCGCGACCGAACGAGGATCTGCTGCGTACGTTGCCGTCGAATAAGAAAGGGAATTCAAAACGTCGGATCGTCGCTCGTCTTTTGCTCACCGGCAAGGTGTCGGGAACGCAGGCCGGACAGCGCATGCTCATGGGTCCGCTCGAACTTGAGCGGCGTGACGGTGACGTGCCCGGCCCTGAGCGAAGCGGTTTCCGAATCCGCCGCATCCTCGCGCGGCGCTCTGCTCAATTTGAGCCAATAGTAGTCGAGCTCGCGCGGATCGCGGCGTGCAACCACCTCGACACCCTGGAGGACGCCGGCGGATTGACGAAAGCATTTTCTCTGTCTAGTTTGATGGATATTAATTCCATAAAAATGGACGAGCAACCTGTCCGCCAACGAACCCCGGAGCAGAAAATGACCGAACCGATAACCATCCGGCGCGTGAGCGGCGACGAGGTGACGACCTATATCGACGCGTTGTCCGACGTGCTCATCGACTGCGTCGAGGGCGGCGCATCCGTCAGCTTCATGTCGCCGATCTCGCGGGATACCGCCGCGCGGTTCTGGCGGCAGGTCGCCGACGGCGTCATGCGCGGCGAGCGAATCCTGCTCGTTGCGCAATGCGTGGACGGCCGAGTCGTCGGCACCGTGCAACTGATCACTGCGTTGCCCGAAAACCAGCCGCATCGCGCCGACGTCGCGAAGATGCTGGTCCATCGCGACGCGAGACGCCAGGGCGTCGGCGCGCGCCTGATGGCCGCGGCGGATGACGCGGCGAGGGCGGCCGGCAAGGCCGTCCTCGTGCTCGACACGGTGACCGGCAGCGATGCCGCGAGACTGTATGAGCGGGCAGGGTGGCAACGGGTCGGGGACGTGCAAAACTACGCGCTGATGCCGGACGGCAGGTATTGCGCGACGACCTTCTTTCACAAGCAACTGGCTTAGGCTGGTCGGCCCTCGGCGATCATTGGCCACCCACGAGGCCCGGCGTCCGCCGGGCCATGCGCGACCGGAAGGACAACCCCCTCGGATATACTCGGGCCAGGTCGAGGGCATCACAGAATTCAGAGCGACTTCCCCCCGCACATCACTGCACCGTCACTCACATTGCGGCCCCTATGCAGCTAACCGAACAGCAGGTCCTTGCGCTCGCGCCCGACAGCGGGTCGGCCTCGAACGGCAAGAAACTCGCTCAGCCGAAACAATGGCCGCTCCTCGGGCGCAACGCCCGCGCAATCTGGGGCGAATGCCAGGGCAGCGGCAAGAATCCCTATCAGGTGCGCGTGGATCTGGCCGACTTCGCCAGCAAGTGCTCGTGTCCCAGCTTCAAGTTCCCCTGCAAGCATGCACTCGGCCTGCTGGTGCTGGCCGCCAACCAGCCGGACGCCGTTGCCGAAACGGACGAGCCGGAATGGGTTGCCGGCTGGCTCGACAAGCGCGCCGACAATGCCGCGAAAAAAGAGGCGCGCGCGTCCGCCAAGGCGGATGCGCCGGTCGACGAGGCGGCCCAGCAGAAGCGGGCGGAGAAGCGCGACCAGCGCGTGCGCGACGGCCTGGCGGCGCTGCAGGTGTGGCTCGAGGATCTGGTCCGCAACGGCCTGGCGCGCCTGCCCGCCGAAGGGCCCGGCTTCTGGGAGCAGGCGGCGGCACGCCTGGTCGATGCGCAGGCGAGCGGCCTGGCCGCGCGTGTGCGGGCGCTGGCCGATCTGCCCGGCAGTCGTCCCGACTGGCCGGAACGTCTGCTGGCCGAACTGGGCCGCCTGTCGTTGGCCGTGCGCGCGCATGAACGCATCGAACAGCTCGATCCGGCCTTGCAACAGCAACTGCGCCAACTGATCGGCTATTCGCTGCGGGAAGAGGAGGTGCTGGCGCAAGGCGACACGCACCATGACTGCTGGCAGGTGATCGGCCAGCACGTCGACGCCGACGAGCGGGTGCGCGTGCAGCGCAGCTGGTTGATCGGCACGCGCAGCGGGCGTCACGCGCTGCTGCTGCAGTTCGCCGCGGGCAACCAGCCGTTTGCCGCATCGTGGCTGCCCGGCACCGCGTTCGAAGGCGAGCTGGCGTTCTGGCCGGGCGCCGGTTCGCTGCGCGCGATGCTCAAGGGCGTCGCGACGCCCGCGGCTGCGCCCGGCGCGTTCCCGTTGGTCCGCACGCATCGGCAGCTGCTCGATGCGGCTGCCTCGCTGCTGGCGCTCAACCCATGGCACGAGCGCATGGCGACCGTGCTCGATGCGTGCGTGCCCGCGTTCGAGAACGGGCAGTGGCAGGTGGTCGGCGCCGATGGCGATGCGCTGCCGCTGGCCGGGCGCGATCAGTGGCTGTGGGCCGCGATCGCCGGCGGCGCGCCGCACGCGGTCGCCGTGGAATGGGACGGGCAGGCGGTGCGTCCGCTGGGCCTGTATGCGGACGGGCGGTATCAGGTCCTGACGGGAGTGCAGTGATGCAGGCGCTGGTTCGCACCGCCCTGATCGGCACCGCAAACGTGAGTGCGGATGTCTCGACGATTGCCGAAATCGACGGGCAACTGCCCGCCGCCGCCAGCCCGGAACGACGCCTGCTGTGGCAGGCGGGCTGCATGGCCGTCTACGGCGCTGCCGGCCGCGTGCCGGTTTCGGCCACGGCTCAACCGGCAGCCGAGCCGGACCCGGTGCCGGCAACGCCGGTCACGTTGATGCCCATCCTGACGTCGGCCATTGCGGGCGAGCTGGGCGGCCTGGCCGAATGGCTGGTGGCGCGCATGACGCGCGCGAACCGGCGCCTTCCGCATGCGCTGCTGCCGTCCGTGTTCGCGAGGCCGGCACGGTTGGACGTGTGGTGGCCCGTCATCGGGCGGCGCGGGCATTGGCTGGCCTCGCAGCATCCCGAGTGGCAGGCGCTGCTGGCCGCCAGACAGGCCCCGGCCGACGACGCCGCGACCTTGCTGCAAGCGTGGGACGAGGGCGACACGGCGGCGCGCGTGCGCGCGCTGACTGCGCTGCGCCGCCGCGATGCGGCCCACGCGCGCGATGCGTTGAACGCCGTGCTGCCCAAGGAAAAGGCCGAGCAGCGTCAGGCGTTCGTGGCGGTCTTGCAGCACGGCTTGTCGTCGGCCGACGAACCGATGCTGGAGCGCCTGCTGGACGACCGCAGCCAGGCGGTGCGCCAGAGTGCCGCCGAACTGCTGCTGCGGCTGCACGAATCGGCGCTGGTCAAGCGCATGGAAGCGCGTGCCGACGCTTGCCTGCGCTGGCAGCCCGCCGGGGCGGCAAGCGGCGCCGTGTCGCGGCTGGTCGCGATGCTCGGCAAACGCGCCGAGCCGGTCCTTCAGCTTGAGGTGCCTGCCGAATTGCCCAAGGACTGGGAGCGGGACGGCATCGCCGCCAAGCCGCCGCCGGGCGAAGGTCAGCGTGCGTTCTGGCTGCGCCAGCTGGTTGCGGCGATTGCGCCCGCGCGCTGGTCCGCGTCGGCGGCGACGACGCCTGACGACGCACTGAACGTGATGGCCGCGCACGAATGGGCCGACGCGCTGCTGGCGGGCTGTGCCGCTGCCGCTTGCCGCCACGGCGACGCCGATTGGGCCGAACCGCTGCTCCGTCGCGCGCTGGCCGACGCCAACGTGCTGCATCCGTACCAGGAACGCCTGTGGCAAGTGGTGCGCGCGGACGCGCGTGTCGAGCTGGTGTGCCGCCAGTTGACCCTCGGCAATCGGTACGTGGCCCGCCGCGGCCTGGAGGCGATGCCCGCACCGTGGCCGAACGCGGTGGTCAGCGCCGTCGCCAGTGCGGCGCTCGATGCTTGGCGCGCCCGGCGTGAAGCCGGCGACACCCGACAGCACGACGACGTGACCGGCCTGATCGAGCTGGCGCTCCTGCGCGTGCAGGACGCCCACCTCGCCGTGCTCGACCCGGTCGTCGACGTGTACGCCGGCAGCCTTTCGGCAGCGCCCGCCGACGCGATTTTCAATCTCGACCGCGCGAGGGGCGTCGTCGCCCTCGCGCATGCAAGACGAACCTTCATCAAGGAGATGCCGCTATGACGGCCAACCTCAACACCGTGCTGCGCAAACACGCCGAAGTGCAATATGCGGAGGAACTGGCCGAACTGGCGCGGCACGACCAGCGCCAGCGGCCGGCCAACTGGAAGCTGTCGCCGTGGGCGGTGAAGACCTACCTGCTCGGCGGCAAGCTGGACAACGGTTTCGAGGTCACGCCCAAGTACATCGGCAGCGGCCGGCTGATCGAGATCGCCGTGGCGACGCTGGCCACCGACCGTGCGCTGCTGCTGTACGGCGTGCCGGGCACGGCCAAGAGCTGGGTGTCGGAACACCTCGCCGCCGCGATCAGCGGCGACTCGACCTTGCTGATTCAGGGGACGGCCGGCACCGACGAGACGGCCCTGCGCTACGGCTGGAACTACGCGCGCCTGCTGGCGGAAGGCCCGACGGAACAGGCGCTGGTGCCGAGCCCGATGCTCAACGCGATGCGCGACGGCAAGCTCGCGCGGCTGGAAGAAATGACGCGCGTGCCGAGCGAAGTGCAGGACACGCTGATCACGCTGCTGTCGGAGAAGACGCTGCCGGTGCCCGAGCTGGGCATCGAGGTGCAGGCGCAGCGCGGCTTCAACGTGATCGCGACGGCCAACAATCGCGACCGCGGCGTGAACGAGATGTCGTCGGCGCTGATGCGCCGCTTCAACACGGTGATCCTCCCCACGCCGGACAGCTTCGACGAGGAAGTCGCCATCGTCAGCCGCCGCGTGGAGGAGCTGGGCCGCGCGCTCGAACTGCCGGCCGAGAAGCCGGCGCTCGAAGAGGTGCGGCGCGTCGTGGCCGTGTTCCGCGAGCTGCGCAGCGGCCTGACCGAGGACGGCAAGACCAAGCTGAAATCGCCCAGCGGCACGCTGTCCACCGCCGAGGCGATTTCGGTGCTGGGGCACGGCATGGCCGTGGCCGGCTATTACAGCGACGGCGTGCTGCGCGCCGCCGATCTCGCCGCCGGCCTGACCGGCGCAATCGTCAAGGACCCCGTGCAGGACAAGCTCGTGTGGATGGAGTACCTGAAGACGGTCGTCAAGGAGCGCGACGACTGGAAGGACTTCTACCGCGCCTGCATGGACGTCGCCTGATGGCGGTGCGCTACTACGGTATCCGCCACCACGGCCCCGGCTGCGCGCGGGCGCTGCAGGCGGCGCTGGCGGCGCAGCAGCCCGACATCGTGCTGCTCGAAGGCCCGCCCGAAGCGGACGGGATCGTCGCGCTCGCGGCCGACGCGGGCATGGTGCCGCCCGTCGCGCTGCTGATCTACCCGAACGACGCGCCTCGCCTCGGCGTGTTCTACCCGTTCGCCGAGTTCTCGCCGGAATGGCAGGCGATCCGCCACGCGTGCGCGCAAGGCATCCCGCTCTGGTTCATGGACCTGCCCGCGATGCACGGCTTCGCCGAAACGCTGGCGCGCGAGCAGGAGGCGGAGGCGCGCGAGGCTGCGCCTGACGATGCGGGCGCGCTCGATCTCGCGGATACGAGCGGTGAGCTGGCCCGCGACGCGGACGCGCTGGTTTCATGGCGCATGGACCCGATCGGCGAACTGTCGCGCGCGGCCGGCTTCGACGACCACGAGCTGTGGTGGGAGGTCGAGATCGAGCAACGGCGCGATGCGGGCGAGCTGTTCGCGGCCATCGAGGAAGCGATGACCGCGTTGCGCGAACACGCGCCGGCGCCGGAACTTCGCGATGCGCGTCGCGAAGCCCACATGCGCACGCGCATCCGCGAAGCGCAGAAGCGCGGCTACGAGAACCTTGCCGTTGTGTGTGGCGCGTGGCACGTCCCCGCGCTGGTCAGGCCCGCGACCGTCAAGGACGACGCGGCGCTGCTCAAGGGGCTGCCCAGGACGAAGGTGGAGGCGACCTGGGTGCCCTGGAGCGACGACCGCCTGGCCTATGCGAGCGGCTACGGCGCGGGTGTCGAATCGCCGGGCTGGTACCGGCATCTGTGGCAAAGCCCGGACCGCGCCGGCCTGCGCTGGGTCGCCGAAGGCGCGCGGCTGATGCGCGACGAGGGGCTGGATGCGTCGTCCGCGAGCGTGATCGAGACGGTGCGTCTCGCCGACGCGCTCGCGGCCATGCGCGACCTGCCGCTGCCGGGCCTGGCCGAGCAGCGCGAAGCGATGCTCACGGTGCTGTGCCACGGCCTGCCGGAGCCGCTGGGCATCATCCGTCGCAAGCTCGAGGTCGGCGAGCGGCTCGGCGCGGTGCCCGATTCGGCCGCCGCCGCGCCGCTGCAGCGCGACCTGGAGGCGCAGCAAAAGCGCCTGCGCCTGAAGCCCACGACGGAGATCAGGAACCTCGACCTCGATTTGCGCGAGGACGGCGGCCGCGAGCGCAGCCTGTTGCTGCACCGGCTCGGGCTGATCGACGTGCGCTGGGGGACGCTGCTGGGCGACGCCAATCGCACGGGCACGTTCCGGGAATCCTGGCAGCTGCGCTGGAATCCCGAAATGGTGGTCGCACTGATCGGGTCCAGCCGCTACGGCAACACGATCGAGGACGCCGCGACCCACAAGCTGTGCGAGCGCGCGCAGGCGGCCGCCGAGCTGCCGGCGCTGACCGCGATGCTCGACCAGGCCGTGCTGGCCCGGCTGCCGAAGGCGGTGGCGGTGCTGCTCGCCTGCGTGCAGACCCAGGCGGCCGTCGCCGCCGACCTGACGCACCTGATGGCCGCGCTGCCGCCGCTGGCTCGCGTGGCGCGCTATGGCGACGTGCGCGGCACGGACGTCGACGCGTTGCGGCCGATCGTGGAGGGCCTGGTCGAGCGCATCGTCGTAGGCCTTGCCGCGGCGGCGCGCCACGTCGACGAGCCGATGGCGATGACGCTGCTTGGCCATATGGACGAGGTGCAGGCCGCGCTCGATACGCTCGACGCCGCCGAACTGCTCGGCGACTGGTTGAGCTGCCTCGTGGCCCTGACCGGTGACGACGCGGTCGCGCCCGCCGTGCGCGGTTTCGCGCTGCGCCAGGCGTTCGATCGCCGGCGTCTGGATGCCGACGAACTGGCGCGACAGGCCGGCCTCGCGCTGGCCGCCGCGACGCCGCCGGCGGAATCGACGGGCTGGCTTACCGGCCTGTTGCGCGGCAGCGGCTTGTTGCTGCTGCAGCAGGACGCGCTGTGGCGCGTGATCGACGGCTGGCTGAGCGGGCTCGACGATCAGGTGTTCATGGAGCGCCTGCCGCTGTTGCGCCGCGCGTTCGCCGATTTCCAGCCGGCCGAGCGGCGCGAAATGGGCAGCAAGGTGAAGCACATGGATGCGCCGCCGGCGGCGGCGAGCGTGTCCGTCGACATCGACCCCGAGCGGGCGGCGCGGGTGCTGCCCGTGCTGGCGGCCATTCTGGGCAACTGAGCTGGGCAACTGAGCCGGGTAAATGAGATGAGCAAGGATTCCCCGATCGAAACCGACCGCATGACGCGCTGGCGACTGGTGCTGGGCAGCGACGCGCAAAACAGTTGCGGCGTCAGCCTCGACGACACGCTGACGCGCGCCGACAAGGCGCTGGACGACCTGTACGGCGGCGAGCGCAAGGGCGGGCTGAACGCCAGCACGCCCAATGTGGCGCGCTGGCTCGGCGATATCCGCGAGTTCTTTCCCGCGCCGGTCGTGCAGGTGATGCAGCAGGACGCGCTGGAGCGGCTGAACCTGCGCCAGATGCTGCTGGAGCCCGAGCTGCTCGAAGCGATCGAGCCCGACGTTCACCTCGTGGCGAGCCTGATGTCGCTGTCGCGCGTGTTGCCGGCCAAGACGCGCGACACGGCCAGGCGCGTCGTGCGCAAGGTGGTCGACGAGCTGGAGCGCCGGCTCAAGGAGCCCATGCGCCAGGCGATCGCCGGCAGCCTCAACCGCGCGGAGCGCAACTATCGGCCGCGCCCGAACGAGATCGACTGGCATCGCACCATCCGCGCGAACCTGAGCCGCTATGCGCCCGAGCGGCGCACCGTGATCGCGGAGAAACGGGTCGGCTACGCGCGCAAGCGCTCGGCGCTGCGCGACGTCGTGCTGTGCGTGGACCAGAGCGGCTCGATGGCGGCGTCCGTCGTCTATGCGGGCATCTTCGCGGCCGTGATGGCGTCGCTGCGCGCGGTGCGCACGCGCATGGTCGTGTTCGATACCAACGTCGTCGACCTGACCGACGAAGCGGGCGATCCGGTCGACCTGCTGTTCGGCGTGCAACTGGGCGGCGGCACCGACATCAACCGCGCGCTCGGCTACTGTCAGCAGATCATCGATCGGCCCGAGCGCACGATCATGATCCTGATCACCGACCTGTACGAAGGCGGCAACCGTCACGAGATGCTGCAACGCGCGGCCGCGCTCAAGCATGCCGGCGTCAATGTGATCTGCCTGCTGGCGCTCGCCGACAACGGCGCGCCCGGCTACGATCACCAGAACGCCGCCCGGTTCGCCGCGCTCGACATTCCCGCCTTCGCGTGTACGCCGGACCAGTTTCCCGCGCTGATGTCCGCCGCCATCCTGAAGCAGGACGTCAACCTGTGGGCGGCCAGGCAGGGTGTCGTGACCAACCGGGCTGCGTAAGGGGCCCGGCGGCGGACGTTATTTCCGGTTCTTCAGGAACGTCCGGCCGGCCGGCGTGATTGAAATAGTGGGCCGGCCGTTCGTCGGGTAGTTGACGAAGCCCGCGCTGATGAGCTCCCGCGTGACGGACCAGCCCAGCGCGGGCGTCTCCCGTCCATAGCGGATCTCGGCCAGGCGCTCCAGCGCCCAGATGGCGGACGCCGAAATGGTTTGGGCGTTTGACGTATCGCTGTCGCTCATTGCTTCTCCAGAATGTTGAGGGTGGCCAGGGGCGCCGGGTGTGGCGGGATCAGAGGGCAAGGCAGGCGCCCAGGCGCGTCCAGTCGTAGCTGGCGCCGAGCTCGATGCGCACGGCCGCTTCGACGAGATCGACGCTGTGCCGCCCGGCGTGACGAGCCGCGCGGGCCATCAGCGTCTCGAGCGACGGCAACCGCGCATCGCTCTTCCACGCGAAAACGATGAGGTTCTCCGCGCTGTCTTCGGCCGGGGCCAGTGCGGCCGAGGGGCCGAACGTATCGCGCAGCGCGGTGAGCGCGTCGCCGAGTCGCGGATCGCCATGCAGCAGGTTGGCGACCAGCACGCCGTCGTCATTCAGCCGCGCGCGGCAGGCCGTGTAGAAGGCCGCGCCGGCGAGTTCGGCGGGAAGGCCGTGCGCATTGAAGCCGTCCAGCAGCAGCGCGTCGAAGGTCTGCGTGGTCGTCGACATGACCTGCGCGGCGTCCGCGCAGACGACCGACAGCCGCTCGTCGTCGGGCGGGATGCAGAATCGGTCGCGCAGCGCGATCACGTCCGGATTGATCTCGATGACGGTGATGTGCGCGTCCGGCAGATGCCGACGGCAATACTTCGTCAGCGAGCCGCCGCCGAGCCCGATCATCCCGATGTGCGCCGGAGCGGGCTGCAGCAGCAGGAAGCCCATCATCGTGCGCGTGTAGCCGAGTGCGAGCGCATCGGGGGCGACGCGCAGCATGGTGCTTTGCATGCCGCGACCGTCGAAGCACAGCGAGACGAGGTGCTCGGATTCCACGATCACCGGCACATCCGCGCCAGCGTTTGAGTGAGCGGCGCGAATCCCCAGGAACGGCGAGTCGATGGGCGGCATGCAGGTCACCTCTCTTGCAGCAACGGCAACAGCGCCTGAAGCGCGGCTTCTTCATCCGGGCCGGCGGCCAGCACTTGAGCGGACGTGCCGCCGCGCACCTGCAACGATGCGATCGCCATGCCATCTTTCGCATTGCCGCGGCGCCCGTTGGCAATCAGCAGGATGTCGCTTTCGAAGCGGCGCGCCATGTCGACGAGCGCGTCTTGAGCGGCGTACGCGCGATTTCGATTCCAGCCGGAACCGACTTGTAAGTGCACAACGGTGGCCACGGTATTTGTTTGCTCTAGGGTCGTTGGGGGCAGTGCGCCGTGTCGACCTGGCAGTGCGCCAGAAACGCCCGGCACTCGATCTCCCACGTCGCGCTCTGCAAATTGATGTCGATGCCGTCGAGTCGTTTCATGTCGTCGTTCAGGTGCACCGCGCGCAGCGATCGAGGCGGTATGCCCGGTTCGAAAAAGCGGTCGTCCGCATCCAGCAGCAGGCCCGGATGGCGCCGGAACCGCGCACTGGAGACCGAGATCGGATCCATCACATGCCGGGCCGACTCCCCCGGATAGACGAACACGAGATGGATGCCTGCCGCCGCGAGCTGCTCCCCGACGTCATGGAAGCGATGAACCATCTGGAAGCCGCGTTCGCCGCCGCGCCCGACGCCCACGGCGACGAGCCCCCGGCTTCCCGCGATTTCACGCAGCGTCACGGGACGCCGGTCGGGCAACAGCAACGCACCATCCAGCTCGAACATGTCGACATCCTCAGCGAAACCGCTCGCAAGTCCAGCGAAAGGCGGCGAGCGACAAATTATAATCAAGCGGTATGAATATGTGAATTGCATTATAATGCCGTGCGTGCCGGCACGATGGCCGCCTCGGGTGAGGCGGGTTGCTTGCCGGTACTTTTTACTGATCGCCTCGAAACCGTCCAGATGGAAGCCGCAATGAACACCGTCCCCTCATGCCCGCAATGCGCGATGGAAAACACGTACCCGGACGGCGCGCTGTTCGTCTGCCCGGACTGCGGTCACGAATGGTCGGCGAGCGCCGGCGCCGACGCGGGCGACGAACCTGCGGGCAACGTCGTCAAGGATGCGAACGGCAACGTGCTGTCGGATGGCGATTCGGTCGTGCTGATCAAGGACTTGCGCGTCAAGGGCTCGTCGATCACGCTGAAGATGGGCACCAAGGTGAAGAGCATCCGGATCGTCGGCGGCGATCACGAGATCGATTGCAAGACGGACGCCGGTGCCTTCATGCTCAAGGCCTGTTTCCTGAAGAAGGTCTGACCGGCCGCTCGCGGTTGATTCGATCCACTGTTTGATTGCGCGGGCAGACCGAGAATGGCTGAGGCTCGAACCTCCTACGATGCGTACGTCGAATTCCTGTCGACGCCGATGAGCGATGAGCGGCCCTTCGTGCTGGAGACGCAGCACGCGGTGTCGCTGCACTTCGACCACTTTGCGACCCAGAGCTTCATGTCGCTCAGGCATCCTGACAAGCTCACGCTCGACTATACGTGCGCGATGATGGGATTTCTGCTGGTGCAGCCCGCTCCGAAGCACATCTGCATGATCGGGCTCGGCGGAGGATCACTGGCGAAGTTCTGCTATCGGAACCTGCCCGAGGCCGCGATCGATGCGATCGAGATCAGCCCCGAGGTGATCGCGCTGCGCGACGTGTTCAGGATTCCGGCGGATGACGCGCGGTTCAAGGTGGTGTGCGCCGATGGTGCGGACTACGTGATGCTGGAGGACGTCCGGGCGGATGTGATCCTGCTGGACGCTTTCGTCACGGAAGGGATCGCGAGCCGCTGCGCGGACGTCGCCTTCTTCGACGCATGTCGCGAGCGTTTGACCGACGCGGGCGTGCTCGTGATCAACTTCACGGACGATGATCCGGCGCTGCCGCTGCACCTTGAGCGCCTGAAGGCCGTATTCGGTGCGTCCTGTTCGATCGTGCGGTGCGGCGACGACAGCAATTTCGTCGCGTTCGCCTGGAAGAGCGGCCATCGTTTGCCGTCCAGGCGGGTCCTGCTCGAGCGCGCCCGCTCGTTTGCCTTTGCCGGCGAACTCGAGCTGGCCGCCACCGCCGGGCGCCTGAAACAAGGCGAGCGCCTCGATCCGGAACGGCTGACCTGGCACGCGCAAGGGGCTGCGCACGGGCACTGGACGATCGGCGCCTGATCGGCGCCCGCAGGCATTCTTCAGCGCGTCACTTCACCCGCTTGCCGAGCGGGCTCTTGGTCTTGTAGGTCACGCCGTGATGCTCGAGATACTCGCGGATCAGTTGCCGTACGACTTGCGACGGCGTCAGATCTTGTGCCGAGCAGAGCATTTCGAATGCCTCTTTCTTGGCGGGATCGATCAGGACGGTCAGGCGTGCGGTTTTCGTTTCCATTGCGGGGACGGGTCGGCGAATATGCTAATCGAATTATAATGCATTTGCCTTCGGCGGCGCGGCGGGAAGCGCCCGCGAGGTCAATGCCTGCGGTCGAGCCGGCAGACGTAGGCCAGGACATCATCGGCCACGGGCACGATCGCGAGCGTGACGAGCGCCGCGGCCAGCGGGACGGTCGACACGTAGCCGACGTGCTTGAAGCCGATCGCGCCGGTCAGGCCGCCCACGAAGAACGACGCCAGCATCGTGCCGTGGATCCGCAGCTTCGCGCGGTTGGCAATGACCGCGTGCGCGTCCGGATCGACCGCCGATCGATTCCAGTAAAAGAGCTTGCCCAACTCGATCCCGAGATCCGTCACGATGCCGGTCATGTGCGTCGTGCGAATCTCCGCGCCCGACAGCTTCGTGATCATCGCATTCTGCAGCCCCATGATGAAGCACAGCAGGATCACGGTCACCGGGACGAAGAACGCCTCCCACAGCGCGAGGTGGCTGCCGAGCAGGCCGAACAGGAGCAGCAGCGCGGCTTCGACCAGCAGCGGCAGCACGTACTGGCTTTGCAGGCTCCGGCGCCGCCCCCAGTTGACGAGCACCGCCGAGCATCCCGCTCCGACGAGAAACGATGCCAGCGAACCGATGCCGGCGAGCACGAGCCGGACATCCCCGAGCGTGACCTGATCCGCGATCGCCGACACGATGCCGCTCATGTGGGACGTGTATTGCCTGACCGCAAGAAAGCCGCCGGCATTGGTTGCGCCGGCGACGAACGCGAGCGACAGCCCGAGCTGGCGGTTCGCGGCCGCGCTGCGGTGTTTTCCCGTCAGGCTTCGAAAGTACTGCGCAGGCATAGGCTCTTTGCTCGTTCACTCGGCACCGCGGCAACGGCGTCGCGGATGGGACCTTCGGGCGCGCCGGGGCCGGCAAGGTGCCCGCCCCGGCGCGCCCGATTTCGTCAAGCATGTGTCTCGCATGATAACGCCATTATCATATCCTGTTATCTGGATGGGGCTTTCGATGTCATAATACGGACGGGTCGCGCCCGGCGCTTCGGGTTCGTTCCATGCTCCTCGTCCAATCCGAGCGTACTGGAGACATTCCGGATGGCACCCGTGCCGGTCGTCCATTTCGTCCTGCTGGTCGCGGCCGCCTGGCTCGCGCTCGGCGCGCTCGGTCTCGGGGTGCTGCATCGCACGCGGTTCGTTGCGCACGGGCTGTTTCCGCTCGGTGCGCTGGGCGGGCTGCTGCTCGGGGCGGCGGGGCTCGCCGCCATCTTTGCCGAACCGTCCACCGCGATCCTGCCGCTCGGGCTGCCCGAGTTGCCGTTCCATCTGCGCGTCGATCGGCTCTCCGGCTATTTCCTGTTCGTGCTCGGCGTCGTCAGCGCGGGGATCGGCGCGTTCTCCGCCGGCTATTTCCGCAAGGGCGAAGGGGCCGCGCCGGGACTCATCTGCTTCGAATACCACGTCTGCCTCGCGAGCATCGCGCTCGTGCTCGTCGCCGACGATGCCTACGTGTTCATGGTCGCGTGGGAAACGCTGTCGCTGTCCGCGACCTTCCTCGTGATGACCAACCACCGGATCGGCGAGATCCGCCGTGCGGGCTACCTGTATTTCCTGATCTCCCATGTCGGCGCGCTCGCGCTGCTGCTGTGCTTCGGCATTCTTCAGGCGCACACCGGCGACTACACGTTCGCCAACATGCGTGCGCAGTCGCTCGATGCGCTCTGGGCTTCGCTCGCGTTCCTGTTCGCGCTGGTCGGGTTCGGCGCGAAGGCGGGCGTGTTCCCGCTGCACGTCTGGCTCCCGGATGCCCATCCCGCCGCGCCGTCCCCCGTATCGGCGCTGCTCAGCGGCTTCGTGCTGAAAGTCGGCCTGTACGGCCTGCTGCGCACCCTGTTCGACCTGCTGCACGTGCAGTTCGCGTGGTGGGGCGTGCTGCTGCTCGTGCTCGGCGTCGGCACCGCGCTGCTCGGCGTCGTGTTCAGCACGATCCAGGCCGACATGAAGCGCCTGCTCGCGTATTCGTCGATCGACAACATCGGCCTGATGATCGTCGCGCTCGGCGTCGCGGTGCTGTTTCGCGCGTACGGCATGACGAGCCTGTCCGCGCTCGCGCTGACGGCGATGCTCTACCAGATCGTCGCGCATGCGGCATTCAAGAGCCTGCTGTTCCTCGGCACGGGGGCCGTGCTGCACGCCACCGGGGAGCGCAATCTCGGCAAGCTCGGCGGCCTGATCCGCTTCATGCCGTGGACCGCGTGGGCCGTGCTCGCCGGCGTCGTCGCCAGCGCCGGCTTGCCGCCGCTGAGCGGGTTCGTCGCGGAATGGCTCCTGCTGCAGTGCTTCCTGTTCACGCCGAGCCTGCCGAATTCGGTGCTCGCGATGACGGTGCCGATCACGGCCGCGTTGATCGCGATGACGGCAGCGCTGGCCGGTTACACGATGGTCAAGTTCTTCGGCATCGTGTTCCTCGGGCAGCCGAGAGAAGCGAAGCTGAGCCGCGCCCGCGACGCGAATGGCTGGGAGCGGCTCGCGTTCTGCTGGTTCGCGGCGGCCGGCGTGCTGCTCGGCCTGATGCCCGCGCAGTTCGTCAAGATTCTTGACCGGGTCACGCGCACGCTGGTCGGCGCCGGCATCGGCGCGGACAACCACGGCTGGCTTCTGTTCGTGCCCGTGTCGACCGCGCGGGCCAGCTACATGCCCGCCGTGTTCATGCTGTTTTTCGTCGCGTGCTGCGCGCTCGCGTGGGTGCTGGTGCGACGCTTCTACCACGGCCGGCTGCGCCGCGCCGCGCCATGGAGCTGCGGCTTCCCGTTCACGAATGCGCGCATGCAGGACACGGCGGAAGGGTTCGGGCAGCCGATCCGGGAGATCTTCGCGCCGTTCCTGCGCATCGAGCGGCACGTGCCGTCGCCGTTCGATGCGCAGCCGGCCTATCGGGTCTCGGTCACCGACCGAACCTGGTCCGCGCTCTACGAGCGCATCGCGACGCTCGCGCAACGCATGGGCGAATGGGCGGGCCGTCTGCAGACGGGCAAGATCGCCGTGTACCTGACCTACAGCTTCGCCGTGCTGATCCTGCTCCTGCTGCTGGTGAGACGATGGTGACCGTATCCGGCGTGTTGTCGCAAACCCTCGAGATCGTCGTGGCGCTCGCCGTCGCGCCGCTGCTCACGGGCTGGGTCAACCAGTGCCGCGCGTGGCTGCAGAACCGGCGCGCGCCCAGCATCTGGCAGCCGTACCGGATGCTCCACAAGCTGTTCAACAAGGAGTCGGTCGTCGCCAGCGACGCCAGCCCGGTGTTCCGTGGCGCGCCCTATGTCGTGTGGGCGGCGATGACGCTCGCCTGCGCGATCGTGCCGACGCTGTCCACCGAATTGCCGCTGTCGCCCGCCGCGGACGCGATCGCGCTCGTCGGCCTGTTTGCGCTCGCGCGCGTCGCGCTGTCGCTCGCCGCGATGGACGTCGGCACCGCGTTCGGCACGCTCGGCGCGCGCCGCGAAATGCTGATCGGCTTCCTGGCGGAGCCGGCCTTGCTGATGGTGCTGCTGTCGGCCTCGCTGATCACGCGGTCGACCCTGCTCACGAGCATCGTCGCGACGCTCGGACGGGGCGAGCTGACGATCTATCCGAGCCTCGCGTTCGCGGGCATCGCGTTCACGCTGGTGTCGCTCGCCGAGAACGCCCGGCTGCCCGTCGACAATCCCGCCACCCACCTCGAGCTGACGATGATCCACGAGGCGCTGATCCTCGAATATTCGGGGCGGCACCTCGCGCTGATGGAGTGGGCGGCGAGCCTCAAGCTGTTCGCGTACTCGTGCATCGGCCTTGCCCTGTTCATGCCGTGGGGCATCGCCGCGGCGGGCAATCCGCTCGCGCTGGTGTTCGCGGTGCCTGCGCTCTTCATCAAGCTGATGGCGGGCGGCGCCGCGCTCGCCGTGGTCGAGACGGCCAACGCGAAGATGCGGATTTTCCGGGTGCCGGAGTTTCTTGCGACGGCGTTCCTGCTCGCGGTGATCGGCATGCTCGTCCATCTGCTGCTGGGGGCGTGAATGCACGGCTACGCGACGCAACTGATCAATTTCCTCGCGGCGGTGCTGCTCCTGCTGTCGTTCGCGATGCTGAGCCAGCGGCGGATCCTGTCGCTGATTCATCTCTACACGCTGCAGGGCGTGGCGCTGGTGCTGGCCAACCTGATCCTCGGCATCGTGACGGGCGATGCGCACCTGTACGTGTCCGCCGGATTGACGGCCGTGCTGAAGGTGGGCGTGATTCCGTGGATCCTGTATCGGCTCGTGCGCAGGCTCAACGTGCAGGCCGACGTCGAGCCGCTCATCAACATCCCGACCACGCTGCTGATCGGCATCGTGCTGGTGATCGTCGCGTTCAACGTCGCGGCGCCGATCAGCCAGCTCGCGACGTCGGTCGCGCGCGGCACGCTCGGCATCGCGCTCGCGTGCGTGCTGCTGTCGTTCATGGCGATGATCACGCGCGCAAGGGCGATTCCCCAGGTGATCGGCTTCCTGTCGATGGAGAACGGGCTGTTCTTCGCGGCGACGGCCGCCACCAACGGCATGCCGATGATCGTCGAGCTCGGCATCGGGCTCGACGTGCTGGTCGGCATCCTGATCCTGGGCGTGTTCATGTTCCAGATCCGCGAGCAGTTCGACAGCCTGGACATCCATCACCTCGAGAAACTCAAAGATGAGTGACGCCCACGTCGTGCCAGTCGTGCTCGGCATTCCGCTCGTGGCCGCCGCATGCCTTGCGTGCGTGCGACGCACGCATGTCGCGCGCACGCTGAACGCCGGCTTCAGCTTCGCGACGTTCGCGGCGGCGCTCGTGCTCGCCGCACGCACCGTCGAGCACGGCCCGTCGTTCGCGTTCGGACGGGCTTTCTTCGTCGATCCGCTCAACGTCTACCTCGTCGCGCTGACTGCGTTCGTCGGCTGGACGACGTCGCTGTTCTCGCGCCCGTACATGCAGGTCGAGGAAGCCCGCGGCCGGATGACGGCCGCGCGGATGCGGCTCTATCACAGCATGTACCAGCTGTTCATGTTCGCGATGCTGCTCGCGCTGCTGACCGACAACCTCGGCGTGCTGTGGGTCGCGATGGAAGCCGCCACGCTCGCGACCGTGCTGCTCGTCAGCGTCTATCGGACCGCCGCGAGCCTCGAGGCCGCATGGAAGTACTTCATCCTGTGCGGCGTCGGCATCGCGCAGGCGTTGTTCGGCACGATCCTGCTCTACCTCGCCGCGAGCCGGCAGCTGGCCGACGGCGACGCGCTGCTGTGGACGAGCCTGGCCGCCGTCAAGACGCACCTCGACCCGACCATCGTGTCGATCGCATTCGTGTTCCTGCTCGTCGGCTACGGCACGAAAGTCGGCCTCGTGCCGATGCACAGCTGGTTGCCGGACGCCCATGCCGAAGGCCCGACGCCGATTTCGGCGGTGCTGTCCGGGCTGCTGCTGAACGTCGCGCTGTATGCGGTGCTGCGTTGCAAGGTGCTCGCCGACGGCGCGCTGGGCAATGGCCTGCCGGGGCGGCTGCTGGTCGGCTTCGGGCTCGTGTCGGTGCTGGTTGCGTCGTTCTCGCTGTTCCGGCAGAAGGACGTCAAGCGGCTGTTCTCCTATTCGTCGATCGAGCACATGGGGCTGATGACGTTCGCGTTCGGTCTCGGCGGCCCGGTCGCGACGTTCGCCGGGCTGCTGCACATGACGGTGCATTCCCTCGTCAAGTCGGCGATCTTCTTCGCGGTCGGCCACGCGGCGCAGAAGGCCGGCACGCAGGCGATCGACGGGATTCGCGGGCTGCTGCAGGTCAGCCCGACGGTCGGCTGGGGCATGATGCTGGGCACGCTCGCGATTCTCGGCTTGCCGCCGTTCGGCGTGTTCGCGAGTGAATTCCTGATCCTGACGACCGCCATCAACACGCTGCCGTGGGCGGCGCCGTTGCTGCTGCTCGGGCTCGCCGTGGCCTTCGCGGCGATCTTCGCGCGCGTGCAGCGCATGGTGTTCGGCGCGACGACGACGGCCAGGCCGCTCGAGCATCGCCCCGCGCCGCTGCCGGTCTTCGTGCATCTGGGCCTGGGGCTGATGCTTGGGCTCTATTTGCCGCCGTACCTGGCGATGTGGTATCGCCAGGCCGCAACGATGCTGGCGGGGTGACGCATGCGACTCGAAACGATGCAGCTTGCCGCCGCCCGCGTCGCGCGCGGTGCGGGCCAGATCCCGGTGGGCGTGGTGGACGCCGATGAAGCAGGGTGGCTCGAGATTGCGCGGACGGCGCGAGCGGAGCGCAACCGGCTCGTTGCGATGTGGGGCAGCGAAGCCGTCGAAGGCGCGTTTGCGGTGAACGCCGCGTACGAATGCGACGACGGCATCCTGTGGGCGCGCATCGCAATCGGGCGCAAGCCCGATGCCGGCGGCGACTATCCCGATCTCGTTCCGATGTTTCCGTGCGCGGCCCGCATGCAGCGGGCGATCTTCGACCTGACCGGCCTGCGGGCCCGCGGCGCCGTGGATACGCGGCCGTGGCTCAATCACGGCAACTGGCCCGCGGATTATTTCCCGCTGCAAAGGCAGGCGACGGGCGTCGAGGCATTCGAGTCGAGCGAGGCGGATTACGCGTTCGTGCAGGTTGCGGGCGACGGCGTGCACGAGATTGCCGTCGGGCCGATCCATGCCGGGATCATCGAGCCGGGGCATTTCCGGTTCTCCGTCGTCGGCGAGAAGGTGCTGCGCCTTGAAGAGCGTCTCGGCTACGTCCATCGCGGCGTCGAACGGCTGTTCGAACGCACCGCGGCGTCGCGCGGTCAGCGGGTGGCCGCCAGGATTGCGGGCGATTCGACCGTTGCGTTCTCGTGGGCCTATTGCATGGCGCTCGAACAGGCGTGTGGCGTGGCGCTGTCGAAGCGCGCGCTCCGTTTGCGCGCGCTTTTGCTGGAACGCGAGCGCGTTGCCAACCACCTCGGCGACCTCGGCGCGCTCGGCAATGATGCGGGGTTCGGTTTCGGGCTTGCCCAGTTCTCGCGGCTCAAGGAGGACTGGATACGGGAGAACGCGCGCACCTTCGGGCATCGATATCTGATGGACCGGATCGTGCCGGGAGGCGTGGCGGTCGATGTTCGCGCCGAGGACGCGGCCGTGCTGGCGGCGCAGTGCGAACGCATCGAACGCGACGTCCACGTGATGCGAAAAATCTACGACGACCAGTCCGGGTTGCAGGATCGATTTCTCGGCACGGGACGACTGGACACCAATGTCGTCGAGCATTTCGGCGTGCGCGGCATGGCGGCCCGCGCCAGCGGGCAGACGTTCGACGTGCGCGCGAACCTGCGGCCGGCGCCGTACGACGACTTCGCTGTCGTTGCGGCCAGCGACGCGCGCGGTGACGTCGCCGCGCGCGTCGCGGTGCGTTTCGCCGAGATCGATGAATCCCTGCGCGTGATTCGCGCGCTGCTGGCCGATCTTCCCGAGGGCCCGCCTGCCGTCGACATGACGCCCGCAGCGGCGCCTGCCCAAGGCGTGGGCTGGGTGGAAGGCTGGCGCGGCGACGTGTTCGTCGCGCTCGAGCTCGCACCGGGCGACGTGATCGCACGATGCCATTGCCACGATCCGTCCTGGCAGAACTGGCCGGCGCTCGAGCACGCGATCATCGGCAACATCGTTCCCGATTTCCCGCTGATCAACAAATCGTTCAACCTGAACTACGCGGGGCACGATCTCTGATGTGGCAACTCATCCGGCAATTCGCGCGCACCGATTTTCCCGACGAGCCCGTGCCGGCGGCGGAAGACGCATGGCGACACGACGCGCAGCAGATTCGCCAGCAGATTCTCGATCTGCTCGGGCGCGCGCTGTGCATCCGGCAGATCGACGCGGGCTCGTGCAACGGCTGCGAGCTGGAGATCCACGCGCTGAACAATCCCGTCTACAACATCGAGGGACTCGGGATCAAGTTCGTCGCCAGCCCCCGGCATGCCGACCTGCTGCTCGTGACCGGGCCCGTGACGCTGAACATGCGTGCGGCCGTGCTCGCCGCGTATGATGCGACACCCAGCCCGAAACTCGTGGTGGCCGCGGGCGAATGCGCGTGCACGGGCGGCATTTTCGCCGACAGTTATGCGGTGTGCGGCCCCGTCTCGTCGATCCTGCCGGTCGACGTGACGATTCCCGGGTGTCCGCCGCCGCCGGTCGACTTGCTGCGAGGCATCCTGGCAGCGTGCCGGTCTCGCTGAGCCCGACGGCGATTTCCGCTGATGGCCCAAGCTTCACCAACCTCGATACAACCCTTGTTCGCATTGACTCAAGTTTTCGCTGCATGACTCCGCTCAAATTCATTCTTCGCTATACCGCCATCCCGTTCACCGCCATCGTGGCGGTCGTCATCTGGGCTGCCATGCCGTCCTCGAAGGAAATCGATGCGAGGCAGTATGCGGCGCTGTCACGCGCGTACCAGAGCTTTCCTTCGGCATTCCGGCACGAGATCGCAGGTGCGATGGAACACGGCCGGATCAGCGACTGGCAGTACCAGACGCTCGTGCGCGACTCGCTGGCCAACGGCGTCGCATTGGACTGGCCGGCGACGGGCGTGAGCGACGTCGCTGCCGAACGGCGCAAGCTTGCCGCATTGATTGAAACCGATTCTGATCTCGCAGGGCATTAAAGATGAAGACGTTACTGGTTGCTGTCGCATTCATTTTGATTATCGGCAGCCTGATTTCCGCGCTGTACTACATGAATCGCGATCGGGGAACGACCAAGCGAATGGCGTGGGCGCTCGCGGCGCGTGTCGGGTTGTCGATCACGCTGTTTCTGGCGCTCCTTCTCGCATACTGGCTCGGCTGGATCGAGCCGACCGGGCTGCCCATCGGGCGGTAGGAATTTGTAAATTATCTCGCCGATCGGTTTTATAACTGAGCGGATTAGATTATTGGTTTGAAAAGAGGGGCTCCTGTCCTATATTTTCAGGTGCGCTGTCCCGGCGTGATTCGAAAATGTTTATTCGCGAGACAGTGCAATAAGGCTCGCCGATGAACCAAAATTGGTCGCCGGACCGGATGAGCAAAATAGGACATCGGTTACGGGTGGCGTCGCATGTCGTTCAACCCGTGCCGCGACGCCGCGCGGATTGCGCCGCCGTGTGTCGGATGCCGAACGATCAAGGCGTCCACCGATAAACGGTGATGCTGTTGCCCTTGACGTTGTTCTTCGTGATCACGTATTCGCCGGTCGATCGGCGGTATGCCCTGATCGCGTACATCGCATCGATCGCGCTGCTGGCGTCAACGGTAGCGCTGCTGGTATTGACCAGCGTGGTATCGAGATTGCCGGTGGTGAGGTTGAACGCGTCGACGTTCGGCCTGGCCGGCCCGCTGCCGCCGAACCAGTAGCCGACGAACAGATGGTTGCCGGCCGCGTCCATCGACTTCGCGCCGGAAGTGGGAAGGGTGATCACCGGGTTGGGCGCGGTGGTATTGCCCGCACGCCAGCCGTGATACACCTCGATCCGCGTGCCGATCGCCGTCCAGTCCGTGCTCCCGACGATGCCCTGGCCGAGAATCATCGTGTCGCTGTCCGCGAGATAGACGATGCGCGTCAGCGGCTGGACGCTCGCGGGAACGCGGGTCGGGACGCCGGGCCCCCATGACGGCTTGCCGCCGGCGTCGAAGCCGGTCAGCGGGTAGTGATAGATGGCACCCGTCTTGTCCAGGCCGGCCCAGACGTCCCCGTTGCCGTCGATGCTGAATCCGCTCGAGACGCGCAGGGTCGTATTGAACGCGGGCCCCGGTATCGATGCATCCGGAATCGCGATATAGCCGTTCGCCGCGTTGAAATGGAAAAAGTAGTAGATCGGCGGGTTCTGGCCGGCCGCCACGAGAATCCGGTGCGCGCCGACGGACGTGAGCAGCCCGAAATGCTCGTCGCGCTGCACGTCGTTCATGTCGATGCGCGGGTCCGACGGGTAGGTGAACGGATCGACGGTGTTCGCGACGAAGGCGCCGCCCGCGCTGCCGCTGTAGATGTGGGTGCCGCCATAGAACAGCGCGCCGTCCGTGACCGGGTCCGGTGCGGCGATGCCCTCGAAGTTGAGCGCCTGAAGCGTCCACCGCAGGTTGCCGGCGCCGTTGTACGCATGAATATCGGTGGCGCCGTTGCGGCCGAGGTCCCAGCTGCCGCCCCACGGGTTGTTGAGCACATAGAGGTTGCCGGCGGTGTCCTTGCCGATGCCGGCGACGCGGGTGAAGCGCTGCGCGCCGACCTGGCCTTTGATGCCCGTCGTGGTGTCGAGATAGCCGCCCCGAATGCCGAAGGTGCCTGCCAGCGCCGGCGTGCCTGCGACGTCGTAGCGCTTGATGTTCATGTCGGGACCCTCGTCCCCGACCATCAGCTGCTTCGACGACGCGTCGAAATAGAGCGCCGATGGCCGCGAGTCGCCAGCCATCCGGATGGTGTTCAGCAGCGCGCCGGTCGGACCGAACTCGACGATCGTGCCCGCGCTCTTCTGCGCGACCCAGACGTTGCCGGCGCCATCAAGGGCGAGCGCGCCCGGGCCCGGCACGTTGATGTCCCTCTGCCAGACGCCGTCGGTGGTGAAGACCCGGACGCGATTGCCGTAGAAGTCGCTCGCATAAAGGAGCGAGCCCGCCGTGGCGAGCCCGGTGACGACGTCGACCCGCGTCTGGTTGGTCGACGCACTGACCTGGATGAACCGGTCGCGGGCCTTGGTGGCGCGGTTGTATCGCCCCACCGCGCCGCTGCCGTACGACCTGTTGGCCTGCAGCGCCGCGAAGATCGACGTCGCGTTGCCGGTGATCGCGCCGCCCTGAAACTCGCCGTGCGCGCCGATCGAGCCGAGGCTCTTGCCGTTCTGGTAGACGGCGACGCCGCCTTCGTCCTCATCCCAATTGGACGCCGTATAGATGACGCCTTCGGGCGCGACCCACATGGAACGCGCGGCATTGCCGACGTGGGCGGCGAGGGTGCCATAGGTGTTCGCCAGCCAGTCGGTGGTGTTTTGCGCAGCAGGACAGGCCGGCGCCATCGTCGCGATCGCGGCGGCGAGGAGCACGGCATGAATTCGTTTTTTTTCGACCATGGGGAGGCTCTCCGGAAGGTGGCAACCAGTATCACGTATGAAGATAGGCAGGTCATTGCGCATTGACAAGCGCGCGCCCGTCGCCGCTGCCGCTGCACTGTTGCGGAGAATGGAAAGGACCGCTCCATTGGCGGCAATATGTGCGGTGAAAATGACCGATTATTCTCCCGATCACAGTTCCGATCCCCAGCCGACAAGCAATCGGACTGCTTACAAAATCAACCGATCAGGGAGGCCTATTCATGAGGGGCGTCGTCATTTCCAGTGGTATCGGCGCGGTGTTTGCCGTTGCGGCGTCGTCCGCGTTCGCGCAGCGTTCCGTCACGTTGTATGGCCTCGTCGATACGGCCATTCGCTATCAAACGAACGCCGGCCCGGACGGCCGGGACCTGATCGGGATGACGGTCGGCCCGGAAACGCACAGCCGGTGGGGCCTGCGCGGCAGCGAAGACCTCGGCGGCGGCCTGTCGGCGGTGTTCCGGCTCGAGAACGGCTTCGAGCTCGGCGACGGAAAACTGCACGTGGCCAACACGCTGTTCAGCCGGCAGGCGTACGTGGGGCTGTCGAGCAACCGCTACGGCACGCTGACCTTCGGCAACCAGTACGCGCCGCTGTACGACACGACGGGCGACACCTTCGACCCGCTGACCGTCGGCAACTACTGGCAGGACAGCTGGATGTACAACGGCATCGGCAACTTCCTGACGGTGCCGAACTCCGTCAAGTACCAGTTCTCGTACAACGGCTTCAGCGTCGACGCGATCTACGGCTTCGGCAATCACGCCGGCGCAATGGGCCTCGACAGCACGTACGGCGTGGAGCTGACCTATGCGCACGGGCCGGCGTCGATCAACGCGGGCTTCCACCAGACCTCGGTATCGTCGTTGAACGGCAGTTCGGTCAACGGCGCAAAGGTGAACTTCGTGCACGTGAGCGGCGCGTATCAGGTCGCCCCGGCCGTGCGGCTGCTGGCCGGCTGGCTGCACGGCCAGGACAAGACCGGCACGACGGACTTCAACATGCAGCAGGCCGGCGCGCCGACGCTGCGCGCGGGCAGCCCGAACCGCATCGACGATACGTTCTACGTCGGCGCGAACTGGCAGGCCACCGCGCCGCTGCTGATCACGGTGGCCGGCTATTACGGCCATGCGCGCAACGCGGAGCGGCTCGACGGCACGCTCGGCGCCGGCATCAACTACTCCGCGACCGTGCTGGCCGAGTATGCGCTGTCGAAGCACACCGAGGTGTACGGCACGGTGGATGTCGCGCGCGGCAACGGCGCATTCGCCGCCGACTATCCGGGCGCAACCAACCCGGCCACGGGCAGGGTCGACCAGATCGGCCGGACCAACAACGTCGGCGCGGCGATCGGCCTGCGCCAGATGTTCTGAGCGCAGGCTCGGGCGGCCGCGCGCCTCGCGCGCGGCCCTTCTTCTCCTTCATCTCGATTGCCGCAGCGGTAAGAATTTCCGGAACGATCCGACACGCTGCAACGACGGCGCGCGGCGAGCGCGCATAGCCGTGCGCCCCAGGCGCACCCGGCATGGCAAATCTGCTCACCACGATCGAGCGGGTTGGGCATCGACGGCCAGAGCGGCATTGCATAGATTCCCAAGGTTGGTGCGCTTATCCGCGCGCCACGCCACGCGCGCGCCGGCAACCGGCCGCGCGTGCCCCTATCAGCGTGAGACAAAATCGAGCGTGGAGACGACACGATGAGCCTGTCAGAGCCATTGCGTCTGCATGTGCCGGAGCCTACGGGGCGCCCGGGCTGCCAGACCGACTTTTCCTATCTGCATCTATCGCCGGCCGGCGCGGTACGCCGCCCGCCGATCGACGTGGCCGCGGCGGATACCGCCGATCTCGCCCGCGGCCTCGTGCGCGTGCTCGACGATCGCGGTGAAGCCGTCGGCCCATGGGCGCCGGATCTCGACGACGCGCGGCTGATCGCCGGAATGCGGGCGATGCTGAAGACCCGCATTTTCGACGCACGCATGCTGATCGCGCAGCGCCAGAAAAAAATCTCGTTCTACATGCTGAGCCTCGGCGAAGAGGCCATCGGCGCCGCGCATGCGATGGCGCTGCGGCAAGGCGACATGTGCTTCCCGACCTACCGGCAGCAGAGCATCCTGATCGCGCGCGACGTGCCGCTCGAACGGATGATCTGCCAGCTGATGTCGAACGAGGGCGACCCGCTGAAGGGGCGCCAGCTCCCGGTGATGTATTCGGATCGCGACGCGGGATTCTTCTCGATCTCCGGCAATCTCGCGACGCAGTTCATCCAGGCGGTCGGCTGGGCGATGGCATCGGCGATCAAGGGCGACACGAAGATCGCGTCGGCCTGGATCGGCGACGGCGCGACGGCGGAGGCCGACTTTCATACCGCGCTCACGTTCGCGCACGTGTATCGCGCGCCCGTCGTGCTGAACGTCGTCAACAACCAGTGGGCGATCTCGACGTTCCAGGCGATCGCGGGCGGCGAGGGGACGACGTTCGCGGGGCGCGGCGTCGGCTGCGGGATCGCGTCGCTGCGCGTCGACGGCAACGATTTCCTCGCGATCTACGCGGCGTCGAGCTGGGCAGCCGAACGGGCGCGCCGCAACCTCGGCCCGACGCTGATCGAATGGGTGACGTACCGCGCGGGCGCGCACTCGACGTCGGACGATCCGTCGAAATACCGGCCGAGCGACGACTGGACCCACTTTCCGCTCGGCGATCCGATCGCCCGCTTCAAGCAGCACCTGATCGCCAAGGGCATCTGGTCGGACAGCGCGCACGACGCGCTCACCGCCGAGCTCGAAGCCGAGGTGATCGCCGCGCAGAAGGAAGCGGAGAAATTCGGGACGCTGGCCGACGAGCGGATTCCGTCGCCGGCGTCGATGTTCGACGACGTGTACAAGGAGCTGCCCGCGCATCTGCGTCGTCAGCGCCAGGAACTGGGGGCGTGATCATGACGCAACGAGAAGCAACGACGACGACGCAGCCGATGACGATGATCCAGGCGCTGCGCTCCGCGATGGACGTGATGCTCGGGCGCGACGACGACGTGGTCGTGTTCGGCCAGGACGTCGGCTATTTCGGCGGCGTGTTCCGCTGCACCGAAGGGCTGCAGACGAAGTACGGCAAGTCGCGCGTGTTCGACGCGCCGATCTCGGAAGGCGGGATCGTCGGCGCGGCGGTCGGCATGGGCGCGTACGGGTTGCGGCCCGTGTGCGAGATCCAGTTCGCGGACTACTTCTACCCGGCATCCGACCAGATCGTGTCGGAAGGCGCCCGGCTGCGCTACCGCTCAGCGGGCCAGTTCACCGCGCCGATGACCATCCGGATGCCGTGCGGCGGCGGCATCTACGGCGGCCAGACCCACAGCCAGAGCCCGGAGGCGATGTTCACGCAGGTGTGCGGGCTGCGCACGGTGATGCCGTCGAACCCGTACGACGCGAAGGGGCTGCTGATCGCGGCGATCGAGAACGACGACCCGGTGATCTTTCTCGAGCCGAAGCGGCTTTACAACGGGCCGTTCGACGGCCATCACGAACGGCCCGTCACGTCGTGGCTGAAGCATCCGGCGAGCGCGGTGCCCGAGGGCTACTACACGGTGCCGCTCGACTCGGCCGCCGTCGTGCGCGCCGGCAGCGACGTGACGGTGCTGACGTACGGCACGACGGTCCACGTGTCGCTTGCCGCGGCGGAGGAGACGGGCATCGATGCCGAGGTGATCGACCTGCGCACGCTGTGGCCGCTCGATCTGGAGACGGTCGTCGCGTCGGTGCGCAAGACCGGGCGCTGCGTCGTGGTGCACGAGGCGACGCGCACCTGCGGTTATGGCGCGGAACTGGTGTCGCTCGTGCAGGAACATTGCTTCTACCACCTCGAGGCACCCGTGGAGCGCACGACCGGCTGGGATACGCCGTATCCGCATGCGCAGGAATGGGCGTATTTCCCCGGCCCGGGCCGGGTCGGCGATGCGTTGCGACGCGTGATGGAGGCTTGACATGGGTATTCACGTCATCAAGATGCCGGATATCGGCGAAGGGATCGCCGAGGTCGAGCTGGTGGCCTGGCATGTGGAAATAGGGCAGACGATCAAGGAGGACCAGCCGCTCGCCGACGTGATGACCGACAAGGCGGCGGTCGAGATTCCGTCGCCGGTGTCGGGCAAGGTGCTTGCGCTCGGCGGCAGGATCGGCGAGATGATGGCGGTCGGCAGCGAGCTGATTCGCCTCGAAGTCGAGGGCGACGGCAACCTGAAGCCGGGCGCCGACGTGCGCGAGGCCGCTGTGGCCGAAGCAGCCGCTGTCGCGGCTCCGGCTGCGGCGCCGTCCGCGGATGCAGCGCACCCGGCGAGCCGCGCGCCCGCCGAACCGCGGCGCGCCGAGCACGCCGCGCCGCCGCGCGCGGCGCTTGCACCGGACGAGCGGCCGCTCGCGTCGCCGGCGGTGCGCCAGCGCGCGTGGGACATGGGCATCGAGTTGCGCTACGTGCGCGGCACGGGCGAGGCCGGGCGCATCCTGCACGCGGACCTCGATGCGTACGCGCGCACCGGCAGCCGGGCAGACGCGCAGCCTGCACGCGGCTACGACGAACGGACCGACGAGACCGAAGTGCCGGTGATCGGCTTGCGCCGCGCGATCGCGCGCAAGATGCAGGAAGCGAAGCGGCGCATTCCGCACTTCAGCTACGTCGAGGAAATCGACGTGACCGAGCTCGAGACGCTGCGCGCGGAACTGAACCGCCGCTACGGCGACGCGCGCGGCCGGCTCACGCCGTTGCCGCTGCTGATCCGCGCGATGGTGATCGCGTTGCGCGACTTTCCGCAGATCAACGCGCGCTTCGACGACGAAGCCGGCGTCGTGACCCGTCACGGCGCGGTGCACATGGGCGTCGCGACGCAGACCGACGCCGGCCTCACGGTGCCCGTGCTGCGTCACGCGGAAGCGCGCGACGTATGGTCGATCTCCGCCGAAATCGCGCGGCTTGCCGACGCGGTGCGCACCAACCGCGCGCAGCGCGACGAACTCACCGGCTCGACGATCACGATTTCGAGCCTCGGCCCGCTCGGCGGCATCGTGTCGACGCCGGTCATCAATCATCCGGAGGTCGGCATCGTCGGCGTGAACCGCATCGTCGAGCGGCCGATGTTCCGCGACGGCGCGGTCGTCGCGCGCAAGCTGATGAACCTGTCGTCGTCGTTCGATCATCGCGTCGTCGACGGCATGGACGCGGCCGAATTCATCCAGGCAGTGCGCGCGTTGCTCGAACGCCCGGCGCTGCTGTTCGTGGAGTGATCCTGATGAAGAACGAACACACCACGCTGCTCGTGATCGGCGGCGGCCCGGGCGGCTACGTCGCCGCCATTCGCGCCGGACAGCTCGGCATTCCGACGCTGCTCGTCGAGCGCGACCGGCTCGGCGGCACCTGCCTGAACATCGGCTGCATTCCGTCGAAGGCGCTGATCCACGTCGCCGACGCCTTCGAGCAGGCGCGCGACCAGGCCGGCGAAGGCGCGCTCGGCATCCGCGTGCACACGCCGGAGATCGACATCGCGCGCAGCGTCGCGTGGAAGGATGGCGTCGTCGACAAGCTGACGCGCGGCGTCGGCGCGCTGCTGAAGAAGAACGGCGTGCGCGTGCTGCACGGCGACGCGCGCGTGATCGGCGGCAAGACCGTCGAGGTCGCCGCCGGCGGCGAGACGATCCGGATCGGCTGCGAGCACCTGTTGCTCGCGACGGGTTCCGAGCCGGTCGCGCTGCCGTCGATGCCGTTCGGCGGGCATGTCGTGTCGTCGACCGAGGCGCTGTCGCCGAAGACGTTGCCGAAGCGGCTGGTCGTCGTCGGCGCGGGCTACATCGGGCTGGAACTCGGGATGGTCTATCGCAAGCTCGGGGTCGACGTCAGCGTCGTCGAGGCGGCGGAGCGCGTGCTGCCCGCGTATGACGCGGAGCTCGTGAAGCCGGTCGCCGATTCGCTCGCGCGGCTCGGCGTCAGGCTGTGGCTCGGCCACAAGGTGCTCGGGCTCGCGGACGACGGCGCGGTGCGCGTGCAGGCGCCCGACGGCGCCGAGCGGACGCTGCCGGCCGATCGCGTGCTGGTCGCGGTCGGCCGCCGGCCGCGCGTCGACGGCTTGGGCCTCGAGACGCTGCCGCTCGAACGCAACGGCCGGGCGCTGCGCATCGACGACGAATGCCGGACGTCGATGCGCAACGTGTGGGCGATCGGCGACGTCGCCGGCGAGCCGATGCTCGCGCATCGCGCGATGGCGCAAGGCGAGATGGTCGCGGAGTTGATCGCCGGCAAGCGCCGCAAGTTCGTGCCGGCGTCGATTCCTGCGGTGTGCTTCACTGATCCGGAGATCGTGACGTCAGGCTGGTCGCCGGACGATGCGCGGGCGGCCGGCGTCGACTGCCTGAGCGCGTCGTTCCCGTTCGCCGCGAATGGGCGGGCGATGACGCTGCAGGCGACCGATGGCTTCGTGCGGGTTGTCGCGCGGCGCGATACGCATCTGATCGTCGGCTGGCAGGCGGTCGGGCGAGGGGTGTCGGAGCTGGCCGCGGCGTTTTCGCAGTCGATCGAGATGGGCGCAAGGCTCGAGGATATCGGCGGGACGATCCACGCGCATCCGACGCTCGGTGAGGCGATGCAGGAGGCGGCGTTGCGGGCGTTGGGGCACGCGGTGCATATCTGACGGAGGGCGTCGGCACGGGTGGGCGCTTGCGCGGAGTTCAAGCGTGGGGGTTGCCGGCGTCGGCGGTGCCGGATGCGCTTGCCCGGTATCCGGCATTGCCGCCCTGACGCGCCCGACACGAGACGAATGACGCGGCGATGTGAACGTCCGCCTGCATACCCGGCGACGACGGGAAAGCCGGAACTGTGATTGCGGTGTGGGATAACGACGCTATCCAGAGGTAATCTATCTATATGAACGCGTCCCTTTTGCACCGGTTTTCGGGTGTTCTGACTGACAGGATGGGCCGCAGATTACCCCATCTGCCGGCATCCATGCTTACGATTGCGTTCGGATCATAGTTTCCTATTGGTGTTCAATCGGCGACGAAATAGGTATTTCACACAATTTTAAACGTTAAAGCGCGCATCTAACCTTGATACGCGTCCCTCCTCGTGCCTGAGATCGGATGCTTTCGCGCCCCGGCTGGGGATATCCCGTGGCCGGGGCCTTTTGTTTCTGCCCAAGGGGGCGGCGCACCATTCGTGCAAAAATCTGGCGGATTGGATCAGTCTCATGACATTCGGCTTCCCGCATGAGGATTGCCAGATTCCGCACGAATCGAACGATTATCCCTCAATGCCCGACGTAGGGAATCCGGTATCGCGCCGTCGCGGCCGCGCTCGAGGTGGGGCGCGGCGGCGCATCTCGCCGGAGTACGCAGCGCGCGGAACGCGCATGTCGGCGTATTCGGCGTCCGTGCCGGTCCGGCCTTGCGGCGGCGGAACCATCGCGTCGACACGCCCGAATTGCCGGAACGCCTCGGCGATGTGCTTGCGCAGCAGCGCCACGTCCCACGGCCGGGTCAGGAGCTTCTGCACCGATCAGTTCCTGGATATCGGCAATCAGTTTGCTTTCGGTATTGAGCATGGCGTTGTCGCTCAGGCGTTGGCTGACGCCTTCGTTCATCGACTTGAGCATCGCCCGCAGATCGGCAGACGGCTCGTCGACGCCTTGCTGGTCGATCGCGCGCACGACGGCCGTCACGGCCGCGATCCGCTGCAATTGCGTCTCGATCACCGCCGTCGCCAGCTTCTGCTCGGACCGCGCGCGGATAGCAAGCAACCTGCCGCCTAACGATTTCAAATATTCCCCGGCCGAAAGACGCGCTATTGTTTGCGCTGAATGCAAGCGCAAGCCAGGCGAGTGAAGCGAAAGATACTTGCAACTTTCGGTCGATCGCCAGACGCTTTGTGGTCCAGATGTGTCCGGGAGAGGGCGAGATCTTGTCATTTCGAGTCGATAATTTCATTTTTGTATTCTTTTTCGCATTCTGCCTTGCAATTTGCAAAAAAAGCAGGTGTTCTGCAAATTGACTTTTGGAAGAGGCGACCATCTTTTGTTTGGATGGTCGGCCATTTAAAGCATGCGAGAACGTTCGGTTAGACAGAGGGTCCCCAAGCTGATTGGGCTACGCAGTGACGGAGCGGAGTTTCAAACTGGGCATCGTGCTGGACCTGAACACCGACTCAGAAGGCGCTCTCGCTTATTGCGGTGCCGAGATTGTCCGGAAAACGCGCAATTCTGGCCCTACATAGCCGGCTGCAGTGATTGGCACGTTATTCAATAATGCGTGACGATGTGCCTGATCATCCCATAAATTGATCTTTTAGAATTTCGTGTGTGGACGGGCTGCAGATTTCTGGATTTGTGCGGAAAAAATGCCTATATTTTCATGGTCGGTCGGCATCCTCGAAAAGAGGATGACGTCTTCTGATTGCAAAATAATCCACGAATTTGACGAAAAACATCAAATAGTTGCCCGCCGTCTTTATCGTGATGTGCATCGAATTCTACGATGCTCTGCACGTGTGCCGAAGAGAATGGGATAGAGCCGGCGTCGTTGCATAAAACCGTCGGCTACGAAGCTTGTTGACGTATGTACGCAATAATTGCCGGGGTGTGGCTGTTAACAATTCGGGTACCTGCGTAGATTCTCGATTTTTTCCGCGAATATGCGCAGGGACAGGAGCAGGACGCGCGAGCCGAAGGCGTGCTACCGCGTCAGGAACTGGGCGGCCTGCAACGCCGGCCAGATCAACCGAGGTGAGGTCACGATGTGGATCGATGAAGCCGCACTTGCGTGGACACCCCGCTCCAAACCGAAGTGTGGGCGCCCGCGCCTCTATAGCGACGCGCTGATCCAGGCATTGCTGGGCCTCAAGAGCGTGTTCCACCTGCCGCTGCGCGCTCTGCAAGGTTTCGCGCAGAGCCTGCGCCCCGGCTCGCCACCTTGCCCGCGCCGAACTGCACAGCGCTGTTCCGCAGTGCGCAAACGCTCGAGGTCCAACTGCCGAGCGTTCGCGACGGCGAGCCGATCCATCTGGTGGTCGACCGCACGGGCGTGAAGGTCTACGGCGAAGGTGAATGAACGGCGCGCCAGCATGGCTATTCGAAGCGCCGCACGTGGCGGAAGGCGCATCTCGCGCTCGATGCGAACACCGGTCAGGTCCGTGACGGATCGGACACGTTACGAAGTCAACGGACATTGTGACCGTGAAGATAATGCTTGTGGTCGGTTCTCTCGGTGGCGGCGGGGCGGAGCGCGTGGCAGCGACGCTCGTCAACGCGTGGGCGGAACGCGGCGATGACGTGACGCTCGTTTCGACGTTCTCTGGACGCGGCGATTGCTTCTACGAGATCTCGTCGCGCGTTCGCATCGTGTATCTCGCCGACCTCGTGCGATCGACCGCAACCGGCGCGCTCAACGCATGGCGACGTTTCATCGCGTTGCGGCGCTTGATCAGGACGACACGTGCCGACGTCGTGGTCTCGTTCCTCGCGCACGTCAACATCGCCGTAATCGCGGCGAGCCGTGGAACGGGCGTCCCCGTCATCGCCTGCGAGCATACGAATCCGATCGCGGCGCCGCGCGGCCGGTTCCAGCGATTCATGGCGCGCTGCCTCTATCCGCGTGCCGACGTATTGACCGTGCTGACAGCGGGAATCGTCGATCCGTTGTGCAAGGAAATCCCCGCGCTACGCAACGTCGTCGTCCTGCCGAATCCGGTCGATGCCGACGTCCTGCGATTCTGGAAGATGCCGGGCGCGCCTGGTTCCCGCAAGCGCGTGCTCGCCGCGGGACGCTTGCATCCGATCAAGCAGTTTGACGTGCTGATCGATGCATTTTCCACGCTGGCGCACGAGTTTCCGGACTGGGACCTGTACATCTGGGGAGAGGGCCCGACACGGGATGCGCTGGCGCGACAGATCGGCGCGCTGAAGCTCGACGGCCGCGTGTTCCTGCCGGGAATGACGCGCGAGCTGTGGGCCGAAATGGCGAACGCCGACATCTACGCACTGACGTCGCATTTCGAAGGCTTGCCGATGGCGATGATGGAGGCGATGGCCATCGGCCTGCCGTGCGTCGCTTTCGACTGCCCGAGCGGGCCGCGTGAATTGACGCGGGACGGCCGTGACGGCGTGCTGGTCGACGGGCGCGATGTCGGCGGCCTCGTGGCGGCGCTCCGCGAGCTGTTCTCGAGCGAATACCTGAGAGGCGAATTGGGGCGTAAGGCGGCGGCGTCGGTGCGTGAACGGTTCTCGACGGCGGTCATCCTTGCGCGGTGGGATCGGTTGTATGCGCGCGTGGGCGCGATTCGGGGGCGATATGAGAGTGGTTCACGTCATCACTTGCCTTGAACAAGGCGGCGCCGAAGGCGTGTTGTTCCGCCTGGCGACGTTCCCGTCGTCGCAATCGACCGCCCATATCGTCGTCTCGCTGCAGGGGCTCGGGTTCTACGGTCCCAGGCTGCTGGAGAAGGGGATCGCCGTGATACCGCTCGGCATGCCGAAAGGGCGCATCACGCTATCCGGACTGCACCGGCTGTATGGCGTGCTGCGCAACGCGCAGCCTGACGTCGTCCAGACGTGGATGTATCACTCCGATCTGATCGGCGGGCTGGTCGCGCGTTTCGCGGGCATCGGCAACCTTGCCTGGGGCGTCCGCCATGCGAACCTCGACCGGGACAAGAATTCTCCGATGACGCTGCGCGTCGCGAGACTGTGCGCGCGCCTCTCGCACCTGTTGCCGCGCGCCATCGTCAGTTGCTCGGAAGAGGCGACCGCGACGCACAAGGCATTCGGTTACGACGCGACGAAGTTCGTGAACATCCCGAACGGCTATGACCTCAATCGCTTCCGCGCCGACGCCAGTGCGCGTGAGGCGACGCGCTGCGCATGGAACATCGGCCCGGACGAGACGCTCCTCGGGTGTGTCGCGCGCTGGGACGTGCAGAAGGATCATCCTAACCTGCTCAGGGCGCTGCGCATGCTGGCGCAGCAGGGATTCCGCGGCCGCTGCGTGCTCGTGGGCCGCAACATGGACGAGCACAACGCGGAACTGATGTCGCTTATTCGCGAACTCGGCATCGAACGGCGCGTGATGCTCGTCGGTCTGCGCGATGACATCCCTTCGATCCTCAACGCCCTCGACCTGCTCGTCCTGTCGAGCTCCGGCGAGGCGTTTCCGAACGTGCTCGTCGAAGCGATGGCGTGTGGGACACCCGTCGTGACGACCGATGTCGGCGACGCACGCATGATCGTCGGCGACACGGGTTGGGTGGTGCGCCCGCAGGATTCGGCCGATCTCGCGAGCGGCTTGCGGAGCGCGCTCGACTGGCTGCGCACGACGGACAGGGCGGCGCTCGCGGCGCGGTGCCGTCAGCGCGTCGAGCAGCATTTCTCACTTCAGAAGATGGTGTGTTCGTTCGAGCGCGTGTGGGCCGACGGATGCACGGTTCAGGATGTCGAAGTACACGCATTGAAGATTGGATAAGCGCGGTTGGCCGCCCGGGCGAGCAGCCACGGGCATGGACGGAACGATCGACAGGGATGCCGTCACGTCGGGAATATCGTGAGCATGAGCACAACGCGAAACTGGGGCGTAACGAACACGATGCGAGCGCTGGCTGTGCTCGCGGGCGCCTTGCTGTGCCGCGTGTCCGTGCATGCGACGGCAGGCGACGCGCCGCAACCGCGCAAGTTCCTGACGTTTTCCAGCCGCCTACCCGATACGTGGATCATGAAGCACGGGAGCGAATACGCATTCGTCTGGGGCGAAAGCGACGGCAACAAGCGCAATCCGGCACGCGCCGATGTCTGGAAGCGGTACGCACCGAACACCGTGCTGAGCACCTACTTCCCGTATGGCCGCGATCCGGCGCGCGCCGATCCCGCGAGCTGGGAGAAGTCGCATCCGGAGTGGATCGCGTACCGCTGCGACGGCGAGACGATGGCCAAGCTCTTCGACAAGCCCATCGTGCCGCTCGATATTTCGAATCCGCAGGTGGTGGCCTGGCAGGTCGGCAATTTCGTCAACGGCCAGTACCGCGACATCGCGCTCGACAACTTTTCGACCTCGAACGTCGAGCGTGATTGCGGCGTGAAGCGCAACGGCCGCTTCGTTCGCCAGTACACGGACGACCGCGCCGGCACCGAAAGATTCGCGGAAGCCAAGGTCGCGTGGCTCGAACGCGTGACTGCGCAATTGCATGACGCGGGAAAGACGGTGACGGTCAATTACCAGATCGATCGGCCGGTCGACTCGCCGCTGGTTGGCCGCATCACGAAGGCCGTCGACTCGGTGCTCACCGAGGAAATGTTTCCGCCGCGCCGAAAGGACCGCTTCAAGGCGATTCTCGACTACGCCGATCGATTGAAGCGGGAGGACAAGGGCTTCTACGCGATCTATGAGATCGAGGCACCGTCCGCGGACAACGCGCAGTCGGCCATGGCCGCCTATCTGATCTATGCGTGGTCGAAGAGTGCCGTGTCCATTTCCGCCGTGCAGGACTACGGCAGCGAGCCCAAGTATGGCGGCTTCGATCGGTCGGTCGGCGCGCCGTGCGAGGAATACCGCAACAGCGGCGGCATCTATTCGCGGCGCTATGCGGGGGGCGTGACCGTGTTCGCCGATCCCATGTCGCCGGTCGCGGCCGTCTATCGCGTGCCGCCGGGCTTCAGCGATGTGTCGGGCAAGCCGGCGCCGTCGGCGCTCGAGTTGGAGCCGGGCGAAGGTCGGGTTTTTTACCGTACGGGCGTCATGACCTGTTAGTGAACGGGCGTGCGGATCGGCGGCAGGGGTGCGGATGCGCGTGGGTGAAGGGCGCGCGTGATGCGAGGCGACGGGAACGGGGTGAAAAAATGTTGAACTTCGTAGTGGCGATGCTGGCGTCCTTGCTGTTCACCGTGCTGATCATCCGTTATCACGGTGTCAACCAGCGGTTTGCGGGAGTGGATTTCGACATGCAGGGTGTGCAGAAATTTCACGTGCGCCCGGTGCCGCGCATCGGCGGCGTCGGGATCCTGTTCGGCGTCGTCGTGTCGATCGCCGTGTTGTGGGGGCGCTATCCGACGATCGCGCGCGACCTGCTTTACGTGTGCCTGTGCGGCGCGCCCGCATTCCTTTCGGGCTTCGCCGAGGACGTGACGAAGCGCGTGTCGGCGCGTGCGCGGCTGTTCTGCACGATGTTTGCCGCTGGGCTCGGCTATGGGCTGCTCGATATCGCCGTCACGCGCACCAGCGTGCCGCCGGTCGACTTCTTGCTCAGCTACCCGATCGTCGCGGGCCTGATCACGGTCGTGGCGGTGGCTGGGCTCGCCAACGCCGTGAACATCATCGACGGATTCAACGGGCTCGCGTCGATGGTGTCGATCATGATGTTCGCGTCGCTCGCGTATACCGCGTTCGAGGTCCACGACGAAGTCGTGATGACCGCGTCGCTGATGATGATGGGCGCCGTGCTCGGATTCTTCGTCTGGAATTTTCCGGCCGGGCTCATCTTCCTGGGCGACGGTGGCGCCTACTTCCTCGGCTTTATGCTGGCCGAACTGTCGATCGTCCTGGTCCAGCGCAACCCGCAGGTTTCGGCCTGGTATCCGATCCTGCTGTTCATGTACCCGATCTTCGAGACATGCTTCTCGATCTACCGCAAGAAGCTGCTGCGCGGCATGTCGCCGGGCCTGCCGGACGGCGTGCACCTTCACATGCTCGTGTACAAGCGAATCATGCGCTGGGTGGTCGGAACGAAACAGGCACGCGAGCTGACGCAGCGGAACTCGTTCACGTCGCCATACCTGTGGCTGCTCTGCCTGCTGGCCGTCGGGCCTGCGACACTGTTCTGGCGCAACACCGTCGTGCTGTTCACGTTCGTGGTGCTGTTCGCAGTCATGTATGTGTGGATCTACGCATGCATCGTGCGGTTCAAGGTGCCGAGATGGATCGTCGTGAGAGTTGGGCGACCAGAAGAACCGCGGACGCATGTTTCGGCTGCCTGACCGATATTCAGGCAATGCATCTCCGTGCAACAGGCATGAAGGAAGACATGCCGCAAGTCGCGGTGCAATGAACCGGTTGTCGTGATCCGGCGGTCTTGCCGGGATGGATGTTTGAAAGTCGGGGTGCCCGGCAACGAAGATAAATAACTATTTTTATATGTCACCTGGCCTATGCGTTTCCTTTCTCGTTTCGCACGAATGACTTGCACGTCGGTCCTGCCGCTCATCATGGGTGCTTGCGCACTCGCACCGGGGATGCAGTTCGATCCGCATGCGTCGATCGATGCGGACGAACCGTCGGTCCTTCCTGTGGTTACCACCATCACGCCGGCCATCATCAGGCAGCAGCGCGAAAGCAGGTTGCAGACGTCGGGCGATGCATACAGGCAGTTGATGACCGCTGTTGCGCCGTATCGCATCGGTCCTGCGGACGTGCTGTCGATCATCGTGTGGAATCACCCTGAACTGGTCATTCCGAACCTGACCTACACGATCGGCGAAACGGCGGGTTTGCAGCCGGCGGGCCCGGGACTCAGTTCGCAGGCGGTCCCCGGATTCGCGGTCGGCGACGACGGCAACATCCAGTTTCCGTTCATCGGGGCGTTCCGCGCACAGGGCCTGACGACGATCGAATTGCAGCAACGATTGACCGTGGCGCTGCAACCGTACATCCGGTCTCCGCAACTGACGATCAGTGTGGTGGCGTACCGCAGCAAGCGTGTCTTTGTCGAGGGGCCAGTGGCGCTGGCTGGCGTGAAGCCGATCACCGACGTTCCGATGTCGCTGGCCGAGGTGCTCGGCGAGGCGAACGGCGTGCAGTCCGGCGTGGGCGACCTCAGCCAGATCGAACTGCTGCGGAACGGAAAGCGATTCCGGCTGAACCTGGGGGAGATGGCGGCGGAAGGCGTGAACACCGCGCAGATCATGCTGAAGGATCGTGACGTCATCCGCATCGTGCCGCAGACCTACAACCAGGTCTTTGTGACGGGCGAGGTCGGCAAGCCGACCGGGCTCCCGATGCATGACGGACGCCTGACCTTGAGCGATGCGCTGGCGAGCGTGCAGGGCGTGAATCCGAATTCCGGCGATCCGGCCGCGGTCTATGTGATCCGTGCAACCGATGATCCCGCTCGGCCGGAAGTCTTCCGTCTGAACGGCAAGTCGCCGGTCGCCTATGCACTTGCGGAGCATTTCGAGCTGAAGCCGAAGGATGTCGTATATGTCGACGCGACTGGCCTGACCCGCTGGAGCCGGATGATCAATCAGCTCGTGCCGACGGCAATCGGTGCGAATGCTGGCCGTGGCGCCGTGAACTGATACTGCCATGCATTCGATACTTGTCGTGTGTGTCGGGAACATTTGCCGCAGCCCGATGGCGGAGGGGCTGCTGCGGGAGCGCCTGACGGATGTCGAAGTCCGGTCGGCTGGCCTGGATGCGCGGGTCGGACAGCCGGCCGACAGGCGCTCCATCGAACTGATGGAGGAACGCGAGATCGACATCAGGCCACATCGCGCCAGGCAACTTGGGGACTATGAGTGCCGCCGGGCGGATCTCATTCTCGCGGTGGAGGACGGGCACCGCCGGGCGATCGAACACGCCTATCCGTTCGCGCGCGGTCGGGTCTTCACGCTGGGGCACTACGGACGCTTTGACATTGCCGATCCGTTCGGGCAGGAGCGACGGAAGTTCGAGGAGTGCCTCGAGATGATCGAGATGGGCGTTGACGATTGGGTGCAGCGAATCCGGAAGCTTAGCTAACCCGTGGCTCGACGCCTCGCAAGGGTGGGCACAAGGCAAGGAAGGTCGTCCGGGCAAACCAAGATCATTACTTGAAGGAATCGGCTGTACTCATGACCCAATCGAACCAACGCCCAGACGTGAACGTCGTCGAGACGGCAGAACTCGATCTCGCATCGGTTCTCGATGTCCTGCTCGACAATCGGCTTTTGATCGCGGCGATTGCTGCGGTATTCATCTTCATCGGCGCTCTGTACGCGCTGCTCGTGACGCCGATCTACGAGTCGAACATCCTGGTCCAGATCGAGGACAGCCCGGATGCGTCGGCGGCAAAGGACCTGCTCGGCACGCTGTCGACGATGTTCGACGTCAAATCGACCGCCGATGCGGAAATCCAGATTCTCGGCTCGCGTCTCGTCGTGTCGCGAGCGGTCGACAAGCTCAAGCTCTTTATCCATGCGAAGCCGCATCGCTTCCCGGTGATTGGCGGATGGCTTGCGCGTCGCCATGACGGCCTGTCCGTGCCGGGACTCTTCGGTATTGGCGGTTATACGTGGGGCAAGGAGTCGATCGACGTCGCGGCATTCGATGTGCCGAAACAGCTCGAAGGCAAGCCGTACAAGCTCGTCGCGTTGGCACGCGGCCGCTATGAACTGAGCGGTCCGGGCTTCGAGCAGCCGGTCAACGGCCGTGTCGGGACGGCAGAGACATTCCCGGCGTCTGCGGGCCCGATCCACCTCTTCGTGCGCGGAATCAACGGCGCTGCAGGGGCGAGGTTCGATCTTGTCCGCGGATCGCGCATGGACACGATCGAAGACCTGCAGAAGCAACTGCGGATCCAGGAACTCGGCAAGCAGTCGGGCGTCATCAGCGCCACGCTTCGATCCGACGATCCGGAGCTGCTCAGCGCGATCCTCAACGAAATCGGCGATCAGTACATCAGGCAAAACGTGGATCGGAAAGCCGCACAAGCAGAGAACTCGCTGCAGTTTCTCGCCAGTCAGGAACCGAAGATGAAACGGGATCTTGAACAGGCCGAGAATCGGCTGAACGATTATCGGAACACGCACAAGGTCCTTGACCTGACGGAAGAAGGGAAATCCATTCTCGCGCAGTCGTCGGACGCAGAGCAGCAACTTTTCACGCTGAGGCAGAAGCGTCAGGAACTGTTGACGCGCTTTGGTCCCATGCATCCGGGCGTAGTGGCGATCGACGAGCAAATTGCCGAAACGCAGGGCTATATCGGCGAACTGACGGATCAGATCAAGCGCATGCCGACCGCGCAACGCGATGCGATTCGACTCCAGCGTGATGTCCAGATGAATACGGATCTCTACCTGGCGTTGAGGAACAACATCGAGCAATTGAGCCTGCTGAAGGCGGGGAAGATCGGCAGCGTCCGTCTCGTGGACACCGCTTCGTTGCCCGAGCGGGCGGTATTTCCCAAGAAGATGGTCGTGGTCGTCGTCGCGACGCTGCTGGGCTTGTTTGTCGGCGCGGGTGCGGCGTTCCTGCGTGACAAGCTCTTCACCGGTGTCACGAACGTGCGCTCGCTGGAGGCGCAAAGCGGACTGGCCGTCTATGCAACGGTTCCGCACAGCGAGCAGCAACGCAAGCTCGCGACCAACATGACGGAATCGACGGCAGCCGGTCAGGCAAGTCTGCTCGCGAATTTGTACCCGGGAGACCCGGCCATCGAAAGTCTGCGCAGCCTGCGCACGGCACTTCAATTCGCAATGCTGGACGCTCGTAACAACGTGGTGCTGTTGACGGGGCCGTCACCCGGCCTCGGCAAGTCGTTTGCGTCGGCCAATCTGGCGGTGGTGCTGGCCGAAAGCAAGCGGGTCCTGCTGGTCGATGGCGATTTGCGTCGAGGTATTCTGAACAAGTATTTCGGCGAAGAGCGCGGGGCCGGCATCGCGGATTTCATCGCCGGAACGCGATCCGCCGCCGACATCATCCGCAAGACGAGCGTGCCGAACCTCGATCTCGTGACGACCGGAACGCTGCCGCCGAACGCCGCGGCCTTGCTGATGAACAGGAACTGGCTTTCGTTCATGCAGAAGGCGTCCGCCGACTACGACATTGTGCTGATCGATTCGCCGCCGGTACTCGCCGTCACGGACGCGGCCATCATCGCGACGATCGCGGGTACCGTCTTCCTGGTTGCACGCTTCGGCCAGACACGTGTCGGCGAAGTGGTGGAGTCCGTCAAGCAGCTGGTGCAAAGCGGTTCGCACGTGAGCGGCCTGATCTTCAACGGAATGAAGACACGAGGCGGAAACTACAGGTATGGCGGAAAGTACGGAAGCTACAGGTATGTTTCGTATAACTATGAAAGTACCTGACCAGTTTGAAGGCGGTTTCCGGTTTCGGGATTTCGGCATGAAGCCGTGTCGCGCTTGGGGGGCGTATGTCTAATCTCAAATTCAGGATCGGGGTGATTGGCCTGGGGTATGTTGGCCTGCCACTGGCCGTGGAATTCGGCAAGAAATTTCCGGTGGTCGGGTTCGACACCAGTCGTTCGCGTGTCGATTCCCTGAACGAGGGTCACGACGCGACGCTCGAGGTGAGCACTCAGGAGCTGGCGCAGGCCCGGCACTTGAAGATCACGGCGGACGGAGGAGACATCGCGGACTGCAATGTCTTCATCGTGACCGTACCTACGCCGATCGATGAGCACAAGCAGCCGGACTTGCGCCACTTGATCGGCGCGAGCGAGACGGTTGGCCACGTACTCAAAAAGGACGACATCGTGATTTACGAATCGACGGTCTATCCGGGGGCCACTGAGGAAGTTTGCGTACCCGTGCTCGAGCGCGTTTCGGGCCTGACGTTCAACGTGGATTTCTTCGCGGGATACAGTCCCGAGAGGATCAATCCCGGTGACAAGACCCGCCGGCTGCCAATGATCCGCAAGGTGACTTCCGGTTCGACGCCGGCAGTGGCGGATATCGTCGACGGTTTGTACAAGGAGATCATCACCGCCGGCACGCACAAGGCGTCGAGCATTCGTGTGGCCGAGGCGGCGAAGGTGATCGAGAACACGCAACGCGATGTCAATATTGCGCTGGTCAACGAATTGGCGATCATTTTCAACAAGATGGGCATCGACACCGAGTCGGTGCTCGTCGCGGCCGGCACCAAGTGGAATTTTGTCCCGTACGTTCCGGGCCTCGTCGGCGGGCACTGTATCGGCGTCGATCCTTACTATTTGACGCACAAGGCGCAGGCGATCGGATACAACCCGGAAATCATCCTGGCCGGACGCAGGTTGAACGACGGAATGGGGCGGTATGTGGCGGCCCAGCTCGTCAAGGCAATGACGAAGCGGCGTATCGATATTCAAGGCGCGCGCGTGCTGGTCCTGGGGCTGACCTTCAAGGAAAACTGCCCTGATCTACGCAACAGCCGAGTCGTCGACATCATCAAGGAACTCGCGGAGTACAGCGTCAGCGTCGACGTATATGACCCGTGGGTATCGAAAGAGGCCGCGTGGAAGGAGTACGGCATTAATCCGATCGATCGACCGTCCAAGAACGAATACGACGCCATCGTGCTGGCGGTTGCACATCGGGAGTTTGCCGAGTTCGGCGCGGACGCCATTCACGAATTCGGCAGGCCCGACCATGTCTTCTACGATCTGAAGTCCGTCTTTCACGTGGATTCGACCGATATTCGTCTGTAAGACATTGCCGTTCGATTCGCTTCCGCCTCCGGCCAATTCGACCCGACACCGACATGTGCAACTGCTACGCCAGAACCAGCCAAGCGCTGCAACAGGATCCGAAGACCTGGCTCATCACGGGCGTGGCCGGGTTCATCGGTTCGAATCTGCTCGAGCGATTGCTGAACCTCGATCAGCAGGTTGTCGGCCTGGACAATTTGTCGACGGGCTATCTACGTAACCTCGACGAGGTCCGCGGCCTCGTCACGCCGGACCAATGGCGTCGCTTCCGATTCATCGAAGGAGATATCCGTTCGCTCGAGGATTGCCGCAACGCGTGCAATGGCGTGGACCATGTGCTTCACGAGGCGGCGCTCGGTTCGGTGCCGCGTTCGCTCATCGATCCGATTGCCACGAACGAAGTCAACGTGAGCGGTTTTCTGAATATGCTGGTCGCCGGCCGCGATGCCGGCGTCAAGAGTTTCACGTATGCGGCATCGAGTTCGGCCTATGGCGATCATCCGGGCTTGCCGAAGGTCGAGGACCGGATCGGCAAGCCGTTGTCTCCCTACGCGGTAACGAAGTGCGTGAACGAGATGTACGCGGAAGTCTTTGCGCGGAACTACGGGTTCCGGACGATCGGCTTGCGGTATTTCAACGTATTCGGGAAGCGTCAGGATCCGGATGGCGCCTACGCCGCCGTGATTCCGAAATGGGCGATCGCGCTCATTCGGAACGAGCCGGTGTTCATCAACGGCGATGGCGAAACGAGTCGCGATTTCTGTTTCGTCGATAACGTCATTGAAGCGAATCTTCTCGCCGCGACGGCGGACGATGCGAGCAGGAACGAGGTTTACAACGTGGCGATCGGCGATCGGACGACGCTGAACGAGCTGTTCGCCGCGTTGCAGGCGGCATTGGTGAAAAACGGCATCCGGAATGACGCGCGTCCCGTTTACCGGGACTTTCGTGCCGGGGACGTAAGGCACTCGCAAGCAAGCGTCGACAAAGCAAGAAGGCTGTTGTGTTATGACGCTTCGATTCGCCTGTTCGATGGAATCGAGCGCGCGATGCCTTGGTATATCGACTATCTGGGGTGAACGCGTACGCCCGGCGGATCGTGGCCGGTCCGCCGGGCGAAACGACTTTCACGCAAGCTTTTCGGATTCGCGGGCCCTCGGCCTGTTTAAGGGCGCATGCCTTGACACCCGTAATCGACCGAATCGGCAGCCGCTTGGCGGCAGTTCATGCCGATCACAAGCGCATCCTGCGCAGCGCGATGCTCGTTTCCTTCTTCGTGCTTGTCGGCAAGTCGGCAGGCGCCATGAAGGAAATGGCCATTGCGTATCGCTACGGCATCAGCGCCGCGGTCGACGCGTACCAACTGACACTCACGATGATCACGTGGGTGCCCGGGACCGTGGCGACGGTATTGGGTGTCGTCCTCGTACCGACGCTGGTTCGCCTGCAGAAGCTCCCGGAAAGGGAGCGAACGCTGTTTCTGGGCGAATTGCGGGGAGCAAGCCTGGTGTTGGGCACCCTGCTTGCCGGCGCGCTCTACGGTGCATGGGATGCCGTCCTGGCAGTGGTGGATACCCATCTGCCGTACCGCACGGCCGAGCTGTCCCGTGAAATGGCGCGGGGCATGTCGTTCATTTCTTTCTTTACGTTGCTGATCTGCGTGTCGGGCGCACGCCTGCAAGCGCGCGAGCGTCATGTCAATACATTGCTGGAATGCATTCCGGCGGGTGTGCTCCTCGTCTGGATATGGCTCACGCCGAACAAGAACACCTATGTCCCGCTGACTTGGGGGACGACAACGGGCTTCCTGTTGCAAGCGGTCTGCTTGAGCGTGCTGGCCGCTCGCGCCGACGGAATCCGCCCGGGCCTGCGGTTTGGCTTCCGGTCTTCGCAGTGGCCGACCATGTATCGCGCGCTTGGGGTCTTCATGGTGGGGCAGATGGTGATGAGCCTCGTGACGCCGCTGGACCAGTACTTCGTCGCAAACCTCGGCAGCGGCGCGATCGCAACGCTCGGCTATGCCAATCGGTTGTTGGGCCTGCTGTTGAGCATGGGCGCACTCGCGATCGGCCGGGCGACGCTGCCCGTTTTCGCGGACATCCTGAACAGCGCCGATCCGGACAGGACACGCACGACGGCGTTCAAGTGGGCAGCGGTGATGTTCGCCGGTGGCAGTCTTGTTGCGGTCGCGGGCTGGCTGGGCGCGCCGCAGGGCGTGCGGTTGATGTTCCAGCGTGGTGCTTTCGGTCCACAGGACACGCTGGCGGTATCGGCCCTTCTCGGATGGGGATTGATACAGCTTCCGTTTTATTTCGCCGTGCTCGTTCTGGTTCAGTGCTTCGCCAGCGAAGGGCGCTTTCGGGCGATGGCCGCGATTGCGATGATCAATTTCGGCGTAAAGGCGCTCGGCGATTACGTATTGGTTGGCTGGATGGGTATCGCCGGCATCCTGCTTGCGAGCGCGCTGATGCATGCGTCGTCGCTGGGCTGCTATCTCGTCCTTTCGAGAACAGGACGCTAAATGCCGATGAAGATCGTGTTGCTCAATCACTCGATGCGTTGCGGCGGAGCCGAGCGCGTCACGGCCAATCTCGCCAACAATTGGGCCGAGCGCGGATGTGATGTCACGGTCGCGACATTCGTGTCTTCGGACGCGGACTTCTACAAACTGGACAGTCGGGTGGCGCGTGTCGACCTGGCGTTGGCGGGTGCTTCATCGGGGGTGCTTGACGGAATGCTCGCGAACGTCCGGCGCCTCGCAGCGGTTCGCCGGCTCTTCAAGGATCGGCGCCCCGATGTCGTGATCGGGGTGATGACGGTGCCGTCGGTTCTGGGCATTCTCGGCGGTATCGGGTTGCGGCTCAAAGTGATCGCCACCGAGCACAATCATCCGCCGATGCTTCGCATGAACGCTGTATGGGAGACGCTGCGGAGCCTCACGTTCAGACACGCGGATGCGGTGGTCGCACTGACGGCGGAGACCGGCGCATGGCTTGAGCGTCATTGCAGGTGCAGGAACGTGAGCATCATTCCCAATCCTGTTGCGCTGCCGATGGAGGTCATGGAGCCTCGGCTTGCGCCATTGGAGACGATATCGGCCGATACGCGGCTGTTGTTGGCCGTCGGGCGCCTGGCGCCGCAAAAGGGATTCGATCTGCTGATCCAGGCATTCGAAAGGATTCACGAACGTGTGCCAGGCTGGAAACTCGTCATTCTCGGCGAGGGGGACGCGCGCGGGACGCTGCAGTCGGCGATCGCGGAGCGTGGACTGGATGACCTGGTCCTGATGCCGGGGAGAGCCGGAAATATCGGGGAGTGGTACGGTCGTGCCGATCTCTACGTGATGAGTTCGCGATTCGAGGGGCTGCCGATGACGCTGATGGAAGCGATGGGAAGCGGTTGCGCAGCAGTGAGTTTCGACTGCGACGTGGGGCCGCGGGACATCATTCGTGACGGCGTCGACGGAGTGCTGGTGAGTCCGGCCGGTGACGTCGGCGCGCTCGCCGACGCTTTGCTGAAGCTGATGGTCGACCATCGGGAGCGGGAGCGAATGGCGAGCATGGCGAACGGCGTGGCTGCGAAATTCGCCCCGTCGCGCATTCTTTCGCTATGGGAGCAACTTTTCCTGAGCATGGGCCTGAGCGGTGCCGATCATGCGCGTCCGCCGCAGCGGGCGGCATGTGAAACGGATTCCCGCGCGGCTGAACATTCCTGCGACAAGGCCACGCTGCGATGAAACTCTCCGTCTCGCCAGGCAAGATCGCCATCTCGATCGATAAAAGATGGATGCGGCCGTCGACATTCGTTTTTGTCGGATTGGCTGGCGTAGTCCTGAGCTTCATGGTTGTTGGCGACAGAAGCCAGCTTCTCGATCAGGACAATTACATCAATTACTTCCGCCTGACCGACATCGGCTGGTTCACGAACATATGGGCCGGCAGATCGTCGTTTCTGGGCTTTGCCACCAGCGTGATGACGGAGGAACTCGGCTGGCGAGCCTGGGTGCTGGCGATCAACGCGCTGGGCGTGGACCCGGAGGATGGCGTGCGGATCACGGTCGTGGTGCTCAACGTTGCCATGATCTCGGCACTCTGGAATACGCGACGTCCGATATTGGATTTGTGTCTGTGGTCGGTGATCCCGGTGGGTCTGGCGACGATGGGGCTGTTCCAGATCCGACAAGGCATGGCGTTTGCCATTGCCATGTACGTCGCGCTGCGGTGGAAGCGTCCGGCAACCGGTGCCTTGATCGCGGGAACCATTCACACGACTTTCGCGTTCCCGGCGCTGCTTCTGTTGGTCGCCCGGTTGTTGCGACGGCGGGGGGCGATAGTCTCCGTATCCGCGAGCGCCTGCGTCGGGTTGCTGCTTGCCCTGGCATCGCCGTTGTTGTTCGCGACATTCGGGGGGCGACGCGTCGACGAGTATCGCAATCTCGAACGCATGTTCAACGCGACTTACGTGCTGGCGCTGCTTATCTATTCGATTGCGCCTGCAATGATCATTCATCGATGGTTTCTTGAAAAGCGGCAGGACGTTCACGAGTTGGTCATCGATCAAATCGCGGTGATGCACGTCGGGCTGATCGTTTTTCTGGTCACGTCGTTTTTTGTCTTTCCGTTTGCGATGAGCCGGATTGGCTACTATGCGCCGGCCATGATCGCCATCCTGTTGCCCGAGACAAAGGTGAAGCAGCCGCTCGGGTTGTTGCTGTTGTCCGCGGTCGTGATGATGGTCATGTACGACGCGATCAAGAATTATTTCGCCGGGGTCTACGTCTTTTTCCTGTAGCGGAATCGGTCGACGTTCGGCGATGTTGGGTGTCACGAAACGATACGAACAACCAAGGACACGACCAATGACAATCAAGTTGCGTGTGAAGGTGGCCGCGAACAAGCCGACGGCCGTTGCCCTGGGGGCGGCGTTGGCATTTTGCCTGCCGGCCGGTGCGGCGAGCTCGCCGGTGCTGACCTCGATGGGCGCGTCCGGCGGGCTCGTGATTCCATACGGATTCACGCTGCCTGAAGGAACATTCGAGGGGCAATACAACAACTACATCGATCCGCAGTACGGGAAGAACACGACGAGTTCCGACATCGTCTGGGGTGCGGTCGGCCTGTTTCCGTACGTGGAGGTATCGGGCGGCCTCGCGGACTACCCCGGCAGAGTGCGCACGACGGTGCCGGGCTACGACCATTTCGTGCTTCGGCACTTGATGGCGAACGCGAAGGTCTCGATTCCGAAGTTCTTCAAATACCAGCCCGATATCGCGATCGGCATCAACGACGTCGGCGGGCAGACGCATTACTTCCGGTCCACCTATGGCGTCGTGTCGCAGCCGCTCGGGCCCGCGACACTGACGGTCGGCTACGGGCACGGCGACCGGCTCGACGGTGTGTTCGGCGGCGCCGAGCTTCGACTGTGGCAAACGGGACTGTCGCTGCTTGCCGAGCACGATTCGAAAACGCCGTATGCGGGGATACGTTACCAGTCGCCGCCGATCAGATGGCTCGCCAACGCGAGCCTCGTCGGCACCGTGACGCGCTCGCTCAAGCATACGGACGGGGTTGCGCCGCGCACGTCGTTCTCGATCGGCGTGCAGATTCCGCTCGGCAAGCGGTTCGATGCGGCGCGTTGCGGCAAGGGCTTGTGCGACGGCGCACAGGATGCGGCGGCGAATGCGGCGTCGCTCGGTGACGTTCACGCCACGGACGGCGATGCGGTGAAACCGGCCGCCGTGCTCGCGCCGTCGGGCATGTTCACGCACGTCGAGCCGGCCGCACCGATGCCCGCAACGGCGCACGTGGCGCGCGGCGACGTCGCCACGCCAGCGCCTCGCATGGCGCCCGCGTTCTTGCAGACCGGCGCGCCGGCAATCGACACGGCACCTGATTCCGCGGCGGCGCTCGACACGATCGTGCGCGTGTTGGCGGATGCGGGGCTCGAGCGCGTGCGGGCCGGCGTTGCGGGCACGGATCTCGTCGTCGAATATGAAAACCACCGCTACAACCAGAACGAGGCGGACGCGCTGGGCATCGCGCTCGGCGCGGCAGCGCAGTACGCGCCCAAGGGCATCGAGACCGTGCGCATCGTGATCAAGAAGGCGAATGAGCCGCTGGGCGAGGTGAGCGTCGACCGGACGAACTACGCGCAATTTGTCGCGGGCGGCGCATCGACTGCGGCCGGCGCATCGCTGTCGATGCGCATGCGGCCGACGCATGACGCGGATTCGATCGCATGGTCGGGCAACGCGCGCAAGCACGGACTCGTGCGGATCCAGATCGCACCCGTCACGACCTACCTGTACGGCACGGAGTACGGCAACTTCGACTACTCGATCGGCGCGAACCTTCAAGGATTCGTGCCGCTGTGGCGCGGGGCGGAACTGTATTCGAGCGTGATCGTGCCGATCGCGAACAGCAAGAACATGGACAACGGCCACGTGTACGACCGGTATCGCCTGCGCGGCGGACTGTCGACGGTCGCCCTCGTGCAGAGCTTCTGGATTGCGCCGCGCGTGTTCAACGTGACCGCGCTCGGCAAGTTCAACCTCCAGTACCTCGGCATCGAGAACGAGACGACCGCATTCGTGCCGGGCCGCCCCGACGTCGTGCGGCTGAAGCTCGCGTATTTGCATCGCGAACCGGGCAAGGATGCGCTGCCGGCGGAGAAGAACGCGCTGCTCACGTACCGGTGGGTCGAGCCCGCGTGGAAGATGTGGATCGAGGCGGGCGTCGCGCGCTATGTGGGTGGCGACAAGGGGCCGCTGATCACGTTGACGCGCTGGTTCGACGACGTGTCGTTCAGCGTGCAGGGATGGCACAGCGGGCACGGTTCGTTCGTCGGGGCATCGGTCAGCTTCCCGCTGACGCCTCGCCAGGGGATGAAGCCGGGGATCGTGCAGATCAACGGCGCAGAGCAGTTCTCGCTCAATTTCCGCACGCGCGTCGGATCGACGAACTACCTGTCGCAGGACGGCGCCGAGAACCTCGACTTTGCCTACAACACGCAACAATTCGTACTCAACCGGGGTCGCTTCAGCGCCGAATACTTTGCGACGCAGCTTTACCGGATGCGCGACGCGTACAAGCGCTATGCACAATCCGCAAGCGCTGCGCCGCCGACCACGCAGGCGACGCAGCTGCCTGGTAGTGCAGCGTGGCCCCGGACGGGGCAGTGACGCAGGCATTCAATGATCGAGTCGACCTAATGGAGAGAATCGATGAAGACGACGATGAAGAAGGTGGTACTGAGAGCATGGAAGACCGGGATGTTTGCGCTCGCGGCAGGCACGCTGGCGGGATGTGGCGGGGGCAGCGACAGCAACAGCACGACGCCTTCGAATGCATCGTTGGCCACGATCAGCGGCACGGCCGCGACCGGCGCGCCCATGGCGAACGCCGCGATCACGATCGCTTGCAAGAGCGGCAATAGTTCGGGGACAGCCGACGCGAACGGCGCCTTCTCGATCTCGTTCGTGTTCGCGGGACCGTGCGCGATCACGGGGACGAACGGGACGACCACGCAGCACTCGTTCGCGAGCGGCGGCGGCACGTTCAACGTGACGCCGCTGACCGAAATGCTGCTGACCTACATGGCGGCGCAACTCGGCACGGACCTGAACGGGTTGCTGACGGGCCTCACGACCAATCCGACGTATCAGGGCGCGTTGACGAGTCCGTCGGCCGTCGCATCGGCGCAGAACGGGGTCATCCAGACCATCAAGAACGAAACCGGCGTGACGGTGTCGGCGTCCTCGTTTCTGACGACGCCGTTCAAGCCCGGTCAGGCCGGCCAGGATGCGGACCTCGAAACCTTGAAGTCCAACGGCGCGCTCACGAGAACCGGCCAGCCGTCCCCGACGCTGCTCGACAAGGTGAAGACGGCCGGCGCGGCAGCAGGCAAGCCGACCGGCGGCACGGGCGGCAGCGGCAACCCGGCGTAACGACGGGTAAATCCTCGCGCGGACTCATTTACTAACCTTTTCGCTTGTAGAGTCGGACGTGGAGACCGCGCGATGCCCTGCTGGCAATGGTTTGCGGGGATTCTTATATGACACTAAAAACAGAAATCTTAGTAACCGCTGCACAGACAGTCTGCGATCGAGACGCGAGACGGCGCGAAGATCGATATTATCGGTTGTATTAGTCAATACTTGATCCGTCAGTATCACCTGATATCTTGAACATAGGAACTACGTTATCTTCATGCCCCATTTATCCAATAACGTCTTCAAAAACCTGTCAAGACTGACAGTTGTTCGACAGAGCATCGATTCATAAAATCATATTGCCTTATTGGCGCATATGATTATCAATTTGGTTGCTTCGTTGATAGGGCGATGCATTGAAGATTCAATTTACTTATTTTTATTGACTCTAATCATAGCTCGAGGAAATCATCATGGCAACGATTAATGTGCTTGTTTCGGTAGATGGCAACAAATTGGCGCAACAGGTCAGCGACGGGGTCATCAGCCCAGGAACGCCTGGCGCGCCCACTTCCCTTGGTTCGTACGCTCAATCAGACGTTTTCGTCACAATGGTTGCGCCCAATGCCTCTGTCGCCAACAACACCCAGGGGCAATCTGAATTGCAAATCAAAGCAGACGCCCGCGACGAGGTGGAATGGGCAATCACCACGTTCGATGTGAATGGGGATTACACTGTATATCTATACAATGGGTCATTCAATCCCGCAAATGCAATGGGTCCGTTGACATATGTGAGCGCCGAGGGATATATGTATCTGGGGACCGGGAGTCCGGCGTCGACGACACCCACCAAATTCATCAACCAGACGAATACAGTTTCTGCGACAATCGAAAAAGTCAGTGTGAATATTCAATACACGTTGTCATTCGTCCTGGTCAACAATTCAAATGGGAAAGTTGTTGGGTATTTCTACTGGGACCCGTTCATTCAAGTGGGCTGAGGTCTTGATGTTTCGCATTGAATGATGACCCGGATGGTCACGTTTTCCATCTTCGACATCAAGAGCTCGCAGGCCTGGCCGGACTCCGATCGGCCAGGTCAACCCCTTCGTCTTATACACCACGGGCTCCGACCTTCGAGGCTCATGCACCGCTTGAACCAGATCACGCCGTTGACACTGGGGCCAGCGGGCTTTTTCGCTGTGGCTTGCCCCGACACAACTGAATACACGTGCCCCTCCCGTACGCGTGCAGCATCCTTGCCGCATGGATGATTTTGCCGACCTGAACCGCCGCCTCGCAAGCATACTGCGCAAGGGCGCCGTAATCGAAGTGGGGATGACCCGCTTTCATGGACACAATCCATCCTGTCACGGAGGAGGCACGGCTCATGTCTAAATACTGTGCTGCGCGCCCCATGCACCGGGATTTCGGCAACAGATCGTGGGCCAGGTACATGCCGGGCGTCGCCCGGTAGAACTGGCCAAGGAGTTCGGCCCGAGCACGCCGACCACCTACGGCTGGGTTGCCGAGGCTGACCGGACGCGGCCGGCGTCAACGCCGACTGATCGGCAACTGGCCGTCGACCAGTCGTTCGGCATATTGCGCGACCCACGCCTGCTCGTTGCTGGTAGCGACGAACTCGCTGCACGTCGGCTGGCCGCGCCATTGCCGAGCATGGTGTTCCCTCCCACCGAAAGAGGTCATCTATCTGTCACCAGTTCGTTGCCGCATTGGCGCGGTCGCGTGCACCGCGGTAGGCAAACGCGTCGTTACCAAAGTTCCCCTCGACCCGGCCCCTGGGATCGTAGCTCGCGACGACCTCTTCAATCAGTTGTAGGCGGCCGGTGGAGAACCGCGAAGCCCTGGTCAGCTCGACGGATGGGACATTGCGGATTCTGGATATGAGCGGACTGGCGGATTCGACGACTCGTTCGATATCAGCGCCGACTATGACATGATTCTGCGCCTGTTCGGTTTACCGAATGTCAACATCGCCTACCTCCCTGACGTAACGATCAGGATGAGAGCGGGTGGGGTGAGCAATCGCTCGCTATCAGGACTGTTGAAGAAGTCGAAAGAGGATTTGCGGGCGATTCGCAAGAATCGCGTCGGCGGATATTTCACGCTCTTCTGCAAGAACGTTTCGAAAATTCCCCAATTCCTCAGGCAGCCCTTGTGAACTGCCCGACTCGTGCATCGTCGGCGAGTCGCCGCAGGTCAGACCGTTTGGCGCGTCCGCGCGAAATGCCCCGGAACTCAAGCCCTGTCGCATCCGGATCAGTCCGCCCCCATTAAAAACGCATCAGAACCAAGGGCAGGCCGCCCCAAGCTGCCGAAGTGCAGCACCGCCCGAAACACCCCCAAGACAGCCACGGATGGAGAACTGTACGAATATACAGTATAGTACTCGTCCGAAACGGGCCACAGCCTTCCGGCTGCCGCGCCCCCTGGCCAACTCATTCAGACGGGCAGACAAATTGTCATCCAGCAATCTGATCCGCATTCGCGGAGCGCGTCAGCACAATCTCAAGCACCTCGACCTCGACCTGCGCACCGGCGAAATGACGGTCGTCACCGGCCCGTCGGGCTCGGGCAAATCGAGTCTCGTGTTCGACACCCTGTACGCGGAAGGCCAGCGGCGCTACGTCGAGACGTTCAGCGCTTATGCGCGGCAGTTTCTCGACCGGATGGACCGGCCGCAGGTGGATCGCGTCGACGGCGTGCCGCCCGCGATCGCGATCGACCAGACCAATCCGGTTCGTAGTTCGCGCTCGACCGTCGGCACGATGACCGAGCTCAACGATCACCTGAAGCTCCTGTACGCACGCGCGGCGGAACTGTTCGACCGCAAGACCGCGCAGCCGGTGCGGCACGACACGCCGGAGACGATCTACGCGGACCTCTCCGCGCGCACGGCGGATCGCGATCCGCGGCTCGTGGTCACGTTCCCGGTCGAATTGCCGGAAGCCGTGACCGATGAGGAAGTCGAGCAGTGGCTGTCGGCGAGCGGCTACACGCGGGTGCAGGCGCGGCGCGAAGTCGCGTCGCCCACCGGGCCGCGCAAGGTGCTCGACGTGGTGGCCGATCGCTTCCGGCTGCATCAGGTCGACAAGGTGCGCGCGGTCGAGGCGATCGAAGCGTCGTTGAAGCGCGGCGGCGGGCGGGTAAACGTCTACGTACTCGCGCAAGAGGACGCGGCAGCAGAGCCTCAGGTGTGGCGCTTCTCCACCGGGCTCCACCACCCGGAGAGCGATCTGCGCTACGCCGATCCGCAGGCGGCGCTGTTCTCGTTCAACTCGGCATACGGCGCGTGCGAAACCTGCCGCGGCTTCGGCCGCGTGATCGGCGTCGATCTCGGCCTCGTGATCCCGGACGAACGCAAGACGCTGCGCGGCGGCGCGATCAAGCCGATGCAGACGCCCGCATGGAAGGAATGCCAGGACGACCTGATGCGCTATGCGGCGAAGGCGAACATCCGGCGCGACACGCCATGGAGCGAGCTGACCTCCGACGAGCGGGACTGGGTCATCAACGGCTCGCCGGACTGGAACGGCAAGTGGCAGAGCCAGTGGTACGGCGTGAAGCGCTTCTTCGCGTACCTCGAATCGAAAGCGTACAAGATGCATATCCGCGTGCTGCTGTCGAAATACCGCAGCTATACGCCGTGCGACGTGTGCGGCGGCGCGCGCCTGAAGACGGAGTCGCTGCTGTGGCGGCTCGGCACGAAGGCGAACGCCGACGCGGCGCTCGCGCCGGCCGGCCGCTTCCTGCCGCGCGGCGTCGACTGGACCCGCGCGCAGCTCGAAGCGCTGCCGGGCCTGACGGTGCACGACCTGATGCTGCTGCCGATCGAGCGCATCCGCCGCTTCTTCGACGACATCAGCCTGCCGAGCGCGCTGCTCGACGACGCGCTGAAGCTGCTGCTCGCCGAGGTGCGCACGCGGCTGAAGTATCTGTGCGACGTGGGGCTCGGCTACCTGACGCTCGACCGCCAGAGCCGCACGCTGTCGGGCGGCGAGGTGCAGCGGATCAACCTGACGACGGCGCTGGGCACCTCGCTCACGAAGACGCTGTTCGTGCTCGACGAGCCGAGCATCGGGCTGCATCCGCGCGACCTGAACCGGATCGTCGAGGCGATGCAGCGCCTGCGCGACGCGGGCAATACGCTGGTCGTCGTCGAACACGATCCGTCGGTGATGCTCGCGGCCGACCGGCTGATCGACATGGGCCCCGGCCCGGGCGAGCGCGGCGGCACGATCGTCTACGACGGCACGCCCGGCGCGATTCGTTCGGCCCGCACGCTGACGGGCGAATATCTCGGCGGCCGCAAGCACGTCGCGCACGCGTCGCACTGGTCGCGCCGCGCGGTGGACGCGCACACGCCGCGCATCGTGCTCGAAGGCGCGAGCGAGCACAACCTGCGCGACGTCACGGTGGAGATTCCGTTGCAGCGCCTCGTCTGCGTGACCGGCGTATCGGGGTCCGGCAAATCGACGCTGCTGCAGGACGTGCTCTATCCGGCGCTGGCGCGGCACCTGGGCAAGGCGACCGAGTCGCCGGGCGCGTACCGCCGTCTCACGGGCGCGGAGCAGGTGGGCGACGTCGTGTTCGTCGACCAGTCGCCGATCGGCAAGACCACGCGCTCGAACCCGGCGAGCTATGTCGGCGCGTTCGACGAGATTCGCAAGCTGTTCGCGAAGGCGCCGCTCGCGCTGCAGCGCGGCTACGGCGCGGGCACGTTCAGCTTCAACTCGGGCGACGGCCGCTGCCCGACGTGCGGCGGCTCGGGCTTCGAGCACATCGAGATGCAGTTCCTGAGCGACGTCTACCTGCGCTGCCCGGACTGCGACGGCCGGCGCTATCGCGCCGAGGTGCTCGAAGTGCGGATCGAACGCGGCGGCCGCGCGCTCAGCATTGCCGAGGTGCTCGACCTGACCGTCAGCGAAGCCGCGGCGTTCTTCGCGGCCGACGCCGACGTGCTGCGCGTGCTGCAGCCGATCGTCGACGTCGGGCTCGAATACGTGAAGCTCGGCCAGCCGGTGCCGACGCTGTCGGGCGGCGAGGCGCAGCGCCTGAAGCTGGCGGGCTTTCTCGCCGAGTCGGCGAAGGCCGGCAGCGGGCGCCGTGTCGTCACGGAAGAGGCGCGCATCGCGCAAGCGCGCCTGTTCATGTTCGACGAACCGACCACGGGGCTGCACTTCGACGACATCGCGAAGCTGATGCAGGCGTTCGGCAAGCTGCTGGCAAGCGGTCATTCGCTGATCGTGATCGAGCACAATCTCGACGTGATCCGCGCGGCCGACTGGCTGATCGATCTCGGCCCGGAAGGCGGCGACGGCGGCGGCCTCGTGCTGTGCGCGGGCACGCCCGACGACGTGAAAGCATGCGCCGAATCGCATACCGGCGCGGCGCTGTTGCACTACGAGCGCGCCATGGGCGCCGAAGCCGAGCCCGTGGACGAGGGTGTGCCGCTGCAGGCCGCGTTGAACGCGGCGCGGGCGCGTCGGGCGGTCGAAGGCGAGGACGTCGTGCGGATCGTCAACGCGCGCGAGCACAACCTGAAGGCGCTCGACGTCGACATTCCGCACGGCAAGTTCAACGTGGTGACCGGCGTGTCCGGTTCCGGCAAGTCGACGCTCGCGTTCGACATCCTCTTTCACGAAGGCCAGCGCCGCTACCTCGAGTCGCTGAACGCGTACGCGCGCTCGATCGTGCAGCCGGCGGGGCGCCCGGAAGTCGACGCGGTGTACGGCATTCCGCCGACCGTCGCGATCGAGCAGCGGCTGTCGCGCGGCGGCCGCAAGAGCACGGTCGCGACGACGTCCGAAGTGTGGCACTTCCTGCGGCTGCTGTATGTGAAGCTCGGCCTGCAGCATTGCATCCACGACGGCACGCCGGTGACGTCGCAAACCGTCGAATCGATCGCCGCGCAGTTGCTGCGCGAGCACCGCGGCGAGCACGTCGGGCTGCTCGCGCCGCTCGTCGTCAACCGCAAGGGCGTGTACACGGATCTCGCGAAGTGGGCGAAGGCGCGCGGCAATACGCACCTGCGCGTGGACGGCGAATTCGTGCCGGTCGACCCGTGGCCGAAGCTCGATCGCTTCCGCGAGCATACGATCGAGCTGCCGGTGGCCGATCTCGTCGTGTCGCCGGACCACGAAGCCGAGTTGAGGCAGCGTCTGGACGAGACGCTCGAGCTCGGCAAGGGCGTGATGCATCTGCTCGCGCCGCTCGACGGCCTGCATCATGCGATGACCAACGATCATTCGACCGCGCGGATCGGCGAGGTCAAGGTGCTGTCGGTGAAGCGCGCGTGCCCGGTGTGCGGCACGAGCTACCCGGAGCTGGACCCGCGGATGTTCTCGTACAACAGCAAGCACGGCTGGTGCACGACCTGCGTGGGGACCGGCGTGACGCTCACGCGCGAACAGCGCGCGGCCTACGACGACACGGTGCTCGCCGAAGACGGGCGAGGGCGCGAGCAGACGCTGCCATCCGACGAGCAGGAGCCGGAGGGCGTCGGCGACGAGCCGTGCGCGGATTGCGGCGGCACGCGCCTGAACCCGTCCGCGCGCGCGGTGACCTTCGACGGCCATCCGATCGTCGACGTCGCGCAGTGGACCGTGTCGGATACGCGTCGGTGGATCGACGGCCTGCAGCTCGCCGGGCGGGATGCGCAGATCGCGCGCGACATCGTCAGCGAGATCGGCAGCCGTCTCGCGTTTCTCGAGGAAGTCGGGCTCGGCTACCTGAGCCTCGACCGTGCGGCGCCGAGCCTGTCGGGCGGCGAGGCCCAGCGAATCCGGCTCGCGGCGCAACTGGGCAGCAACCTGCAGGGCGTCTGCTACGTGCTCGACGAGCCGACGATCGGCCTGCATCCGCGCGACAACCAGATCCTGCTGAACGCGCTGCGCAAGCTCGGCGACAAGGGCAACACGCTCGTCGTCGTCGAGCATGACGAAGACACGATTCGCCGCGCCGATCACATCATCGACGTCGGCCCGGGGGCCGGCAAGCGCGGCGGCACGCTGGTTGCGCAGGGCGGCGTCGCCGACCTGTCCGCGCAGCCCGATTCGCTGACGGGGCGCTTCCTCGCGCAACCGATCGTGCATCCGCTGCAGCCGCGCCGCAGCGTGAACCTGCCGGGTGCGAAGCACGGGCCGGCGGTGCCGGAAACCTGGCTGACGGTGCACGGCGGCAAGCTGCACAACCTGCGCGACGTCACGGTCGGCATTCCGCTCGGGCGGCTCGTCGCGGTGACGGGCGTGAGCGGCTCGGGCAAGTCGACGCTCGCGCGCGACGTGCTGATGACGAACCTGCTCGACGTGGTGGGCCGCTCGGTGCTGTCGTCGCCGGCCGCGCGCCGCGCGCGCAAGGCCGCGGAGCAGGCAGCGCCGCAGGCGGCAAATCGTCGCGCGAGCGTGCTGGCGCGCAGCGCGCCAAGGCCGTCGCTCAACGTCACGCATGCGTGGCAGGGCTGCGAGTCGATCAGCGGCTGGGAGCACATCGATCGCGTGCTCGAAGTCGATCAGACGCCGATCGGCAAGACGCCGCGCTCATGCCCGGCAACCTACATCGGCGTGTGGGACGCCATCCGCAAGCTGTTCGCGGACACGTTGGAGGCGCGCGCCCGCGGCTACACGGCGTCGCGCTTCTCGTTCAACACCGGCGAAGGGCGCTGCCCCGCCTGCGAAGGGCAGGGCGTGCGCACGATCGGCATGAGCTTCCTGCCCGACGTGAAGGTGCCGTGCGACGTGTGCCACGGGCAGCGCTTCAATCCGGAGACGCTCGCGGTCACGTGGCGCGGCCGGAACATCGGCGACGTGCTGACGATGGAGATCGACGAAGCGGTGGAGTTCTTTGCGCCGATCTCGAACATCGCGCATCCGCTGCAACTGATGAAGGACGTCGGCCTCGGCTACCTGACGCTCGGCCAGCCGTCGCCGACCCTGTCCGGCGGCGAGGCGCAGCGCATCAAGCTCGTCACCGAACTCAGCAAGGTGCGCGACGACGTCACGCGGCGCGGCCAGAAAGCGCCGCATACGCTGTACGTGCTCGACGAACCGACCGTGGGCCTGCATATGGCCGACGTCGCGAAGCTGATCCATGTGCTGCACCGGCTCGTGGATGCGGGGCACAGCGTCATCGTGATCGAGCACGACCTCGACGTGATCGCGGAAGCGGACTGGATCATCGATCTCGGCCCGGAGGGCGGCGTCGGAGGCGGCGCGATCGTGGCGGCCGCGCATCCGGAAGGGCTCGTGCAGGTGAGCGCGAGTCATACGGGGCGCGCGCTCGAACCCGTGCTGGCGCGAAGCGGCGCCGAGCGCGGCGAAAACAGGCGAAGCGGCGAGGCGGGGGCTGCGTGAGCGGGATCGGTCCGCTGGATGGGCCCTAAGCCGCAACGACCCGGTTGCGGCCTTGGTCCTTCGCGCGGTACAGGCGTTCGTCCACCTTGCGCAGAATCGCGTCGACCGTCTCCCCGTCACGGCCGAACTCGGAGACGCCGACGCTCACGGTGACCTCGATCGGCTTGCCGATGCCCGCCTCGAACGGCGTGCCGGCGATCGCCGCGCGGATACGCTCGCCGATCGACCGGGCAGTATCCAGCCCGGCTTGCGGCAGCAGCACCATGAACTCCTCTCCGCCGACCCGCGCGACGCCGTCGTATGGCCGGATCGCATCGAGGCATTTCTTGACGAAGCGCTGCAACACCTCGTCGCCGGCCTGATGCCCGTAGCTGTCGTTGATCGACTTGAAATGGTCGAGATCGAGCGACAGCACCGAGAACGGCGCGCCATTGCGTTTCGCCAGCGCGATTTCGGTTTCCACGCGGTCGAGGAAATGCCGCCGGTTGGCCGCGCCCGTCAGCGGGTCCGTCGCGGCCATATGCTCGAGCTTCTCGTTGGTCCGCTGCAACTCCTGCAGCGCTCGCTCCGTCCGCGACATGGCTTCTCTCAAGCGCGCAAACAGCTCTTCCTGGCTGTAGATTTTCGAGAATGAACGCGTCGTGTGAAACGCCTGCACGACACCGAAGCTGAGCAGGAAGAACCCGGCCGCGAAAATCGCGTGCGCCAGCCACCACATGTGATTCCACGGCCGTCCGAGGATGAAGGCGAGCGACGACAGCGCGAATGACGTCACCGAAATCCCGTAGATCGTCATCAGCGGCGAATGGATGCGGCGCAGCACGAGCGCGGCGACGTTCACGGCGAAGAGCGCGAGCGCGCCGCCTTCCATCGAAAGGCGCACCCACGGGCGGCCGGCCACCGGCGAGTAGGCGATGCCGGCAACCGCGACGTCGACCAGCACGAACAGCGCGATCCACGCCGCCCAGACGCGGCGATCGGTGCGGGTTGCCTCGCTGTCGGCTGCACGGCTGTACGCGAGCTGCCCGACAAGAACCAGGATCGACATCGCCAGGCGGGAGGCCGGCCCATACAGCAGGAACAGCCAGATATTGTGATGCGCCATGCCGGTGAAGGCGCCATGCAATGCATAGATGAGCGAAAAGCCCAGGAAGCCGAGCGTGAGCCAACGCAACAGCGGCTCGCCCGACAGGCGATAGCAACGCCAGCACACGTAGGTGACGAACCCGCCTTCGAGCGTAGCGGCGGCGATCGCCAGCTCGTGAAAGGCGTGATTCTCGAATTTCAGCGCAGGGTCCTGGAAGTAGTACAGGTAGACGATCAGATACAGCGGCACCAGCGCGAAGCCGATCAGCAGCAGCCTGGCATAGCCCCTGGTGATCGACTGGACGACCGGCCCGGATGCCTCGTTGGCGGCAACATGCATGGTCATGCTCTGCCCCATTTTCGTCGGATGGTTTTCAGTATAGGCAAAGGGGCGCATCCATACCGAACTTCATGCCCGCCGAATAACCCGCATCGCCCGAAAATCAATTTGATATCGAATTCATTCGCGCGGACGTTCAACGAAACGAAAGAGCGTTGACCGGTAAATGCAAGAATTCCTGGAATCGGTTTCCGGCAGGTCTTGTTCATTTTCGTATTCAAATCGCGAATTAATATCGAAAATTTGTTTCGGGATACCAAATGCGTCGGCGTTGACGATAGGAAAATTCATTTTGAGTTTCCAATTTCATCCATGGAATATGTGCCGGACAATTTAATTTTACTGAGAGACACTTCATGAGTCCCGGCCAGCCTCCGTGTTCGAGCGAAGGTGCGAGCCAGCCCGAGGGTGCGACCAGAAGCGCGATTCCCGCGTCTTTTTCTTCCGGTTCGCATGGCCCGGCTCGCCCGACGAGGATCTCGACCCGTTCGACCGTTCGTCTCGATCGCCGCATCGCCGCCGTCGTCACACTGCTGCCGGCGTTGGGCACGGTCGCGGCGATCGCGTTATGGGTCGGCGGCTACGTGCCGGGCGCCGTCGAACTGATCGTGTTCGCAGTCTTCTATTTCGCCACCGCATTGGGGCTCGAAGTCGGCTTTCATCGCCACGTGACGCACAAGGCGTTCAAGGCGAAGCCGTGGGTGCGGGTCGCGCTGATCGCGCTCGGCTCGATGGGCGCGCACGGGCCCGTCAACTGGTGGGCGTCGACGCATCGGCGCCATCATTCGACGAGCGACGGCGACGGCGATCCCCATTCGCCGCACTTGTCGGGCGAGGGCGCCGGCGGCCGGCTCAAGGGCCTGTATCACAGTCACATGGGATGGCTGTTCGTCGGCGAGTCGACGCGGCCGGCGGGATGGGAAAAATACGTGCCCGACCTCTATCAGGACCCGCTCGTGTTCAAGCAGCACATGGCGTACTACCGCTGGGTCTGGATCGGGCTCGCACTGCCGCCGCTGATCTGCGGGCTCGCGTCGCGTTCGTGGATGGGCGTGCTGCTCGGCTTCCTGTGGGGCGACATGGTGCGGATCTTCGCGGTCAGCCATTGCATCTGGGCGCTGAACTCGCTGTGTCACGTGATCGGCCGGCGCGATTTCCATACCACCGCGTATGACCGCAGCCGCAACAGCCTGTTGCTCGCGATCCCGACGTTCGGGCAGGGCTGGCACAACAACCATCACGCGTTTCCCGCGTCCGCCTTCACCGGGCTACATTGGTGGCAGGTCGATCCGGGCGGGCTGTTCGTGCGCGTGCTGGAACGCCTGCACCTCGTCTACGACGTGCAGCGCCCCAGCGCGGAACTGATCGAAAAGAAGCGCATCGCACCATGACCAACTCTCGACGGGAGCCGAGCGAATGAAGAGCGCCACCTCGAACGCAGTGGAACACGACACGAAAGGCCACGAGGACATCCTCGACCGGATGACCGGCTATCTGGCAGCCAGACTACGCACCGGCAGAGGATCGATCGACGTGGACAAGCAGTTCATCGACTACGGCCTCGATTCGGCCGACGCGATGAAGATGGTCGGCGATCTCGAGGATTACGTCGGCTTCGAGCTGTCTCCGAGCCTGCCCTATCAATATCCGACGATCGACGCGCTCGCGCGGGCGCTGGCCGATCTGCGGGCCGGGCGATAGGGAGACCGAACGATGACCGTCCAGATCCAGGATGCCGGCGCACCGGTGCGCGAGGTGCCGTACGGCGCATCCGCCGACGCGATCCAGTATCACTACGACATCGGCAACGCGTTCCTCGCGCTCGCGCAGGAAAGCGGCCGCAACTACTCGTGCGCGATGTACGAGCCGGGCGATACGCACGAACAGGCGCAGATCCGCAAGCTCGACTACCACATCGCGCAGATCCGGGCGCGCGGCGCGGCGCGCGTGCTCGACATCGGCTGCGGCTGGGGCGCGCTGCTCGACCGGCTCGTCACGGTCGCCGGCGTGCAGGAGGCGGTGGGGCTCACGCTGTCGAACGAGCAGTTGAAATACATCGGCGAGCGATATCGGCACCCGGGCATCGACGTGATGCTGCGGAACTGGCAGGACTACGCGCCCGAGCAGCCGTTCGACGGCATCATCTCGCTCGGCGCGTTCGAGCACTTCGCGAAGATCGACGAAGACAAGGTCGAAGCGTATCGCCATTTCTTCAGGAAATGCCATGCGTTCCTGAAGCCGGGCGGCCGGATGTCGCTGCAGACGATGGGGTACGGCGACGTCCCGCGCGACGCGCGGCACACCGATCTCTTCATCGCGCGCGAAGTCTTTCCGGAATCGGATCTGCCGTACCTCGCGGATATCGTCCGGGCCTCCGAAATGCTGTTCGAAGTGGAGCTCGTGCGCAACGATCGCCACGACTACGTGAAGACGATGCGCGCGTGGTTCGAGAACCTGCGCGCGCATCGTCGCGAGGCGCTCGAACTCGCGCCGCTCGACGTGGTCGAGCGCTACGAACGGCTGTACCGGACGATGAGCTATTCGTTCGATCTCGGCGCGTTCGTGCTGTACCGGATCACGTTCCGGCGCATCGAGCCGACCCGGATCCATGCGATCTCGCCTCGGGCGGCCGCCGTATGAAGGACGCGGCCGCCGACGGCGCCGACCGTGCGCAGGCGCCGGACCGCGCGGCATCGCCGGCCGGTTCGGCGGGCTCGCCCATGCCCGGCGAACACGCGGCCGGGCATCTGTCCCGCGCGTCGTCGGCGCGCCATCTGGGCGTCGCGTCGATACCGGCGGTCGGCACCGTTGCCGCACTTGCGCTGTGGGGCGGATTCGGCCTGGCGCCGCACGCGCAGGACATCGCGATGCTCGTGATCTTCTACGTGCTCAACATCCTCGGCATGGAGCTTGCGCTGCATCGCTACTTCGCGCATCGCACGTTCAAGGCCGCGCCGTCGATGAAGGTCGCGCTCGCGATCCTCGGCTCGCTCGCCTACATGGGGCCGCTGATGTGGTGGGTGGCGATTCACCGGCTGCATCATGCGAACGCCGACGGCCCCGGCGATCCGCATACGCCGCAGTTGGGCGGACACGGCTTCGTCGGCCGCGCGAAAGGCATCCTGCACGGCCACGTCGGCTGGCTGTTCGACCCGTCGTCCGCGCGCCCCAACGGCTGGAATCGATACGCGAACGACATGTACCGCGATCCGACGCTGTTGCGCATTCATCTCGCGTACGACTTCTGGCTGCTGCTGGGCCTGCTGCTGCCGGCCGCGATCGGCTGGCTGCTTGCCCTGTCGTGGCGGGGCGCGCTGCTGGGCCTCCTGTGGGGCGGCAGCGTGCGGATCTTCCTCGCGACGAACGCGATCTGGGCGGTCAATTCCGTCGGCCACTCGCTCGGCGGCCGCCGGCCGTTTCCCGGCCGCGACCAGAGCCGCAACGCGTGGTGGCTCGCGATCCTGACGCTCGGGGCCGGCTGGCACAACAACCATCACGCCTTTCCGCAGTACGCGAGCACGCGCTTCCGGCGATGGCAGATCGACGTGACCGGATCGCTGATCGCGCTGCTCGAAAAGCTAGGGCTGGTGTGGGACGTTCAGCACCCCGATCCGGACGCGATCCGCCAGCGGCTGGCGGACCCGCGTCGCCGCGATGCATGACTCGCGTTCCCCTGCGACAGCCATCAACCGGACCTCGCGATGACGACATCAAAAATCTTCGATGCGCGCGTGCACGTGCTGCCCGACGTCGTGTCGAAGCTCGTCTGGAAGAACTACGCGCGCGACGCATGGAAGATTCGCCATGAACTGCTCGCCGACGAATCGATCGCATTCCTGAAGGCGCGCGGCGTCGCACGCGCCGCGGGCATCTGCTATGCGGGGCAGCCGGGCATCGCGCCGTTCCTCAATGACTTCGTCGCGCAACTGGCGTCGCGCCATCCGGCGTTCCTGGTGCCGTTCGGCACCGTGCATCCGCTCGACCGCGATTGCGCGCGCGAAACCGTCCGCGTGCTGGACGAATTGAACTTCGCCGGCCTCAAGATTCACTGCCATTTGCTGAAGATGGCGCCGGACGACGATGCGCTCGCGCCCATTTTCGAAGCGGTCGCCGACCGGGGCAAAGTGCTGAACCTGCATTCGGGCGCCGTCGCGAAAAACAATGCGCAGCTGGACGACATCCGCCGCCTCTGCAATGTCGGGCGCTTCCGGCGCGCGATGCGGCATACGCCGCATCTGAAGGTCATCGTTCCGCACATCGGCTACGACGAAGTTCAGGAATACGTCGACCTGCTCGACGAATTTCCCAACCTGCATTTCGATACCGCGATGGCGATAGGCGGCCATCGCGTCGCGACCGGCGAGATCGTGCCCGATGTCCGGCCGTTGCAGGAGGCGCGCTTTCCGCGCGGCGCGCATCCGCATCTGCCGACCTCGTGGAAGCCCGCGCTGGAACAGCTGGTGCCGCAGATTTGCGATCGTCCGGGACGCTTTCTGTACGGCAGCGACTTTCCGCTGATCCCGTATGAATGGGATTTCGAAATCGAGCAGCTCAAGCGCTACCTGCCCGAGGGCGTGCTTCACAAGGTGCTGTGGGAAAACGCCAATGCACTGTTCGACGGCGGCGCGCCCGCCGGTGCATCAGCCGAAACGCTCACGCCAGAACCCACCACGGAGCCGGCGCCATGACGCATGCCGACCGCTCGACGTCCGCCGACACGTTTGCGGATTTCGTCGAATTGACGCGATACCGCGCCGCGCATCAGCCCGACCTGCGGGTCTACACGTTCGTGACGGGCGGCGAGCGCGCGGAGCAGCATCTCGATTGCGCCGATCTGGACAGGCGCGCGGGCGTCGTCGCGGCGGCACTGGAACAGGTCGCCCGCCCCGGGGATCGCGTGCTGCTGCTGTTTCCGCCCGGAATTGACTACATCGTCGCGCTGTTCGGCTGCATGTATGCGGGCGTCGTCGCGGTGCCCGCCTATCCGGTCGAGCCTGCGCAGGCGGAACGCACGTTGCGGCGGCTGATCGGCATCGTCGAGAATTGCGCACCGGCCGCGATCCTGTCGACCACGGCCGTGCGCAACGACGCCAGTCGCATCGAAGCCGGTTCGTCCACACTCGGCAGCCTGCGTTGGGTCACGGTCGACACGCTGGGCGACGTCGCCGAACGCTACGTCCCGCGCCGGGTGAATCACGGAACGCCTGTCTACCTGCAATACACGTCCGGCTCGACCGGCGTGCCGAAGGGCGTGATGATCAGCCATCGGAACCTGCTGCACAACTCCGCGCTGATCGCGAGCCGCTTCGAGCACGACGCCGACAGCCGGGGCGTGATCTGGCTGCCGCCGTATCACGACATGGGCCTGATCGGCGGCATCCTTCAGCCGCTTTACGTCGGCTTTCCGGTAACGCTGATGTCGCACGTCGATTTCCTCAAGCATCCGCTGCGCTGGCTGCGCATGATCGGCGAGCGGCGCGCGACGACGAGCGGCGGTCCGAACTTCGCGTATCAGATGCTCGCGACGATGCGCATCGCGGATGCCGATCTGGACAAGCTCGATCTCGGCTCGTGGGACCTCGCGTTCGTCGGCGCCGAACCGATCCGGCGCGGAACGCTGCACGCGTTCGCGCAGCGCTTCGCGCGCTGCGGCTTCGATGCGCGGGCGTTCTATCCATGCTACGGCCTGGCGGAGCATACGCTGTTCATGACGGGCGGCCTGAAATCGCAGCCCCCCGTCATCCCGGTCGCGCCGGGTGATGCGCAGCCAGCGCGTGAACCCGACGCGCAGCTCGCGGGCACGACGATCGGATGCGGCGACGCAGCCGGCGACAGCCTGACGCTGATCGTCGACCCCGACACCCGCGTGCCGTGCGGCGACGGCCAGGTCGGCGAAATCTGGGCGCAAGGGCCGAGCGTCGCGCTCGGCTACTGGAACAATCGCGCGCTGAGCGAGCAGACCTTCGAAGCCGAGCTGCCCGGCTACGACGGGCGCTTCCTGCGCACCGGCGACTACGGTTATCGGTCGGGGTCCGAAGTTTTCGTCACGGGACGCCTGAAGGACATGATGCTGATTCGCGGCGCCAATCATTACCCGCACGACGTCGAGGAGACGATCGAGCCGCTCGACGCCGAACTGTTTCGCCCCGGCGGATGCGCGGTGTTCGCGCTCGAGGCCGACGCCACGCCGCAGGTGATCGTCGTGCGCGAGCTGCGGGCGCGCTACCTGAAGGCGTTCAGCGACGGCGATCATGCAAGCGCTCATGCGCCCGACGCGCTGTTCGGCAGGCTGCGTCATGCCGTCAATCTGCACCACGGCATCGCGGTGCACAACATCGTCTTCACGTCGCCGTCGGCGATACCGAAGACGACCAGCGGAAAGGTCCAGCGGCACGCCTGTCGCGAACTGTTTCTCAGCGACACGCTGCCGGTGATCACGCAGTGGCGCGCGCAGCTCGACGCGCCGAACGACATCCGGAACAACTGACGAGGAACGCAGCATGCAAGAAAAACTGGACGCGGACTACTTCAACCGATTCGGCGCCGACCATCTGCCGGGCCTGCTCGGCATCGTCGTCAACCGGGTCGAGAAAAACCACGTGCTCGCCGAGCTGACGATTCGCGAAGCCGTGCTCGCGCACGGCATCCTCCATGCGGGCACGATCGTCAGCATCGCCGATACCGCATGCGGCTACGGGTGTCTCGCGAGCTTGCCGGAAGGCGCGTCCAGCTTCAGCACGCTCGAGCTGAAGAGCAATTTCATGGGGTCGGCCCGCGCCGGCGTGATCGTCTGCGAGGCGCGCGCGCTCCATAGCGGCCGCATGACCCAGGTCTGGGACGCGACCGTCCGGCATCGCGAAACGGACAAGCTGCTCGCCACGTTCCGCTGCACGCAGATGATCCTCTGGCCGACGAAGTAGATCGCGATGAGCGCCCCCGATCTGAAGGACGCGCCGCATGCGGCCGCTCGCGAACGGCGTGCCGAAATCGACATGACCTGGCTCGACCCGCTGCGGCTCGGCATGCGCGCGGCGCGGCTCAAGCGCGACCGGGCTGCGCAATCGACGCCCGGCGTGCGCTTCTGCGAGCTGCCCGATGCGAGCATTCGCGTGCGCGTCGCGGGCGAGCGGTCCGGCGAGCGGCCGACGATCGTGCTGGTATGCGATCCGCCAAGCGTGATCGAACACTACGACCGATTGGTTTCGTTGCTCGCGCCGTCCGCGCGCGTCGTATGTTTCGAGCCGCCCGGGTTCGGCTTCTCGGTGCCGAAGCGCGGTTTCAAGTTCTCGTTCGACGCTTACCGCTCGGCGATCGAGCAGATGCTGATCGAGCTGGACGAGGGGCCCTATCTGCTCGCATTCTCGTGCGTGTGGGCGCACATCGCGTTGCAGATCGCCGCGCGAGAGCCCGAGCGGATCGCAAAACTGATGCTGTGGCAAAGCCCCGCGTGGAGCGATCAGGTCCGTTGGGCGCGCCACGTCGACGCCCGCAACCTGCTGGCGACGCCGCTCGTCGGGCAGTTGGCTTGCGCGTTCGGCGCACGGAAAATCGGGATCGCGTGGTTCCGGCAGGCGATGGCGAAAGACCGTTATCGTGAATTCACACCTTTGCTGGAGACCGCGTTCGAGCAGGGCGCGTTCTGCTGCTTCGGCTCGCTCTGGCAGCATTTCTACGACCGCGCACCGCCGGCGGTCTCGGTCCGGCAGCCGACGCTCGTCACATGGGGCACCGCCGACCGCACGCATCGGCACAGCGACAAGCTGTCGATTGCACGCCAGGTGCCGCACGCCGTCTGGCATGCGTTCTTCGAGCATGCGGGGCATTCGCCGGAACTCGAGGATAGTCCGGCGTTTGCGGCAGTGCTGCTGGATTGGTGGGATCAGTGCGGGCCGTCACCGCGCTCGGGATAGTTGGGCGGTGCCTCGTCCTCTCGTGGATCGGGCCGGCCCACCGCGGATCGGCCATCGCCGGCCAGTGGTCCTTGCCGTGAAGCCGCGCACCGCCGGAAGGGGCCGCGATAGAGGTATGAACAAGGTAAGCGCAATTTCCTGTCGTAAGCCTTGAGGTTATGAAATCTCTTGCGCTTATGTCCCAAATGCATTGATCGGCGACCTACTGCTTGAAATCCCGTGAGCCAAACGCCTGATCGAACTGCCGAGCTCGCTGCACCTCGTCGCTATGCAGATAGGTCGAAGTCGTCGAGATCGACGCGTGGCGCAGGTTGTCGCGCACCATGATCAGCGCGGCGCCGCGCGCGAGCGCGTGCGACGCGTGGGTGTGCCGCATCCAGTGCGGGCTCGCGCGCCGCAGCTTCTCAGCGGTTGCCGGCCGTTCTTCCTGGATCGCGTCAGCCGACAGCACGAAGAACCGGCGCAGCACGCGCCACAGTCGCGTGCTTTCGATACCCGCGCCATCCTCGTCGAGACTCACGACGAGCGGCGTCGCCGGGTTCCAGCGCGCCGGCGTGACCGGCAGTCCGCGCTGCACGAGATACCGATCCAGCGCGGTTCGAGCGAGCGACGGCAACGCCACCTTGCCGAGCTTGCCGCCCTTGCCGAGCACGTGCAGCCAGTGATCGCCGTGCTCGTCGCGGCGGATGTCGCCGAGCGTCGCACTGACCAGCTCGCTCGCGCGCAAGCCGGTCGCGTAGCCGAAATCCAGCACGAACCGCAAGCGTTGGGCGGCCGGCGCGCTCCAGCCGTACGACCATTCGAGGCCATCGGCAAGCGTGCGGATCAGCAGCCACTCACCTTCGGTAAAGCCGCGGGACACGTCCAGTCCCGCACGCTGCACGTGGCTCTTGATCTTGACCCCGGCAAACGGATTCGCGAGCACGTAGCGCTGCTCGACGAGCCATCGAAACAGCGCCGACAAGACGTTCAGGGCATACGCTGCCGAGCGGGCGGACAGCGGACCAGTGAACGGCCGCCATTCGACGTGGTGCCGTGGCCGTGATGGACCAATCCAGCGCTCGCGCGGCGTTGGCCGCCGCAGGAAACTCCGGTAGGCGATCGCGTCGTCGGTGGTGAGCGACGATAGTGCACAACTGCGCTCGACGATCGCCCACAGGATCAGGCGTTCGGCCTCTTTTCGGTAAGCACGCCGTGTGGCGGCCGATTCGTGCAGGCTCAACCAGGACTGAACCGCCTCATAGTCGTTCGAAGCCTTCAGCAGGCAGGCGCTTTCCGGGGCGCGGAACTGGCCGCGCGACCCGTCGACCTCGTGCGGCACGCGCAACTGTTCCCACGGCACGATGCTGCCGGACGGCACCACCACGATCAATGCGCGCGCTCGTTCGGTCAGTGCCGGATGCGCGGCGAAGAACGCCTCGATGCGGCGCGCGCCGGCGACGCCGAGTCCGGCGATTGCCGACCACCAGCGACGTCGCCGCGGAATCCGCACGGTCAGGTCCGCGAGTGTCCGAATGCCGTGCGCGAGCAGCGCTTCGGCTATGCGCTGCGGCAGCCACACCTCGACTGCGTCGGTGATCAGCGGCGCTGGCTCGGGCAAGTTGCGAAGCGTCTCGATCGCGCGAACCACACTGTCGGCGGCCGCGCTCGCCGGTCGAGCGACAAACGCGGCCGCCAGGTCTGGGCGGCGGCGGACTTGCGCGTACGCGATGAGCTGCCGGCGAATCCGGCCGAGCACGCCTCGCGACGACGCTCCGACTGCCCGACGATCGCCCAGATAGCGGGCGACGGCTGCTCTCGCGTCCAGGCCGGCGTACCAACTGCGCAATGCCGCAAGTTCGGCCTCGTCGGGAAAGCCAAGTTCGGTCTCGTCGGTGGAGAGGGCGTCGCGCGTTTTCATGACCTCCAGTTTAGATCAAAATCGATGCTGGACCGATAATGTGCGTTATCTGTCCAGCATCGACCATACCCTTGCTCGTCGCTTTCATTCGCTGCCGCCGACCGTGAGCGAATCGCCCATCAATTCCGCAGGCGCACACCTCGCGCCCGGCTCTCGGCTTTCGATCGGCGCGCTAGATCCGCCGGACATACCGCTCCGAAACGACGGAGCGTTGCTGGATCCATGCGACGGCAAGCTCCAGCGCTTCATCGCGTGCCTCCTGGGCGTTGGCGAAGTCCCCATCGACGCCGAGCGTGCGTGTTTCTCCGGCCCGGTCGGTGACGACGGCCGCTGCTGCGTAGCGGCCCTCTTCGGTGGCGGTTACCACAGGCCGGACCTCGCAGCCGTGATACTCCATGACGTTGTCCGTTTGCATATGACACCTCCTACTTAGCGTTGCGCCCGAAGCAAGCCCGGCAATGCGGGATTGCAGTTCGACCGGGGGCGCACGGCATTCGGCATCGCACCGCGGGCGCGGGTCACTGAAAATGCGCGAGGACGTTACCGCGAAAGACCGGACCACGCGCTCCAGTCCGCTGCCTGGGGGGATCCCCTTGGACAAACAATTCGAACACGCAGCGCTGATCGCGACTGCCTGAGCGATGCATAAAATAGCGCAAGCAATGGAAATTTCAAGTGGCCCTGCAACATGTCATCCGGGAGGCTTCATGGACCTTTTTGACAGGCTTCAGGAACAGATCGAGAGCGTGCGCATGCCGCTCTTTGCCGTCACGGTCACGGCGGCCGCACAGGTGAATACGCCGCTCTTTGCGATACTCCACTGGCACGGATTCCGGCGCGCGACACCGCTCATCCTGCCCGGCGTCGAGATCCCGCCACGACCGGTTCCGGGCTCGGCCATCCAGATCGATGCGCCGTGGCGCAGCTTCGAGACCGTGGATGCCATGCTGCTTGATGCCGCGTGGCAATCCGGCGCGTGGGAGGTCGAGCGCGTCGAGCGGCGCGGCTGCAACGTGATCGGCGCCAGCGCTGCCGAGGCGCTCGCGTGCCGTCAGGCGTTCGGCGACTACGGAGAGCACGTGGCCCGCGACCTGCAGCTTCTCATTGACGAGACCGCTCGCGACGAACTGATGCAGCTCGCTGCGCGCAGGGGCTATGTGCGCTGGCTGTTCCGGCCCGTCAAGGGCGGCCTGTGGCGCACGCTCGATGAGCCGGACGACACCCTCGACGCCGATGGCGGACGCCGGCCCCCGTGTCCCGTGCCGCCTGAGCCCCGCCGCCCGGATGGACGCGGCCGCACCGTATATCGCCTCGGCAGGGTCCATCGCATCCTGCTGCCGCGCTGAAACAATTTGTTACAACGAGCCATTTTCACGCCCTCTTGAAGCGCGCGATGGGCGCCACTATTTCGCAATCCGCCAGACATTGGCTCGGCTGCACCGCGGCGTTCCACGCGCCCCGGTATCCGCAGCCGGATTCCCTTATTGGTGATCCTTTAATCGCTCAGGAGATGGAAATGCAGATTCGTCCCCTCTACGACCGGGTTATCGTCAAGCGAATCGAAATGCAGCGGACGACGGCTTCGGGCATCGTGATACCCGATTCAGCGGCAGAAAAACCAGAACAAGGCGAAGTCGTCGCAGTCGGCAGCGGCCGGCTGCTGCAGGATGGAACGCTGCGCGCGCTCCAGTTGAAAGTCGGTGACCAGGTTCTCTTCGGCAAATACGCAGGCCAGACCGTCAAGGTCAATGGCGAGGAGCTACTCGTCATGCGCGAGGAAGACGTCATGGGCGTCCTCGAGGCCGACATCGGCGCCTCCCGCAAGGCCGCCTGAAATCCTGAGCCGGTCGCGAACACCCGACTGGTCGTTCGCGACGCGTCGAGTCAACGACTACTATCCGGAGCAACAACATGAGTGCAAAAGACGTCCGATTTCACGACAGCGCCCGCGCCCGTATCGTCAAAGGCGTGAACGTCCTCGCCGATGCCGTGAAGGTCACGCTGGGGCCGAAAGGCCGCAATGTGCTGATCGAGCGCAGCTTCGGCGCACCCACCATCACGAAGGATGGCGTGTCGGTCGCGAAGGAAATCGAGCTGAAGGACCGCTTCGAAAACATGGGCGCGCAGATCGTCAAGCAGGTCGCATCGAAGACCGCCGATGTGGCCGGCGACGGTACCACCACGGCCACCGTGCTCGCGCAGGCAATCGTGCAGGAAGGCATGAAGCACGTTGCCGCCGGCATCAATCCGATGGACCTCAAGCGCGGCATCGACAAGGCCGTGGCCGCCGTGCTCGACGAGCTGCGCAAGCTGTCAAAGCCGATTTCCACGAACAGGGAGATCGCGCAGGTGGGTTCGATCTCGGCGAACTCCGACGAGACGATCGGCAAGATAATCGCTGACGCCATGGAGAAGGTCGGCAAGGAAGGTGTCATCACGGTCGAGGATGGCAAGTCGCTCGAGAATGAGCTGGACGTGGTCGAAGGGATGCAGTTCGACCGCGGCTACGTCAGCCCTTACTTCATCAACGATCCGGAAAAGCAGGCCGCGTATCTGGACGACGCGCTGATCCTGTTGCACGACAAAAAGATATCGAACATCCGGGATCTGCTGCCGGTCCTCGAGGCGACCTCCAAGGCAGGCAAGCCCCTGCTGATCATTGCGGAAGATGTCGACGGCGAAGCCCTGGCTACGCTCGTGGTCAACGCGATGCGAGGCATCCTGAAGGTGGCGGCGGTCAAGGCGCCCGGTTTCGGCGACCGGCGCAAGGCCATGCTCGAGGACATCGCCATCCTGACTGGCGCGACCGTCATCTCGGAAGAAACCGGCAAGCAACTGCAGAAGGCAACACTCGAGGATCTCGGCCGTGCCAAGCGCGTCGAGGTGCGCAAGGACGACACGATCATCATCGACGGCGCGGGCGACGAGAAGCGCATCGAAGCGCGCGTGAAGTCCATCCGTACGCAGATCGAGGAAGCCACGAGCGACTACGATCGCGAGAAGCTGCAGGAACGCGTGGCGAAGCTCGCGGGCGGTGTAGCCGTCATCAAGGTTGGGGCGGCGACCGAGATCGAGATGAAGGAGAAGAAGGACCGTGTGGACGACGCGCTGCATGCCACACGCGCGGCGGTCGAGGAAGGCATCGTGCCGGGTGGTGGCGTCGCGCTTCTGCGCGCGCGTTCGGCGGTGACGAGCCTGAAGGGCGCCAACAGTGATCAGGACGCCGGTGTCCATATCGTGCTGCGCGCGCTCGAAGCACCGCTGCGCGTCATCGCCTCGAACGCGGGGGATGAGCCTTCGGTGGTCATCGCGAAGGTGCTCGAAGGCAAGGACAACTTCGGCTACAACGCGGCCACCGGCGAGTATGGCGATCTCGTCGAGGCGGGCGTGGTCGATCCCACCAAGGTCACGCGTACGGCCCTGCAGAACGCCGCATCGATTGCCGGGCTGATCCTGACGACGGATGCAACGGTTGCCGAAGCGCCGAAGGACGAAAAGCCGGTGCAGTCCGCCACGCCGGAACTCGAGTACTGACCCGGCAGCGGGTCGTGCACGCGCCGGCCAACAGTCGCGGCCGGCGCAACGCGTTCGGCGCCGCACGCGGTCCTCGTAATGCGGCGCCGCTTTTTGCCGGGAACCAACATGAAACTCGAACTTCGCATTGACGGAAAACCGCTTGACATTGAGCTCGACGACGTCGTGGCAGGACTGCTGAGCGCCCGACTCAACCTGCCGGCAGGTGCAGACAACAGGGACGCACTTGCGCGCTACCTCAGCGAAAAGGGCGAGCCCTGGAGTCTCGACGAGGAGCACATGCGCAGGCGCATTCTTCGCCGGCTGATTCTGGATATCGCCGACCCGGCGCTGGTCATCCGCCATCTCATGGCCGACGAATGAACTTGCCCGACCAGCCAGGCCGGGATGCGGCGACATAAACCCGCGTCTCGATCGTCGTGCTATCCCGCTGAATCGGACATCACCATGGCCAACGAACCTCGTTCGTCTGCCCGCTCGTCGAGGGGGCTTCCTGCCGGCGTGCTCGGAATCGACTACCTCAAGTTTCTACAACTTTCGGTTGACGATGCGCTTCCCGGCGAGGAGTCACTCGGCGAAGAAGCGCTGGAGGAAGCCATGAGCGCCATCCGCCTTGGTTCGATGCGCGCGGCACGGCCGGCAATGAAGGTCTTCTTTGATGGCTGCCGGTTCTGGCTCGCCAGTCACTTTCATCGCTATGAGGCAGCCCGCCGTCTCGGTGCCCGTCATCAGGAATTCTGGTGCGAGATCGAGCCCGGTCCAAAGGACGACGCAGTGCGATATGCGTCGAGCGTTTCCAGCTTCATGCGCGTTCGTCCTAGCCGATATCGATCGTGCGACTCACGGTCTGTGCCGGCTCCGATTTCGGCACGGTCAACGTGAGTACACCGTTGTCGAACTTTGCCAAGGTGTGATCGGGGTCGGCGTATTCCGGCATCGGGATCGTGCGCATGAAGCTTCCATGGGCGCGCTCCAGCCGGTAACAGCCATTTTCCTCGCTGCGTACATCCTGCTTTTTCTCTCCGCGCAGCACGATTGCCCCATCCTCGATGCTCACCTTCAGATCTTCGCGCTTCATTCCGGGCAATTCGGCGGTCACGCGCAGCACCTTGCCTTCATCGACGACGTCGATGCGCGGCTGGAAGCGCGATGAACTGAAGTCGCCAAACCATCGTTCGAGCGCGCCACGGCCTGCAAACGGGTCATGAAAGAACTCCTCCACTGCACGCCACGGTTCGCGTGAGAACAGTCGCGGAATGTCAGGCCACGCGTTCTGCCACTGTTCGCCTGTCGGCGGGCTTTCCCGGCCTTCTGCATCGGACTTGCGGGCAGCTCCGCGAAGGAACTTGAAGGGGTTCCACTTTTTCAGATCGGTATTCATGGCGTCCTCCGATTCAGCTTCAATCTGTTTTGAGCGTGGCGGCCAGCCCATCAGGTAGCGAGCGTGCCCCGAGCGTCGACTGCGCCGAGCACGCCGCGATCGATCAGTTTCACCGCGTACTCGACCGCATTGCGCTGCGCTTCGGCCGCGCTCGTCCAGCGTTCGCCGAAGCGCGGCAGATGCCAGTCGGCCAACACCTCGTCGTTCCGGTCGATCCGGACGATCGCGATATAGCCGTCCGGTGTGGACATGCGTGTCACGATCTGTCGCACGGGAATCGTACGGATGCGGATCGCATGTCCTTTCCAGGACTCCTGCATGACATCGGACACCGGCGCCTCTGCTCCTGATTCGCGGCGGCGGCAGCGCGATCGCTGCCGCCTGCGCTTCCGACCTGCCGTTGCCGACGGGTCAGTTGGACTTGACTTCGATGCGCCGCGGGCGCGCCTCGTCGCGGCGCGGGATCGTCAGCTTGAGCACCCCGTCCTGGAGGCTCGCCTCGATCTTCGACGTATCGAAGTCCGGTGACAGCGTGAACGTCCGGGCGAAGTGCGGTTCGCGGACCTCGGCATGCTGCAGTCGCAGGTTTGCCGGCGTCGGCACGACCGCCTCGGCCTCGATCGAGAGGCTGCTGTCATGAACCTTGACGTCCAGCTTGTCCTTCGTCACGCCGGGCAGATCTGCCCACAGCGTGACGCCCTGCCTGTCCTCGTATATGTCGACGGCCGGGGTGAGGGTGATCCGGCGCGTGGCCTGTTCCGTGTCGCGACGCGTTACTGCGGATTGGTCGCGTTCAGCCAGTTGGGTCGTATCGGTCATGATCGGCTCCTGGAGTTACTGGACAGCGATGGCGCGTGGCTTGGACGACTCGCGCTTGCCGACACTGATCGACAGGCAGCCATTTTCGTAGCGCGCCTGGACCTTGTCGGGATCGGCGGTGTCGGGCAGCTCGATGACGCGCCGGAAGGCGCCGACAAAGCGCTCCTGCGCATACGTACGCGTCTCGCTTCCCGTGTCGGGTTGTGTCGATTTGCGTTCGCCGCTGATGGTCAGCAAGCCCTTGTCGATCGATACGTCGAGTTCCGTGGCGTTGATGCCCGGGGCGAAGGCAACGATCTCGATCGACTCGTCGGTCGCGCCGATGTTGATCTGAGGAAACGCGCCGAGCCGGCCGGCGCGGATGCTGGACGGGAAGCCGCCGAAGAGTTGCGCCATCTGCTGCTGCAGGCGGTCGAACTCGCTGAAGAGGTCGGTTCCGAAGTAAAGATCGCTCACGATCGTATCCTCCTTGAGTGCAGCCGGGAGGCGAACGGGCCTACGCGCTCCAGTTCGCCTGCCGGACTGCTGGCAAACAAATCGAAACACGCAGCGCGCGAGATGAGATGGCTCGCGCGTCTGCCTGAGCGAAACTCAAGATAGGAACTCTGCGGGAAATTTCAAGGGGGCGTCGGCAGATTTTTGCACTTGAAATTTCGGTGCTGGAACCTATCATCGCAGCGGCTAGTTATTGCATGCGGAGGACCCCATGGAATTCGACACGGACTGGCTTACGCTGGGCAGGCATCGTATCCGGCTGCGCTCGACGAAGGGCTTTCCGACCGAGATGATGCGCACCGTGACCGAGGTCGTCAGGCTCGCGATCGACAACAACATGAGCGCGCGGGCGCGACTCGTCGAGGTCGTCTGCCGGCAAGAAAAGACCTACGACGTGCTGGTCGGCACGACGATGGCGGAGGACAAGGTTTGTGCACCGCAACTTGAAGCCGCGGTTGCGGTTGTGCTGGGCCTGTTGCCTGACCAGATCCACATCACGGTCACCCCGGTCACGCAAAAGGAGGTCGATCTGCACTTTGGCGTGTACGAGCGGATGCTGTCGGAGAAGCTGAGCACGACGCCGCCGATCCGCTGACCGATCGGTCCGGCGCTCCGTCGTGGGTCCGGCACAGGTTCGCGCTTCCTGCCATGCCGGCAGGCGCGGCGCGGGGCGGGCACGGCGGCAACGATCGCGGAATGGGAGCACCATCATGAAAGTACGTTCACGCGGGCGACTCGCCGCGGCAGCCCTGGCCGCGGGCGCCTTCCCTGCAGCGGTGGTTGCCGTGGCGCCGCTGCCGCGGGCATTGCCGGCCCAGCAGGACATCTGGATCTCCGGCACGATCCAGCGGGGCAGCGGTCAATTCGCTCCGGGGGACTATACGACGATCCGGCTGGATCGCCCGGCCGCGTCACCGTGCAGCGACAAGGTCGTGACCGACATCCTGCTCGGCCAGGCCGGCACCACCGAACACTTGCTGCTGTTGCCGTATCTGAACCAGCGGGTCGCGGTGAGAGGGCGCATTACCTGTCCGGATTCCGGAATCCAGTTTGCACCGACGCCGGACTTCGTATTTCCGATCTACTGACCCGGCGGGGGAGCTTCCAACGCGCATGCACTACCGTGCGCGGCGTCCACTTCCTGTGCGGCTTCGGTCTAGCCGCTCGGGCGGATGTCGATGCGGCCGCCCGCGATGCCCGACAGCGCATCGGCGGCCTTGATTTTTTCGCAACTGTTTTTATATTTTGTTTTGCCAGCCCGGATAGCGATGAAGGGCAAATGGCGTATGCCCGTGACGTCGGTCGACGCGTGTCTGGGAAACACAGCGAGCGGGCAGAGTCAGGGGTGCGAAGCGAAACTTCACCGGATACGGTGAGCCTCGCAGCGCATTCGTCGGACCGGTGGTCCCGTCGGCGATCGCGCGCCCGCCCCTGAGGGAGTGACGGCCGCCTCCGATGCGGCGGCCATTGGAAGACGTGCAGGGCTGTCATGAAAACGGCGATCAGTTACCGGAACATTTCGGAGCTTGCCCGCCCCGACCTGAAAGGCCTGATTGGCAATCTCCTCGACCGACATCTTCAGCCGCACCTGTCGCATTTCCCCGCCGAACTCGTCCGGTTGCGTGCGACCCTCGAACGAAGCGGCCATCGCAGTCTCTACCGGGCAAGGCTCCGGCTCGGATTGCCGAGCACCACACTCACCTGTTCAGACGAATCGCCCGAGATCCGCAAAGCGCTCGAACGCGCCTTCGCGGAACTGGAGCGTCAGCTCGAGCGCCACATCGCCCATCTGCGTCACGAGGACAATTGGCGCCGCAAGGAGCGCCGCGCCGGGTTGCGGCGACTCAAAGGCGCGGCGGCCGGCCCCGCCGGCGCCGGGCTGGCGCTGTTCGGCGAGCTCGTGCGTCCGCTGCTTCCGGAACTCGATCGCTTCGCGGAGCGAGAGCTCGCCTACCTGCAGGCGCGCGGCGATCTCGCACCGGGGGCCCCCGCCGTCGACGAGGTCGTCGACGAAACGCTGGCCCGTGCCTGCGAAAGACTCAAGCAGTACCCACGCAGGCTCGAGCCGAGACAGTGGCTCTATCAGATCGCGCTCGAGGTGCTCGCCGAGGAAGTGAGCCGCCGGCAGACCGACGAGGGCCGCTGGGTCTCCCTGGAAGGCAGACCGCCGGTCCAGCTGCGCGAGCCGCACGAAGACGATGACGAGATCCTGTTTGAATACTGGCAGCCCGACGAAATGCTGCGGCTCGAGGACGTGACGCCGGCGGGCGATGGTACGCCCGAAGAGGAGTTGAGCGCGAAGGAAACGCGTCGTCTCGTCACGGCGCTTATTGCGGAGATGCCGACGTCGTGGCGCCAGGCGCTGGTGCTGTGTCGGATGGAAGCCGTACCCCAAGCCTCCGCCGCCCAGGTGCTCGGTATCAGCGAGCGGGAACTCGAGTGCCGGCTCGGGGAGGCCGACGCGTTTCTCAAGGCCCGGCTCGGCGAGTTGCGGCTTACGCCGCGGGACGCGGGCGTGGCCGGAGACTACATCGAGACGGGCACGCCGCCACCGGCGTCCCGGCTGACCCGGGAGTTCGACGACGCCATGCGGGGCAATGCGCCTGCGCCGGGCTCGGCATGGAGGTGAACCATCGTGACCATCAGGACACCGCATTCGGAACGCGCCGGCGCGGACGTGCCGCTCGACGAGGCCGCTGCAGGAAACCTTTCCGGCCGGCGATCCCATTGCGTGCATGCCGGCATGCGGCCGAATCCCCATGGAACCTGACGATACGGAGCCAACCATGAAAATCTGCCCATTGCATGATCGGGTCGTGGTCCGGCGGCAAGAGCAGGAGCGCAGGACCGCAGCAGGCATCGTCATCCCCGACACGGCGGCCGAAAAACCCGACCACGGCGAGGTGATTGCCGTCGGCCCCGGCACGCGGCTCGAGGACGGCCGCCGTTGCGAACCGGACGTCAAGGTGGGCGACCGCGTGCTGTTCGGCAAATACGCCGGCACCCCCATCAAAATCGACGGCGAGGAGTTGCTGGTCATGCGTGAAGCCGACCTGCTGGCGGTGGTGACCGCGGATTCCGCTCCGTGAGAGCCTCGATGGCGGACCCATGGCGCGGCGTTGCGCTTTTCTGACATGTCGGGAGGAACCGGAAAATGGCAGCCAAGGACGTCAAGTTTCACGATCTCGCCCGCCAGCGCATTCTGACGGGCGTCAATCTGCTTGCCGACGCCGTCAAGGTCACGCTCGGTCCGAGGGGACGCAACGTCGTGCTCGAGCGGTCGTTCGGCGCACCGACGGTCACCAAGGACGGCGTGACCGTGGCGAAGGATATCGAACTGCTCGACCGGTTCGAGAACATGGGCGCGCAGATGGTCAAGCAGGTCGCCGCGAAGACCTCCGATGTCGCCGGTGACGGCACGACCACCGCCACCGTATTGGCTCAGGTCATCGTGCGGGAAGGCATGAAGTACGTCGCCTCCGGCCTGAATCCGATGGATCTGAAGCGTGGTATCGACCAGGCCACGGCGGTCGTCGTCGACGAGCTCAGGAAGCTCTCGAGAGCCGTGACGACCAGCAAGGAAATCACCCAGGTCGGCGCCATCTCGGCGAATGCCGACGAGGAGATTGGGCGAATCATCGCCGAAGCGATGGAAAAGGTCGGCAAGGACGGAGCGATCACCCTTGAAGAGGGGAAATCGCTGCAGAGCGAACTGGACGTGGTCGAAGGCATGCAATTCGATCGCGGTTGGCTCTCGCCGTATTTCATCACCGATCCCGAGAAGCAGCTCGCCGTGCTCGAGGAGCCGTACATTCTCGTGCATGACAGGAAGATCTCCAGCATCCATGACCTGCTGCCCGTGCTGGAAGCCGTCGCCAAGGCGGGCAAGCCGTTGCTGATCATCGCAGAGGACGTCGAGGGCGAGGCCCTGACCACGCTCGTGGTGAACTCGCTGCGCGGCATCCTCAAGACAGTGGCAGTGAAGGCGCCGGGCTTCGGCGATCGCCGCAAGGCGATGCTGGAAGACATCGCGACGCTGACCGGCGGCCTGGTGATTTCAGAGGAAACCGGCAAGCAGCTCGAGAAGGTCGCGCTGGAAGACCTCGGACGGGCCAAGCGGGTGGAGGTCGAGAAGGAGGCCACCACGATCATCGACGGCGCGGGTGAGCGCAAGACGATCGACGGACGCATTCAGGCGATCCGGCGTCAGATTGAAGAAACGACGAGCGACTTTGACAGGGAGAAGTTGCAGGAGCGCATCGCGAAGCTGTCCGGGGGCGTCGCGGTCATCAAGGTCGGGGCGGCCACCGAAGTCGAAATGAAGGAGCGGAAGGCGCGCGTGGAGGATGCGCTGCACGCGACGCGGGCGGCCGTCGAGGAAGGCATCGTTCCGGGCGGCGGCGTCGCGCTGTTGCGCGCTCGCGCGGCGCTCAAGACGCTGCGCGGTGCCAACACCGACCAGGATGCCGGCATCCGAATCGTGCTGCGCGCGCTGGAGGAACCGCTGCGCCAGATCGCGTCGAACGCGGGCGAAGAGCCTTCGGTCGTGCTGAACCGGGTGCTGGAACAGACCGGCAACTTCGGCTGGAACGCGGCTTCCGATACCTATGGGGACTTGATGGAGATGGGCGTGGTCGATCCGACGAAAGTGACGCGTACGACCCTGCAGAATGCTGCGTCAGTCGCCGGGCTGATCCTCACCACTGACGCGGTGGTGGCGGAGTTGCCCAAGGAAGAAGCGCGACCCGTCGCACCATCGCACGAGATGGAGTATTGACTTGATCGAGAACGCGCGGCATGCGGCACGGCGCAACGGAGCGAAATTCACGAGGACATTCCCCGAACCAGAGCGAGCGAGTGAACACCATGGGCAAGATCATTGGCATCGACCTCGGCACCACGAACTCGTGCGTGGCGCTGATGGACGGCAATCAGGTCAAGGTGATCGAAAATTCGGAAGGCGCGCGCACGACACCGTCGATCGTCGCCTACATGGACGAGGGCGAGGTGCTCGTCGGCGCGCCGGCGAAGCGCCAGGCCGTGACCAATCCCAAGAACACGCTGTTTGCCGTCAAGCGGCTGATCGGCCGCCGCTACGAGGAAAAGGAAGTGCAGAAGGACATTGGCCTGATGCCCTTCAGAATTTTCAAGGCTGACAACGGCGACGCATGGGTCGAGGTGCAGGACAAGAAGCTTGCTCCGCCGCAGGTTTCGGCGGAGGTGTTGCGCAAGATGAAGAAGACCGCCGAGGATTACCTGGGCGAACCCGTCACCGAAGCCGTCATCACGGTGCCCGCCTATTTCAATGACAGCCAGCGCCAGGCGACCAAGGACGCGGGTCGCATCGCCGGCCTCGAAGTGAAGCGGATCATCAACGAGCCGACCGCGGCGGCGCTCGCGTTCGGCCTGGACAAGCAGGAAAACCGTGACCGCAAGATCGCCGTGTTCGACCTCGGCGGCGGCACCTTCGACATCTCCATCATCGAGATCGCCAACGTGCAGGGCGAGAAGCAGTTCGAAGTGCTGTCGACCAACGGCGACACGTTCCTCGGCGGCGAGGACTTCGACCAGCGCGTCATCGACTACATCATCGGCGAGTTCAAGAAGGAGCAGGGCGTCGACCTGTCGAAGGACGTGCTCGCGCTGCAGCGCCTGAAAGAGGCCGCGGAGAAGGCCAAGATCGAACTCTCGTCGACCCAGCAGACTGAAATCAATCTGCCGTATATCACGGCCGACGCGAGCGGTCCCAGGCATCTCACGCTGAAGCTCACGCGGGCCAAGCTCGAAGCGCTGGTCGAGGATCTGGTCGAGCGCACGATGGAGCCGTGCCGCATCGCGATCAAGGACGCGGGCGTCAACGTGTCGGACATCGACGACGTGATCCTGGTGGGCGGCCAGACCCGCATGCCACGGGTGCAGGACAAGGTCAGGGCGTTCTTCGGCCGCGAGCCGCGCAAGGACGTCAACCCGGACGAAGCCGTGGCCGTGGGCGCGGCCATCCAGGGCGCGGTGCTCACAGGCGAACGCAAGGACGTGCTGCTGCTCGACGTCACCCCGCTGTCGCTCGGCGTCGAAACGCAGGGCGGCGTGATGACGAGGATGATCGAGAAGAACACCACCATCCCGACCAAGTTCTCGGAGATTTTCTCCACCGCGGACGACAATCAGCCCGCAGTGACGATCAAGGTCTATCAGGGCGAGCGTGAGATGGTCGCCGGCAACAAGCTGCTGGGCGACTTCAGCCTCGAAGGCATTGCGCCCGCGCCGCGCGGCGTGCCACAGATCGAGGTGACGTTCGACATCGACGCGAACGGCATCCTGCACGTGTCGGCCAAAGACAAGGCGACCGGCAAGGAAAATCGCATCACCATCAAGGCAAATTCAGGGCTGTCCGAGGAGGAAATACGGAAGATGGTGAGGGATGCCGAGGCCCACGCCGCTGAAGATCACCGGATGCGTGAGCTGGCCGACGCGCGCAACCATGGCGATGCGCTGGTGCATAGCACGAAGAAGGCGCTCACCGAGTACGGCGACAAGCTGGAGGCGGGTGAGAAGGAAAAGATCGAAGCCGCGATCAAGGAGCTCGAGGGGGCGCTCAAGGGATCCGACAAGGCCGAGATCGACGCCCGGGTGCATGCGCTCGCCACGGCCTCGCAGAAACTCGGCGAAAAGCTGTATGCCGACGCGCAGGCGGCCGGAGGCTCAGGCGGCCCGACCGGTCAGGAAGCCGATGGCGCGACCAAAGAGGACGATGTGGTGGATGCGGAGTTCAAGGAGGTGAAGACAAAGCGGTAAGCGGCAGCAAAGTCATGCTTCGGCTCGATTCCAGGCTTGGACGAACCGATACCCGGCACGAACATCTCGTAATGGCCAGTCCGCCCGTTCGTCGTTGCGGCGGACACGATTTCCATGTTTGTCGACCATGAAGCTGAACCTGACGATTGATTCCAAGCCTTTGAGCATTGAGCTTGATGACGTAATCGCCGGGCTGCTGGCGGTGCGGCTGGACGCGCCTTCGGAAGGCGACGCCATGCGCAATGCGATTTCCCGTCATCTGAGCGACGTCGGCGGTCCATGGCTGCTGGATGAGGACCACATGCGCAATCGCATCCTGCGCCGTCTCATTTTGGAAATCGCCGATCCGGCGCTGGTCGTTCGGTATCTGATGATCGAGCAGCCGCAGTAGGTTTTCGTGCGAAACGAAACGCGGAGGCAGAAGCTGCACGTCGACGCACGCTGTCGGGATATAAGCGGCGATCACGATCGAGGTGTATATGAGCGACAGATCCTCTCGGTCTGGCATAGCCGGCGATGGCAAATCGATGATCGAACGCACCCGCAGCCCGGCCAGCGACTCGGTGCGCAGAACGTGACCGTCCGCGATGCCCTCGATGCCACTTGCCGCACGCAATTCCGGTACGACGCGGCAGCCGCCAGCGGACGAAGTAGTCATGCGGCGAGAACGCAAGGCGGCGCGAGGATTCGGCTGGATTCAATCGAGCCCGCCCTGGCACAGGTACTTGATCGACAGGTAATCGTCGAGTCCGTAGCGCGAGCCTTCGCGACCATAGCCCGATTGCTTCACGCCGCCGAACGGTGCGGCCTCGCTCGCGAGCGCGCCTTCGTTGATCCCGACGATGCCTGTTTCGAGCCGTGCCGACACGCGCGCGATGCGCCGCACATCCTGCGTGTAGAAATACGCGGCGAGCCCGAACGGCGTGTCGTTCGCGGCGCCGACGGCCTCGTCCTCGGTATCGAAGCGAAACAACGCCGCGATCGGGCCGAACGTTTCCTCGCAGTTCAGTTGCATGTCGGCGGTGGCGTCGGCGAGCACCGTCGGTGCGTAAAAGTTCGGGCCGAGTTCGGCCAGACGCTTGCCGCCGGCGAGCACGCGCGCGCCGCGCTCGATCGCGTCGCCGACGTGGCGCGCGATCTTGTCCACCGCACGCGCGTTGATCATCGGGCCGATCTGCGCGGCCGGGTCGGTCGCCGGCGCGACCTTCAGCGCGGCGACGCGCGCCGCGAGCTTCGCGGCGAACGCGTCGTAGACGCCGGCCTGCACGTACACGCGATTCGGCGACACGCAGGTCTGACCGCCGTTGCGGAACTTGGCAGCCATCAGCCCGTTGACCGCGGCATCGAGTTCCGCATCGTCGAACACGATGAATGGCGCATTGCCGCCGAGCTCCAGCGACAGCTTCTTCAGCGTCGCCGCCGACTCGCGTGCGAGCAGCTTGCCGACGGGCGTCGATCCGGTGAACGTGATCTTGCGCACGCGGTCGTCGGCGAGCCAGTCGGCCACGGCATCGATGCCGCGTTCGCGCGACGCGGCGATCAGGTTCAGCACGCCGGGCGGCACGCCGGCTTCCTGCGCAAGGAAGGCCAACGCGAGCGCGGTCAGCGGCGTGTCCTCCGCCGGCTTCGCGACGACCGTGCAGCCGGCCGCGAGTGCGGGCGCGATCTTGCGCGCGATCATCGCGAGCGGGAAATTCCACGGCGTGATCGCGGCGACGATGCCGATCGGCTCCTTCACCGCACTGAGCCGCTTGCCGCGCTGCTGCTGCGGAATCAGGTCGCCGTACGTGCGCGTCGCTTCCTCGGCGAACCACAGCACGTACGACGCGCCGTAGGCGACTTCGCCGCGCGCTTCGGCGAGCGGCTTGCCCTGTTCGCGCGACATCAGCTTCGCGAGGTCGTCGGTGTGCGCGACGATCGCCGCGTGCCACGCACGCAGGATCGCGGCCCGTTCGCGAGCGGGCGTTGCACGCCAGGCGGGCAGCGCGCGCGCCGCCGCGTCGGTCGCGGCGCGCGCGTCGGCGGCGCCGCTGTCGGGTGCGTGGGCAACGGTCTCGAGCGTCGCCGGATCGGCGACGTCGAAACGGCGGCCGTCGAGCGCATCGCGCCATGTGCCGTCGATCAGGTTGGCGGTGCGCAGCAGTTCGGTTCGGGACAGCGTAAGCGGCATGACAGGTCCTTGGATGGAGCGATTCGGTGAAGACGGCAGCGGCACGCGCGCGACTACCCCGCGCGGACAGCGGGCCGCCGCGTTCGTGGATGCCGCACGCCGTCCGTCAGTGACGTTCGCCGAACAGCGATTCGAGCGGGTAGTGCCGCTTGACGAACGGTGACTTGATGATCACGTAACTGAAGTATTTCTCGATGCCGATGTTCTGCTCGAGCAGCCCTTCGACGATCGTCTGGTAGTGGCTCACGCTGCGCGTGACGAACTTGAGCAGATAGTCGTAGCCGCCGCTCGCGAGATGGCACTCGACGATCTCGTCGACATTGCGGATCGCCGCGACGAACCGGTCGAAGTCCTCGCGCCGGTGGTCGGCCAGCGTGACCTCCGTAAACACGACCTGCACATCGCCGAGCTTCTCGAGCTGAATGTGCGCGCCGTACCCGCCGATGTAGCCGGCTTTCTCGAGCCGCTTCACGCGGATCAGGCACGGGCTGGGCGACAGCCCGACGGCATCGGCCAGTTCGACGTTGGTCATGCGCCCGCGCTTTTGCAACTGGGAAAGAATGCGCAGGTCGATCCGGTCTAGCTTGCTGTCCGTCATGTTCGCGTCAGAAGGCATGAATGGAATGTCTGGTTACTTTAGAGTCGAACGGTGGCCGCCACAAGCCCCGCTTTCCCCTTGTCCGGCTCACGCGGGCTGCGTGTGCGCGGCGTCGAGCGCGCGCTGCACGCTTGCGTCGGCCAGCACGTCGTCGAGCGTCTTGCGCACGCGCTCGAACATCAGGTCGAACTCGCCCGCGGTGAAACTCAGCGCGGGGGCGAAACCGAGCACGCCGTCGCCGAACGCGCGGAACACGACGCCGTTCGCGTAAGCGGCCGCCGCGATCTTGCCGGGCACGTTCAGCGCCGGCGCGAAGCGCGCCTTGCACGCCTTGTCGGCCACCAGTTCGAGCGCGCCGAGCAGGCCGGCCGAGCGCGCGTCGCCGACCAGCGGGTGGGCGCGCAGCGCGTCGAGGCCTGCCGCGAAGCGCGGCGCCATCGCCTGCCCGTTCGCGAGCAGCCCGCCGTCGTGATAGAGCTTCAGCACTTCGAGGCCGATCGCCGCGCTGACCGGATGCGCGGAATACGTGTAGCCGTGGCCGACCACGGCCGTATCGGCGCGGCTGCCGGCGATCCCTTCGTAGATTTCGTCGGACATGAGTACCGCGCCCATCGGCGCATAGCCGGCGGTCAGCCCTTTCGCGACGGTCATCAGGTCCGGTTCGACCCGTTCGGTCTCGCACGCGAACAGCGGCCCCGTGCGGCCGAAGCCGGTGATCACCTCGTCGGCCACGAACAGGATGCCGAGGCGCCGGCACGCGTCGCGCATCGCCTTCAGCCAGCCGGCCGGCGGCACGATCACGCCCCCGGAGCCTTGCACCGGCTCGCAGAAGAACGCGGCGACATTGTCCTCGCCGAGTTCGGCGACCTTCGCTTCGAGCGCGGCGACCGACGCGGCGATCAACGCCTGCGGATCGTCGCCGAGCGGGTGGCGATACGGGTAGGGCGACGGGATGTGATGCTGGTCCGCGCGCGGCAGGTCGAAGTGACGGTGGAACGCGGGCAGCGCGGTGAGGCCGGCGCCGATCGACGACGAGCCGTGATAGCCGCGCTCGAGCGCGATCATCTGCTTTTTCGACGGGCGGCCGGTCGCGTTGAAATAGTGCGTGATGAAACGCACGGCGGAGTCGATCGCATCCGAGCCGCCGAGCGTGAAATACACGCGGTTCAGCGACGGCGGCGCCAGCGCCGCGAGCCGTTCGGCCAGCTCGATCGCGGGTTGCGAGCCGAAATGGAAATAGCCGGTCGCGTAGGGCAGCTTCGCCATCTGCTCGGCGGCGGCCTTCACGATGCTGTCGCGGCCGTAGCCGACGTTCACGCACCACAGGCCCGAGAACGCATCGAGCAGCGTGTGGCCGTCGGCGTCGCGCAGGAAGACGCCGTCGGCGGAGTCGAGCACGGTGACGCCGCGCGCCTCGTGCGCACGATAGTTGACGACAGGGTGGATCAGGTGTTGACGATCGGCTTCGATCAGCGCGGCTTGGTTCATGGCAGGGCGGGACTCTCGTCGGGTGTCAGCGTTGAGGTCATGCTACCGGGCGAGGAATCCGCACGCGTCTTCAATTTGCGGCCTGAAACGTACGAAAGCGGTGTTTGCACGGGCCGCTTCGGCATTTTCTGCTGCGCGCCCCGCCGGGCCGGCCGCACGCGTCAGTAACCGCGCGCGCGATCGACGACGCCGATCATCGGTTGCCCCGCGCGATGTCGCGCGAGGTTCGCGAGCACGGCATCGACGGCGGTGTCGGGCCGCGTCGCGCTGGCGACGTGCGGCGTGATCCGGATGCGCGGATGCGTCCAGAACGGATGGCCAGCCGGCAAAGGTTCGGGGTCCGTCACATCGAGGATCGCGCTGTCGAGGCGGCCGCTGTCGAGTGCCGCGAGCAGCGCGGCCGCATCGAGCTGCGGGCCGCGCCCGACCTGCACGAGCGACGCGCCGGCCGGCAGCGCGCCGAACACGCGCGCGCCGAGCAGCCCACGCGTGGCGTCGGTCAGCGGCAGCAGGCAGATCAGGATGTCGGTGCGGGCCAGGAAGGTGTCGAGCGCCGCGTCGCCCGCGTAGCAGTCGATGCCGTCGAGCATGCGCGGCGTGCGGCTCCAGCCGGCGCACGGGAAACCGAAGCGCCGCAGCGTGTCGAGCACGGCCTGCCCGAGCGTGCCGAGCCCGAGCACGCCGACGCGTCGCGACGCGGCCGCGCGCACCGGCTTCTCGCGCCACGCCTGCGCGCGTTGCTGCGCCGCATAGTCGAACAGGTCGCGGTGAATCGTCAGCACGGCCTGCGTCACGTATTCGACCATCCCGTCGACGATGCCGGGCTCGACCATCCGCACGACCGGGATATGCGCGGGCACGCGCGACAGGTCGAATTGATCGATGCCGGCGCCGACCGAAAACACGATCTCGAGATTCGGCAGCAGCGCGACCGGATCGTCGGGCGGTTGCCATGCGGCGAGGTAGCGCACCGCGCGCGGATCGCCGATGTCGGGCCAGATCCGGAACGCGAGGTCGGGCGCCTGTTGCGCGAAGCGCTGCGCCCATTGCGCGCCGCGCACCGGGTCGGCCTTGTAGAGGAAGCTCATCGCGCGTGCCGCTCAGCCGAGCGCCTGGTTGACGATGGCGAACGTGCGCAGCGCCGGATCGCGGGCGGGCGCCGCGCCGCGCGCCATCGCGACGACGGTATCGACGCGCGGCAGGCCGAGCCCCTGCAGCCAGTCCGACAGCCCGCTGTCGCCCGGCACGTCGAGGCGCACGAACATGCCTTCGTGCAGCGCAAGCCAGTGGCTGATCAGCGCCTGCGCGCGCAGCGCGTCCGGCGCGACCACCGGGCCGATCACGTGGCCGCGGCCGAAGCGGCGGAACAGCGCGAAGCCGAGCAGTTCGCCGTCGCGATCGAGCGCGATCCCGTTGGCGACGCCGAGCAGCGCATCGATCACCGCGTCGCGCGGGTAGCCGGCCGCGCGCGAGGCGAGCGCGGCGAGACGCGGGCCGTCGGTGGTGCCGAGCGGCCGCAGGCGCTCGCCGGGCGGCAGCGAGATCAGCGGCGGCTGGAACGCGGCGCCCTGGTGCTGGTCGATCGTGCCGATCGCGTCGAAGCCGAACTTCACATAGAGCGGCTCGCCGGCCGGCGTCGCATGCAGGAACACGGTCCGCGCGCCGAGGCTGTCGACCACGCGCGCGAGCAGCTCGCGGCCGATGCCGCGGCCCTGGCGCTCGGGCGACACGATCACCATGCCGAGCGATGCGTGCGACTCGCCGAAGCGCCAGCCGAGCGCGGTGCCGACGACGCCGGCTTCGTCTTCGGCGACGAAGCCGCTGCCGAGCTGGAATGCGAAGCGCCAGTCGTCGAGCCGGTGCGGCCACTTGACCGCCTCCGACAGCCGGTGCGCGGCGGGCAGGTCGGTTTCGGCGAACGGGCGATAGGTAAGCGTGCTGGAAGGATTGAGGTCGGCCACGCCGGACTCCGGATGGGTAGGAATGACGTATCGACTCTGCCAGCGCCGTTGCGGCGCGGATAGGACGATTCGCCTGTTTTCCGGCGTCGGCGGGCGGTCGCGCGAGATCGACGCAAACCGGCCCGATCGGCACGGGCGAACGCGCGCTACGTGCCGGCGAGGCCCGTCATTCCGACAGCTTCTGCTGTGCGAATGCCACTACGATGAAAACGCGGTGGCGCTGCCGCTTGCCGGCGAGCCTCGCCGGGCCACGACCGCGTTGCGGTTTCGCGAAGCCGCCGGCCGGCGCCGCAGCGCCGCGCGCGATCGCGCCGCAGATCGTGCTGCCCGCGGCCTGCAACACGCGGCGATTCTGCGTTCCGAACGGCGTCGAACGATGCGCGACGGATTTTTTGCCCTGATTCAATTTCGTTGAACCCAGCCCGTCCCCGGCCCTGCCGGGGCTTCACACCGACAGGAAGTCACCATGATCCAATTTGAACCGAAGTTCATCACGTTCGACTGCTACGGCACGCTCACCCGTTTCAGGATGGCCGACATGGCGCGCGAGGTCTATGCGGACCGGCTGTCGCCCGTCGCACTCGAGGAATTCGTGCGCGCGTTCGCCGCCTACCGGCTCGACGAGGTGCTCGGCGCGTGGAAACCGTATCGCGACGTCGTCGTCAACGCGATCCGGCGCACCTGCGCGCGGGTCGGCACGAAGTTCGACGAAGCCGAGGCCGAGCGTTTCTATCATGCGGTGCCGACGTGGGGCCCGCATCCGGACGTGCCGGCGGGCCTGTCGCGGCTGGCCACGAAGTACAAGCTCGTGATCCTGTCGAACGCATCGGACGACCAGATCATGAGCAACGTCGACAAGCTCGGCGCGCCGTTCCATGCGGTGTTCACCGCGCAGCAGGCGCAGTCGTACAAGCCGCGGATGCAGGGCTTCGAATACATGTTCGGCAAGCTCGGCTGCAAGCCGGAGGACGTGCTGCACGTGTCGTCGAGCCTGCGCTACGACCTGATGACGGCCGAGGATCTCGGCATCAGGCACAAGGCGTTCGTCAACCGTGGCCACGAGCCCGGCACGCCGTTCTACAACTACTACGAGGTGTCGGACATCGGCCACCTCGCGACGCAGCTCGGGTTGTAAGCGCCGCGCTGCCTGCTGCCGGCCCGCCGCGATGCCCGGGAAAACCCGCGCACGCGGCAGGTCGTCGGCATCGGAAGGTCACATGGGCCTTGCGCATCGTCTCGTGTACCCGCTAGGGCTTCGACAAGACGGGCAATCCTCTGAACTTTCATGCGGCAGTCCTGGATGGCGTCCGGCAGCGTGCACGCGCCGCGCCCGATCAGGATGTTCCGCTCGCTTCGACCGCCGCCGGGGCACGCAGCAAATCATGCTGCGCAGGCGGCCCAAAACGGTCGAATCGTATTGTGTAGCCGCCCCGAATCGCGACAACCCGCATTTTGGCGATGCTTAAATGACCTCAATGCGCACGACGTCGAGCCCGACACCAGCAGGCGGACGCGACGGGATTCTCGAACCACGCTGGACCCCAGGACCCACTTTCACAGTCAGGAGCAGTTCGGATGAGCGACGATATCGACAACGGCGGCGGCGGCGGCAAGGGCGGCTTCACGCGCCGCGACATGATGCGGGTCATGGCGGCGAGCGGCATGATGGCCGTCGGCGGCGGCGGGCTGCTGATGGACGCGCAGTCGGCGTTCGCCGCGCCGGCGCCCAAGCGCGGCGGCAAGATCCGGGTCGCGAACGAATCGAGCTCGACGGCCGATACGCTCGACCCGGCCAAGGGCTCGACGGGCGCCGACTACATTCGTTTCTTCATGTTCTACAGCGGCCTCACGCAGCTCGACGCGAGCCTGACGCCGCAGATGAATCTCGCGCAGTCGCTGCAGACCACCGACGCGAAGACGTGGATCATCAAGCTGCGCAAGGGCGTCACGTTCCACGACGGGAAACCGGTCGGGCCGGCCGACGTGGTGTTTTCGCTGATGCGCCACAAGAGCGCGGCCACCGCGTCGAAGGTCAAGCCGCTCGCCGATCAGTTCGCCGATGCGAAGGCGAGCGGCCCGGACGAAGTCACGCTCACGCTCGCCAGCGCGAACGCCGATCTGCCGGTGATCCTCGCGACGCCGCAGCTCGTGATCGTCAAGGACGGCACGACCGACTTCAGCACCGGCATCGGCTGCGGCCCGTACAAGCTGAAGTCGTTCAAGCCGGGCGTGTCGACCGTCGGCGTGCGCAACGACAGCTACTTCAAGCCGGGGATGCCGTACCTCGACGAGATCGAGCTGATCGGCATCAGCGACAGCGCCGCGCGCCTGAACGCGCTGCTGTCGGGCGACGTGCACCTGATCAACGCGATCGATCCGCGCTCGACGCAGCGGGTCGCGTCGACGCCGGGCTATGCGCTGAAGGAAACCAAGTCGGGGCTCTATACCGACCTGATCATGCGCAGCGACAACCCGCTGACCGCGAACCCCGATTTCGTCGAGGGGATGAAGTACCTGTTCGATCGCGAGCAGATCCGCTCGGCGGTGTTCCGCGGCTACGCGGTGATCGGCAACGACCAGCCGATCCCGCCGGGGCATCGCTACTTCAACGCATCGCTGCCGCAGCGGCCGCACGATCCGGACAAGGCGAAGTTCCTGTTCCAGAAGGCGGGCGCACTGGGCGCCGCGCTGCCGCCGATCTATGCGACCTCCGACGCGAACGGGTCGATCGAAATGGCCGTGCTGCTGCAGCAGGCCGGCCAGAAGATCGGGCTGAACCTGCAGGTGAACCGCGTGTCGGCGGACGGCTACTGGTCGAACCACTGGATGAAGCATCCGCTCGGCTTCGGCAACGTCAATCCGCGCTCGAGCGCCGACGTGCTGTTCACGCAGTTCTTCAAGTCGGACGCGCCGTGGAACGAGTCGGGCTGGAAGAACGCGAAGTTCGACCAGTTGCTGCTCGCCGCACGATCGGAAACCGACGACGCGAAGCGCAAGCAGATGTACGGCGACATGCAGGTGCTCGTCGCGCAGCAGTGCCGGGTCGGCATTCCGGCCTTCATCAGCTTCCTCGACGGCTACGACAAGCGGCTCGCGGGCCTCGGTTCGATCCCGACGGGCGGGATGATGGGCTTCATGTTCGCCGAGCACGTGTGGTGGAACGCGTGACGCCGATGCGTGCCGCCGCCGCGCGGCCGGTGCGGTCCACCGCCCCGGTCGCGCGCGACTTTTCACGGAGTGCCGCTTCATGAATCGAATCCTGCTCGGGCTGATCGGCCGGCGCATCGCGGTCACCGCGCTGACGCTGCTGATCGTGTCCGCGATCATCTTCACGATCACGAACCTGTTGCCGGGTGACGCCGCGCAGGCCGCGCTCGGCCAGTCCGCGACGCCGGAGACGGTCGCCGCGCTGCGCCGGCAGTTCGGCCTCGACATGCCGGCCCACGTGCGCTACCTGCACTGGCTCGCGGGGCTGCTGCACGGCGATTTCGGCCGCTCGCTGTCCGGCGACATGCCGGTGTCCGAGATGATCGGCGGACGCCTGCCGAAGTCGCTGACGCTCGCGGCGATCACGACGGCCGTGTCGGTGCCGATCGCGCTGCTGCTCGGCATTCTCGCCGCGGTCAAGCGCGAGTCCGCGATCGATCGCGCGATCAGCCTCGGGACGCTGTCGCTCGTCGCGACGCCGGAATTCCTGATCGCGACGGTCGCCGTGCTCGTGCTGGCCGTGAAGCTGCACTGGCTGTCCGCGCTGTCGTACAGCGGCCCGATCGAAAGCCTGCACGATTTCCTGCGCGCGTATGCGATGCCGGTGCTGACGCTGTGCGCGGTCGTGATCGCCCAGATGGCCCGGATGACGCGCGCCGCGGTGATCGAGCAACTGAGCGCGTCGTATGTCGAGATGGCCGTGCTCAAGGGCGCGAGCCCCGCGCGCGTCGTGCTGCGCCATGCGCTGCCGAACGCGATCGGTCCGATCGCCAATGCGATCGCACTGAGCCTGTCGTACCTGCTCGGCGGCGTGATCGTCGTCGAGACGATCTTCAACTACCCGGGCCTCGCGAGCCTGATGGTCGATGCCGTCGGCAACCGCGATTTCCCGCTGGTCCAGGCGTGCACGCTGATCTTCTGCGTCGCCTATTTGACGCTCGTGCTGTTCGCCGACCTGTGCTCGATCGTGTCGAACCCGAGACTGCGGACCTGAGCGTCCCGTCCTCCTTCCGAGATGCCGCCCATGCACCCGACCGACCCCGTTCAACGCAGCAGCGCGCTGCCGCCGTCCGGCGATCAGCCCCCGCCGTGGGGCGGCACGACGCCGCCCGCCGCGCCCGCCCCCGACCAGCCGCGCAGGCGCCGCGCCGCGCGCGTCAAACTGACGAGCGGCGGCCGCGTCGGCCTGTCGATGGTCGGCCTGATGCTGTTCATCGCGGTGTTCGCGCCGCTGCTCGCGCCGCACGACGTCGGCGCGATCGTCACGCCGGACGTGTTCGCGCCGTTCAGCGCGAAGCTGCCGTTCGGCTCGGACTTCCTCGGCCGCGACATGCTGAGCCGGATCCTGTACGGCACGCGGCTGACCGTGCTGCTCGCGCTCGCGGCGGTGCTGCTCGCCGCGCTGACGGGCACGACGCTCGGGCTGCTCGCGACCGTGTCGGGCCGCGCGGTCGACGAGACGATGAGCCGGCTGCTCGATGCGCTCACGTCGATTCCGTCGAAGATGTTCGCGCTGATGTTCGTCGCCGCGTTCGGTTCGTCGCTGCCGCTGCTGATCCTGACCGCCGCGGTGAGCTACATGCCGGGCTCGTACCGGATCGCCCGCGCGCTGGCCGTAAACATCAGCACGCTCGAGTTCGTGCAGGTCGCGCGGGCGCGTGGCGAAAGCGCGCTGTACATCGCGTGCGTCGAGATGCTGCCGAACATGATCCACCCGATGCTGGCCGATACCGGGCTGCGCTTCACGTTCGTCGTGCTGCTGCTGAGCGGCCTGAGCTTTCTCGGGCTCGGCGTGCAGCCGCCGTACGCGGATCTCGGCTCGCTCGTGCGCGAGAACATCGCGAGCCTCGGCGACGGCTCGGCCGTCGCGATCATGCCCGCGGTCGCGATCGCGATCCTGACGGTGGGCGTCAACCTGTTGATCGACGGCCTGCCGCATCGCGGCCGCCGCAAGGGCGCGGCCGGCGCCGCGGGAGGGCACTGATGCGACACGAATCGAACCCGCTCGTCGAGGTGCGCGGGCTGCGCGTGGTCGGCGGCCGCCCGGGCGATGCTGAAACGACGATCGTCCACGACGTCGACTTCGAGATCCGGCGCGGCGAGGTGCTCGCGCTGATCGGCGAATCGGGCTCCGGCAAGACGACGATCGCGCTGTCGCTGATGGGCCATGCGCGTGCCGGCTGCCGGATCGCCGGCGGCTCGGTGAAGCTCGGCGGCACGGATGTCTGCGCGCTGCCCGCACCGGCACTGGCCGCGCTGCGCGGCCGCAAGGTCGCATACATCGCGCAGAGCGCGGCCGCCGCGTTCAACCCGTCGCGCACGATCCTCGACCAGGTGATCGAGAGCGCGCTGATCCACAGGACGATGACGAAGCGCGATGCGCAGGCGAAGGCGGTCGAGCTGTTTCGCGCGCTCGCGCTGCCCGAGCCCGAGACTATCGGCAAACGCTATCCGCATCAGGTGTCGGGCGGCCAGCTGCAGCGGCTGATGGCCGCGATGGCGCTGATCACCGATCCGGAGCTGGTGATCCTCGACGAGCCGACCACCGCGCTCGACGTGACCACGCAGATCGACGTGCTGCAGGCGTTCAAGAGCGTGATCCGGCGCTACGGGATGAGCGCCGTGTACGTGTCGCACGATCTCGCGGTGGTCGCGCAGATGGCCGACCGGATCGTCGTGCTGAGCGACGGTGTGATCCGCGAGGTCGGCGATACCGGGCAGATCCTGCATGCGCCGACGCATCCGTATACGCAGAGCCTGATCGCGGCCGTCACGCCGACCGACGCCGAGCGCGACGGCAAGCCTGCGCCCGCTGCGCCCGCGCCGCTGCTCGAGGTGCGCGGCGCGATCGCCGGGTATGGCGGACGCACCGCGAAAGGCTGGCCGTCGAAGGTGATCCTGCACGAAGTGGACCTGCGCATCGGGCGCGGGCAGACGGTCGGCGTGATCGGCGAATCGGGCTCGGGCAAGACGACGCTCGCGAAGGTGATCGCCGGCCTCGTGCCGGCGACGGGCGGGCAGATCCTGCTCGACGGCGAGCCGCTTGCGCTCGATACGGCCAAGCGCACCAAGGAGCAGCACCGCCGCGTGCAGATCGTGTTCCAGAACGCGGATACCGCGCTGAATCCCGTGCATACCGTCGAGCGCACGCTCGCGCGGCCGCTCGCGTTCTATCACGGGATCAAGGGTGCGCGTGCGCGGCGGCGCGTCGCCGAACTGCTCGAGCTCGTGCGGCTGCCGCAAGCGGTTGCCGGGCGGCGCACCGGCGAGCTGTCCGGCGGGCAGAAGCAGCGCGTGAACCTCGCGCGCGCGCTCGCGGCCCAGCCCGACCTGATCCTGTGCGACGAGGTCACGTCGGCGCTCGACACCGTGGTCGGCGCCGCGATCATGGAGTTGCTGCGCGACCTGCAGGCGCAGCTCGGCGTGTCGTACGTGTTCATCACGCACGACATCGCGAAGGTGCGCGCGATCAGCGACGACATCGTCGTGCTGTACGCGGGCCGCCGCGTCGAGACGGGCAGCCGCGACGCGCTGTGCGCGCCGCCTTACCACCCGTACTCGCACCTGCTCGTGTCGTCCGCGCCGGAGCTGCGCACGGGCTGGCTCGACGATGCGGCCGAGCGCTGCCACCGGCCGCTCGTGCCGATCGGCGCGAGCGCCGACGACGCCGAGCTGTGTCCGTTCCTGTCTCGCTGCGCGATGCGGGTGGACGGCGTGTGCAACCGGAGCGCGCCCGCGCTGCGCACGCTCGAGAACGGCGCGCAGGTGTTGTGCCATCGCAGCGAGGAAGACCTCGCGCGCTTCCAGGCCCAACCGGCGGAGGGCGTCGCGCCGGTGCAGCCGGTGCGCCAGTAGCGTGCCGCGCCATTCATTCATCGCGGTCGCCGGGCGCGGCGAGCGGCCTTCCGCATAGTGTGCTGCGGTGGTCGTGCAAAACGGTGAATCGTGCGCGCGCCGTGCGCGAATACGCGGCAACTGCGCTTTTGGACGGTGGTTAAATGGCTTTCAATGGGCGATCGCCGATCGCTGTCGACACAATGCTCGAGAAGGATCCGATGAAATTCGACTCGTACTGGCTGGATACCCGCCCCGCGTTTCGTGCCGGCTGCGAAGGGCCCGTCGAAGGGCGCGCCGACGTGGCCGTGATCGGCGGCGGCTTCACCGGCCTGTCGGCGGCGCTCGCGCTTGCGCAGCGCGGCGTATCGGTGGTCGTGCTCGAAGCCGCGCAAATCGCGGGTGAAGCGTCCGGCCGCAACGGCGGCCAGTGCAATACCGGCGTCGCGCAGGACTACGCGTCGCTGGTCGCGCGGATCGGCGCCGAACCCGCAAGGCAGTTCTATCGCGCCTACGAAAGCGCGGTGAGGAGCGTCGAGGCGATCGTTGCCGAACATGCGATCGACTGCGATTTCCGGCATGCCGGCAAGCTGAAGCTCGCCGCGAAGCCGAAGCATTTCGAGGGACTGGCGAAGACGTTCGACGTGCTGCGGCGCGAAGTGGACCCCGACATCGAACTGATCGAGCCGTCGCGGATCCGCGATGAGATCGCCTCCGACGGCTTCCACGGCGGGCTGTTGCAGCGCAACGGCGTGCAGATGCACATGGGCAAGTTCGGCGTCGGCCTCGCACAGGCGGCCGTGCGGGCGGGCGCGCGCATCTACGAGCAGGCGGCCGTCACGCGGCTCGAACGGATCGAGGGCGAGCGCCACGCGATCACCTGCACGCGCGGCACGCTCGTCGCCGATCGCGTGCTGGTCGCGACCGGCGCGTCGCAACATGGCCCGTTCGCCTGGTTCCGGCGGCGCATCGCGCCGGTCGGCAGTTTCATCGTCGTCACTGAGCCGCTGCCCGACGCGCAACTGAACCGGCTGTTCCCGCACCGCCGGGCGTACGTGACGTCGCGCCAGATCGGCAACTACTTCCGCGTGACACCCGACAACCGGCTGCTGTTCGGCGGCCGCGCGCGCTTCGCGATGTCGAGCCCGCGCTCCGACGCGAAAAGCGGCGAGATCCTGCGCGCCGGCATGGCCGGCTATTTCCCGGAACTGGCCGACGTGCGGCTCGATTACTGCTGGGGAGGGCTGGTCGACATCACCGCCGACCGGCTGCCGCGCGCGGGCCAGCACGACGGGCTCTATTACTCGATGGGCTATAGCGGCCACGGCGTGCAGATGTCCGTGCACATGGGCCGCGTGATGGCCGACGTGCTGTACGGCGCGGCGGCGTCGAATCCGTGGCGCGAGCTCGACTGGCCGGCGATGCCCGGCCATTTCGGGCACGCGTGGTTCCTGCCGTTCGTCGGCGCGTATTACCGGATGCAGGATTTCCTGCACTGAAGCGGCTGCCCCGGGAGGATTCGACATGACCACACGATTCGTTTGCCCGCTCCATGTCCCGCGGCCCGTATCGCCGGCGATCGGCGACGTGCTGCGCACGATCGATGCATCGTTCGCGCAGCCGCTGAACCTCGACACGCTCGCGGCAGTGGCCGGATTGAGCGTGTCGCGTTTCACCGCGCGCTTTCGCAGCGAAGTCGGGTTGTCGCCGCATCGATATCTGTGTCTGGTGCGCGTGCGGTGTGCGCAGGACTTGTTGCGCGCCGGTCTGGCGCCTTCGGTCGTCGCGACCGAGGTCGGATTCTTCGATCAGAGCCATCTTTGCCGGCATTTCCGGCGGGTGCTCGGGATCACGCCGCGCGATTACGTGATCGCGCGGCCGGGTGGCGCGCCGGCGCGAACGTCGTCGATGCGCACGCGCGCCGAACGCCGCGAAGGGTCGTGTCACGTTGCGTAGGCGCAAGCGCGGACGGTGTCCGCGAACAACGATTTCCGATACCGTGCGACGGGTTCTCGACAACTTCGTCGCGCACTGGCAGGAGCAGAAATGACCGCAGCTTTCGTGTTGCATCGTGCCGACAGCACGGCTAATACAACCAATACAACCGCCTTCCGCACGCAGGCGTTCGGCGAGCGCGATCCTTTCGCGCGACATCGGGAGATCGCGTGGGAAGGGCCCGACTCGATGGCCGCCGGGCGTATCCGTTTCGTTGGCAAGCTCGACGTCCCGAGTTATCCGCACATCGAAACGATCGTCGTCGTCGAAGGAGCGCTGACGCTCGAAGCGGCGGGAGCCGCGCCGTTGGTGCTGGGCCCGGGGGAGGGCGCATTCATCGGCAGCGGCACGGCGCTTCGCGTCGCCGCGCAATCGCGCGTGCTCGTCATGTTCTGCGCTGCCGCGTGCGCGAAACCGACGAAGCGCGGCCTGTTCCCGCTGCGCGCAGACGCCGACTTCAAGCCCTCTGCCTCGCTGCCGGCAGAGGTGCTGCTTGGCCCCGCACCGCAATGCCGCAGCGACAACGTCTTCATCGACGACGGCGCCGAGTACTGCGCGGGCACGTGGGATTCGACGCCCTATCACCGGATCGTTCGCCCGCATCGCGTGAACGAGTTCATGTTCCTGCTGGCCGGCAGCGTACGGTTCGCCGGGCCCGACGGCAGCGTGCTGTCGCTCGGCGCCGGCGACGCGCTGTTCGTGCCGCGCGGCGCATCGATCGGGTGGGAAAGCAGCGAACGCGTGGCGAAGTTCTACGTCGTGCAAAACGTCCGCGTATCAACCGAACGAGACTGAACATGTCCCCTCCGCTGCGCCATATAGAAACTTCACCCACGCTGCCTGCCGCGGCCGATGTCGTCGTGATCGGCGGCGGAATCATCGGCGTCTTCACTGCGTACTACCTGGCCCGGCGCGGGGTGTCGGTCGCGCTGGTCGAGAAGGGGCGAATCGGGGCCGAGCAGTCGAGCCGCAACTGGGGCTGGTGCCGGCAGCAGAACCGCGACGAGCGTGAATTGCCGATGGCGAGCAAGAGCATCGATCTGTGGGAACGATTCGCCGCCGAATCCGGGGAAGACACGGGCTTTCATCGCTGCGGGCTGCTGTATCTGAGCAATGACGAGGCCGAGCTGTCCCGCTGGGCCAGTTGGGGCGACTTCGCGAAGACCGCGGGCGTGACGACGTACATGCTCGACAGCAAGCAAGCCGGCGAGCGCGGGCGCGCAACCGGGCGGCCGTGGAAAGGCGGCGTTTTCTCGCCGAGCGACGGCACGGCCGATCCGGGGAAGGCCGCGCCGGCCGTGGCAGCCGCACTGATGAAGCTCGGCGGCAGCGTCCACCAGCGCTGCGCGGCTCGCGGCATCGAACTCGAGGGCGGGCGCGTCGGCGGCGTCGTCACGGAAGCCGGCGTGATCAAGACCAGGACGGTCGTGCTCGCCGGCGGCGCGTGGGCATCGTCGTTCTGCCGCCAGCTCGGCGTCCGTTTCCCACAGGCGTCGATCCGTCAGTCGATCCTGAGCGTGTCGCCGGTCGAACAGCGCTTGCCGGATGCGCTGTACACCTCCGGCGTGTCCGTTACGCGCCGCGGCGATGGACGCTACGCACTCGCCATCAGCGGCCGCGCGCGCGTGGACGTGACGCCGCAGTTCCTGCGATTCGCCCCGCAGTTCGTGCCGATGTTCGCGAAGCGCTGGCGGAATCTTCTTCCGGGCGGCCTCGAAGGCATGCGCGGCGGCCACGAAACGCTCAAGCGGTGGCGGCTCGATGCGCCGACCCCGATGGAGGCGGTGCGCATTCTGGATCCGAAGCCCGATATGCGGACGGTCACCGAAACGTACCGCCGTGCCGTCGAACTGCTGCCCGAACTTCGCGAAGCGACGATCACGCACGCATGGGCGGGGTTCGTCGACAGCACGCCGGATGGCGTCCCGGGCATCGGCGAAGTGCCGGGCGTGCCGGGATTGATCCTGGCGGCGGGTTTTTCCGGGCACGGTTTCGGCATTGGCCCGGGCGCCGGTCACTTGATCGCGGATCTTGCCACGGGCGCGCAACCGATCGTGGACCCGATACCGTATCGGCCGAGCCGGTTCGGCGATTCCGCATGGGGCAAGGTTGCCGATTTCTAGTTTGAGGCCGTCTCGCGGCGCATGGCATCGACTCAAGGACACCCTCCAATGAATTCACCCATCGATTCACCGGTCCGTCACCTGATGGAAGCGGGAAGGCTCGATCGTTTCTACATCGACGGCGGTTGGGTTTTGCCTGACGGCGGCGACCGATTCGCGGTCGTCTGTCCGTCCACGGAAGACACGCTGTGCGAAATCCCGCTCGGCAACGCGCGCGACGCCGATCGCGCGGTGCAGGCCGCGCGCAATGCTTTCGAGCGCTGGGCCGTGACGTCGCCGCAGCAACGCGCCGCGCTGCTCGACCGCGTTCACGCGTTGATACTGGAGCGTGCCGAACGGTTTGCCATGGCGCTCGCGATGGAAATGGGCGCGCCGATCAGCTACGCACGCGCTGCTCATGTGCCGCTCGCGGCCGAACATATCCGGGTCGCGCGCGACAATCTGGCCAGTTATCCGTTCCGGACACGGCGCGGGACAACCGCGATCGTGCGTGAGCCGATCGGCGTCTGCGCGCTGATCACACCGTGGAACTGGCCGATCTATCAAATCACCGCGAAGGTCGGCCCGGCGCTCGCGGCAGGCTGCACGGTGGTGCTGAAACCCAGTGAGCTGTCGCCGCTCAGCGCGTTGCTGTTTGCGCAAGTGATCGCCGATGCGGGCGTGCCCGAGGGCGTGTTCAACCTGGTGAGCGGCAGCGGAACGGAAGTGGGCGCGTCGCTCGCGTCGCACCCGGAGGTCGACATGGTTTCGATCACCGGGTCGACGCGTGCCGGCGTGCTGGTTGCGCAAGCGGCGGCGCCGACCGTCAAGCGCGTCGCGCAGGAGCTTGGCGGCAAGTCGCCGAACATCGTATTGCCCGATGCGGACCTGCAGCGTGCCGTCGCGCCGGGCGTCGCCGCCGCGTTCCGGAACATGGGCCAGTCGTGCAGCGCGCCGACCCGGTTGATCGTGCCGCGCAGCGTCCTGGGCCGCGTCGAGGAACTGGCCGTCGCGGCCATGGACCGGATGGTGGTCGGCGATCCGTTCGCCGAGGCGACGACACATGGCCCGCTGGCCAATCGCGCGCAGTTCGGTCGGGTCGCGCAGATGATCGACGCGGGCATCGACGAACGGGCGAAGCTGCTCGCCGGCGGCCCCGGGCGGCCGGCGGGATTCGATCGGGGTTTCTATGCACGGCCGACGATCTTTTCCGACGTCCGCACCGACATGACGATCGCGCAGCAGGAGATCTTCGGCCCGGTCCTCGCGATCCTTCCGTACGACACCATCGACGAAGCCGTCGCCATCGCGAACGACACGGTTTACGGGCTTGGCGCACATGTGCAGGGCACCGACAAGGAAAGCGTGCGCGCGGTGGCTGCGCGCATCCGGTCGGGGCAGGTGCACCTGAACTACCCGGTATGGGACCCTCAGGCTCCGTTCGGCGGGTACAAGCAGTCGGGCAACGGCCGCGAGTACGGGATCGAAGGGATGGAGGAGTACACGGAGATCAAGTCGATCCTGGGCTTCTACGATTGAAGCAGCCGCTGCGCGCGAACGCGGCGCAGTACAGAATGGAAGCCGTCTACTTTCCGAAGGTGCCGAAATTGGAATACCCCGACATTCCCGAGACGTCTCTGAAAGCACATTGCGCACACTGGGCGGCCTTGCGCCGCGATCTGCATGCGCATCCCGAGTTGCGATTCGAGGAACACAGGACGGCCGACGTCGTTGCCCGGGAGCTTGAAGACCTCGGCTATGCGGTGTCGCGCGGGCTGGGCGGCACGGGCGTCGTCGCGAGCCTTCCCGGTGCGGACCCCGGGCGCGGAATCGTGCTCCGTGCGGATCTGGATGCGTTGCCGATCCAGGAAGCCAACGACTTCGCACACGCATCGTGCGCGCAAGGGGTCATGCATGCGTGCGGGCATGACGGGCATACCGTCATGTTGCTCGGGGCCGCACGCGTCATGAGGAGCCTGCCGCAGTTGCCGGGCACGGTTCATTTCGTGTTCCAGCCAGGAGAAGAGGGCGGCGCGGGCGCGCGGAAGATGATCGACGACGGGCTGTTCGAGCAATGCCCGACGGAAGCGGTATTCGGCATGCACAACTGGCCCGGTTTGCCGGCCGGGCATTTCGGGTTGCGCACGGGGCCGATCATGGCCGCGGGCTCCCGGTTCAGGATCACGGTAACCGGCAAAGGCGCGCATGCGGCGCAGCCGCATCTGGGCGTCGATCCCGTCCCGCTCGCATGTTCGATGGTGCTGCAGTGTCAGACCATCGCTGCGCGGCACAAGGATCCCGTGGATCCCGCCGTCATTTCCGTCTGCATGTTCCATGCGGGAACGACGGACAACGTCATTCCGGACAGCGCCGAGCTGCGCGGGACGATCCGCACGCTGTCGTCTGCACTGCAGCAACAGCTGCAGCGCGACGTCCAGCTCATGTGCGAGGGGCTGGCCCGCGCCCATGGCGCGCAAGTCGACGTCGAATTTTTTCAGTACTATCCGGCGACGGTCAACACGCCGGCCGAGACCGCACTCTGCGAAGCGGTGATTCGCGAGACGTTCGGCGACGAACGCCTTTGCCCCGACGTGCCGCCGAACATGACGTCCGAAGACTTCGGCTTCATGCTGGAGGAGCGCCCCGGCGCTTACGTGCTGATCGGCAATGCGCCGGCCGAAACGGGCGCGCCGGCGCTGCATCACCCGAAATACGATTTCAACGACGACATCATTCCGGCCGGCGTCCGGTATTGGGTTGCCCTGGCACAGGGTTACTTCAGGCGTTCGTCGGGAACGCGTGCCTGACGTCCATCGCGTCGTGATGCCGGAGCACATACGGTGTCCGGCGAACTCGACACTGTCGAGTGGGCCGAGCGGCTCTGACCGAGCCTGATCTCGCCCAGGTACGCGCTGTCGCCCAATTCGCACTCGCGCCAAGCGTTGCCGAGGGCATGTCGGATTATGACTCGGTAGCGGCCGCTGCCCTTGGCCAGGCCGTCGAACCGGAAATCGCCGAAGCCGTCCGAGACGGTTTCGGCTACCTGCAGATTGCCTACATATAAGGCGACGGCCGCATCCGTGACACACTCGACCACGTTTCCTGCCTGGACGCTGACACTTCCGCCGACGAAGCACGTTTCCCAGCGCTCAAGGCCGCTATACCACACGCGGGGCTTCGTGCCCAGGTTGGGTCGCAATACCTTGAGTCCCTCGCGCCGGGCCTTCTCGGCCATCGCCGTGTCATCGACCTTGACCGTCTCGAAGACATCGGTGGGGCACGACTGCTGACAACGCGGGCGGGACCAACCCTGGTCGAGCAAATGAGCATCGAAGATCCAGATCTGGGGCAGTTGCAGTTCTTCGTTCCAGACGATCGCCTTGTAGGGGCACGCCTTCACGATGTCTTTTCGGCCTCGCGCCTTGTCCGGATCGATGATGACGATGCCGTCGGCGCGCTTGCGAATGGCGCTACCGCCCACCCGCATGCAGGGCGCGTCGTCGCAGTGGTTGCACATGACCGGCAGATAAGTGGTCTCGATCATGTGCGAATCACCCTGTATACGACGCAGGATGCGGATGGGGCTCTCGGCGCTGGCCGCGGCGGGCGCCGCGTAACCGGGGAAGTCATTGCCGACGTGCTCGTCCCGCGCGGCGATCACGCAGTTCTGGCAGTTTTCGCAACGGCCGACTTTGATAATCAGGTTCCACTTGCTCATCTGAAATTCCTCACGCTGCGCGACCGAGCATGAACGCCTCGGCACCGCGCCATTTCTCGACCTGCACCAGGCAGGAGTTCGGGCTCATGCTGCTGGTGCCGGAGGTCTGCGGCCGGTCGGGGGTAAGCATGTTCATGCAACCGCCAATCTCGACTTGCTCGCCATCGATTTCGATCAGCTGAAATTCAGCGCTCGCCTCGTAGGATTTCACCACGCCGGCGTTCACCAGGGGCGAGACATCGGCCGCACAGATCACGGCGCCGCGATCGTTGTGTACTTTGACGAGATCGCGATGCGCAATGCGTCGAATGGCGGCGTCAGCCGGATTGAGCCTCAGGAGCCAGAACCGGTGCCCCGCGATCAGCGCGCGATGATCGTCGATGCCGTTCACCGCAGAATTTTTTCCGTCGCAATGGGTATGAAAGCTGTAGCGACTGTGGGTGGCGATCAACTGCAGCGGGTAGCGCCGAGCCAGGTCCGAGCGCAGACCCTCCCAGGAGGGGATATATCGGTTGAGCGGTGGCCGATCGGGATTGTCCGCAGTGTGTCGCTTCAGCAACTCGGGCACGAACTCCAGCTTGCCGCTCGGCGTCTGCAGCCCCTTGCCGAACCGTTCCGAGAACTGTGACGGCAGCGGATGAGGTTCCGGCAGGTCCTTCTTCCTGTCTTGCGCATACCAACGCATGTCCACGGGATGACGCAGCTCGAGCTTTTCGGGCGGCACGACGAAATAGCCCTTGCGGCAAAATTCGCGCCACGAAACGTGATCGGGCAGATCCGACGAGTCGAAGACGCGCTTGACCCAGTCGAGATCGCCACAGCCTTCGGTGAAAACGCCACCCAGGCCCAACCGGGTCAGGATGGCAGTGAAGATGTCGTAGTCGGAGCGGGACTCGCCCAAGGGTTCGATGCACTTGTGCTGCAGCGTCAGCATGCGATGGTTGACCGTGCCATACCCATGGTGGGCGTAGCCACCCGAATTCGCCCATTCTCCAATGTCCCAACGCTCCAGCGAAGTGCACGCGGGCAGGATGATGTCGGCGAACTGGGCTTCGCCTTCCATCCAGATCGACTGATTGACGACGAACTCGATGCTCGAGTGCCGGTAGGCCTCCGTCCAGCGCCCGGAATTCGTCACGGTACTGAACGCGGATCCGCCGTAGCGATAGATCATGTGGATCGGCGAATAGCCGGGCATCGGGTAGGTGAACGGCGCAAACTGGGCTTCCTGGGACATGCCGTCCCAGAGATAACCGGTGGCGTGACCGTTGAGAATCGCATCGGGCATCTGCTGTCGCGGCACCATCTGCTTGACGGGATTCATGGTCAGGATATGCGGCATGCGCTGGTAGTTGTCCACCGCATTGGCGGTCCACGCCAGGTCGCCTGAAATGCCGCCGTCCGCGTAGCCAGGGAAGTAGAACTGGAGATCGTGCGGGACGCCGATTTCGAGGCAGCCGAAATTCACCCCCGGCTTGCCCCAGCCCTGCATGGACATCATCATGATCATGCAGCGCGCCCATTGCGCCCCGGTCGCCCCGCGGCCCGCGCCACCGAATCCCGCGCCGGTCATCCCGGCGGCGAGATGAACCTTTTTCTTGCCCCATAGGCGGGCAAGTGCGCGGGCATCCTTGGCCGGCACGCCGGTCTCGCCCTCCTGCCACTCTGGAGTCTTGGGGATACCGTCGGTTTCGCCCAGAAGGTAGGCTTTCCAATCGTCGAAACCGGTCGTGCGCGTCGCGACGTAATCCTTGTCGTAAAGGCCCTCCACGGTCCAGACGTACATGATGGCGGTAGCCAGGGCGGCATCGGTTTGCGGCCGGATCGGGATCCAGCGGCCGCCCAGCAGCTGTGCGGTGGGATTGCAGTGCGGGTCGATGTGAACGAACTCGATGCCGAGCTCCTTGGCCCACAGGCGGCGTGGGGTTCCCTCGAATCCTGCGTAGGCCCCGTTGGTACTTTCGGGGTCGCAGGACCAGAAGACGATCATTTCGGCTTCCTTGAGACCATCCTCGAGGCCGCCATAGCCGGAGGGCACGCCGACGCGCATCGAGTTGCCGAAATGATGCATGGCGCCCCAGTACCAGCCTTCCCAACTGTCCGGATTCGCGGCGACCCGGGTGAAGCCGATCAGGTTGGCGAATCGCGTCAGCGCGCTGAGGTAGTAGCCGACGTTGCCCCACTGGTGGTGGGACGACATCGGGAAAGTGATGGAACCGGGGCCGTGGACACGCTTCTGCCGGTTGATCTCCCTGGCGACGATGTCCAGGGCCTCGTCCCAGCTGATACGCACATAGCCGGACTTGCCCCGGTTCTGTGGATTGCGCTCGCCGTCCGGGTCGAAGTCGACCCGTTTCATCGGGTGAAGGATGCGCTTGTCGGAGTAGACCAGCGACTTCAGGGTCAACGCGTGGGGCGCGACCAGTCCACGCCGTGGCGGGCTGAAGCGGCGTCCACGTGCCTCGATCACCCAACTTGACGCATCCGTATCGTCCAGCTCGATGGGCGTCACGCGGACGATGCGGCCATCCTTGACGTAGACGAACAGGGGCCCGCCATTGGTACAGGTCGTGTAGCGCCGGGTGCCGTCGCACATGGGCGTGCCCATCGTCAGGCCGACGGTGCGCATCATGTTCAGGGTTTGCATGAGCCAAACCAGGAGTTCGTCCTCGCCCTCGGTGACCACCTTGAAGTTCTTGGCGGCGTGGACGATTTCGCCCTGGTCCGGGCTCGGGGAAAGGAACTTCAGGGCGGTGGCGACGTCCTTGAAGGCCATGCGCACGTCGGGCCGCGGATGCTTGCCGGCGCGCGACCGAATACGGCCATTCCTGAACTCGATGGCGCGACCGATGCTTTGATCCATGAGCCCGATCCACGCGACGAGATTGCGCTCCTCGAGGCGATCGCGATAGGCGGGGAAGCGGCGCGCCGTCAGGTCCAGAACCTTGGGCAATGCAAAAAGAATGGTCTTGAGAGCCTGTCGTTTCATCGTTCGATCCAAAGTATTGCTTCCATGCGGGGGGCTGGCATCGGGTCGCACCCGCTAGAACGTATAAGCGACGTTCAGGAAAACGTTGACGGGGTGGAGTCGGAGCGTCGATGTGGAAACGATCTGCGTCCCGGTCGCGGTCTGTCCGTATAACGTGAGGTGGGTCTTCACCGGCATGTAGCCGACGGAAGCACCGACAGACCAATGTTTTGTCATCGCGTAACTCGCCCCGAGCTCGAACACCGGGTTCCACGATGAACTGAGTGTCGCGCGCGCCGAGCCACCCGGCCCAAAGCTGTCGGAGACGAACTGGCGATTGGTCGCCCGAACCTGGGTGAACCACGTGTAGTTGACGCCAAGCCCTACGTACGGACGAAATTTCGATGCAGCGGAAAACAGGTGATATCGAAGTTCGATGGCGGGCGGCATCGGCCTTGTCGTGCCGAGGGTGCCATACTTCTGCAACGTCCCGTCACCGACCAGATTGACTTTCAGTGGCAGTCCAAACAGCATGGCGACACCAACGTTGTCGGTGACGTAGTACTCGGTGGTGATTCCCATCGTATCCGTCGAGCTGGCATGCGCCCCGGTACCAGCCATTTGCTGATTCACCGATACGCCGCCCACACTTTGCACGGTCAGGGGCGTCGCGTTGCCCTGCGGCGAGATGTGCAGCCATCCAACCGATGTAGTGATGCTTCCGGCCGTCTGCGCATCTGCATGGTCGGCAAGTGCAGCCGTGCAGATACAAGCCGCCACGCCTGCAAAATGCATCGTTCGCGTGAAATTCATTTTTGTCTCCTCTGTCTCTGTCCGATTCAGGAACTGCATCTAATTTGGATGCCTTATCGATCATGACGAGCCGCTCTCGAAGTTTTTGTTGTCGCGGCTAGTCTCGCGCCTCCGTCACCGCGGATCTGTTTCCGTCGGACCGGGCGATCGAATTGGTTTCGCGGCGAACGAAATTGAGAACGCAAACGAAAAACGCCCCAGCACGAAGCGCGCCGCGGTCTCGAGCCCGGGATCGCTCAGCTCGACCGAGACCGACAACCCGCCGGAATCACTGGTCGAGACGTTGACCGATGCGCCGGGAGCTCCGCCCTGGTCCAATGCCGCGCGGAGTGCGTCACTCGTCTCTCGGCGCTTGAGTTCCGGTTTGAATATCTTGCCGACGCCGGTGAGCGGGATCGCTTCGACGATTCGGACATGCTTGGGCAGGGCGGCGCGTTCAGCGATTTCCTGCTGCATGAACACTTCCAGATCGTGTTCGGTAGCGGTCGTACCCGGCTTGAGCTGAACGTACGCGACCGGCAACTCACCGGCATATGCATCGGGGCGCCCGATCGCCGCTGCGATCTGGACCGCCGGGTGTCGATGCAGCGGTTCCTCGATCGTCGCCGGGTCGATATTGTGTCCGCCGCGGATGATCAACTCCTTCTTGCGGCCGGTCAGCCAGAAGTAACCGTCGCTGTCGCAGCGGCCGAGGTCGCCGGTGTTGAGCCAGCGCTTGCCGTCGCCGAGGTCGAGCCACAGGGCCTTGTTCTGGTCGGGACGCGTATAGCCGGTGAAGACGTTCGGCCCGGAGATGACGAGCAGCCCCTCCTCGTTGGCTGCGCAGTCGCGCAGATACCGTCCCGCATCGTCCACGACGACTGCCTTCATCGCCTGGAAGGGGATGCGAAGCCCGATCGATCCCAGCCGACGCTCGCCGGTCGGCGGGTTGACGCTGCTCACGCACGTTCCTTCAGTCAGGCCGTAACCTTCGAGAATCCGGATGCCCGTTTTTTCCTGGAAGGCCCTGAAGACGCCGACCGGCATCGGCGCGGCACCGCACAGGCCGTATTCGAGCGAGTCGATGACATGATCGTCGGCAGGAACGTCGAGCAGCGAAGCATAAAGCGTCGGGACGCCACTGAAGAAATTGATGTGATGATGTTCGACGATTTCCCAGAAACGCTTGACGACGCCGTCGCCTCGGTAACCCTGCGGTGTGCCGAGCACGACATGGGCGCCGCGCGAGAAGGGCAGGAGGCCGGTCACCATCGCGGCGTTGACGTGAAAGAGCGGCAAGCCGCAAAAAGTCGCTTTGCCGGGGCCGATACTGTCGCCGAAGAACCGCCCGGCGCTCCATGCATTCGCCACTTCGTTGCCGTGGCTACGCATCGCGATTTTCGGCAACCCGGTGGTTCCACCGGTACAGAAGAAGGAGGACATGTCGCCGGGTCGAATGCGGCGCGCATTGTCGAGCGCTGTACCGGATTCCCGCGCGATTGCCGTACCGAAGTCGTGGATCTGGATGTGCGCAGGCACCGCGCTGCGCAAACCGCCATCGCCGTACAGCCGCGCACACGCGTCGTGCTGGAGCGTGCGTGCCGCCGGCTGCGCCATGCCCCGCACGCGATCGGCCGGATCGACCAGCACGAGATGCCGCAGCGGCTCGACCTCATGAAGGATATCCGCGACTTTTTGCCAGAGATCGGTCCCGGGAAATGGCGCAAGCGTCACGATTATGCTGGCACCGGCCGCTTTGAGCAGATTGCCTATCGCTTCGCCTTCGAGGAGCGGATTGATCGCGCAGACGATGCCGGCCGCTTGCCCGCCCCAGATCACGAAATGCGTTTCGGGAAGATTGGGCAGCACATAAGCGATCACCGAATGCGAGCTCACGCCGAGGCGCGTGAACATGTTGGCCGTGCGCGTGATGTCACGAACCAGCTCGCGATAGGTCCAGCACTCGGCGTCGCGGTGCGCGTCGGCGGTCATGAAAAAGGAGAGGGCGGGGGCGGACGGATCGATGGCCGCACCGGCGCAGATCATCTCGTATGTGCTGGTCGGAAGGTCGGACGGAAGGCCCTGCGCTTCGATCGCCAGCACGTCGTTCCGGGTCGCGATGCCGTTCATGCTGCTTCGTCCACGATCTCGTTACGTTGCACGCCCAGATCGATCGTTCCATCGCGGCTCGCGATCCGGGCTTCGACGATATCTCCGGCCTTCAGATACTGCGCGCGTCCTGCCTGCACCTTCATGAACATCTTCCACTTGACGGATTCGGGAAAAAGCGCGACAGCTCGCTGCTTGAGCGGCGACGGGATGCTGAGTGCGCAGCCGGCCGGCGTGCCGGTCGCGAGCAGGTCGCCGGCGCGAAGGTCGTGCACGCCCGACAATTCGGTCAACGTCTCCGCTGGACCATAGACGAGGTTCGATGTCGAGTCCTGCTGGCGCACCGCGCCGTTGACGGTCAACGTCAGGTCGAGCGCCTTCAGCTTCGGGAAGTCATGCCGCTCGAGCAGGCACAGATATGGGCCGACCGGGCCAAACGTCCGGAAGCTCTTGCCCTTGTAGAACTGCATCTGCGGGATCTGGACATCGCGCGCGGAATAGTCGTTGACGATCACGGTGCCGGCGACATAGTCGTGCAGGTTCGCGTCCGTGATCTGCTGGTGAGACGTGATGTCGCGTTTGAGGATGAGGCCGAGCTCGATTTCGTAGTCGAGAAACCGGACGTGCCGCGGTTTCACGACCTGTGAGTCGGCGGCGACGATGCAGCTCGTCGCCTTCGTGAAGATCATGTTGAACTTTTTCGCGTCAGGATCCATGCCCGATTCGATCATGTGCCGACGATAATTCGCACCCTGGCAAACGAATTGCTGGTTGGCTGTCACCGGTGGCAGCCACTCCACGTCCGACTCCGGAATCGTCGATCCGTCTAGCGTGACGAGTCGTTCAACCGGATTCGCCGCGAGAAAGCTCGCGGTCGTCTCGAAGTCGCCGGGAATCGGCGTGACGGCGCCATTGGCGACCACACCCCATTGGGCGCGGCCATGATGCCGGAAGTGCAGGACATGCAGTGACATGAATGGTCTCTCGTGAGTCGAATGGGCGGTTGGGGATCAGGCGAACAGCTTCGCCAGGGTCAGCAGCTTGCTGACCGTCAGATCGGGACTGCGGCGCAGGTTGCGAAACAGCGCCGCGAGGCTCGACGGCGTGAGCCGGGGCTTCGTGAAGCTGCGCGGCATCGTCGGGCCCCACTGCGCCATCGCTTCGCGGCTGACCGCGTGCACGCCCGTCGGCTCGTCGGCCGTGAACAGGTCGCCGTCGCAATAGTGTTCGTGCTTGTCGCCCCACGGGTCCTGCCAATAGTCGAAGATCTGGCTGCCGAGAATGTGCCGGCCGATGCCCCACGCGTGCGCCCACCCGTTGTCGCGGAGCATGCGCTGGCCCATGCCGACCGCATCGGCGTCGACCAGTTCGTACGCGCTGTGGCTATACGTCGGCACGAACCCTTGGGCGAGCGCGAGCGTATGGTGGTCGGCCGGCCTGTCGCCGAGATCGAGCCGCATGAACGCAACCGCAGGTGAGCCGTCCGGCAGCACCTGGACATCGCTGGGAATGAACCCGAAATGCCGCGTGTACCACGCGCAGGTTTCCTGGTAGTCGGCGAGCTCGAGCACGACGTGTCCGAGCCGAATGACCTCGGGCGCGCTCGCCGGCGGCCGCTGCGTTTCGTTGATCCGCACGGGCGTGTCGACCGAGTTGAACGGGAGCGGAGCGCGATGCGGCAACGTGTCGGCCAGTGTCTGGCCCGCAATCGCGTCGACCCGAAAACCCGACGGATCGACGAGCCGCACCCGGAGGCCGCCGCCGGGCCAATCCGATGCCTCGACCTCCGACGCGCCAGGGACCTTGGCGAGCGCCTCCAGATCGGCTCGGCTGTCGACCCGCAATCCGAAGCCGACGAAGCGGGCCTTCGGCGCGAGGCGAACGACGTAACAGAAGTGTGCGGCGCCCGTTCCGCGCAGCAGCAACAGCGTGTCGTCACGCAGCACCGTTCGGAGGCCGAAGTCGTTCAGAAAGTGCTCTGCCTCGTCGAGATCGGGGCGATCGAAGATCAGATAGGCGAGCGCCGATGCCTTCGTTGTAGGGTGAGGATGGCGAGCCGGTTGTGGGGTGGTCAGCTTCATGGCGGATGACAATCAGGCAGATCGAATGGCAATCGCGAAGGCAGGCGCCGTCGCATCGAGGGGCTTGCCGCGCAACGGCAGGCATGCAATCTCACCGTCGCACGACGTCACTGGCCGGACCATGAAAGTCGCGAGGTCGATCGTCGATTTCGCATCGGAGCGGCGCTCCCCGTCGCCGGTGCCGAGACTGGCCGACAAATGGCCCGATGCGGCGCCGACTGGCCTGAATCCTGCGATCAGTACACCGAGCATCGAAGGCAGCCCACGCTCCGGCGACGAGAGCGAGCTGTCGTGAATGGACGCGCTGGCGCCCGTGTGCATGTATGTCTCCACCGTATCTCCATTCGTCGTTCGATCGGTTCATCAGGCCGTGTTCCGCCGCCTTTGGTGACATTAAAGTCATAGATGATGACTTTGTCAATATAGACATTTGAATCTATACTTGGGCACGAACAAGGATCGGAAACGTCATGACGAATACACCGAGTCGCCGGACACCAAAGCGCTCCGCTCCGGAGGCAACCAGTCCCGCGGTCGCCGAAGAGCGCGAGCCGCGTGGCGCGCGCCGCAAGCGGGAGACCCGTGCCCGCCTGCTGGACGCCGCGCTCAGACTGATGGCGGAGAAGGGCATGGAAGGCGTCGCCATCAACGAAATCACCGAGGCCGCCGACGTCGGCTTTGGCTCGTTCTACAACCACTTCGAATCGAAGGAGGCGATCTACGCGACCCTCGTCGAATCGGTATTCGAGGAGTTCGCGGATTCGCTCGATCGCTTGGCCAGCGGCTTGTCCGACCCGGCGGAAATCATTTCCGTCTCGGTGCGGCATACGCTGATGCGCGCGCGGCGCGAGCCGGTGTGGGGACACTTCCTGATACGCGAGGGCTTTTCGGCGCGCGTCCTGACGCTGGGCCTGGGTCAGCGCCTGCTGCGGGATATCAAGCGCGGCATCGCCGAGAAGCGCTTCGTGGTCGACGACCCATTCATAGGCTTCCTTTCGGTTGGCGGTACGGTGCTGACCGCAATTGCCGCCGAGCTCAACTTCGTCGCTCCGGGCGCACCGGCGGCCGGTGTCCTCAAGGAACTCGGCTTCAGCGGAGAGCATTTTCCGGAACGCACGGCGGCGACGCTGCTGCATACGCTGGGGCTTAAGCGTGCGGAAGCCGAGAAGATCGCAAGCCGGCCGCTGCCGGTCGTGGAAGCGGCCGAGACGGCACGGTGACGCCATGAGCCCGGCGTGCGCCGCTCAGCCTGCGCACGCATCGCGGTGTCCTGGGTCAGCTCTTCGGGCCGTGCGTACTACGCAACAGCGCAACGCCGAGCACCGCCGCCCATTCGGCCGACGATGGCATGCGCTCCGGGGTGTCTGCCGCGCCGCTCGCCGCAGTCGGTAGCGCCGGCTCAGCGTGCAGCCGGTCGACGATCTGCCGTATCCCGGCATCGCGCAGCGCGTACAGGTGCACCTCGACCCACAGCGGGAAACATTCCCAGCCGGCGGCGATGTCCGCGGAGTCGACTGCGCGGGAGCCCCGGTGCTTGTGCGCTGCAGGCCGCATCTTTATCAGTAATCGCGGGCGGTCGCGGCGCAGGATCTCGATCAACAGCTCGCGCTTGTGCCCGAAGTTCGCATAGAACGCGCCGCGCGTATAGCCCGCGCGCTCGACGATATGCTCGACGGTCGTATCGGCGAAGCCCTTCGCGATGAAGCATTCGCGAGCGGCGGCAATGAGCCGTTCGCGTGTGTCGAGCCGGCGCTGCATGCGGGTGGGGCGGGCAGGTTTCATCCGGTGCTGTCCGTGCGGTGGAAATGGCTGAAGCGGCGCAATATCGCGCCGCGCGAAATGTCGCGTCGTCACGGCGCCGATTCAATCGTCGAGCGCGTCCGGCGCGCCGCGATCGACGGCGGGGGGCGCGATCGGGCGCCCGAGTGCGCCCGCGCGGCAATCGGCCGGCGGCGCGGCGTGCGCGGCCGCCGCGCGAATGGCCGCGGCGATCCCGAGCGCGAGCGCATCGAGCGCGCGACGATGCGCGTCGACGAGTGCATCGTCGCCCGTCGACGCGCCGGACCGAACGATGCTGCGGCACGTCAGTGCCGGCTGTCCGGACCCGGAACTCACACTCCACGTCGCGTCGAGCAGCACGTGCGACGCCGGCCACGATTCGACCCGCTGGACGTCCACCGCGACCCGGTAGACGGGCGCGCCGTCCGGGTGGGCGACGCGGTGAACATCGATCGTGCCGAGCCGGGACGCGACGCGCGTCGACAGTCCGCCGCGCATCTCGTCGCCGAGCGGCGCGGCCCAGCGCTCCTGCTCCAGGATGTCGGTCCGATCGGGGCCGCGTTGCACGACGAGCCGGTTGCCGTCCGCCGGCGCCGCGACGTGCACGCCCTGGATGTCGATCAGCCAGGCAGGATGCGAGGCGGCGGCTTCGCCACCCGCATCGTCCGCCGCCGCGAGGGTATGGAAGCGCACGGGCGGCGACGCGCACGCGCTCAGCACCGCGAGTGCGACGCACGTCGCGATGCGCGCCGGCAGACGGAGGCGACCAAACGAACGCGCTTTCATTGCCGGTCTCCCTTCTTGCCGAACAGCAGCGATTCGGGATGACGTTCCAGATAGTCCGCAAGCGCGTTCAACGACTGGAGCGTATGCGTAAGCGACTGCATCGCCTCATGTACGTCCGACTGCATCGGCGAATCCTGCCGCAATGTCGACTCTGCCGCGTTGAACGTGCGTTGCGCGGCGGCCAGCGTGTCGCGCGCCTGCGGGACGACCTGCTCGTCGAGGTGGCCGAACAACTGGTTCGCATGCGCGAGCGCGCCGTTCAGATTGTTGCCGATCCGGTCGAACGGAACCTGATCGAGCTTGCGCGCGATGTCGGCGATCTGCACCTGCAGTTCGTCGAGCGTGTTGGGCACGGTCGGCAGCTCCACCGGCGTGCGGCGCGCGTCCACGCTCGCGCGCGGCGCCTTCGGGAACATGTCGAGCGCCACGTAGAGCTGACCGGTCAGCAGGCTGCCGGTGCGCAACTGCCCGCGCAGCCCCTGGAGCACCAGGTGCTCGAGCAGTTCGTGGCCGCCGGCCGTATCGGGCGCGGGCAGCGCCGTATCGCTGTGTCGGCTCAGTCGCGACGGATAAAGCGCCATCGTGACCTTCATGCTGAAGTTGCGCGTGTGTTCGTTGTACTCGATCCCGAAGTTCGTGACCTGACCGAGCACGATGCCCCGCAGATCGACCGGCGCGCCGACCGACAGCCCGCGCAGCGACTGGTCGAAGCGCATGACGACCATCAGCGGCGTGCCGTCGGGGTCGCGCATCGCGTCGGCTTCGTCGGGGGCGAGCCGGAACGGCGCGTTGTCGGCTGCCTGCGGCGCGTCCGTTTGCCCGGGCGGCGACTGAAACGCGAGACCGCCGACGATCACCGTCGCCAGCGACTGCGTGTTGAGTTTCAGGCCGCTCGAATCGAGCCGAAGATCGACGCCGCTTGCGTGCCACCAGCGCGTATTGACGCTGACGTACTTGTCGTAGGGCGCCTTCACGAACGCCTGCACGTCGACGCCGGTACCGTCCTTGTCGAGCGAGAAGCCGACGACCTGACCGACCTGCAGATGCCGATAGAACACGGGCGAGCCGATGTCGATCGAGCCGAGCGAGTCGCCGTGCAGCAGGTAGCGTCGGCCCTGCTGGTCCGCGGTGACGGCAGGCGGCGTCTCGAGGCCGGTGAAATCGGTCTGTTTCTGCGGCGAGCGGCCGAGATCCGCGCCGATGAATGCGCCGGAGAGCAGCGTGCCGAGGCCGGAAATGCCGGTGGCGCCGACGCGCGGTCGAACGACCCAGAAGCGTGTGTCGCGGTTCGCGAAGCCCGCGGCGTCGCGCGTCAGTTGAATGCTGACGACCACGCGCTTGAAGTCGGGAGTGAGCGTGATGGTCTGGACGGAGCCGATATCGACGTCCTTGTAGCGGACCTTGGTCTTGCCGGCTTCGAGGCCCTCGGCGTTGGCGAACGTGACCGTGATCGTCGGGCCGTTGGCGGCGACGGTCCGGATCACGAGCGACAGCCCGATCAGTGCGCAAACGAGCGGCACGATCCAGACGAGAGACGGGATCCAGCGGCTGCGCGGCCGGATCTCGGGTGGCGGTAAATCGAACGGATGCATCGTTTTGAAATTCGAAGTAAAACGGGCGCTTGCGCCGGTTCAGGGTTGGTGATGGGCGGCGACCGGGCGCGGCGCACCGTCCCAGATGAGCCGCGGATCGAACTGCATCGACGCGCACATGGTCAGCACGACCACGGCGCCGAACGCGAGCACTCCGGGGCCGGGCGTGATGTCGGCGAACGAGCCGAAATGCACGAGCGCGATCGTGAGCGCGACGACGAATACGTCGAGCATCGACCAGCGGCCCACGCGCTCGACCAGCCGATGCAGCCGGGCTCGTTCGAGCGGCCGCCATTGCATGCCGCGATGGGCGGCGATCGCCTGAAATGCAAGGATCGCGAGCTTGAGCATTGGCACGAGCACGCTCGCGATGAACACGATGACGGCGAGCGCCCAGTCGCCGGACGTCCAGAAATACGCGATGCCGCCGAGGATCGTGTCGTCCTCGGCTCGGCCGAGCGACGTCGCATGCATGACGGGCAGCAGGTTCGCCGGGATGTAGAGCAACGCAGCGGCGGCGACGAGCGCGCCCGTGCGGGCGGCGCTGTGCGGGCGGCGCGCGTGCAGCGGCGATCCGCAGCGTGTACAGTGCTGGCCGCATGTGTGTGCCGGCTGCACGCGCGAGCAGAGGTGACAGGCGATCCATCCCGCGGCGCGGGCCGTCATGCCCGCCGATCCGCTGCCTTCCGTTGCCCGGGGCGCCGCTTGTCGCGCCGTGTCGGGGCGAGGCGGTTTCGTATGGTCGGCGTCGCCCGGCTGCAGTGCGACGAGTTCGTCGTGCGCTGCCCACAGTCGGGCCGGTTCGATCGTCGACAGCAGGCAGAGCATCATCGTAAGCCCTGCGAACGCGAATAGCGCGGGCCCGGCGAGCACGTGCGCGAGGTTCGTCAGTTTGACGATCGTGATGAGTACGCCGAGCATCAGCACCTCGACCATGCTCCACGGCCGCAATCGGTGTACGCCGTGCAGCACTTGTGAGAAGTGGCGCGGCACGCGGCCCGCGCGCAACGGCACGAGCAGGTATAGCCATGCAGCCAGCTCCAGCAACGGGAACAGCATCGTCGTGCAGAACACGAGCGCGGCCACCACCGGCTGACCGTTCGACCCTAGCGCGAGCACCGCGTCGCCGAGCGTCGCGTGCGACGCGATGCCGGCCGCATCGAGCGCGACGATCGGAAAGGCCTGCGCGACACAACACGTCACCAGCGCGGCGACCGTCAATGCGCACAGCCGGTCGAGCGAGCGGCGGCCGTGCGCCGCGCCGCTCACGCGAGCGCGGCATCTCGGGCAGTGTGCCGCCAGCGCGCGCAGGCGCGGCGGACGCTGAAGCAGCAGGTCGCATTCGTGGCAGGCGACCAGGTTGTCGGATTTCATCGGGACTCGATCATGCGGGTAATGAAGGCCCGGCGCCGCGCGAGGCGCGGTACGCCGGGCATCGGGCTTCGAGCTTGCGGACCGGCGCGGCCCGAACGCGCGCGGCCGGTCCATCGACGCAAGCAGCGGCTATTGCCGGGCCGCGACCGTCGTGCCGGACTCGGGCGGCAGTTCGCCCATTGCCTGCAGCAGCGCCGCCGTATCGGTCATCCGTCGGCTCGCGGCACGCACCGCATCGAGCTCCGCGTTCAGATAGAGCTGCTCGCTCGACCGTTGCGCGGACATCGGAACGGCACCCAATGAGCGGCGTTGCGCCGTTTCGTGGAAGGCCTCGCCGGCCGCGCGCGCCGCGAGTTCGTTCGCGGCCAGCGCTTGCGCGTCGTTGTCCAGCGCGGCGAGCGAATCGGCGACGTCGCCGAAAGCGGACAGCACCGCCGCCTTGTACTGCAGCACTGCGGCGTCGTACGCGTCGCGCGACGCCCGCCGGTGAGCCAGCAGCGCACCGCCGTGGAAGATCGGCTGCGACAGCCCGGCGCCGACGGCCCACAGCCCGCCCGCGCCCGACAGCAGCGCTGGCCAGCTGAAGCCGCCGCGCCCCATCGTCGCCGTGAGCGACAGGCTCGGGAACAACTGGGCGGTCGCCTCGCCGACGTCCGCCGATGCGGCCTTCACGGCTGCCGCGGCCGCGCGGATGTCAGGGCGTGCCTTCAGCAGGTCGGACGGCACGACCACGGGCACGTGTTCCGGCAGCGACAGCCCGGTGAAGGAGGGGACCGGCGGCGGCGTATCGGGCGTGCGGCCCAGCAGGATCGCCAGCGCGTGAACCGCGCTCGCACGTTGCTGGCGCAGCGTCGGCAGCGTCGCGGCAAGCGACGCCGCACCCTGCGTCGACGCCAGCGCCTGCACGTGGGACACCGCGCCGAGCGCGTAACGCTGCTGGTCCTCGAGTGCGGATGCCTCGGCGACGTCGACCTGGCGCTCCGTCAGCATGATCTGGCGGTCGAGCGTCGCGGCGCGGATGGCGGTGCCGACGATGTTGGCCGCCAGCGCGCGCCTTGCTGCTTCGAGCTCGCAACCGCGCGCGTCGACGCGCGCGGCGCTCGCGTCGTTCGCATATCGCGTGGCGCCGAACAGGTCGAAGGTGTAATGCGCCTGCAGTTGTCCGACGAACACGTTGTAGCGCAGGCTTTGCGCGCCTGCGCCGGAGATGTCCGGCGTGCGCGTGCGGGCCGCCTGCGCGTTCGCGTCGATCGACGGCAGCGTCGATGCGCCGATCTGCGCGCGCAGTTCCTCCTGCGCGGCGGCGAGCGTCTTTTCCGCCGCGGCCAGCGTCGGGTTTGCGCGCAGGCCTTCGTCGACCAGCGCGTCGAGCGCGCTGGAGCGATACAGGCGCCACCATTGCGGGACGGGCGCGGCGCCGACGTCGAATTGCTGCGCGACGCCTGCCGCTTCGGCGGTACGCGGCGCCTGAGGCGTCGCGCCGTAGTGCGCCGGCGACGGCATCGCGGGCGGCGTGCTGCTCGGGGCCATTGCACAGCCGCTCAGGCCGAGCGCTGCGCTCGCGGCGAGCACCGATGTGATACGGGGGAAATTCATCAGCATGTCTCCGAGGACGCGACGTCCATCGCGCGCGACTCGCGTTCGTCGCTGCGCACCTTGAAGCACGTCGCATAGAGGGCCGGCAGGAAGAAGATGGTCAGCACCGTCGCGATCGTGATGCCGCCCATCAGCGCGGTGGCCATCGGGCCAAAGAAGCCGGAACGCAACAGCGGAATCAGCGCGAACACGGCGGCGGCGGCCGTCAGCATGATCGGCCGGAAGCGGCGCACGGTCGCGCCCACGATCGCGGTGAAGCGTGGCTGCCCGGCCGCGATGTCCTGGTCGATTTGATCGACCAGGATCACGGAATTGCGCATGATGATCCCGAACATCGCGATCACGCCGAGCAGCGCGACGAAGCCGAACGGCTTACCGAACAGCAGCAGCGCCGCGACCACGCCGATCAGGCCGAGCGGGGCCGTCAGCACGACGATGAAGGTGCGCGAGAAGCGCTTGAGCTGGATCATCAGCAGCGTCAGCACCGCGATGATCATGAGCGGCATCTGCGCGTTGATCGACGTCTGGCCCTTCATGCTCTCCTCGGCTGCACCGCCGATCTCGATCCGGTAACCGGCCGGCAGCGTGGCGCGCAGCGTCGCCATGGCGCTGTCGATGTCGCGCGTCACGCCGATGCTCGGCGCTTCGCCACGCACGTCGGCCTGCACCGTGACGGTCGGCTGGCGGTCGCGTTCCCAGATCACGCCGTATTCGAGCGTGTCGCGCACGTGGCCGATCGTGCCGAGCTGCACCGGGCCGTGCGGCGTCGGGATCGCCAGGCCGGCGAGCCTGGACGGGTCGATGCGTTCGCTCTTCGGCGCACGCAGGTCGACGTCGATCAGCTTGTCGCGCTCGCGATACTGCGTGACCGTATAGCCGGACAGCGTCATCGCGAGAAAGCCCGACACGTCTTCCGACGTCACGCCGAGCTGGCGTGCCTTCAGTTGATCGATTTCGAACGACACCGACCGCTCCGCCGGCTCGTCCCAGTCGAACTGCACGTTGCGCGTGCGGGCATCGGCGCGCACCTTGTCCGCCACTTTTTCGGCGATGCCGCGAACGGTCGCGATGTCGTCGCCGCTCACGCGGAACTTGATCGGAAAGCCGACGGGCGGCCCGTTTTCGAGGCGCGCGACGCGCGTGCGCACGGTCGGGAAGCGGCTTGCAAGCGTCGATTCGAGCCAATGCGACAAGCGCTCGCGCGATTCGACGTCCTTGGCCGTGATCACGAACTGCGCGAAGTTCGGCTGCTGGAGCTGCTGGTCGAGCGGCAGGTAGAAGCGCGGCGCACCGGTGCCGACGAAATCGACGACGTGATCGATTTCCGGCCGGCCGTCGAGCACCTTCTCGAGCCGCTTGGCCTCACGCAGTGTCGCGTCGAACGAAGCGCCTTCGGGCAGGCGCATGTCGACCAGCAGTTCCGGCCGCTCCGAATTCGGGAAAAACTGCTGCGGCACGCGCGTGAATGCCGCCATCGCGATCGCAAACAGCACGGCCGTCACGCCGAGCACGACCCAGCGGCGCTCGATGCAGGCCGAGATCCATCCGGAAAGCCGCCGGTAAAAGCCCGTCTCGTATACGTCCGGCCCATGGGCGGAACCGTCGTGATGCTGCTGCTCGGGCAGCATGTGGTAGCCGAGCAGCGGCACCAGCACGACGGCGGCGAACCACGACACGATCAGCGAGATCGCGGACACCTCGAAGATCGATCGCGTGTATTCGCCGGTGCTCGATTTCGCGAGCGCGATCGGCAGGAAGCCCGATACCGTGACGAGCGTGCCGGTCAGCATCGGGAACGCCGTGCTCGTGTAGGCGAAGGCCGCCGCGCGCGCGCGCGGCTCCAGCCCTGCTCGAGCTTCACCGCCATCATTTCGACGGCGATGATCGCATCGTCCACCAGCAGCCCGAGCGCGAGCACCAGCGTGCCGAGCGACACCTTGTCGAGGCCGATGCCGAACGCGTGCATGCACAGCGCCGTCACGGCGAGCACGATCGGAATCGTGATGACGACGACCATGCCGGTGCGCAGGCCCAGCGACACGAGGCTGACGACGAGCACGATCGCGACGGCTTCGCCGACCGCTTCGACGAAGTCGTCCACCGAGTGCTTGACGGCATGCGGCATGCTCGACACCGCGGTCAGCTTCAGTCCGGCCGGCAAACCGGCCTGCAGCTCGGCTGCCTTCGCGTCGAGCGCCTTGCCGAGGTCGATCACGTCACCGCCTTTTTGCATCGTGACGCCGATGCCGAGCACCGCGTGACCGTTCGTACGCATCTGCGTGACGGGCGGATCGTCGTAGCCGCGCGTGACCTTCGCGACGTCGCCGAGCCGGAACGTCCGGCCGTTCACCGTGATCAGCATGTCGGCGAGCGCCCGCGTGTCCTTGAACGCGCCGCTCGGCCGCACGAACACGCGATCGTCCGCTGTCGTGATCGTGCCGACCGGCGCGACGGCATTTTGCGCGTCGATGGCCTGCGCGAGCTGCTGCGGCGTGATCGCGAGCCGCGTCAGCTGCGCGTTCGAGATCTCGATGAATACGTGCTGGGCGGGGTCGCCGAAGTAGTCGACCTTCGCGACGCCCGGCACGCGCAACAGCACGGTGCGCAGCTTGTCCGCGTAATCGTGCAGTTGCGCGGGCGAGTAGCCGTCGCCTTCGAGCGCATAGATGTTGGTATAGACGTCGCCGAATTCGTCGTTGAAGAACGGGCCGACGGCGCCCTTCGGCAGCGTCGCCCGGATGTCGCCGACCTTCTTGCGCACCTGGTACCAGGTTTCCGGCACCTGGTCGACCGGCGCGGAATCCTTCATCGCAAAGAAGATCATCGACTCGCCGGGGCGCGAATAGCTCTTGATGTTGTCGACGTAAGGTGCGGCCTGGAGCTGGCGGCCGATCCGGTCCGTGACCTGATCCTGCACTTCGCGCGCCGTGGCGCCCGGCCAATAGGTCTGGATCACCATGGTGCGGAACGTGAACGGCGGGTCCTCCGATTGCGCGAGGCGCGTATAGCCGATCACGCCGAAGATCGTCGCGAGGCCGATCAGGAAGATCACCAGCTGCTGATGCTTCAGCGCCCATGCGGAGAGATTGAAACGGCCCTCGTCGCGCGACGCGGCATCGGCTTGCGCGCCGTGACCGCCGTCGTTCGAATGCCTGTGTTCCGGAGCGTTCATGACGTGAAGTCCTCCGCATGCAGCGGCGGCACCACGCGCACGTGCTGGCCGGCGCTGACCGTATGGACGCCTTGCATCACGACGCGCTCTTCGTCCGCGAGGCCCGACGTGACGGTGATCGTGCGCTCGTCGTAGCGTCCGACCGACACAGGGCGCAGTTCCAGCGTGTCGCTGCCTTTGCGAACGACCCAGACCGCCGGCGCTTCGCCGCGATGAAAGAGCGCCGTGGCCGGCAGTGTGATCGCACGGTCCGCGGCGGCGTCGGCGGCGCCGTCGAACGTTACGCTGGCGGTCATGCCGGAGCGGACGTCCGGGCCCGGCGAGAGCAAGGTCAGCTTCACGCGCCAGGTGCGGCTCTGCGGATCGGCGGCCGCCGCGACTTCGCGCACGCGTGCGTCGAGCACCTTGCCCGGCAGCGCCGTCAGGCTGACGTGCGCGGTGCGGCCGACCGAGAGATCGCGCAGATCGCGCTCCGAGACGTCGCAGACGATGTCGAGGTCGCCGCTCCAGTCCAGATGAAACACCGCCTGGCCGGGCTCGACGTTCTGCCCGGTATCGGCATCCTCCGACGTGATGACGCCGTCGTGATCCGCGACTAGCGTCGCGTAGCGCAGGTGATCTTCCGCGAGCCCTATTTGTGCGAGCGCGGAATCGCGTTGCGCGACCGCCGATGCATACGCGTCCTGCGTTGTCTCGAGCTGCGCGGGCGCGATCAGGTTGGCCTGAGCCTGGGCGCGGTCGCGATCCAGTTGTTGCTTCGCGTAGACGACGCGATGCTCGGCGGCATCGAGCTGTGCGCGCGCGTTCAGCAAAGTGTTGCGCAGATCGGCCGGATCGAGCATCGCGAGGGCCTGGCCGGCCTTGACGGCGTCGCCGATTCTCACGCGCCGCTCGACGATCTTGCCGCCGACCCGGAACGACAACGGCGTCGAATATCGCGCCTGAACCTGCGCGGGCAGCACGCGCTGCACTGCGCCGTTGTCCGCATGAACCGGCAGCGCGACCACCGGCTGCAGTTCGGGCGCGGGGGCCTCGTGCGAGTGGCACGCCGTGAGGAGAATCGCACAGCAGGCGAACGCGATCGGGGCTCGCCGAAGCGGCGGCGCGATGCGTGTCAGAAACGGGCGCGTTGAAGTCCGCGCGTCAAGACCGGGTGATTTCACGATGTTTCCAAGACAAGTGAGGGGCCAACTGAAAAGGGTTCGGCGACCACGGCGGGTCGCCCCGGTTTATGCAGGCGCGCGCGAGCGTCTCCGCCGACGGTGCGCCTGACGATCAATCAGTAATCCGACGTTTGCGGTGCAGTTCGTTCCGATTGCCGACATGGCACGGCTTGCGCACGGCGATGGCCGCCGAGCGTGCCGACAGGGCCGTCCGCACGTCACCGACGCTCGCTGGCGTGGGTCCGGCACAGTGTCTGGACAGGAACCGGTTCTGCGATTTTCGAGATTAGACTCATAACTGATAATGTTGTCAAGTATGAGCGAGCAATCTAGAATTGCGCCATGCAGAAAATTCTTTTGGAAAGGGAAGGCGCGCTCGTGGACGACAAGCCGGTCCGGCCGCGTCGCCCGAACGCGTCAGCGGGCGAAGCGGAACAGCGCCAGCCGCGCGGTGCCCGGCGCAAGCAGGCGACACGTATGCGCTTGCTGCGGGCGGCGTTCGGCCTGATGGCGGAAAAAGGCAGGGACAACGTCGCGATCAGCGAGATCACCGAGGCGGCGGATGTGGGGTTCGGCTCGTTTTACTACCACTTCGAATCGAAGGACGGCATCTTCGCCGCGCTGACGGAGTGGGTGTTCGACGATTTCGCGGACGGGCTCGAGCGTCTTGCGAGCGGTTTGTCGGATCCGGCCGAGGTCGTGTCGGTCTGCGTGCGTCACACGCTGTTGCGCGCGCGCCACGAGCGGCTCTGGGGACGGTTCCTGATACGGGAGGGCTTTTCTGCGCGTGCGCTCGATCACGGGCTGGGCCGGCGTTTGCGGCGGGACAGCGAGCGCGGAATCGCGGCACGCCGCTTCGTCGTCGGCGATCCGTTCATGAGCGTGCTCGCGATGACGGGGACGATCCTGGCGGCGATCGCGGCGGAGTCCTACGCGGCCGACACGGCTGCGGGCGGGGCGAGGAAGCCGGTGGGAGACGAGGGCCGGCTTCCCGAGCGGGCCGCGGCGATGGTATTGCAGACGCTCGGCCTGACGCGCGCCGAGGCAAAGGACGTGGCGAACCGACCATTGCCGCCCGGCGATTTCACCGCCGCGGAGAGCAGTTGACGGTTGGTTGCCGCCGACGCAGGTCCGGCTGATCCAGTTGGGCAACGAAGGCGGTACCACCAGGTGTGCCCTTGATTTCCATGCATTTTTCCGGTCAGCCGCCTTTAAGCCTAGTAAGGCTTTGCCTTGCGGCCCCAAATTGAGCAACGTGCAACCGAGACGCTTCTCGAGCTGCTGGACGCGTTGGCTGACGATCGACTTGGCCGTGCCGAGGCGGCGCGCGGCTTCGGAAAAGCTGCCCGACTCGACGACGGCCACGAAAGTGCTCATATCGGAGAACTTGTTCATTGCATCCTTCGCGGCGGGATCGCCGGCCGTGCGCGTCCTGTCGCACGCAGGCGCGTCGCCGGCCGGACAGGCGGATTACAGCGGCGGATTACCGCGACGCCGTCCGTTCCCCGAGAAAGCGGATTCCGTCGTCCAGCGCAGCTTCGCCCCGCGAATGATTCGCCTTGTCCTTGAAGAACTGGATGAAGCCGTGCGCCTGTCCTTCGTAGACGACGACGGACGCATCCACGCCTGCTGCTTTCAGGCTGTTTGCGTAGGCGACGTTCTCGTCGCGCAACGGATCGAGCTGGCCGACCTGGATCAGCGCCGGCGGCAGGCCGGCATGATCGCCCAGCATCGGGGAAAGCAGCGGCGCGTACGGGCTCGTTTCCGGCGGCACATAGCTCGCGAGCACATTGCGCATCACTTCCCGCGTGGGAAAGTAGGCGTCGCCCAGCTCGGCCCAAGAGGCCGTATCCAGCTTGTTGCTCACGGACGGGTACATCAGCCATTGCGCAACCGGTCGAAGGCCGCCGTGATCGCGGGCGAGCATGGCGGTCGCCGCCGAAAGCGTCGCACCGGCGCTGTCGCCGCAGAGCACGATCCGCTCGGCGTCGCCGCCCAATTCGTCGGCGTGGGCGGCCGTCCATTGAAGCACGGCGTAGACGTCCTCGAGACCTGCCGGAAACGGAAATTCGGGCGCCAGTCGATAGTCGACGGCAATCACGAGCGCGCGAGCGCGGCCGGCGATCGCGCGCACGAGCACGTCGTGTGTATCCAAATCGCCGGATACGAAGCCGCCGCCGTGCGCGAACAACACGATCGGAAGCCGCTCGTACGCACGCACATCGGTCGGCCAATAGATGCGCACCGGGATGTTCCGGGAAGGTCGACCGGCGGGCACATCGATCGCGAGCACCTTGCCGACCGGGTCGGGCACGCCGGCAGACGGAATCATCGCGCGATAGGACGTTCGCATGTCCTTGGCGAACGCGGATGTGTGGTCGGTGACCCGATGGGTCGCGGCGGCGGCCGGTTCGACGATTCGATGCGGCGCCAGGATGCCGAAAAGCGAATGGCTGACGAGTTTCCACGGAAACATGCATGCACTCCCAATCTTGCTGTTTGAATACGTTCGTCGTCACCCGGGCCGCGCACGTCACGTGTGGCCCGGGTGAATCCTTCACGCGAAGGTCAACACTTCGGTCACCGGCTTGCGCGGCTTTTGCGGCCAGTTGCCCGGCGCCGGATAGCCGACCGTGACGAGCATGACGGGAACGTCGGTCGGTTCGAGGTTGAATGCTTCGGCCACGCCGTGCGGATCGAAGCCGATCATCGGGCCGGAGACGAGGCCCAGATCCTGCGCGGCGAGCATGAGCGTCATCGCCGCCAGCGAACCCGAGCGAATCGCTTCGTCGCGCTGGAACGTCTGGTTGTTCTTGTACATGTTCTGCGCCGCGCCCACCCAGCCCTTGTAGACGGCCTCGTCGATGATGCCGGCGTCCAGCGTCGGCTTCAACGCGGTGGCCAGCGTCAGATGCGGATCGAGCGTGCCGCACACGATGAACGTGACGGCGGCCTCCGCGACCTTCTGCTGCCCGTAAGCGAGCGGCAGCAGGCGTGCCTTGGCCGCGTCGCTGCGAACGGCGACGAACTTCCAGTTCTGCAGGTTGAACGCGGACGGCGCGCGGGTGGCGAGATCGATCAGATGGCCGATCTGTTCTTCCGACACCGTGCGGCCGGTGTCGTAGCGATTCGCGGAAACACGCGACTTGATCACTTCAGCAATATTCGACACTTGAGCATTCCTCTCTTCATTGCGTGGGACAACGGGATGACCGGCGACGCGGCCGTCGCGGTGCTCATCGAGCGCACCGCGTTTCGCGTCCAGGCTGAAACGGCCGGCGCCGACGCTTGCCAGAAGCAGGAAGCCCCCGGCCATGGCGACGTTCTTGAGGAACATGACCATCTGCGTCTGGTCCGCGAACTGGTTGTGGAACAGCACGCCGGTCACGAGGCAAAAGGCGGCGAGCAGCCCAGCCACGATGCGGACGCGATATCCGAGGGCGATCAGCAGGCCGGTTCCGATCTCGAAGATCACGGTCGGAACGAACAGGAGGCCCGGCACGTGGTTGGCCTCCATGTAGCCGCGGATCGCATCCGGGGCGGCGAGCTTCGACAGGCCGGAAAGCAGGAAGATCAGCGCAAGAAAAATTCGCGCGATCAGCATCGCCGCCGGCTGATATCGGGCGATGCCTGTCGTGGGCAGGGAAATACCTGTCTAGGCGTTCGAGTTCATGTTGGACTCCTATGGTTTTGATGGAATTGAAAGGTCGATGCGAGGTGATGATGGAGATCCGGATTCAGCCGGCCTGGCCGGGCAGGTCGCGCTTCATCGCGGCGGGTGAGTCGTCAGACGGACACGACGATCTTGCCCAGGGCCCGATTGCTTTCCATCAGGCAGTGGGCGCGGCGCAGTTCATCGAAGTCGAAGGTGTGCGTGCGTAGCGAAGGCATGCGGCCGTCGGCCGTGGCGCGCGCGATCTCGAGCAGCGGCACGGCCGACGCCGGCAGCGCCGTCGTGCCGAACATGCCGGACGAGAAGAAGCCGAGACGCACACCATCCGGCAGCTCGCGCATCGGATGAAAATGCTCGAGCGCCGCGCCGCCGTGCATGCCGACGACGCTCGCCGTGCCGAACGCGCGCAAGGTGCGAAGGGAATCCCGCAGCGTGCTGGCGCCCACGGCTTCCAGTACGGCGTCGACGCCGGACGGAAACGCTTTCCTGACGGTCGGCGCAATCTGCCCGTCGTCGACCAGCGCAAGATCGGCGCCGACGTCGCGCATCCGTTGCAAATGGGCTTGCGCGCGGCTGGTGGCAATGACCGTGAGGCCGCGGTATTTCGCATAGGCGATGGCCGCGAGCCCGACCGACGACGTGCCGCCGCGAACCAGCAGCGTTTGGCCGGAGCGGATCACCAGCATCCTGTCGAGCGCGCCGGCCACGGTGACATAGGCTTCCGGCAACGCGGCCAGTTCTTCCCACGATAGCGCCGCGTCGGGCACGGCGACGACGTTGCCGCGCGGCACGACGACTTGCTCCGCGTAGCTGCCCGGCCGCGTGAATTGCAGGCCGCCCATCGCGGTCGCGACGGCCTGTCCGGTTCGAAACTGGCCGGCGGGATCGTTCAGCACTTCGCCGACGGCTTCGATGCCCGGCACGCGAGGCTGATCGCCCAGCGGCCCGAGGTTGCCCGAGCGAAGATAGGTTTCGGCGCGGTTGAGCCCGAACGCGCGAACGCGAATCCGGACTTCGTCGTCGCCGGGATTCCGAATCGGGATGTCCTGCAACTGCAGGACGTCCGGGCCGCCGAAGCATTCAATGACATAGGCCTTCACGAGCACTCCAGATGCACGTCGGGCGCACGCGACGCGATCGCCGTAACGGGCGTCTGTATCTTGACGCCGGACGGAATCCGCTTCCACATGCACTGCCCGAAGTGCGACAAGTTGCGTTATGACGGCGCATCCGGCAGACGATGGCCATCGAATGCCAGACATTCTGGGTGATTCAAATCTGGAATGTAACTGGCTAGAATGGAAACATTGCTTTCATTTTTGGTAGGCTGAATTGGATCTCAACGATGTGCGGATATTCGTGGGCGTCGTGCAGACGGGCAGTCTTTCCGGTGCCGCGGCGCGGCTGGAAATGCCGTTGCCGACGGTCAGCCGCCGGATTCGCGCGCTCGAGAAGCAACTGCGGGTGCAGTTGCTGGAGCGTACCGCGCGCGGCACCAAGCTGACCGAAGCGGGAACCCGGCTCTACGAGCACGCCAGCCGCGGCGTCGAAATACTCGCCGAGGGCGAGCAGGCCGTGGTCAGCGATCAGGCTCGGCTGAAAGGGCGGTTGCGCTTGTCGTTACCGCCTGCATTCGAGGCGTGGTGGGATCTGTTGTCGGCGTTCCGGAAGCGGTATCCGGATATCGACTTGCATGTCTATTCGACCGAGCGTCGAGTCGATCTGATCGAAGACGGAATCGATGTCGCACTGCGCATCGGAGCGATCTCGCACGAAGCGATGGTGGCGCGCCGGTTACTGTCCTACCGGCACGTGCTGGTCGCCAGTCCGGGCTTGCTCGACACATTGGGTACGCCGGCGGCGCCGGACGACCTGCACCGGTTCCCGTGCGCGGTCTGGAGCACCGGTGCGAATTTCAATCGAGGGTGGCGTTTGGGCGAGCAGACGTTCGAACCCGCCGCCGTCTTGTCCACCAATGACTATTCGCACTTGCGCAGCCGCGCGATATCCGGCGAGGTGGTCACGGAGCTGCCGCCATTTCTCGCTGCCGAGCCGATCCGGCAGGGGAGGTTGACGGTATTGCTTCCCGGCCATCCGCTGCCCGAACAGCAGGTCAACCTGCTGTATCCATCGCATCGGCATCCGTCTGCGCTGGTTCGCGCGTATCTCGAGTTTTGCCAGTCGCAGGTTGCGTGGCTTGAAAGTGCCTGTGCCGTTGATTAGCCAGGCGTTTGACGTGATGCGCGGGCATGCCCCGGCCGCTGTTTGCTTACTTGAATCGTCCGCCGGTTTGTGCGGACGATGCGCCATTTCGCGGTTACGGCTCGTATAGCTCCGCCGAAGACAGGTTGTTGCCGTTGGCACCCCCCGCGACCAGCACCTTGCCGCCGTGCAGCAGCGTCGCGGTGTGGTTGTAACGTGGCGTAGTCATCCCGCCGGTGGCCGACCAGGTGCCGGTGCTCGGGTCGTACAGTTCCGCGGAGGAACGGCCGTTTCCGGGGCCGTTGACGCCTCCCGCGACCAGCACCTTTCCGGTGGGCAGCAGCGTCGCGGTGTGGTCGTAACGCGGTTCGGCCATGCTGCCCGTGGCCGACCACATGCCGGTGTTCGGGTCATACAGCTCAGTAGAAAATTCGGCCGCACCTTGCTTGTTGCGTCCGCCCGTGACCAGTACCTTGCCGCCCGGCAGCAGGGTCGCGGTGTGGCCCAGCCTCGCGATGCCCATGTTGCCGGTGGCCGACCATGTGCCCGTTTTCGGGTCGTACAGCTCCGCTGAATTCGGATTGAGGAGCGCACCTCCGGCGACCAGTACCTTGCCGTCGGGCAGCAGCGTCGCGGTGTGGTTGGCGCGCGCCGAGGCCATGCTGCCGGTCGCGGACCACGTGCCGGTGCCCGGGTCGTACAACTCCGCCGCAGACAGGAGGCCGGTGAACGTGTTGAAGCCCCCCGCGACCAGCACCTTGCCGTTGGGCAGCGGTGTCGCGGTATGGTAATAGCGCGGTGCAGCCATGCTGCCGGTAACCGACCATGTGCCGGTCTCCGGGTCGTACAATTCCGCTGACATCTGAGCGCCGTTGTTGGCGCCCCCGGCGACCAGCACCTGGCCGGAGGGCAGCAGTGTCGCGGTGTGGTCGTAACGTGGCGTGGCCATGCTGCCGGTGGCCGACCAGGCGCCACTGTTCAGGTCGTACAATTCCGCTGGAGATTTGCCGTCGAGGTAGTCGACACCCCCCACGACCAGCGTCTTGCCGTTGGCTAACGGCGTCGCGGTGTGCTCCGCCCGCGGGATGGCCATGTTGCCGGCGGGTATGAATTTACCCGCTGACACGACCGTTATGTTCACGATGGTCGAGACCGTTCCCGCGCTGTTGGTGCCGGTGACGGTATAGGACGCCGTGTCCGTCGCCGAGATGGGCGTGCCGGAGATTACGCCCGTGGCCGGATCGAGATTCAGGCCGGCCGGCAACGCCGGCTTCACGCTGTACTGCGTGATCGCACCGCCGCCGCTCGGTGAGTTGGGTTCGATCGACTGACCCACCGGGTACACCGCCGAGCCGTGGCTGTAGATCAGCCCGGCTGGAATGACACTCGTCCCGTTGACTCCGCCGCCACACCCGGTCAGCATGGCGCCGAGCAACCACATAGTGACAAGTGCGCCCCACGAGCGCTTGCGATCCGCTGCGATGGATCGCAAGCCGACTAATCTGCACAACATGTAATTTCCTCTACGGAGTTCTCTCCCGCTACGGCCCAGGACGGGCGAAGCAATATTGCGGGCAAAGCTGAAAAGGGTAACGTGAACCCTCTATGAGGGCCACGTCAATTTGGTAAGTTCGGCCGCCAGCCACGCCATGTCGGTTCAGGCTCCGGTGCCGGTTCGCACCGCGCTGGCGGCCATTCTGTTCGTGCTGAAGACCGGCATTCACAGGCGCCACCCTGATCGGACGATTACGCCAATCGAGGACGTTGCATAGAGAGCGAGGGCCTCGGCCGGCGGTCAGGCGCATGAGAAACATGCTTGACCAGCCGGCCGATCGTCCGGCTCACGCATCGATGCCGCCTACCAGCGGTAGCCGACACCTGCGCCAACCGCCACCGTGCCGCGCGTGTTGGTCGAGCCGCTGGCCTTCGCCACCCACTTCCCGTTGCGGGTGGCGGTCGACAAACCGAATGCGACTGCCGACTGGCCGGCATACGTGCCGCCCGCGACCGACACCATGCTTTCGCCGGGGAGCGCCGCTTGCGGCAAGTTCGCGATCGCGACGGCGGACGCGGTGCCGGCGTTCGAGTCACGGCGATAATCTTCGACGTCCGAGCGGAGGCTGCCGAGCGCGCTGTTCATCTGACGGACGTTGACTGCATCGGTTGGCGCCGTGCCGTCCGCGACGTTGGTGATCTGGCGTTCGTTGCCCACGGAGCCGACCGACACTGAGTTTTCCCGATCCGCGACCGAGTTCTGGCCCAATGCCACCGCATCTTTGCCCGACGCGGTCGAACCCTGGCCCAACGCAATCGCGTTTTCGCCCGATGCACTCGAACCCTGGCCGACCGCGGTGCTGTTGCTGCCCGACGCATTCGAGTCCTGACCAATCGCGGCACTGCCGCTGCCCGACGCGTTGGCGTTCTGACCGAGCCCGGTGCTGTTGTCGCCGGTCGCCTGCGAGCCGTCGCCGCCGATGTTGCCGCTGCCGTTGCCGTTCGAGACGGCCTGCTCGACAACGTCGATGCGGTTGATCAGGCCGTTGTGGCGGTTCTCGAATTCCTGCTGGATCGCGTACAACTGGCTGCCGTTCACGGCGTCCATGCTGCCGGCCGAAATCGAGCCGTTGGCAACGTTCGCGAGCACCGTGCCGCTCGTACCACCCAGCGTCGCACGCTTCAGTTCGATGTCGTCGTAGGTGAGTGCGCCGACCATCCGTCCTTCCGGGTCGACCAGACCGACTGCCCGCAATTGCGCGATCGTCACTGCATCGCGGTCGCCCTTGCCGTTCGCGAGACCGGTCAATACGCGGTTGCCTTCGGCGCCGGTGAAGTCGACGACCGAACCGCCGATGCCGCGTGCAACGGTCACGCTGTTCGTGCTCGCATCGTGCTGCACGAGGCCGACCGCGCCGCTCGACAAGTCCTGGTGCATTTGCTCGATCGAGGTTTCGTTCCGCGTCACGCGGCCGTCGAGCGTCGTCAGTGAATCGTCGATGCTCGTGATCGCGCTGCCGACGTCCTTCATCGTCTTGCCGTCGACCTTGTAGGTCGGTGCGGCGATCGAGCCGTCGGCGTTGACCCTGGCGCCGCCCCCCAGCGCGGTCGTTACGCCCTTGAGCTGCGACAGGTTGACTGCGTCTGTATCCTGCGTGCCGCGCGCGACGCTGATGATCTGACGTGTCGCCGTTGCGGTGCCGTCGCCGCCGCTGCCCACCGAGACGGCGGACAGCGTGCTGCCCCCCTTGCCGGAAGCACGATTGGCGATGGATTGGCTGCCCAGCGCTACGCCGTCGTTCGCCGTTGCGGACGCCGTTGCGCCGAGTGCCATCGCACCCGTCGCAGTGGCTCGTGTGCCGGTGCCGATTGCGATGGAATCAGCGCCGGACGCAGCGGTGTTATCGGTGGTGTTCTGGAGCGTGTCTGCGTCATTTGCGGAGGTTCCAAAAGTCACAGCCGTGGCTGCGGAGCCGAATGCGATTGAGCGTGCCCCCGATGCATCGGCTGAAGTGCCGATGGCGTTCGCATCCACACCCCGGCTCGTCGCCAGCGTGCCGAATGCATTGGAACGATCTGCGATTGCCGCCGAGAACGAACCGACAGCTATCGATTGCAGGCCGCTACTATAAGAGGCCGAGCCAACGGCAAGCGTGTTGCGGCCCACGGCATTGGCGTAACCACCGAAAGCGGCCGCACCAACCGCACTCGCGAGGGAATGTGACCCTACGGCTGTCGTGCCGGACCCCGAAGCCGCAGCATGGGATCCAATGGCCGTGGAATCCACACTGGCAAGATCCGACGTGATTTCGAAGCCGAGACCGTCCGTACGTCGGTTTCCGAATCCCTTGATATTCCAGGCACCATCGCCTTTTGCGGAAGCACCCTCACCTAAGACTGTTTCATCGGCAGCGCTGACAAAGGATGGGACCGCCACCCCCGCAGTCGCCATCACGAGCGAAGCGAACAGGATCCGAACACTGTGCGCAGCGCCCGATCCGGACGCCGTGCACGACAGCGCCAACTTCTCGACGGCAAGCGCTGGCGTGAACTTCGACGATGCGCCGACTGCGGCAACGGTCGCAGCCGAGCGCGCACTCTTCGACTTTCCGCATGACTTGACCCGCTCGTCCACAGCGACCCACACGCCAGTTGCGACGTTCCAGACGACCCGATATACCTTGTTCATTCTTGTCCTGAATTGAATATTCGAAGGACTCGATACTAAATAGAGTAGGGGATATGAAATATAAGAATCGTCCTAAAAACTGTTGTCTGACAATAGCGATGACGGTGTCAAAAGCCGACGAAATCTATGGATGCTTCTATTTCGGTATCGCCGCATACGATTCGAACCATGTGTCGAAATAAATCAAGGATTCCATAATTGATTGCCTCATGAATGATCTTCAGAATCACCTTGTGGCGCCCGCTACAGCGTTGACGAACCTGCCTACTAGAGTCGAATCACACCGGATGAGGTAGTCGAATTACTTTGTCATCCTGACGTAGTGCCCGCGCGGGACGTCGATCGCCACCTCGAGCAGTTCCGCGAACGTCATCGTGCGCTGGCGGTATGCCGCGACCACGGCGTCCACCGCTTGTCGCACGCGCTCCGGGACGTCGTCCACGACGATGCGGGCGACTTGCAGGTGGATTGCGTCGTTCGCGTCGGAGACGTCGTCGGCTGGCTGGCGTTCAATCGGCGGTATGTCGGCGCGGTGCAGTGTCCTGCAACGACGGCACCGCATGGTTGCGCAGAATCGAGCCGATGAATGTCAACGGGCCATGCGTGTCGCCAGCCGGCAACGGCAACGGATTGGCGTGGGCGGCACGTTCTCGATAAGCGTGCCAGTCGTTGGCTGTCGACGCGACCTTCGTGGTGACGTTCCAATAGGGGCACGCGGAGCGATTGCCGCGCAGGAACGACTCGGCGGATGGTCACTGGCCGAGGTCGAGAGACATCTCGCCCGAGATTTAGGGCGATTCCTATATCCCTCATTTTTCTGACATCAGAGAATTCTCATGCCAACCGCATTTGCGTGGCCTTCGAGGTTCCCTTCATGTGTTAGGACACCTCGTCTGCAATCTGTACGAATGGAGATCAATCAATGAAGTTCCGCAAACTCGTTCTCGCGCTGGGCATCACGGGTGCACTGTTCGGCGTCGCCCACACGGCGCAGGCCGACCCCTCCGTGTCGAAGAAAATCACGGTGACCGCGCAGATCAACGACGCGATGTTCGTGTCGAAGCCGGACGGCTCGTCGTGGTACGCCACCGAAGAACTTGCCCCCAGCGACTACAAGCAGACGAAGTTCTCGAAGACCGTGCCGGTGCGCGTGTGGTCGAAGAACGCCGAGTTCAACGTGTCGCTGGCGCAGCCGCTGAAGTTGTCGAACGGCAAGTATGAAATGAAGAATGCCAAGGTGACGATGGGCAGCACCGCGGGTGACACCGAAGTCAAGTTCGGTTCCGTTCAGAAGATCACGCAAACCACCGCCGGTAACGGCGGCTTCGACGAAGTCCATGACGTGACGATCGACGTCGAATCGCCGGAGCAGGTCGGTAGCCTGAGCACCAACGGCAGCTACAGCGGCGATCTCGTCCTGGTGTTCGAGCCGGTTGCTGCGGCGAACCCGTAAGCCATTTGTGCGGGAGCCCCGACCCGGGGGCTTCCGCTGCAACTCCGTTTTCAAAAAATCTTCGTGTGTCCATTCCTCAAATCCCTCCGTAGATAATTGCGTGTTTGCCGATCAAGTCCCCTTCCGTTTAAATAAGCTGTGGGTTGGTGCGTTTCTTTTTGTTTCATCTCACTCATTCGCAGAGCTTAAGATATCGTACGGCGTGCCGGAAGGGTTCAGCGCGGCCGAGATGGACGATAGCGCGAACTACGTGGCGACCTTCAACGGAAGAACGCTTCCGGGATTTATCGGTTACTCGCAGGCGGATGGTGTACTCGCGTTCGATGCGGCCAAGTACGAAGAAAACGGCATCCCTTCCGAGGACATCGACACCTTAAAGCACATCGTTTCGCAACTCGACTACAAGCGCTGCAGCAATGGCTGCGACGTCGAGATCGACGGCTATTACGTGACCGTCGACAAGCTGAAGCGATCGATTTCGATCCGCGATGCGCGCGACGACTTTGTCGCACCTCCGACGAATCTGGGCATCGTCAATAACCAGTCCGTCGATTTGCGTGCCGCGTCGGATGGCTATCGGGCCGTGAACGTCAGCGGCAACACGTGGGTCGGCCTTCCGTCACGGAGCTTCGGCTACGTGAACTGGTACGCGAACCATACCGAGTCCAGCAATTACAGCGGCGGCTCGCGCGGGCTGTCGTCGTATTACCTGCAGAAGAACTTCTCGCGCACGTATGTGCGGATGGGCAAGCAGAACAGCATCGATTATGCGTCGGGTTCGGTCAGCACACTGCTTTCGCCCAGCTTCGACCAGTTCGTGACGTTTGGCAGCCAGACGCACCTGCGGCTCAACGACAACGCCGGTTCGCTGATTCTCTATGCGACCGCGGACGGAAATTACGAGTTCTACCGCAATGGCCGTCTGATCATGAAGCTGCCGGCGGCGATCGGGCGCAACGAGATCGGCTTCGCCGATCTTCCGGGCGGCTACTACTCGGTGGAAGTGCGTCTCGTCGATCGCAACGGCAACGTAGTCAGCCGCGAAACTCGCGAAGTCAACAACCTGAACTTCGGCGCGGTGGGTGGCGGCAACACGTGGCACGTGACGGCCGGCAAGGAGATGGGCGAAGGCGGGTATCTGGTCGAAGCCGGAGTAAGCCGGAACCTGAAGCAGTTCTATCTGAACGCGTCGATGCTCGCAGGCCGTGGCGGGAAGTGGGCCGGAGAAGTGAACGTGACGCGCCCGACGCGAGTCGCGGATATCGATGTCACGCCGACGCTGGGTGTGCTGGGCGGCGAACGAGGCGCAGGCGGTTACCTGAACATCTCGATGGCCAGCGAAGCGCTGGGCAGCCTGATGGTGAGCCGCTATCAGAACACCAACGTGTCGCGCTTCTATCCGGGGCAGCCGAGCACGGCCGTGTCGTACAGTCGCAACTACCGCCGAGCGACCCTTGGCTACAACTACCAGAAGTCGAACTTCGGCGCGTCGCATCAGGCGGAAGTGCGCTGGAACTACCGACCGAACGGTCTATGGAGCACGTTCGCGCTGGGTGTGCAGAAGGGTGGCTCCGAACGCGGCAGCGGCGGTTATGGCGTGTACTTCAACATGACCATGTCGTTGGACAAGGTGCAGGCGAGCGTCAGCGCCGCACATTCCGGCGGGCAGACGCAATTGAGTGGCGACGTCCGCAAGGATTTCCGGGACAGCTTCGGCACGACAACCGTCGGGGTGAACGCCAATCGCGTCGGCAATGAATACGGTGTCAACGCGTATGGCAGCCGGTCCGGCACGCGCGGTGATGTATCGCTGAATATCGGTCACAGCAGGGGCGGCAGCAACGTCGACTTCAACTACCGCGGCATGTTCGCGGCGAGCAAGAATGGCGTCGCGTTCGGGCGCGAGAGCACGAGCGGCAGCGCGATGCTGGTGAAGACGCCGGACATCCCCGGGGTGAAATACGGCTTCGACGTTGAAGGCAACCCTGTCGCGGGCAACAGCACCTATGCGGTGCCGCTGAACGCATATAGCGATATGGCATTCGCACGCGTGCTGAGTAGCAGCCAGGACCTCGACATGAACATCGAAGTGCCTGCGAATATCGTCCGCGCCCATCCGGGGCAGGTTTATTCGGCCAAGGCGCGGGTCGACATCAGCATGATTTACAGCGGCTTCCTCCAGGATGCCGATGGCAATCCTGTGAGCGGGAAGATCGTCGAAACCGGCGATACGGTCCACCGGAACGGGCTGTTCTCGATCGTCAGCAAGAAGATGCTGCGATTGATCACCGTCGAACGGGAGGACGGCCGTTACAGCTGCGACTTGAACGACGCGAAGGGCAGCAACTATCGCTGCACGGCGACGGCACATTCGAATACAGGAGAAGCAACGTAATGAACATAAATTTTCGAACACTGCTTCCCGCGCTATGCGGGTTGCTGTTGGCGGTGACACAACCGGCCCTGGCGGAGGGCGAACTGATGGTGTTGCCCGCTACGACCAAAGTATTCAACGCCCACGAGCAGAAAGTGACTGTGAAGAACCTGGGCGACGCGCCTCTGTATCTGAACATTTCACTACAGAAGGTGACGAACCCTGGCATGACGCCGGAAAAGAAAGTTGACCTCGGCGATCTCGAGCATCCCGGCTTGCTGGCCAGTCCGGACAAGCTGACACTCGGCCCGGGCCAGACGCGCGCGGTCGTCCTGAAGTCGCTCGCCGAGCCGGAGCAGGAAGCGCTGTATCGCCTGTACATCGTGCCGGTCAGGTCGCTCCAGGTCGATGCCGCGCCGCAGGACAAGATCACGGCGCCGATGTCGATGGCGGTCGGCTACGGCGTGCTTGTCCGCCACGTGCCGCCGCCGGACAAGCAAAGGTCGGGCTGGACCCATCGTTGCGAGCGCGGCGGGCTGACGCTGGAAAACACCGGAAACATCCGCGAAGTGTTCAAAGACGTGACGATCGACAAGGCGACGGCACCGCACAGCGTTGCCGTGTTTCCGGGCACGCCGCAGCATTTTTCGACGAAGCGCATGTCGTTGCGCGTCGACGACAAGCCTGTGACGCTGGAATGCCCGTGATGACACGCCAACGGCGTTGGGCGCTGGGCGCGCTGGCGGCACTTTGCTGTACGAGCAGCATGGCCGCCGGCATTTTGAAATTGTCTCGAACGGAGCTGACCGTGGCACCCGGCAAGCCCGTTGGCACGCTCCGCGTCGAAAACACCGGCGATACGCCGCTGTATCTGGATGTCGAGCAGCATCTCGTGGCAAATCCGGGGGAAACGCCGGAGCGCCTGGTGCCGGTTTCGGAGGTGAGACGGCCGAGCTTGCTGGTGCTCCCGAACCGACTCTCTTTGGCGCCTGGGCAGACCTATCAGATGGTCGTGAAGGAGTTGAGCACACCGTCGAAACCGCATGTATGGCGAGTGACTTTCCGGCCAAGGGAGCGAATTCTCGTCGAAACCTCGCAGCATGAAAGGGTGCTTACGCCCTTGTTCGTCAGGGTGGGTTACGGCGCCGTGATCTATCAGCTCAATGCAGATCCCTTGCTGAAGTGATGCTCGCGGCGGACGTTGCCGTCTGCCTCAGGAGCCTTGGCCCATCAAAAGACGGCAGTCGATGCTCGGGAGGACGCTAAGCCATGACCGGCTCCAGTGTGAAAGCGGACGACGGAAATCATGTCCACGCGTTCGCTATCCTTATCAATTCGTAGGAGATCCAGTGAAAACGCTCACTCCCCGTAACTGGCTGATCGCGCTGCTGTTCGTGCCCGCCGTCGCGCTGTCCCAAACCGTGGTGCTAACCGGCAAGACCGAGAGCAAGGTCACGGCGCGCGTGTTCAATCCGAATGTGCTGGAAGTGACGGACGAAAAGGGCGGGTGGTTCGCCAATCTGGAAATGCAGCAGCTCGGCGGTTGGGACACGCCGTATGAAGTGCAGGCACGCCTGCGAGTCGTGTCGACGAACAAGACGTTCCAGGTTCGCCTCGACGACCCGCTGACGATCGGCAACCAGTCCAATCCGGCCCAGGTATTCCGGTCGCCGAAGGTGACGCTGGGCAGGGAAGGTGATGAGCAGAAGGTGCTGTCGGTGGGCCGGAACACGCAATTCTCGAATCCTGAACCGCCAGAGGCCGGTGTGGACTCGGTAGGCAATTACACGCTCGCGATTTCGGCTTACCCGCCGGAGGGTGATTTCAGGAGCACCGTAGGCGCTTATAGCGGCGTCTTGTCGATGACGTTCGAGCCGGTGGTCAAGGCGCCCTGACATCGTGTTGTCATCCTGAAACGGTCGCGGGAGCAAGCCCGTCGAGATTTCGACGGCAGCTTCATCTGTTTAACGTCGTTCCGCTGATCGAGCGTCGCAGGTCTCATGTGAATCTTATGGTTTCACGGCTGAGTTGCCACTCCGGGCGACAGGAACATTGGTGTTTTTAAATAATATGTATAGAGGTGCGGAATGCATGGCGATCCATTGAAAATTGCATTGATTTTGTGCGCTTTCTCCATTGCCGGAAAAGCGAATGCTGCCCTCTTGCGAACCGATGATGTCATCAATGGCTATAGCGCATGTTCGTGGAAAGATAATGGAAATGGAACAAGCACAATCAAGCTGAAGATTGACTTCAAGCCAGTGGTTGGACACCTTGCAGGTCACGAGTATAACGATTACCGGTCGCGCGCAATTCTCGTTTACGCATATGATAAAAATGGCCGACAAACCACAAGCAAGCGCGTGGCAGATGCAGTGTGGATGGACGGAGTCAAGCATATGCATACAGGAAACCACTCTGAATTTGATATATTTAATGGCCATAATTGGTTTTGGGGAGAGCCTGCTTGGATGAAAGAGGAGGCGTTTGTCGCGAACGTGGAAGTATTGATAAAGAACAGCAGGGTTTCCGCGTGGCCCGCCGTAGCGATTCAAGCTGCAAATTACGTGGCCCATACTTCCGGCCATGTTGTGGAAATCAAAGGGGGGGCCTACATCGCGCGCGATGGTCGCAACGGGAATTGCATGGTCGCGAAGGAACCGGAAACGTCGGCGCCGCCGCTTCCAATCCAAATCAAAGTGTCGGCACCGGACTGGAACCTCGGTGAACTGCCGCAAGGCGACGCGACAAAAACCTTTACCAATAGCGCGGAGCAGCTCTGCTTCACCTACACGGGCACGGCAGTCGGTGGCAAATTGTTTGTCATCAATGCGGAGAGCGCCAACGGTGTGAGCGGCAACCGTTACCGGCTCAAGCACATCGAGGATCCGACGCAAACCGTTCCATATAAGGTCACGCTGGACAGCGGCACCGCCAAACTGTCGCTGCCGAACGGCAGCAATACGGCGCTGGCGCTCAACTCCAGTGGGAAAACATGCTTCGCTCCAACCTTCGAGACATCGGTGGGCGGCCGTGTAAAGGATGGAGACTATGTCGACACGCTGACATTCACCGTCGTTACCAAAACATGAAATTGATCGCTTCCATACTTCCTGCCGTATGTATGGTGTCGTGCCTTTCCGTCGCAACGCCGTCCTTTGCTGCCATCGATCTGATGCCGAAGGAAGTGACGGTCGATGCGCACGCGATGACCGTCCAGGTCGTCAACAACGGCGATCGGCCCGAATACGTCAGCATTTCGCTGTCGCGCTTGCTCAACCCGGGCGTTCCGCTGGACGACGAGCGCCTCGAGCCGGTCAGCGATGCGGCGCGCCCTTCGCTCTACGCCTTTCCGTTCCGCATGAGTCTCGCGCCCGGGCAGACGAAGACGCTCACCCTCAAGCCGTTGCATCCGGTCGACACGGAGACGGTGTATCGGCTCGACGTCAAGCCGGTGGTGAAAGTGCTGGGCGCGGAAAAAAAGGCGACTTCCGCCAGCGTCGTGGTCAACCTGGCCTTCAGTGGGCTGGTTCGCCAGTTGCCGGCGCGGCAACGTGAAGCACTCTCCGTCGAATGCGATGAGCTGGGCGCGCGTGTGGCGGCGACCGGAAATGTGCGCTACCGCGTGGAGGGCGCGAAAGTGGACGGTCGCGCGCTGGACGCCTTCAATGTCTACCCGGGCGCGCCGCTACCCGTGAACGGGAAGGTCGTGGCGATTCCCGGACACCCGGCGTGCCATGGGCGCACCGGTAACTGAGTCGGTGTAACCAGGAACGCGGGCATCTGCCACGACGCTTCGGTGAGCGACATGCCGAAGTGCAACCCGCTCCAAAGATCCACGGCCAACGCGCTTGCGCGTTGGCCTCTGGTGCAAATCCAGCGTCTGCAAACCGTCAAGCACGGCGTGTACCTGCTCGAGTGTGCGGATTCTTGTTTCATCCAAATCGTCGATCATCCGACAGATGATCAGCCATCCAGGTAGGTCGGCATATCGCGTGGCAGCAAAGTACAGGTCAACGTGGTGGCCGACAACGTGAAGACACGCGAAGGTTTGCGATGCAAGTTCGTCGGCACCAACGGCGCGGCCGTCATCGGCATTCCTTCCACGCTGCGCATTTAACGGGAAATAAGCGGGATGGACGCCGCGACATGCATGCGCGACGTATGCGCGGTGCCGATTCGGGGCATTGTGTACATTCCGTTGAGTATCTCTGCGTCAATCTGAGCGCCGCGAGGTACGGCAAAGCGTGGCCAGACGACATCCGTCGTAACACATCCGAGGTTGCTCTGGCTCAACGCATCGATTGGCGCTTGACTGCGCCACCCCAACACCCACGTCGGCCAGCAGTTGACGCTGGCCGATCGGCCGTCTCTCGCGAATATTCGAGCAGAGACAAGTCGGCAGGTTTAAAATTATCCCCTTGCATTGAAAGGTTTGTGAAAAGAAGGGGTTGCAATGAGGCCAACGCATCAACCGATCCGGGTTGTGATTCTGGACGACCATGCCGTCGTCCAGCACGGGATCGCCTGCTACCTGACGGAGCAGGCCGGTATCGAAGTCGCAGCAAGCTTCGCGAAGTCGCGCGACCTGATTCGCTGGCTCGAATCCAATCCGGTAGACGTGGTGCTGCTCGACTACATGTTGGGCCCGGACGAAATCGACGGCCTCAATCTGGTCAAATTGGTCGCCACACGCTTCCCGGATTGCAGAATCCTGATGACATCGAGCAGCGATACGCCCGCAACCGTCAACATGACGATGCGCGCCGGCGCGCTCGGATTCTTCGGCAAAAGCGAGAATCTCCGGGAGCTGGCACATGCGATTCACGTCGTTGCAAACGGACGTCCGTATATCAGCTCCGAACTGTCCCGCAAAATGCTGACGAGCACGAGCGCCGATCCGAGCGCACTCGAGCGTCTGCCCACCGTCGATGAGAGCGCCAGCTCATCCGATTCCGAACTGTCCGAAAACCTGCGTCTCAGCCCGCGTGAGCACGAGGTTCTGCGCTGCTACCTGGCAGGCATGTCCGTTTCCGATATCGCATCGAAGTTCTCGCGCAGCCCGAAAACCATCAGTGCGCAAAAGCAGTCCGCCTATCGCAAACTCGGGATCCGTAGCGACGCCGAGCTGTTCGCGTCCCGCAAGATGCTCGAGGAAGGCTGAACGCCGAAGCGCCCCGGGTGTCTACGACGAGGCGCGAGCACGCCATCTCAGCCGAAGTTTTCAGTCTTATAAGACAAGTCCTATAGGCGGCGTCTGAAATTCGCGCCGCAAAGTGCGAAATTCGTCATTCGACGATTAGATTCATTGCTCTCGTTACACGACAAATGAATCGCACTGGCCTCTATGAAAACTTGGCTCTCCACCAATGTCGCCGTCTGGCGCTTGCTTTGCCGCGCACTGCTCGGAGCCATGCTCGTCGCGTCGCCCCCCGCGTCGGCCGAGGCCGAGAGCACGAAACCAGCGTTCACCAAAGAGGAACTGCAGTGGATCAAGGCGCATCCCGTCGTCCACATCGCAGTGGAAGCCAACTGGCATCCCATCGAATACCTGCGTGACGGCAAGCATGGGGGCCTGGTCGCGGGCTATCTCGATGCGATTTCCAGGATCAGCGGTCTGTCGTTTCAAACCGTGCCCGGTACGCAGTGGGGGCAAGCCGACGAGGCGCTCAAATCAGGCCGCGTCGATCTGCTGCCGGGCGTGTGGCGAGAACTGGTGCACGACCGTTTCGGCGACGGCGCGCTCGTCAGCATGCCGTATCTCGTCGGTCGGCTGACGGCGGTGACACGCAGCGACTCCACGATGATCTTCAGCCTGCAGCGCCTCGAGGGCCGGCGTGTCGCGATCAAGGGCAACGGCGCGGTCGAATATTTCACGCGTCATAGCGGCGTGCCTCTCGACGTGCTGACATTCGAAAGCGAGGAGCGCGCGCTCGCCGCCGTCGCCGCAGGCGAAGCGGATGCTGCGCTGGGCGTGGACGTCACGATGCTGCCAATCGTGCGCAGCCGATACCTCGGTCAGCTGTTCATGTCGGGCATGCTCGCCGATCGCCCTGTGTCGCTGGCGATGATCACGCGCACCGACATGCCGCTGCTTGCGTCGATCATCGACAAGTCGCTTGCCGCCATTCCCGTCAGCGAGACGGCGGCAATGACCCGAAACTGGGTCGAGCTGGCCGACTACGGCAAGCCGACGATTCGGTCGATCCTGTATTACCGGGCACCCCAGGTGATCGCCATCGGCCTCGTGCTGCTCGCCTTTGCGACGCTCGCCTACCTGTCGTGGAAATCCCGCGCCGCGGCGGTTCGCAGCGAGCGCGACAAGGCCATGTTCCTCGCCTTCGTCAGCCACGAGATCCGCACGCCGATGCAAACGATCCTGTCGTCGCTCGAGTTGCTGCAATGCTCGTCGCTGACCGGGCAACAGGCAAGCCGGGCGGATGCGGCGATCTCGGCCTCGGAAACGCTGCTGACGTTGCTCGACGACGTGCTCGTATTCTCGCGTCTCGAGTCGCATAAAGTCACGCTCGAGCCGCAGACGGTCGCGCTCGGGGCATGGGCCCGGGATACCGTGGGCATGGTGCGCTGGCGTGCGGACGAGAAGCAGATCGAACTGGCGCTGGACGTTGCATGCCCCCCGTCGACGCAGGTCGTGATCGACCCGGTGCGGCTCCGCCAGATCGCGCTCAACCTGCTCGTCAATGCGATCAAGTTCACGCCGGCCGGTTCGGTTACCCTGCGCGTCGACTACTTGCCCAGTCAGCAAGCGCCGCATGGCACCCTGGTGCTTGAAGTTCGCGATACCGGTGTCGGCATTTCGCCGGAATGTCGCCAACATATGTTCGACGCGTACTGGCAAGCCGAGCGCTTACAGCAACACGGTGCGCAGGGCAGTGGATTGGGGCTTGCGATCTGCCGCCAGCTCGTCGAGTTGATGAGCGGGACGATCATGGTCGACAGCACGCCGCACGTTGAAACCACGATCACGGTGCGCCTGCCGGTTTCGGCCGCCGTCGAGCCGACTGTCGCGTGCGCGCCGCCGTTCGCTTCGGACACCGCCGTTGCGTCGGAAAATGCCGACGGTAAATGCGAACGCGGCAGCAAGCCGTTGATTCTGGTCATCGACGATCACGAAGCCGTGCAGTATTCAATCTGCCAGCAGTGCGAAGAGATCGGCTGCCGTACCGTCACGGCGCAAGACGGAATGGCTGCATTGCAGCAATTGGCTCGCACTCGCTTCGACATGGTGCTGCTCGATTGCAACTTGCCTGACATCGACGGCTATGCGTTGGCCCGAATGATCCGCCTCAACGAGGCGACCGGGCAGACGGGGCGCGTCCCGATCATCGCCATTTCAGCTTTGTCCGGCGACGAACACAAAGTGCGCTGCTTTGACAGCGGAATGGATGGCGTGCTCGGCAAGCCGTTGCGGCTGGCTGCGTTGCGGCAGATGCTCGCGATGTGGTGCCCGGCTTATCAGGATGTGGCGCCGGACGAACCGGCAGCATTGCTGCCCGATGACCCGAGCGATCTGCAGGAGATATACGTCCAGACGATCGTGCAAGACTTCGAGGTGCTCTTCGACGCAATCCAGTCTGGCGATGTCACCGGTGCCTTGCGCGCCGCTCACCGGATCAAGGGCGCGTCGCGCACCGCCGGGGCGGCACGCATGGCAGAGTTGGCGGAACGCATCGAGTCGCAATTGCGCGAGCACCCCGACGCGGTCTAGGGGGCGTGCACGTTGTCGCCGTTCGCCGGTAACGTGCCACGCAACGCGGTGACCCACCATCGCGCGACCGTTTGCGACGAAAGGCGATTCATGATGTTGCCCCGGCCGAACCGCTTTCACCGTCACCGCCGTGAGTCACGGCGTCGGCGCGATGCATTTGCTGCAACTCGGCAAATCGCCTGTCGATGTCAACGGCGGTGCCGTCGGCAGATTCCCGGAGCTGGTGTTCGAGGTCGGCCGCTAGATCGCACATTGCGGTTTTTCCGGCGACTGCCGCCGCACCCTTGATCCGGTGAGCCGCGTGACGGGCCAGATCGAAATCGCGGCTTTGCAATGCGCGCGCAAGCATTTCCAGATCGCCATCGACACTTTGCCGGAAGACGGTGCTGAAATCCGCGCGCGGTACATTGGCTTCCACCGGCAACGTACCGGGCACGTCCGGCTCATAGGACGCGCACCAGAGTTCGATCACCTGTCGCAATACCGCGAGCCGCAGCGGCTTGCCGAGCACGCCGTCCATGCCGCTGTCGAGGCAGCGCGCCCGATGCGCATCGTCCGTCGCGGCCGAGATGGCGATGATCGGCGTGCGCTTGCCGTGCCGTTGACACTCGATGTCACGCATCCGACGCGCGACCGTATATCCGTCGATGCCGGGTAGATTGCAGTCGAGCAGCACCATGTCGAACGGCATTCGTTCGAATCGTTCGAGTGCCGCTTCGCCGGTGCCTGCGATCGTAGACCGGCAGGCCAGCGCGTCGAGCTGATGCTGGATCGCGTGCTGAACGGCTTCGTGATCGTCGACGACCAGGATCATCGGGCCGCCGTTCGTATCCGGCGACACGGCTTCCGTGGCGTGATCCGATGCGCGCGTCGGTGCGGGCCTGGCGACGGGGGCGGGGCGCGATTCGTGGGCGGGCGGTCGCGATGGCGTCTGCGGACGCACAGGCAGCATGACGGTAAAGACGGTTCCGATGCCGGGGTTGCTGCTGACGGTGATCGCGCCTTTCATCAGGTCGACCAGTTCGCGGCAAATGGACAAGCCCAGTCCGCTTCCGCTCGCCCCGCGGTTTCCCGGATTTTCGACGCGCTGGTAGGGCTCGAAGATGTGTCGCTGGCGATCGGGCGGGATGCCGATGCCCGTGTCGCGGACTTCGAGCACGAGCGTTCCTGAACGGCGCGATTTCCGGGGGAGGTAATCGACGCGAAGCAGGACCGTCCCGGTCGCCGTGAACTTGATCGCGTTGACCAGCAGATTGAGCGCGATTTGCCGTACCCGCATCGAATCGATATGCACTTCGAGTTGCGGCGAACATGCGAGATCGAGCGTCAGCTTCAGCTTCTTTTCATTCGATCGCCAGCGCACCATTTCGACGGTTTGATTCGCCCACGGCCCGATCTCCGTCGGTTTCGGCGCAAGCGTGACATTGCGCGATTCGAGGCGCGAGTATTCGAGCACGTCGTCGAGCAGGGTCAGCAGCGTTTCGGAGGCGGAGATCGCCGCGTCCGCGCGGTTCGCCTGTTGCCCGGTCAGCGCGGAGCGCTGCAGCAGTTCGAGCGACGACAGGATCGTGTGCATCGGCGTACGGATCTCGTGGCTGATGAACGCGAGAAACATCGCCTTCTCGCGCTCGCTGCGGACGGCACTCGCGCGTGAGCGCCACGACAGGTACGCCAGCAGCGCGAATGCAATCAGGACGGCGCCGATGACCACGACCTGTCGCTGACGGTAATAGAGGATCGATGCCAGCGTGGGTTCGCCGTAGTCCGCCGTTTCGAGCCATCGATGGCGCATGGCTTCGGTCGCCGATGCCGGAATGGATAGCAGGGACTTGTCCAGAATCGAAGCCAGTATGCGGTTGTCGCTGCGCGTTGCCAGAGCCAATGCATATGGACGATCCCACACGCTTCCCGAGAGGAAGAGCTTTCCCTTGAATTGCCGATGCAACAGCGGAAGGATCGTGGCGTCGGTGCCGAGCGCGACATCGGCGTTGCCGTCGGCAACCGACTTCAGCGCATCGTACTCGTTCGGGAAGGTGAGCAGCGTCACGGGCACCTGGCTTTGACGGATCCCGTATTCGAGGGCGCCCCCGCCCTTGATCGCGACGCGCTTGCCGGCGAGGCGCCGAAAATCGACGAAAAGATACTCGCGATCGGTCGTTACGACGTCGACCGTGCCGACGAAATACGGCGTGCTTGTGATAACGCCATTGCGGTAACGCTCCAATTCTTGGTTTTTGGGCCAGTCCGGCGACATGTCGATCTTGCCGGACGTCAGCGCATTGACCGAATTATTCCAGCACGCACCGTCGACGAATTCGAAGCGTAATCCGCTAATTCTCGAAATAGCATCGAGATACGCCGGCACAAGGCCGGCGATTTTCCCGTTCTCGACAAATTCGAACGGGCGCCACTCGGAATTGACGCACGTGCGCACCACCGGATGTGCGGCGATCCATGCCGCTTCCTCGGCCGTAAACTGCGGGGCCATGTTCGCCCATCCGAGCCCCGGCAACAACAGCATCGTCGCGACGACAAGGGGGGCGGGGCGGATCCAACTCATCATGGTCAAGGCTCTATATCACAACGTTATCGGGTTGAAGTGAGGCCAGTCTCTGCCTGGACATGTGCAGCGACTTTGGTCGAACCCGGCATTGTGCGCCTCCGTGGTATGGGTATCCGTCGCGTCCAGGCATCTTGCGCCATAGGGCGAGTATGTTGCAGCATCCGCTGAAGTTGCTCAACACGTCGTTTATCCGTTATCTCGTTAAGACGATGAGAGTTAACTCCCTTTTGTTCGGCGCGTGTTGCATATCAACAGCGTGGCTGGGGTGCGGGCGGCAGTTTTTTTGGAATGTTTCAAGGTCAGACGAGACTGGGCCGGCGTGAAGTGTCACCACGCCGGCAACGACAGTAAGGGCCGCTTGGTTGAACTCGCCACGATGAACTGCTGGTGCATCGAGTCGAGGTGATATTTATTATTTGACATAAGGTGATTTATCAACGTCAAATTTTGTAGCGGCTAAGTTGTAATGTCCGTTTCTGGCTAAGTTCAAATGTCCGCTTTCGTGCCGCGTAAGCTATTCGGCCGCCGGTGGTCCGGCGCCGGGAGCTTCGATGGCTGCGACAGAACGGATCACGATGACGATGCGCGAGCTGGACAGATTCAAGGTCATTCAGGACGTGGCGGACGGCAAGCTCAAGCCGTGGCGTGCGGCTGAGCGACTGGGGCTGACGACACGGCAGATTCGGCGACTGGTCGGCCGACTGCGGGAGCACGGGCCGCACGGTCTCGTGTCGCAGCGGCGCGCGAAGCCCAGCAACAATCGATTGGACCCGGTGACAGCCGATCGGGCGCTCTCGATCATCCGCGATCGCTACGCCGATTTCGGGCCGACGCTGGCCTGCGAGAAGCTATACGAATGCCACGACATTCGGCTGGCCAAGGAGACGGTGCGGCGGCTGATGACGGACGCCGGCTTGTGGGTGCCGCGCCGGCAGCGCCCGCCGAAGGTCTATCAGCCGCGGGCGCGCCGGGCGTGCCTGGGCGAGCTGATCCAGATCGACGGCAGCGAACATCGATGGTTCGAGGAGCGGGCGCCGCAATGCACGCTGCTGGTGTACGTCGATGACGCGACCAGTCGGCTGATGATGTTGCACTTCACGGCGACCGAATCGACCTTCAGCTATTTCGAGGCGACGCGCGCGTATCTGGAGCGTTACGGCAAGCCGGCGGCGTTGTACAGCGACAAGGCGAGCGTGTTCCGTGGCACGTCAGCCGGCAAGACCGGCAGCAGCGTGACGCACTTCGGCCGAGCGATGTACGCGCTGAACATCGGCACGTTCTGCGCGAACAGCAGCCCGGCCAAGGGGCGCGTCGAGCCCGCGCAGCGCAGCGCGTTGCGGATTCGTTACTTCTGACGTGGCATAGGTGCCGCTGGCGACCCGCTGCCGCACGCCGTCGGCCATCTCGCTCGGGAGGCTGATACTCATTGCTGGGTGATGCCCGTGGCGCCTCCTACTCCATCCTCGTAACGCCGTCACGGACCGTGGTTTGCCAGGTGCGCGCCGGGCGGGCCGAAGTACAGCGCCGCGCGATACCTGCGCTGACGCCGCTTGCGAATCAGTGTGAGCAGATCGGCACACGTAGCGACGGCGGCGGCCGTGGGCCGCGAATGAGCTGGGGTCGAACTAGCCCTCGAGCGCGTGCTCGGGCTGCGACGTCTCAACGAGACTCGCAGCCCTCCGCGCCCTGCGTCGGGTATGGAGAGCGATGCGAGCGCGGATCTCGCGCAGGGCCCCGCCGTGGACATTGTTACGCATTTAAATGCATATCCGTGCCGATGTTCAAGAATACGATGCGCTTCAACAGCGTATTCAGCTTGACTTAACCGTTATCACATTGTCATCGCCGGATTTTTTGGGATATCGATTACCCTGACATCTGCAGCCGATCAAGATGGATTTTTCTAAATAATCGTTTTCCAAGCACCTATGCCAGACTGACCTGCCCCCGGTTTTAGGACCGCCAGGCGCGAATCTCATCGTGGCGCGGGGAGTCATTCCCCTAAACGACGCCGAATAGATTTACGCAAGCCAACAACGACATCGAAATCAGTCTTGCAAAAAAGGGGGTGACCATAGATTTTCTGAAGCGCCCCGAAATTCTCCTTGCATTTCCCAAATCCTGGCCAATACTGATACCAATTTAATACCAAATACATACCAAAGTAAACCAGGCTTCATCACCGGCATCCGCCGTAAAGCAAAGGAGAATGTAATGCAACGTTCGATTCACCGCCTGTGCCTGCCCCTGATCGGCGCGAGCAGCCTCATCGTGGCCAGCTCTGCGGCCTATGCCCTGCCCAGCTGCAGCGCCTGGCAATCCAGCCAGATCTATAACGCGGGCGATTACGCCTTGTACAACGGCCAAACCTGGCAAGCGCAATGGTGGACGCGAGGGGAAGCGCCTACAGCCAGCCAAGGGGGCGTTTGGCAGCAGCGCGCCGCCAACTCATGCGCGCCTATCAGCGGCGGCGGCTCAGGCAGCGGCGTGCCGCCGGAACCCACGCCCACCGTAGGCTACAACGTGGGCTCTTATTTCACCCAATGGGGCATTTATCAGCGCCAGTACTTTGTGAAAAACCTGATGGCCAGCGGAGGCGATAAAAAACTCACCGTGCTCAACTACGCTTTTGGCAATGTCTACGCCAACGGTCAGTGCGGCATGGTCACGGTCGCGGAAAACGGCAATGGCGATGGCGGCGACGCCTGGGCGGATTACCAGCGCACCGTCTCCGCGGCGGAGTCCGTGGACGGCCAGGCAGACAGCTGGGACACCCCACTACGCGGAAACTTCAACCAACTGCGTAAGCTGAAACTGAAAAATCCGCAGCTCAAGGTGCTGATCGCCCTGGGCGGCTGGACCTGGTCCAAGAATTTCTCCACCGCAGCCGCCAGCGACGCCAGCCGCCAGGCGCTGGTTTCCTCCTGCATCAACCTCTACATCAAGGGCAACCTGCCGCAACAAGAAAACGCTGGGGGACAGGGTGTGGCGCTGGGCGTGTTTGACGGCTTTGACATCGACTGGGAATACCCGGTGGCCGGTGGCCTGCCCACCAATCATTACAGCGCGGCGGACAAGCAAAACTTCACCCTGCTGCTGGCGGAGTTCCGCCGTCAGCTGGATGCGCTGGGCCAGCAGAACAAGCGTCGCTATTACCTTTCCGCCGCGCTGGGCGCCGGAGTGGACAAAATCCGCAATACCGAACCGAGCAACTACGGCGCTTACCTGGACTGGGCCAATGTGATGTCTTATGACTTCCATGGCGGCTGGGAAGCGCAAGGCCCCACCAACTTCCACTCCAACCTCTACCCGGATCCGGCCAATCCGGCCCAGAACGACGCCAAGTTCTATGATATCGACGACGCGGTGAATGCCCTGGTCAGCGCTGGCCTGGCCCGCAACCGCATCAATGTGGGCATCCCCTTCTATGGCCGCGGCTGGACCGGCGTGGCCGCCGGCCCTAACGGCAATGGCCTGTATCAAAGCGCCACCGGCCCCGCGCCCGGCACTTACGAGGCGGGTTACGAGGACTATCGCGTGCTGGCGGGCCGCGCAGGCACGCGTTATGTGCATCCCGTCACCAAGCAGCTGTGGAGCTATGACGGCACGCAGTTCTGGAGTTATGACACCCCGGATGTGATCCGCACCAAGCTGGGCTATGTCAAAGCCCAGCAGCTGGGCGGCGTGTTCAGTTGGTCATTGGATGGCGACGATATGCAAGGCTCACTGCTGTCCACCATGGGCGAGTTGCGCAGTGCCACCGCCGCCACCAAGCCCACCGGGGTGACGCCGAACCGTTAATGCTAGCAAAGCATTTTTAGCTGGAGTCCAGCATGCCGGTCCGCGTGCCCAATCCCTCGCTCAAGGTACGCGGTCTTTTAACGACGCACCGGCATTGTCACGTTGGCGTAGGATAACGCCATGAAAACGACCTCGCTCCATCGTGGACGCCGGTTTCCTGCGGCCACCATTGCTCAGGCCGTGCGGTGGTATTTCCGCTTCCAGCTCAGCCTGAGCGATGTCGAAGAATTGCTGTTCGAGTGCGGTGTCGTGGTGAGCTGCGAAACGATCCGGCGCTGATGCGACAAATTTGGCGGGCCGAACGGGTCGATTGCGTTTCTGCGCCATCGAGGATACTTGGTCGATGAGATCGAGTGGCCAGGCATGGCGCCCGGCGACACACGGTAATGGATCCGTGGCTTCCATCTCAATGACTGATCAGCCACTCGTGTCCTGTTGGTAGTCAAGATCGTCGGACCTGGTCAAGTCCGGCTCAGCGACCAGTTCCCGATGGAGCCTGACCGCTGCAACCGGCGAGTCGACGACGGCATGGAGAGACGTTCCATCCCACAGCTCGACGGTCCACTTATCGCGCACGCGTCAGACACCGATGTTGCGGTCAGGACGTATCCTGCTGGTTACCATTTCAAAACAGAATTCCGGAAAGAAGCCAATGACGAAATACCGCGCCCGCGAGCGCCTCGCCCGCCCGGTTGTCTTTTTTCGGGCGGACAGCATTCAAAGCACCGCTATTCACGCGCCGATGTGTTCGACGCAGATGCAGATTCGACCGATGTCGATCGCGACGCCGCCTGGAAGCGCCTGCCGAGGCCGTATCGACACGCGGAGATGCGCGTCCGCCAGCGCGATCGCGCTTTGCAGCAAGGCGGCGTGCGACGTAACGTCGAGGTAGTAGAGCAGCCCCTCGCTCGAATCGTCCGCGCTTGCCCGCCTGAGCCCGAACAAGCCGACGCTGGCCAGATAGGTGTCCTGGGAATGGCCGGCGCGGGTCGCGCCTTGGGTCCGCAGAAATGCCTGCAGCACGGTGGCATCGTGCGTGCCGCGGACGCGCTCCAGCATCAGGTAGAAACGGAACAGCGATTCGTCGCCGGCATGGGCAGCCTGTTCGGATGCCAGTGCGACGACGGCCGCGCGGTCGATGCGCAGCGGGACCGCCACGCCGTCGCGTTGCACGAGGATCGGCGCGTCGCTCGCTGCGATCACGCGCAGCGAGCGACGCGGGCCTGTCGCGTTGCTTGAGTCGGTCATACCAGTCCATGTTCCCGAGCCGGGTGCTCAGGATGTTGCCCCTTTCCACGCAGCACGCGCAACCCGGCATGCACGATTTCGCGGCGCAGCCAGAGGCCGGCCATGCGGGGCCATCGGAGCCGCCATGCGGGAATCCCCGGCGGGTCCAGCCGCTCGCAACACGCCAGCGCGGAAACGACGATCATCGCCGCCAGCTGCCATCCCGGCAGCAGGACCGTCACCAGCATCAGCGCCCAGCACGTGCCGACGCACCACATCCCGTGCCGCAGCCCGAGCCGAAGGGCGTCGACATCAGCCTTCAGCCCGAAAGGCGACAGCGGACGGTGCGCGTGACAGCGATTGAGGCACCGCTGCTTGAACGGCGACACGTGCCACACGCAAGCGACGAACGCGGCCAGCGCGGCCGGACCGTACGCATTCGGCATCGCGTCCCTCACGGCCCGTTCCAGCGCCGTCATCGCCAGGCCCGGCATCACCCAGACGGCCAGGAAGCCGAGCAGGAACAGCGAAACGGCACGCGCGCGCCGGCTGGCAAAGGTGCTGGCACGAACGTGCACGATGGCAGGCAGCGTCATCGGGCCCATCATCGCCACGATCATCAACAGCCAACCGCGGCTGGCCGACAGGACCCATCCCGCGGTCAGCCACGTGGCTTGTTGCGTCGAACTGCACAGCGCGTCCAGCAGCCCCCCTTGCCCGAACCCGAACGACGACGCCGCAATCGCGATCCACGCAGCCGCGCTGGCGCCCAGCACACCGCACTGCACGCGGGCAAGCTCACGCCGATTGAAGATCATGAAGCGGCTCGCTCAATCGGGCTGCCGATAGACGCTCACCCGGCCTACCTCGATCTTCTCCTCGTCGGGCAGCGCGCGACGTGCCAGCAGGGTGACGGTGATGTTCGCGCTCGGCAGCTGGTCCTCACGATACAGCTCGTCCAGCAAGTGCGAGATGTCCAGCACGTAGGTCAGGCCGTCGCCGCCATGCGCGCCGTCGGCCGTGCTGGCGCGCCGCAGGCCGAACAGCGCGATGGCGCCCGCGTGGTGCGCGCGCAGGATCGCCGGCGTGCGGGCGCCGGCGGGCAGGTTCACGTAGACGCCCAGCACGGTCGCGTCCAGCGCGCCGCGCACGTTCTCCAGCTTGAGGTACACACGATCGGGCGGCGCCGCGAGCGACGCTTGCACGAAACTCGTGACCACGCGCTTCTGGACATCGGCGTCCAGTCGCACGCTGACGGGCCCGCTGCCGACCCCCGAGATTTCGACGGCGCCGGTGCTGGCGCCCAGCAGCTCGGCAGGCGCCTGCGTCGCCCGCGGGCTGGGCGCACGGTGCGCGGCCGCTGCCGGCAGGCCGGCGACGCCCAGCCGCTGAAGCCTCAGCAGCAGCGGCGCTGCCGCGGGATGACTGGCCACGGCAAGATCCTCGTACGTGTAGTTCAACGTGGCGAGGTTGGTCACGTCCTTGGGGGCGTACTGCCAGCTTTCGCCGCCCGGCATCGGCATCACGAACGCCTTCGCGGGGCCCTTGAGCCAGTCCGTCTCCTCGGGGTTCAGGTTGCCCGCCGCATTCCACGACGCCCACAGGCGGTCGATGTTGCAGTGATGCAGGTAGAAGATCGGGTCCAGTCCCGCCGTGCCGGGGTCCGCCATCAAGCCGTAATCCGTTTCGCTGATCTCGCCGCCCGTGTACACGTGAACCAGATCGTGCGGGTTGTGCTCCATGTTGCCGTGCGGGCTGCCTTTATGGGAAAACCACGGGTGACCGGGGCCACCGAATCCCGGCAGCGGCGTGGCCTGATCCGACCCGGTGAAGAGGTCGTTGGTCATGCAAGCTTGCGTCACGTCGCCATCGGACGGGTTGGGATCCTGTTCGTTCGCCTCCCGCGTGTCCGTCGGAATGTAGATGTCGCCGTCTCCATTCGGCCCGTACCGCATCGCCACATACAGCGGATTGGCCGTGACGCCGTCGGGCAGGGTCTGCTGGGCGAAAGCCGGCGGCATCTGCGCGTCGGCGCCCTGTGCGCCGCCGAAGTAGTTCCAGTAAGGCAGCGCCCAGGTTGCCGGGCCGCCGAGACTCACGATGTCGGCGCGCAGCTGCGCCTCGAGCGCCATCAGATACCCGCGGTGCCACGGCAGGAAGTACCAACTGCCATGCTGGCACTGATTCCAGTACCGTTCCTGCGTCGCGTGGTTCGGCAGCGGCGTGGTCGGCACGCTCGGCGGGCTCTGGATCTCGCTCCACTTCGGAAAGGTGTCCGGCGGAATCTTCTTGGTCGTGGCGGCCGTGAGGTACTCGCCGTGAATGGCTGCGAAGAACCACCAGCTGGCCGGATCGTTCAGCGATCGCGCCATCATCTTCCCGACGCCCCGCGCGTACCAGAGAAGATCCTGATTGTTGAAATCGCCGCCCGCATTCCAGGCGTCATTGCGGATATAGTTGGCCATTTAATGGTCTCCTTAATAACTTGTATTCAAGCCGAATCCGCCTGCTCTCTCTTTATCGACGGAATTTGCGTCTGTCGCGCATGAACGGCCCCGATGCGCGGAGAACGCCTTATAGGTGAAATCCCTTGCGGACGGATTTTGAAGTCTAGGACAGGCGTCGCCAGTTGTTATTCATACAAATGCGCATTGAAATTCGCATTGCATTTGCTATGAAATTTCCATTGGCGTCATCTCTCATGAAACTTGCCTGACCTGCGATCGCACGAATGAAACGTTCGCTTAATCGCATGACGTCCGAAATCCCACCGGATGTCGCTCCTTGACTTCGCCCACCCCATTGCCTAGAAAGATTAGGGCATGACTTTCTTCATAATTTTTACAAGGAGATCAGCATGGCTTACGTCATCATTGCCGCTCAGGATATTCGTGATATTCGCGAGCGTCTCGGCGCGAATAAATTGACCGACGACGACGTCAAATTCGTCGATCTGCTGTTGCAGCGTGCGCATCGCACCGCCGAGATCCATGCGGCGGCGGACCGGCTGACCGTCGACCGTCTGCCGATCGGCTTCGATCTCGTCAAATGACCGTCACGCGCAACGCGTACGAAGCGAATCCGCCGGCCGCGACGCCGTCGCCGGCGGCGTTTCGCGAAGCGATCGAGGCGGCGCTGCTCGAGGAGGCGCAACGCTATCGCGCCGAAGTGCCGCGCGCCGGGCAACTGGCGGACGCCGCGCTGCCGTTCGACACCGATTACTACATCGCGCACCGCATCGAGACGGTGCATCGCATCCGCCTGACGGCGCGCACCGATGCGCTCGCGTTGCAGAAAATGCTCGACGAGGATTACGACACCGCGTGCCGCTGGGGCGACTACATCGTCGAGGAAATGAAGCACGACCGGATGTTCCTGGCCGATCTTGCGACGCACGGCTACCGCAAGTCGATCATCGACGAGCGTCCGCCGTTGAAATCGACGCGCGCGCTGCTCGACTATCTCGACGCGCAAATCCACCGCGTCGGCTCGGTGGCCGCCGTCAGCTATTCGATTTTCGTCGAGTGGAATTCGGCGCGCTTCTCCCGCGCGGCGATCGAACGGGCCGCCGCGGTGTTCGGCGAGCGTCACGTGCGCGGCGCGAACGCGCACCTGCGCATCGACGAACAGGACGACCACTACGCGGAGATGGTGGAGATCGCCTATCGGCTGACCGCCGAACGCGGCGGCGCGCCCGTCGTCATCGCGTTGCTGCGCGAGATCGCCAGCCTGCTCCGCGCCACCTTCGTCGAGCTGCACGCGCTCACGGCCCCCGCGCCCGCCGCCGCTGCGTCATGAAGGTCGCCGTCTGCGGCGGGGGCAGCATCGCGCTCACCGCGGCGGCGGTGCTCGCGGCCCGGCCCGGCTTCGAGGTCTCGGTGCTCACGCGCGCGCCGTCGGGCTGGTCGGGCATCGCGACGATTCATTTCGGCGAGCGCCTTCGCCTGGCCGGCCCCGTCGAGGCGACGGACGACCCGGCGCGCGCGATCGGCTCGAGCGACTGGGTGCTGCTCGCGGTGCCCGCGTTCGCGCACGCCGCGCTGCTCGAACGCATCCGGCCGTTTCTCGCGCCGCATGCGTGGGTCGGGTGCATCGGCTGCGCAGCCGGTTTCGACTGGCGCGTCGCGCGGATACTCGGCAACGGCGTGCGACATTTCGGCCTGCAACGCACCCCGTGGGTCGCACGCACCGTCGTGCGCGGCCAGGTGGTTCACGTCACGGCCGCCAGGGGCCGCGTCGGCATCGCGGGCCATCCGTCGCGCGAACTGGCGGCGCTCGCGCCGCGTCTGTCCGACGCATTCGGGCTCGAGCTTCACCCGCTGAACGGCTACCTGTCCGTCACGCTCGGGTTCGACAACCCGACGCTGCATCCGCCGCGTCTCTTCGCGCTCTACGGCAGCGGCAGTCCGGTCCCGCCCTCCGTGCGCTTTTACGGCGACTGGGACGACGCGGCCAGCGCGCACCTGCTGCGCGTCGACGACGAGCTGGCGCGAATCCGACGCGCGTTGAACGTGCCCGACGAAGTCGGTGCGCGCGCCCATTTCGGCGTGGATGCGCCGGGCGCGCTGACGCCGCTCGTCCGCGCGATGACGCCGTTGCGCGACATCACCGTGCCGTCGCGCGCCGACGGTTCGCCCGATACGGATGCGCGTTTCTTTCAGGAAGACTTCGCGCACGGGCTGGCGATCCATCGGGAGATCGGCCGGGTCGCCGGCGTGGAAACGCCGGCGCTTTGCGCGCTGCTCGAATGGGCCGAAACGCTGATCGGAAAGCCACGCGACGCGCGCGCGATGCCCCCTTCGCCGTGGCACGACGCGCAATCCCTGGGGCTCCTCGACGCGGCAGCCATCGAATCCTTCTCGCACCGTGCCGGCGCCGGCGCCGCAATCCTGGAAGGCTCGCCATGCTGACCTTTCCGGCCGCAGCAGCGCTCCCGCCCGACCAGGCCGCCTGCCTGCCGACCGAGGCCGACTGCGCGGCCTACGCGCAGCGGGGCTGGCACGTGAGCGACGCGATCGTTCCTGCCGGCCTGCTCGACGCGGCCGCCGAGGACATCGCGCGCTACCGGCGCGGCGAGCGCGACGCGTCGATTCCCGCGCAGGCGACGCAGCGCGACTGGGTCGAGGGGGCCGCGCAAGTCATCCGGATCAACGGCTACCTGTCGCTGCAGATGCGTGCGGTGCGCGACCTGGTCGCCTATCCGGCCATCGCCGCGATCGCCGGGCGACTCGCGCGCACGCGCGAGATCCGCCTGTTCCATGACCGCCTGATCGTGAAGCCCGGCGGGCTCCCGGCGGCGTCGACCGAAACCGGCTGGCATACGGACGTGGCCTACTGGGGCAACTCGAGTTCGACGGAATTGCTGACCGCGTGGATTCCACTCGCGGATTGCAGCGTGAACGACGGGACGCTCGCCGTCGTCGAGGGCAGTCATCGTTGGCCGACGATCTCGCTGGAGCGGCGCTTTCTGACGCCCGACTTCGACGGACAGGTGCCGCGCACGATGGTGCCGGATGCGGTCGAGCCGGTCGTGCGCGTGTTGCCCGTCATGCGCGGCCAGGTCGTGTTCCACCACAGCCGCGTGCTGCACCGGAGCGTGCCGAATCTCGGGGAGGCCCCGCGGATCGCGCTCGCCGTCCATCTGCAGGACGAAGCGAATCGCCATCAACCGTGGATTCAGCCGAACGGTCGCCGGGCGATGCATTCGAACGAATTGCTGTGCAGGACGACACCGGGCGGCGCGCCGGATTTCGCGGACCCTCGCGTCTTTCCCGTGTTGTGGCGCGAGTAGGCGGCCGCGTCACCTGAGCATGTCGACGAGCTCCGCCGCACTTGCCACGCCGAAACGCTGCGGCACCGGCAAGCCGAACGTGTCCGGGCCCAGCGCGTGGTGGTCGTCGAGCCACGTCTTGCCCATCCAGCGCTGCGCCCAGCGAATGACCTCGTCCAGCGCCGGCGTCGCGACGCCCGCGATATCGGCGAGTGCGCGTTGCACGACGATGCCGTACGGCACGTCCTCGGCGAAATAGTAGCTGTGCAGGTCGGGCGTCCAGCCCCCGTCGACGGCCCGCATCGGCACGGGCCGGTCGCGCAGTGCCGCGATGCGCCGGATGATCCGCGTCATCTCCCGCGCGTCGCGCGCGCCGTAGTGTTCGAGCAAGGTCCGGCGGCCCGACAGATCGGCCGGACACGCGTGGCCGATCGATTGCAGATCGCCCTCGCAGGCGAGATAGCGCGCCGATGCCGGGTCGTCCCAGTCTTCGTAAAACTGCGGGCGCGTCGCCCACACGCCGTCCGGATTGGCGTCGCGCCAGAGCGCGTAAAGGCGCGCCGGATGGAAGATCGGATTGGAGTTGCTCAGGCAGACCGCCAGATAATGCGCGAGCGGCGTCGTCGGGATGTTGAGCAGCGCTTGCAGCCATCGCGCGGCGGACGGTGCGTAGCGGCTCGGCACGGTCGCGACGAACAGTTCGGGACGGATGCCCGACACCCACACGACCTCGCCGTACGAGACGACTTTCCGGACATACGGCACGCGCTGCAGGCCGAGAAAACGCTGCTCGGGGCCGAGCGCAGCGCGCACGGCCCATGGCAACCCGCCATAGCCCGGAAAGCCCGCGAGCCAGGTGCGCGGGCCCAGGTGCGGCGCGATCCGGCGCAGCACGGCTTCACGCGCGGCGTGCGGGATCGCCAGGATCACGAGGTCGGCGCCCGCGATCACGTCGCACGGGGCGTCCGACACGGCGTGCACGGTGCCGTGCAACTCGGCCTTGTCGAGATAGATCAGCCGGATGCGCCGCGACCAGCGCGCGGGCTGCCGCGTGAGCAATCGCACCTCATTCGACGCGCGCGCGCCCAGCACCGCGACCAGCGCATGCGCGAGGCTGCCGCCGCCGCACACGCAGATCCGGAGCGGCGCTCCGGGCGCCCGGTCGGGATAAAGTTCCGCGCTCATGGCCGCCCAGCCCGGCGGGCGAGCCACAGCGGCTGGCCAAAGCCGGCGACGTCGACGCGCCGGCAGGAAAAGCCGTTCGCCGAAAGCGCCGTCTCGATCTCGTGATCGTCGAAAAGATGCAGCACGTGACGATCGACGTGATGGCTGACACCGGCCGCGGCCGTCGCGACCAGCCAGTGGAAATCGAGTATCGCGTCGCGGTTGTCGCGCCTGAGCACGGCCTGCCGGCAGAGCTTGAGCGCGTTGTCGTCGTGCACGTCCATCCAGAGCGCGCCCTCGCGCGCCTGGGCCGGCGTCAGCCAGGGGCGCAGCACGAGCACTCCGTCCGGCCGCAACGCGCGCGCGAACGCCGCGACGGCTTGGGCGAGCTCGTCGCGGGAACGCAGATAGGCAATGGCCGAACAGAGGCAGAGGATCGCGTCGACGCGCTCCGGCCAGTCGAAGCCCCGGAGATCGGCCAACCGCAGCGGCGCGTCGGGAAGCTTGTCGCGCGCGACGCGCAGCATCGCGTCGCTGCGGTCGAACCCGCTCACCGCGTAATGCCGGCGCAGCGCAACCAGGTAATTGCCCGTGCCGCAGGCCGCTTCGAGCAGGTGCGCGCCGTCATGCACGCCCTGCGCGCGCAGCAGCGCATGCAGCGCGTCGGCATGGCCGGCGTAATCGAAGCCGGCGTGCACCAGGTCGTAATAGCGCGCGAAATCGCCGTACAGGAGAGGTTCCGTCATTGCGCCTCGATGTCGATCGAATTCGAATGTGCTCCGCGGTAATCGACAAGTATAGGCAGCGCCGTTCCAAAAATGACTGGCAAAAATATCAGGTGGAATATTAAATACCCGACCACTAATATCAGATTGGAAATCCATCGAAATACGGATTCGACATCCTCGGATCGGCAAATGTGACGAGTGGATGGCGGCGTCAATCGCGCCGGGCTTCCGAGCGGCAAAAAAGACAATATTTCAAAAGCAGGGTTGTGCGGCTTCGGCCGACGATCGCATAGCCGGCTGTCGCGTTTTAGCGGTTTTAAATTCAATATTTATTTAAAAAAGGCTCGCCCCGCCACCGGGTCGAACAGCCCTTCAAGGAGACCATTCGAATGGACAGCCTTGTCCGATGTCGATTCGGCGACTGATGTACCCCGCCCGATGACGTAGCCGTCCCCGCTGTCACCCCCCCCATCAAGAGGATCGTCATGAGCTTCCTTCATTTCAATGCCACGACTGTCACGCCGGTGCGCCACGCGCGTCAGCGGCGCCCGCTCGGCGCCGCGTTCTCGAACTGGATATTGGCCAACCATGGGGCCACCTACCGCGCCCGGATCGACCTGCAGCGCGCGAAGGCCGCCGAAGTCCGCGCGACGCGCGGCGCCGCCGCGTACAAGCTGTCCGCGAAGGCCGACGCGCCCCAGGTCGGGATTGTCGGCGGCGGTTTCGCGGGCATGTTCGCGGGGCTGATCCTGCAGTCGCTCGGCATCGAGTTCGAGCTGTTCGAAGCGTCGGACCGCGTGGGCGGACGCATTCATACGTGGTACTCGAGCGACTACGATCCGAACGACGTGCAGCGCGCCGGCCTGTACGGCGAGGTGGGAGGAATGCGCGTGCCGCAGTTTTCCGCGGACATGCTGCCGGTGCAGCAGCTCGCGCTGGCGGTGAACGCGGTGCTGGCCCGCAACGGCCTGGCCGACCAGGCCGTGTACTGGCGGAAGTTCTATTACGATTCGCCGCAGCAGCGGCTGCGCTACAACAACATGGCGACGGCCACGACGCTCGCGCAGTCGTCCTTGGAGAGCTTCAACTTCGGCGTGGCGGACGGCGGCGACGTGCCGCTGGTGTGGGTCACGCCGAAGCCCCTCGGCAGCGACCCATCGCAGCAGTACCTGCCGATCAACATGGTGCTGGATCAGGTGAACGCGCCGTTCCTGAAGGCCATCAACCGGTCGTTCGCCGAGGGCTTCGACCTGCTGATGCAGTACGACCAGTATTCGATGTGGGACTACCTGACGACGCAGTTCCGCCTCGGCGATCTCGGCGAGTACTACGATCCGGCGATGGGCGCGAAGAGCGACCTGCTGCCGTGGTCCGTGGCCAACTTCCTCGAGACCACCAACGTGGGCAGCGGGATGTACTCCGTGTCGTTCGTGGAGATGGTGATCGCCGTGTACGACTGGGGCGGCAGCAAGGATCCGTACCGGCCGGACGACGACGCGATCTACATGCTGACCGTGGACCAGGGGATGCAGCGCTTCCCGGACGCGTGCCGGACGGTGCTCGATCTGCAGGACGCCGTCACGGAGCAGGATGGCGTCACCGCGCAGATTCAGGTCGGCATGCTGCCGCAACCGGGCGGCCCCTACAGCTACGATCCGCCCAACCTCACGCCCGACGCCAGGCCGCCGCAAGCCACCGCCGCCTATCCGGAACCCGCGTCTCGCGGTGAAACGTCGCGGGCCGCCCACAAGCCGCGCGTGCACCTCCGGCACGAAGTGACGGCGCTGCGCCACGACCCGAGCCTGAACGACGGCCAGGGCGGCATGCGGGTCACGGTGCGCAGCACGCACGACGGCCGCGAACATGAGCGGACCTATCCGTACGTCGTCACCACCCTGCCCACCGGCGCGTACCTGAACGGCCGGAAGCACGTGAACCTGCTGGAAGGGATTTCCTTCGACAAGGCGCAGGCCATCCGCGAATGCAACTACATGGCGTCGTTCAAGGCCTTCCTGACCTTCAAGCGCCAGTTCTGGACCGAAACGGGCGAGCGCCAGGCGCAGACCGGCGGCTACGGCGCGGCGGCGACCGACCGCCCCAACCGGCAGATCATCTACCCGTCGTACGGCTATGCGGCGGACAAGGGTGTGCTGCAGGTGTATTGCTGGGCGCTGGACGCGCGCAAGCTGGGCGCGCTCGACGACCGCGAACGCATCGCGGAATGCCTGAAGGGCATTCAATACCTGTATCCCGAAGTGGATGTCTACGAGTGCTTCGCGGGCTACGAGGACGGCGTGACGACCAAGACCTGGTTCTGGGACGAGCATGCGGGCGGCGGCGCGTTCGCGCTGTTCAAGCCGGGGCAGTTCAAGAAGCTCTACCCCACGCTTCTGACGCCCGAGTTCGACGGCTGCCTGAACTTTGCCGGCGAGTGCTGCTCGGTGCATCACGGCTGGATCGTCGGGGCGCTGGATTCGGCCTACAACGCGGTGCTGAACATCCTCGAGCATGCCGGGGAAACCGACAAGATCACGGCGATGCAGAACACCTGGGGCACGTTCCTCGCGCCTGACATCGAAGGCGACCCGGCGACGGCCAACCGGATGTCGTACGCCTACGCGTACAACCTGGCGGATCGCGATGCGTCATCGAAGCCGCCGGGCGGCGGCGACAGCATCTACGGCGATCAGCACTACGTGTTCGATGGTCAGGTGCCCGCGTTCGTCGCGGACTACGACACGGTGCCGCAATCGATGAAGGCCACCAACCGCGACAAGCAGGTGCTGGCGATGCTGAACGCGGCGTGGGACGACAACGTCGCGTGGCGCGCCAAGCTGCCGCCCAAGCCGGTGGATATGGAGAACGCGGTGAAGATGCTGGAGGACATCTACTACGGCAACAACTTCCAGACGATCCCCGCGCCGAAGTTCTGGCTGAAGAGCGACGACGAGTTCGCGCGGCAGCAGTTGGCGGGCTTCATGCCGACCTTGCTTGAGAAGGTGTCGACGGCAGATTTCGACCGGCTGATCTCGGACGCCGGCATCGTCGACGCCGCCCGTCTCGGCCGGCCGGGCGCGGTGCAGTACGTGGCCAATTACCGGCGCTATCTGGAGGCCTGCACGGTGACGCCGGTCGGCTATTACCTCGCCAAGCCGCTCGTGTTCTTCACCGTGAACCACCATCACGAGCTGATGCCGGTCGGCATCCAGCTCGAACCGGGCGGCGAGCTGTTCACGCCGGACATGGCCAATGCCGAGAATGCGTGGCTGCTGGCCAAGATGCAGACCAACTGCGCGGGCCAGACGCTGCACGACGTGGGCTTCCATCAGCTGCTGACGCACCAGATCTGCGCGATGGTGTCGATCGCGCTGTTCTCGGAGGAGGTCTTCAACCCGAACACCCTGCCCCATTCCGCGGAGCCGTTCCAGCAGCACCCCGTGTTCAAGCTGCTGCGGCCGCACGTCGTGAAGACCGTGGAATTCCAGCAGACCATCTACAACCGGGACTACGACCCCTATGCCGAATCCTTCCCGGCGACCCGCGAGGCCAACGGCGCGCCCGGCGTGTACAACATCGGCTTCGTCTACGACCTGATCTTCTCGTGCGGGCGGATCGGCAACTATCAGCTGCAGGACAAGATGTACTACGACAACGATCGCTTCCGCTTCCTGGCGCAGGCGATTCCGGCCGATGCGAAGCGCCGCGGCGTCGAGCAAACGCCGTTCTCCTACGCGTACGTGCACGATGCGAGCCTCTGGTATGACGCCATCTTCCGGTTCGTCGGCAAGTTCATCGCGGTTCAGTATCCCGGCGGCGACCCGGCGATCGCGGCCGACATCCAGCTTCAGCGCTTCTTCGACAAGCTGATTCCGGCGTTCAACCATGTCGACAACGCGACGTTCGCCCATCGCTTCCCGGCCGAGGTCAAGACGGTCGCGGCGCTGCGCGACGTGCTCACGATGTTCATCTGGCAGTTCTCGGTGCAGCACACGGTGGTCAACGACGGCGCGTACAACCATGCGGCGTTCGTGCCCAACGCGTCGACGCTGATGTATCCGCTGCCGGCAGGCAAGCCGTCGTCGCAATGGAAACCGGCCGACGTGCTCGCCTGCCTGCCGTCGCAAACGGCCACCTATCCGACGCTCGGCAACATGAACTTCATGGACGTGCAGATCAACGCGTCGGTGACGGGCCAGGGCCCCTACCCCGAAACGGTGACGGGCCGCGGCGTGCTGGAGCCGTCGATCGACTTCCTGCAGGACACCTACGGCTTCGTCAACCCGAAGCTGCGGGATGTCGTGTTCGAGTACTACCAGGACGTCGTGAAGATCGGCGCGGCGATCGGCGCGCGGCAGGCCAGGGATACGGCGAACTACCTGAACGCGCATCCCGGCGCCACCGCGATTCCCGAAACGGTGCTGTTCGATCTCATCACGCCGGTCAACGTGATGAATACGATCCAGACGTGATTGGCGCGGGCTTCCGATCCGGCGCCGGGCGCCTCGATGGCGCCCGGCGCCGTTTCCGAACGGGCCTGCGTCGACGACGTTCGAGCGCGCATAGGCCTCCTCTTGATCGGGCGCCGGCCTGCACGCTGCTGGTGTACGTCGACAACGCGAAGGAATACTACATATAGCTGATGGTATAAGTCGCTGTGGCGTTGGCAGGACCGGGAGTGATGGTGTCGGCGGTTTGGTAATAGCGCGCGGAAAACGGCAACTGGATGCGCCCATCCGATTGCCATCGCGAGGTGACGTCCCAGGCCGAGCCGAACTGCACGGCCGTCTGCGCACCGGCATCGCCTTTCAGGACCTGCACGCCGACGCCGGTCGCCGCGCCCGCCGCCGCCGACAGCGCCAGCACGCCGGCGCTTTCACGGCCCGCGACGGTCTGGCCGTCCAGCGTCAGCGCGACGGAGAACGCGCCGGTATTGCCCTGCTTGCAGTCGAGCTCCAGCATGAAATCCCGCGACGGCGACGTCGAACCGATGCCGGAACCGAGACCCGAGCGGCCATTGGCCGCGAATGTGCCGAGATTGACGACAGGATTGGCGTCCCCGACGACCGAACACGTGCTCTTGGTAAACACCACGACGTCCTGCAGCCCACGGATGAAATACATCGCGTTACCGCCCTGAGACAGCAAATTCTTGGTGGGGTCCGCCACACTGAGCACGTGCACGTAGTTGCTCGGCAGCTTGGCGTCGGCACTCGTCGGCGTCGGCCCGATCTTGACGAGCTCGATGTCCACCGTAAACGGCACGGTAACGTTCTTGACCGCCGAGTCGACCAGCACGTCGGTCTTCCAGTTGGCCGCGGCATTGCCGCGATCGCCGTTGTAGGTCACATAGATCGCGAGGCCGTTGCCGATCCTGTTGCTGGTGGTCAGGTCGGGGCGCCGCACATACGCATACTCGCTCGTCAGCGGATACGTGACGTTCAGCATGCATTGCGCGCTACGACTCACGCCATGAGCGCTCATCAGCACCGTGCCGATCGGCGCGTCCTCCGGCACCAGGATTTTCTGGGTCAAATCGAGCAGCACGACGCTTTCGCCGCTGCCCACCGTGCAGTTCAACGTCGCGTGCGCCGTGCCGGCGCAGAGCAGGCTCAGCGCCAGACCCGGCAGAAGGCGCCGCATCGCTGAGCGCCCGAGCTTCAGTGTGTGTTCCTTGATCACAATCGTCCTTTCATCTTCATGGGAAATCGCCACGCGCGTGGCGGTCTCTGTCGCGGTCGCGCACGTTCAACCGGAATGCGGCGTCGCCATGCGGGCGCGCACCGACGCAGCCTGGTCCGTTTCCGTCGCGAACGGCTGGCACACCGCGTCGAAACGCTGCAGATGTTTCAGAGGACCGGTCTTGCCGTCGGCCGCCGCGTCAGGCGCCGGCTCGGGCAACACGAGCTGGCAGCCGTTGCGGTCGCGCTCGCCCCATTTGACGACGACCTTGTCGACTCCGTCGGCAAGGCGTGCGTACAAACGCCCGTTCTGACCAACGGTGCCGACCGCATTGCCGTTCATATCGACCACGGACGCGCCGAACGGCAGCACGTTTCCGTCAGGCAACGTGCCACGAATCAGAACCGGCCGTCCGACCACGGTGCCGTAGCGCACCTTGACGATCGCGCCATTGCGGGGCGCAACCTGCTGCCGCGTCGTGAGCAGTTCGACGTCGTCGGGCAGCCCGTTGGGATCGATGGACACTTCGTTGAGCCGGTACGGGTTCAGGTACGGCACCACCGCATGGCCGTTTCGATCGAGCACGATGGCCGAATACCCGAGCACGCGTGCACCGGCCGCGGCGGGCGCTTCCACGATCGCGACCGACTGCGCGTTGTACGGCGAAGCCGTGACGCCGCCACCGTCGGCCACGAGCATGCCGCTCGCGCCCGCGGACATCGCGCGGTAGCGATCGGCCACGTCGAAGCTGCCCTGCAGCGCGCTGTAGTGCGAGCGGTACAGCACCGATCCGTTGGCGCCGACGTCGCGGTTCGCATTGCGCGTCACGCCGACGCTGTAGTCGAGCGAGTTGTCTTTCAGCGCCGTGCCGTTGACGGTGGAACGCACGCTGGTGCCATCCGGCCCGTTGGTCACGGCCGTGTTGAGTGTCGGCGCGTGCGACTTCCCGCCCAGCGGCACCGACAGCGACAGCATGTAGAGGTTTTCCATCCGCCCGAGCGACGTACGGCTGCGGCTGATCGAGGCCGTATAGCCCAGCGAACGGAAATTGTTGCTGTAGCCGACCTGGAACTGCGTGTCGCTGCCGGAGCGATCCCAGAAGTTCTGGCTGTAGCCGCTGACGTAGAGATTGCCGCCGCGCGAGCCGAAACCCTGACTTGCCGTGACCGACAGCCGGTTGCGCGGCCGGCTCGTCGTCCACGACGTGTTGTCCAGCGTGCCGCGCCGCGCCTGATCGCTGTATTGCAGCGCATTCTGCAGGTCCATGTAGCCCGACGACGAGAAACGGTACGCCGCGACCGACAGGTTGCTGTTGGTGGCCGTGATCAGCTTGCTGTACGTCGCGCGCACGCTGGTGCCGTTGCGCCTGAAGCCCGCCGACGATACCCATGACTTGGTCACGTCGAGCGCCACGGCGCCCAACGGGGTGCTGAACGCGCCGCCCGCGAGCACGGCCCCGTAGTCGTTCATGATCTGCGCGCCCGCATACGCGGTGAAGCTGTTGGTCAGGCCTCGCTGCACGGTTGCCTGGATCACCTTCGGCAGATAGCTCAACCCGCTGTATCGCACCGCACCGGCGACCACGCTGTAGCGCGTCCTGCCGGGGCGCAGCAGTTGCGCGACCGATGCGTAGGGCACCTTGAACTCCTGGACGCGGCCGTCCGCCTCCGTCACCGTGACGTTGAGATCGCCGCCGTAGCCGGTCGGGTACAGGTCGTCGATCACGAACTCGCCCGGCGCAACCGACGTCTCGTACAGCACCGCGTCGCCCTGGCGCACGGTCACGCGCGCGTTGGTTTGCGCGATGCCGCGGACGACCGGCGCGTAACCGCGCATCGACTCCGGCCACATCTGGTCATCGGTGGCAAGCTGCACGCCGCGGAACGCAAAGGTGTCGAAGAGGTCGCCGCTCGTATTGGATTCGCCCAATGTCACACGCGCCTTCAGCGGCGTGATGTCACGCTGCACGTAAGTCCGGATCGAGTTGTAGCGTGATGGTTCGCGTTCGCGCCATTGATAGGAGCCGCTATGGCGAAACATCCAGCCGCCGACGTTGAAGCCGGCATTCAGGCCGACGTAAGCCGACTGTTGCGTCAGATTCCCGGATTCGCTGCGGTAGAACGTCGCGTTGTAGCCCAGCATGCCCGCCGTGACGCCCGAATCCCACAGCGCCGGATCGACGTAGCCGCGCGCATGGCGGCGCATCAAGGCCTGCGGCAGGCTGACGTCGAGCCGCAGCTCCGCGGTATCAAGGCTTGCATGCGCATCGCCCGACAGTTCCTCGATGGCGACGCAGCCGGCCGGATCTGCCAGCCGCGCGAGCGTGTCGGCTGGCACCTGTGCAGCATCGATGGCCAGGCGATCGAACAACGTGCGCGACACGCAGATGCGCGCCGCGCCGTGGGCGCCCTCCCCTGGTTTGACGGTGATGGTTTCCCGGCCGATGAAGCGATCCGCCACGTAGACATCCGCGCGGTACTCGCCGGCCAGCAACGGATTGCCGTTGGCGAACCGGGACAAATCGACGATCTCGCCCGAACCGGAGCGCAGGAAGTTCTCGTCGAAACTCGCGCTGGCCAGCGTCATGCCCGGCTGGAGGCGCGGCGCGGAAGCGGATGCGCCGTCGCTCGTGGCCGATGCGTACTGCGCCATGGTCATGCCGGCCAGCAGCACCGCCGCGGGAAGGGGTTTGAGGGCCGGCAGACACGCGCGCGCGCGCGCCGCCCTCGGGCGGGCCGATTGATTGAATTCCATGATCACTGAAGATTGAAGTGCGTCTCGCCGGGCGCCGCCGCCGGCAGTGCGACAGGTCGCGGCGCGGGCAAAAAAACCGAGGGAGCGTCAGGGGGTGCCGAGGGCGCTTTCGCCGCGCGCAATGCCGCCGTAGTCGGTGATATAGCCAAAGGCCACGCGCGCCTTGTCGAGCTGTGCCGGAAGGGGCGAAGCGAAACCGAACAGATGTGTCTCGCCCGGCGCGATCATCGCCCCCTCGCCGGCGGCGACAGCTTTGCCTTCAGGGCCGATCTCGACCGTCGCGATGTTGACGTAGTAAGCGCTGGGATTGCTCGCCAGGACGCCCTTGACGCGCCCGTTTCCGTCGCGCTGCACCTGCCATCGCACTTGCTGCGGAGCGGCCATCGCGCCCTCGTCCGTCAGCGCCGCGGGGCGCAGGAATATCTTGACGCGCGTGCGGATCGCGAGCTGCATCAGGTTCTCGCCTTCCGCGGCCTTCGGCTTGGGCGGAATATCGAGCACGTTCAGCCAGTACAGCGATTCCTTGTCCTCGGGCACGTTGTCGCCGAGAAAGGAGAGCCGCAACGTCTGTCCCTTGCCGGGCTCGACACGGGAAATCGGCGGCGTGACGACGAACGGTGCGTCGGCCTTGTCGGGCGTCGCCGTCGTGTCGCCGCGATCGACCCATGCCTGAACCAGTGAGGGCTGCTTGCCCTGATTGTTCATGCGCACCGATACTTCGCGCTGTCCCGCGGGATAGATCACGCGTGTGCCGAACAGAACCATATTGGCCGCCGCATGGGTGCTGACGACAAGGGCAACGGAGAGGATCAGGAGATGCAGCGGCGAACGGCCGCGCTTCGACGTTCGGAATGAGAGCATAGTGGATTCCAGCCTACGAAGGAGGGCTGGACAGCCCTCCTTGTCGCAAAACGGCTCCGTCAGACGACGGAGCCTTGCCGACAGCGCTTACAGATAGTCGATCGAGTAGGTCACCGAGGTCTGAACGTCACCTGCGGTGGCTTGGCCGGTCGCGTAGTACTGCGCGCCGTAGACCAGCGTTGCCGCGCCGTCGGTCAGTGCCGATGCGGCGTTGCTGCGCTGCGACTCGTTGCCGGCTTGCAGCACGACGCCGTCCGAGTTCAGCAGCTGAACCTGCACGTTCCCGGCGGCACCGTTGTTGCGCAGGTTGCCGCTCGCGGCATCGACGTTCGGGCCCGCTTCGAAGAACGAGCGAACTTGCGTGGCCTTGCCGGCACAATCGCTCAGCGCGATCGTGAAGTTGGTCGCGCCTGCCGTGTTGCCCTTCGTGCTCAGCGTGCTCGCGGCCACCGTCGGAAGCTGGACCGTCGCGTCCTGATTGCCGCCGTTCACGCTGATCGTGCAGGTCTGCGCTTCGATCGCGCCGTTGAACGTGATGGTGCCGTCCGATGCGTGCGCGGCCATGGGCAGTGCGAGCGCGGCGGAAATCATTGCGAAGGCGATTTTCTGGTTCATTGGATTTACGTTTTCCAGTTGGTTTAACAGGGTGTTACTGTCGTCGCGCGGTGTGATCGCACCGCGCGACAACGATGCATTCTGTTTCATTATTTGGATTCCTTAAATCACAGAACATCCAAATTTGAAACGGTGATTCAAACGATGGCGACCCCAGCGCCATGTCCCCTCGCGTTCATGTGCCGCGGCGCGAGGGGAGCGAGACGAACAGATCGGAGGATCAGCGACGCGCGAGCGACATCAGGCCCGCGCCGATACCGCCGGCGATGCCGCTGGCGATGCCGCCGGCGAGCAGCATGCCGCCGACGACCAGCGCCACGGCAACCTTGCCGAAGGTGTCACCCATTCCGACCGCGCCGCCCGTCAATTCCGGCGCCTCCCTCACGGTAAGGTCCGTGTTCGGCGCCGGTCGGAACATCGCCAGGATCGAGCCGGTCGTGAGATCCGACCAGCTCCACGCGCCCGCGACGTTCGCTGTTTCCATATGGTTGAGTTCGCGCATTTTCAGCTCCTTCGTTAGCGTCGGATCGTACGGACTCCGACGTTGTGAAACGGATCCGCCTCGCCCCGGCACGTGGCGTGCAACGCTCGCGCCATGCGAGACGAGGCGGTCGCGGGATTTACTTCAGTGCCGGATAGGTCGGATCGAGCAGGCTGTTCATGTTCTCGTTGAACCACGAGGCCGTCGGTGCCCAGTCGTTCATCAGACCGTAAATTGCCCCGCCCACGAGGCCGACGATCGCACCGGCGATTGCACCGACGCCGGCCGAAATGATGCCGGCGCCCACGATGCCGCCCGTGCTGCCGCCCGTCACGCCGCCCTTGAAGAAGCCGGTGGAGAAGCCCGTGAGCGCACCGAGAAAGCTAGCCCCAATACTCGACCAGAAACCTGCGCCAGCAACGTGGTCCAGTTCCATCGTGGTCAGTTCACGCATTGAAATACCCCTTTTTAGATAGTGGATTGGCGAACAAACAAAAGCCGGTTCGCCGACGGCTCGATTCGTTATCGGGCTCGTCGCGACGCGTCACGCAGTCGCTATTGCCACCGGCACGAACGTCGCGCGCCCGTTTTCCAGCAGCAAGGCCCGCTCCGCACTGCGGATGGTTTCGGGACGGTGGGCGATCAGAATGCGCGTGATCGGCATCGCGCTGACGGCCTCGTTGATCGCGAGTTCGCGTGCGACGTCGAGATGGCTCGTGGCCTCGTCCAGCACCAGAATGTCGGGACGCCGATACAGCGCGCGCGCGAGCAGCACGCGCTGGCACTGGCCGCCCGACAGGGACGATCCCATGTCGCCCACCAGGCTCTGATAGCCCATCGGCATCGCGGCGATGTCGTCGTGGATCTGCGCGAGCCGCGCCGCCTCCTCGATCCGCGCGAGATCCGGGTCGAGATCGAAGAAACAGATGTTGTCCGCGATCGAGCCCGCGAAGAGGATGTCGTCCTGCATCACGCAGCCGATGCGATCGCGGTAGTGCTGCAAGCCGAGGTGGCGAATGTCGACGCCGTCCACCGCGATCGTGCCTTCATGCGGATCGAGCAGCCCCAGCAGCAGCTTGGCCAGCGTGGTCTTTCCTTGTCCCGACGGACCGATGATGGCGACCGACTCGCCGGCGGCAATGTCGAACGAGCAACCGTCGAGCACCCACGGTTCGCCTTCGGCGTAGCGATAGCGCAAATTGCGAACGGAGATGGCCGGCGGCGCTTCGCGCTGCGTGCTCGGCATGTGCGCGATGCTCCCTTCCATGTCGGCCTCCACTTCCGTCAGCACGATATCGGCCAGGCGTTCGCCGTGCAGCCGCAGCATGCGGAATTCGATCAGCGCGTCGATCAGGCCGGAACCGCGGCCGACGAACTGGTCCGCGAAGCTGATGTAGGCCACCAGCATGCCGGCCGAGAAACTGCCCTCGATGACCTGCCGCGCGGCGAGCCAGATGAGCGCCACCCGGCCCAGGCTCGAGACCAGCCCATGAACGGCGGAAAAGCCGATGGACAAGCGCTGGATCACGATGCCCTTGTTGGCGGTCTCGACCATGGTATTGGCATAGATCGCCACGCGCTCGTCCTGCTTGTTGGCGAGCTTGATCGCCTGAACGCCGCGAATCGACTCCAGCAGTTGGGTCTGGGTGCGTGCCGCGTAGACGATCTGGTCTTCGTTGGCTTGCCGGAACGGCCGGTAGGCGAGCGCGCGCAGCAGCGCGTATACGACGAACAGCGCGATCACGAACCACGTCAGCGTGCGGTTGTAGAAGAACAGCATGCCCAACGTGACGACGGCCATCACGCCGTCGAGCAACGTGCCGACGAAACGCGACGTGAGCGTATTCTGGATCGTGCCCACCGCGCCGAAGCGCGACACGACGTCGCCGATATGGCGCTGCTCGAAATACGTCATCGGCAGCCGCAACAGATGCGCGCAGACGTTGGCGCTCCACTGCACGCTGAGCAGGCTCGAAAACCACGTCACGACCCACGAGCGCAGCGCCGTGATCGCAGTCTGGAACAGCGCAACCATCGCGAAGCCGATGCCCAGCATCGCGAGAAGATCGCGATCAGACGAAACCAGCACGTGATCCATCACCCACTGCATGTAGAACGGCATCAGGATGCCGAACAATTCCAGCGCGACGGACAGGGTCAGCACCTGGACGAACGCCGAGCGCACGCCGAGCACGCTGCCGATCAGCTGCAGCATCGAAATCGATTCGCGCTCGCGCTTGCGTTCGAACCCGGCGGTCGGCAGCAATTCCAGCGCGACGCCGGTGAAGCAGCGCGACACTTCGTCCATCGGCACCTTGCGTGCGCCGCGCGCGGGGTCGTGAATGACGACGTGGTCGCGCTCGACGCGCTTGAGCACCACGAAGTGACTCATCTCCCAATGGAGAATGCAGGGGCGACGCAACTGGCCGAGTTCGTCCAGCTCGAGCCGCAGCGCGCGCGACGCCAGCCCGAGGCGCTGCGCGATGCGCATCACGTCGCCGAGCGTCGCGCCCTTGAGCGACGTATTGAAGCGCTGGCGCAGATGCATCATGTCGATGTCGTGGCCGAAGTATCCCGCCACCATTCCCACGCACGCGAGCCCGCATTCGGCCGCTTGCGTCTGCAGGATCACCGGCAGCCGGCGTCCCCAGCCAAAGCGCAAGGCATTCAGAATACTCATCGTTCGGATTTCAGTGTCGGCATGCGCGCCGCGAGCGGAGCGGCAAGCCGATGGTTCTCAACAGTTCGGTTTCAGGCGCTGACACGACGGCCAAGCGCGTAAATCGGTTCCAGCACCCATTCGATCAGCGTGCGCCGGTCGAGCAGGAGATCGGCATCCAGCGCCATGCCGGGGCGCAACCGCTCCGTGCGGTCATAGACCGCGATGTCCTGCCGGTCCAGCGTGACGGTCAGCCGGTAGTGCTGCTCCTGCACGTTGGGTTGGCCGGTCAACGTCGCGACTTCCTGCGGAGACAGCGCACTGCGTGAAATGCCCGACACCCGGCCATATTGCTGGCCGAACTTCTGGTATGGGTACGCCTCATAGCGCAGCACCACGGTCTGTCCCGGATGAATGAAGCCGATGGCGCGGCTCGGCACCATGAGCTGCGCTTCGAGCCTGCCGTCGGCGGGCAGCACGGACGCCGCGGTCTGGCCGGCATTGATGATCTGGCCGACCTTGAACAGGATCGCCCCCACCACGCCGTCGGCCGGCGCACGCAACACGACGGAGCGGCGCGCTTCGTTCTCGACGATGGCCTGTTCGGTTTCAGCCAGCTTGCGCCCCATCTCGTTGCGCTGCTGCCGCGCATTCAGCGGCTGCTCGCGCAATTGCTGGCGCGCCTGGATCAACTGCCCCTGCACGTCGAGCTGCGCACGCACCGAATCCTGCAGGCGGGCCTCGGCGTCGAGGACGCTGGCTTCCTGCTGATCGACCTGCGAATTCGACGCATAGCCTTGGGTTCGCATCATCGACAGCTTCTCGAGCTGGCTTCGGGCGAGTTCCACCTGACGCACGCGGTGCGTGTGCTGCATTTGAAGCTCGCGCAACTGGCGCTCCAATGTCGCCGCGCGATCCTTCAACCCGCGGATCGCTTCCTCGGCCAGCACCGTCTGGCCGCTCAGATCGCTGCGGAGTCGTTCGCGCTGCGTCTCGAGTTGCGTACGCACCATTTCGCGGGCGTCGCCCAACGAAGTCGCCACTTCGGCCGACACCGTGATCAACGGATCGCCCGCGCGCACGCGCTGGCCTTCGCGGACTTCGATCCTTTCGACCGTGCCGGTGACCGGCGGACTGACGTTGAGCACGCCGGCGCTGGGGACGAGCTGCCCCATCACGCGTTCGCGCTTCGTGTAAGTGCCGAGCACCATGAACGCCGCGACGGACACGGCGATCACCGCCACGATGGCAATGAGCAACCAGCGATACGGCGGCGAGTACAGCGCGACCGTGCCGATCAGCTTGCCCTTGCTCGCGTCCAGCGCTTCGGGGCGAAACAGTGAATCAGACATGACAATCCATCAATGAAACCCTGGTCGGCGTGCGCCTAGCCAACGGTCAAACATCCAAATTCGTTCAGGTCGTCCTGAGCGATCGTGCCGAGCACGGCCGACAATTTCAGCCGCGCGGTGATATAGCGGAAGCGCGCATCGGCGAGGTCCCGCACCGCCTCGAAATACTTCTGCTGCGCCGTCAGCTCGTCGACGTTGGTGCGCAACCCGACCTCGCGGCCGTAACGCGTCGACTCGACGCGGCTGTGCGCGGACCCCACCGCACGCTGCTGCGCCTTGAGCTTGGCCGCGCCGTTGACGATGCCGAGGAAGGCAGCCCGCGCATCCTGGCGTGCGCGCCGGCGCGCGTCCTCGAGCTGATCGCCGCGCTGCGCGCGGCGGCTGTACGCTTCGCGGGACGTAGCCACCGCCCCGCCGCCCGAGAACAACGGGATCGTCACGGTGATGCCGATCATCGACGATCGCGTCTTCGACGTCGTGCCGAACAGCTCGTCGAGCGCATTGCCGCTCTGCGCACGACTCCAGTTGCCGCCATAGCTGCCCTGCAGGTTCACCACCGGCAAATGGTTCGCGCGCGCCGTCGTCACGTCGGCCTGCGCCTCGTCGAGCTGGAACGCGGCTGCGCGGACTTCGAGATTGCCCTGTTCCGCGCGCGCAAGTATCGGCTCCAGTTCTGTCATCGCAGGCGGCTGACGGCATACGCCGGCGAGCGGCTCGATGTCGGCCGCCCGCAATCCGGTCAGCCGCTCATAGGCGCCGCTGGCGACCTCGAGATCGTTGACCGCGCCGATCTCGCGCGCCTGCGCGTCGTCGTAATTGGCTTGCGCCTCGTCGACGTCGGTCCGCGTGCCCTCGCCGATCTTCAGCGCGAGGCGCGCCCGCTCGAGCTGCTGACCGAAGGTCTCCTTGGCCGCACGCGTGGCCTGCAGCACCTCGCGCTCGTACAGAATCTCGAAGAATGCATCCGAGACGTTGCTCACGAGTTGCTGCTGCGCGCTGGCCAGCTCCACCTCCGCGCCGTTCGCCTGCGCGGCGCCGCGCTGGTAGTCGGCATAGCGGCCGAGGTCGAACAGCGGCTGCGTCAGCGTGATCGCGTAGGAGTGGCGCCGCACGCCGGCCGCGTACGACGCGCTCGGCTGATCCTGGCGCGTATACGAGCCTTCGAGCTGCACCTTCGGCAGCAGCCCGGCGAATCCTTCCCAGCGCTTCTGCGCACCGGCACGCTCGCCGTGACGCGCGGCCGAAATCGCGGCGTCGAACGCACTCGCCGCCGTCACCGCCTGCGCCAGCGTCGTCGCATGCGCGGCCGGCGCCGAGACGGCGCACGCCAGCCCGAGCAACGTCCACGAGCCGGATAGCAGGACGCGCGAGATGGCGGTGATGCTCACGCCGGCCCCTGCAGCAGGCCAGACACGCAGTCTGAATGACGCTGCCCGCCGTGGAAATCTCAATTCGTCCAATTCTTCGGATGCCGATGTTCCGCTTCTCGGTGTCGCGGTGTTCGGGGTCGCTTTCATGTCAATCCGTTTTCGGTCGCGTAGCGGATCAGGTCCGCCGTGGAATGAACGCCGAGCTTGCGCATCGCGGTGGATTTCTGCGATGAAATGGTGCTGACCGATCGCCGGTATTGCAGCGCAATCTCCGACAACGACAGCCCGTTCGCGGTCAGACGCACGACGTCCAGTTCCTTTTGCGTCAGATTGCTATCGCACATGTGCGTCGATCTGCCGTCCTCCATGCGTTTTCGCATCGCCGGCGACACATGGTGCGTCGCGCCCGCGTGGACCTGCATGCAGGCCCGGATGATTTCGTGCGCCGAATCGTTCTTGCCGACCAGTGCTCGCGCGCCGAGCTGCATCGCCTTCGTCAGGATCGCCGCGTTGCTTTGCGCGGTCAGGACGATCAAGCCGCTGTGCGGCGCCACCGCGCGCACGGCGCGCAGCAGGGCCAGCCCATCGTACGAACCGCCTGGCGCGGGCATCGTGAGATCGGTCAGCACCAGATGCGTCGGGTCGCGAGCCAACGCGGCAAGGAGTTCTCGCCCGCTGTTGCACACGTGTCGCAATTGCAGCAGCGGCTGATGTTCGACGAGCAGCTTGATCGAGTGCAGGATGATCGGATGATCGTCGGCAATCGATAACGTGATGCTTGTCATGTGAGATCCGGATGAGTGAACGTGTGAGTCATGCCACCGGCCAATATTGGCCCGGCACGCAATGAGCGGCTGTTCCGCATGCACGTCGATGCATGCGCAGGTACTGAATCGCTCGGACGTTATTCTTGTCGTCCGGCCCGTCGCGCGCGATAGGCGGCATCAGAAGAATCGACGACGTTTTTCAGAGCGCGGCATCGGAATTTTCCTGGGCGTTGCCGCCGCAGCGTGACGGCGGTGGCGTGCGCGGCGCAGGTTCGTTCATGCAACGGCGTCTTGCGGCAGCCCGCGCAAATGCGTGTGCAAGACGGTGCAACGCGCGATCACGCACTCGGCCTGGGCAGCCGAGGCCGCCATGTCGGCCTCCTGCAGGCGCTGCTCCAGTTGGACGCACGCGTGTTCGAGCTCGACGTCTCCCACGATCTGGGCACTGCCCTTGATACGGTGCGCAGTGTCGCGCGCGGTGACGACGTCGCCGCCGGCGAGCGCGTGTTGCAACGCCTGAATATCGGCATCGTTGCTCCGCACGAGGATCTCGATCAGGGCATCGCGGGCGTCGGCGTCGTTGCCGGCGATCGCAAACAGCGTGCCGTCCGCGGCATGCGCTGGCGCGTCGGAGGTCGGATCTTCGTTCGCGCCGCGCAGGTGGGCGTCGAATGCATGCGCCAGGTCCGCCAGGCTGATCGGCTTGGCCAGGAAGGCGGTCATGCCCGCGGACAATGCCTGTTCGCGCGCGTCGGCGCGCGCGTCGGCACTGCATCCGAAGATCGGCAGATCGCGCCACCGTTCGTCCGCTCGCACCGCGGCGGCAAACGCATAGCCGTTCATGCGCGACATCGAGCAATCGGTCAGGATCACATCCACCGTATGCCGTTCCAGCATGTCGAGCGCCTGCTCGCCGTCGCCGGCCTCGACCGTTTCCCCGAAACCCAGCGCATGCAGCTGGCGCACCAGCAGCATGCGGTTCGGCGCGTGGTCGTCGACCACGAGCGCGCGCAACTTGCGCGCCCAATCTCGCGATATCGGCAGCGCCGCCGGCCTTGCATCGACCGACGACGCCCGCATCAGCGGCACCGAAACGCGGATCTGCGTGCCTTCGCCGAACTCGCTCTCGAGAACGATCCGGCCGCGCATCTGGGCAACCAGCGTACGGCAGATCCACAGCCCGAGACCCGAGCCGCCGATGTCGATACCGGCGCCCGCGACCTGCTCGAACGGCTGAAACAGCCGAGCCTGGTCTTCCGCGCGAATTCCGGTTCCGGTGTCGCGCACGACGATCTCGAGCGTCCCGTCGGAATCGGTACGGGATCGCCAGCGCAGGCTCAGGCCGATGCTGCCGCGATCGGTGAACTTCAGCGCATTGCCCAGCAGATTGCCGATCACCTGGCGTATCCGCAGTCCGTCCATGTGCAAGGTCGGCGGCACGCCGGGATCGATCTCCACGTTCAGCGCCAGGCCTTTTTCCGCGCAAAGCCGCCGATAGATCGACAACATCCGCTCGACACAGCTCGCCACGCGGGTCGGCCGAGGGTCGAGCTGAAGCTGCCCCGACTCCGCCCGGGATGTGTCGAGCAAATCGTCGATCAGGCGCAGCAGCGATTGCGCGGTTTCGCGCACCATCCGAATCGTGTCCCGGTTCGGCACGCCGGGCAGGCCGAGCTCCAGTTCGAGCAAGCCGAGGATCGCATTCATCGGCGTGCGAATTTCGTGGCTGACCGTCGCGAGAAATGCGCTCTTGGCCCGATTCGCGGTCTCCGCGTCGTGCATTGCCTGCTTCAGCGCACGTTCGGTCTGCTTGCGAAGCGTGATGTCTATCCAGCCGCCCAATACGGCGCCGGCGCTCCCGCTCGAACACCGCAGCGGTATCGTCCAGACGAACAGGTCCGAATCGCCGCCGCTGCCCGGCAAGGTTCTGTCGGCGAATTGCGCCTGCCGCTCCGTCAGCGTGGCCCGATACAGTTCGTCGAGCATCGCGTTCAATGCCTGTTGTCGGCCGGTCGGTGCGGGCAACACGTCGGCGCCGCCGAGCGCGTCACGCGGCAACCCGTAGGCGTCGGCGAACGATGCATTGCAACTGACGACGCGTCCGTCCGCTTGCCGGAGATAGACCGCAAAGGGCAGCGCGTTGATCAACGCGTCCTGCAATGCGATCCGCTCGCGCAGCGCGCGCGCACGGTGTCGCTGTCGGTAGCGCACGACGCCGAGCACGCACGCGCTCAGGCCCAGCGCGGCGGACAGCGCCGCGAGCGCCTTGACGATTTGCCGCCGCTGCACGGAGGACCAGCCGGAAATCACGCTGGTCGGGCGATATTGCATCCGGTCGCGCCGCAAGGCATCGAGATCCTCCGGCGGCGTTGCCCGAAGCACCTTGTCGAGAATGCCGAGCAGCGTCTCGTTGTCGCGCCGCACCGCCATCGCAATGTCGGTCACCGACGCGTTGACCGTCGTCACCGCCTTCACCTGCCCGGCGAGCCCGTCCTGCGCGATGAAATAGTTGGCGGTGGTGCACGGCAAGGAAATCGCATCGACGCTGCCGTCGACGAGCATGCGGAACAGCGTCGGAATATCGCGCGCCTCGACGAATGTCGGCTCACCGGCGAGCGGCGCCGGATCGAAACGCTGAAACCCGCGCGTCCCGGGCATGATGCCGATACGCTTGCCGCCGAGATGGGCGGTGCTGGTGACCGCGCCATCGTCCGCCCGCACCAGGATGACCCAGAGCGCCTGCGCGTACGGCGCGGTCGACGTCATCCAGTTCTCGCGCACCTCGCCGATCGCGACGTTCGGCAGCAAGTCGACCCGGCCGTCGGCGAGCGCCGCAAGGCCTTCCCGCCGCGTGCCGAACGATACGGACTCGAAGGTCAGGCCGGTGCGTTCGCCGATGAGGTTCATGACGTCGACGCCCAGGCCCGTGACGTCCCCGCGACCGCTCTCGACGAACATGTAGGGCGGCAAGTCGATCGCGCTCGCATAGCGGATGGTGGGATGCGCGTCGACGTACTGACGCTCTTCCTCGGTCAGCACGAGGTCTCGACGGATCTTGACGTGATTCGCCGAGCCGAACCAGCGCCGCTGTATTTCGTTAATCGTACCAATCGGAACGGCCCGCAACGCCGCGTTGATGCGGCTGATCAGGCGCGTATCCGCGGCGCGTGCGACGAACACGAACGGCGGTGCGTCCACGTCGGCGAAATGGGTGCTGGACAGCGGCAACTGCAATTGGTCGATCAGGTAATTGACTTCGGTCGCCTGACCGATGAATGCGTCCGCCGCGCCGTAGGCCACCGCTTGCAGTGCGGCGAGCGTCGTCGGATAGGCGGTGATCTTTTCGTGCCGGTAACGGGCGCGCAAGGCCGTATCGCCGAAATCCTCGTCCGTCACGGCGTAGTGTTCCGACGGCGCCGCCGCGGCTTCCGTCCGGGCTTTCGCGCCGATCGGACGCACTTCGACGCGCCGGTCCGTGAAGTACGGCTTCGACCGAAGCAATTGCCGGTCGGGATCCATCCGAATGCCGCCGATGAGATCGACCGAACCGCTTGTCAATGCGGCGCGAGCCTGTGCGCGCGTCTCGAACATCCAGATCTCGAAGCGGAACTCGCCGGTTTGCTGGATGGTGTAGAGATAATCCGCGGTAATGCCTTCGTACAGGTCGCGATCGCGATACAGGTTGAACGGCACGCCGCCGTCGCGCACCACGGCAACCCGCACGAACCTCGGCGCCTGCGACGAGGTCCGATCGCGCGGCTGCGCACGCTGACGCAGATCGACATCCGCGATGCTTTGCAACTGCAGCTTGTGCGGTGGTTTTTCCGGCTTCCCGGCGTCCGCGCGCGCGCCTGGCGACGCGAAACTCAGGGCGATCAGCAGCATGGCCGCATGGCGGCGCCCGGCATGGCCCATCTTCGACCCCATGCAGGATGACATCGTATTCATGTCGACGAGGCTCGCCTTCGCCGTTGGTCCGCGACGCGGCGTGTCGCGAATCGTTTTCAGATCAGGCCGTTCCTTCTCGCGTAATCGGCCAGGCCGACGACCGACGACACGCCGAGCTTCTCGAATATGTTGGATTTGTACGTACTGACCGTCTTGTTGCTGATGCACAGATCCTCGCCGATCTGCCGGTTCGACGATCCGCGCGCGAGCCCGCGCAGCACCGTCAGCTCGCGGTCCGTCAGCCCACCGGTCCTGTTGGCGGATTGCCGCGTCCGATCGTGGTAAAGCGCCGAAACGGCCTCGGCCGGAAAAAACAGGTAACCGGACAGGATGGTCTTGACCGCGATGAGCATCTGCGCGATGTCGTTTCGCTTGCTGAGAAAGCCGTTGGCGCCGGCCTTGCTCGCCCGCACCGAATAGATTCCTTCGTCCATCGCGGAAAAAATCAGGACCCTGGTTTTCAACCCCTCCGCCCGGATCCGCTTCAGCAAACGCAGACCGTCGCCGCCCGGAATCTCGATGTCGAGAATGGCCAGCTCAATGGGATGCTCGCGCAGGAGCGTCAACGCATCGTTCGCGTTGGCCGCTTCATGAAGTTGCCCGGCCTCCTGCGTCCTGGACAACACGGTTCGGATTGCCAAGCGAATGGCGGGATGATCATCGACAACCAGAATGCCGGACATCGCGGTTCCTCGGTGCGTATGCGACCATGACCGACGGCATGCATCTCCTGTGTACCGGAGCAAACCGACGACATGTCATGAATGAAAAAAGCGTGCGTCGAAGAAGCGGCCCGTGAGCTGCAACGCACGTCGATCGCCGCTCACGCCCGGATGCCCGGGCGCGCGCGATGCGCGCGTTTCCCGTCGAAAACGCCGGGCCGAGCACACACGAAACGCCAGGCGCCTGATTCGGCGCACCGTCCCGACAAGCGACGAAATCGCGCGACGCACCCACGTCGCCTGTCAGGATTCGACTGTACAGATCGCCGGTTCGTCGCTAAATCAAAATTCTTAGAAATTTCGCCGAGGTCGGCGCGGCGCACGCGCCGCGTCAGAACGGCGACTCGCGCAGATTCAGCTGCGACAGCGCTCTCGGGTTCACGCATTCGCGCCAGACTTCGGCGCGCATCGGCTTGAACAGGTAAGCGCCCTGCAGTTCGATATCTCGATATCGGCGCAGCAGTTCGAACTGGCGCCCGTTTTCGACGCCTGACACGGTCAACGTGAGACCCAGATCGTGCGCGAGCCGCGAGACGCTCGACAATATCGCCTCGGCGGTCGGCGAACCGGGCAATCGCTCGGTGAACGCTTCGCCGAATTTGACGCCCGTGACGGGCAGCACCATCAACGTCGACATCGCCGTGTGATGGGCCCCGAAATCGCCGAGCACGATGCCGTAACCTTTCTGCCTCAACCGCTTCAGGCGGTCGAGGAGACGGGGCGATTCCTCCGGCGTCGACATTTCCGGCACTTCGAACGTCAACTGGCTACTCGAGATATCGAGTTCCGCAATCGATTGCGCGAGCTGCTCGAATACGCTTTCGGCGCCCAATTGGGCGCCCGAGAGCCGCATCGACAGCGCCGACACGCCGGCGCCCTCCTGCTTCCAGCGCGCGAGTTGCCGGCACGCCTCGCCAACCGCGTGGCCGGCGATCCGGGGCGATGCGCCCAATCGGTCCGCGACGGCGTACACGACGCGCTGAGGCAACAGCCCCCAATCCGGATGATCCCATCGTATCGTCGCGTCGGCGCCGGTCACGGCCCCGGAACGAATCGAAACGATCGGCTGATAATCCATGACGAACTCTCCGACCTCGAACGCCCGCTCGAGATCGGCCTCATCCAACGGCAGTCCGTTTTCGTGTTCCCGGGCAAAGAATGCGCCCCAGCCACGCGTGATGCCCGCTTCCATATCACTCTCCCAAAGACGCCGCCGTTGCAGCGTCGCACATCGCGACTTCGCGGCCGCCGGAAAACGGCCTCGCCGCACGACGCCGACGCCCGCCGATCCAATCGCCCGTCAAATCTTCAGGAAACGTTAAATCAAGTTGCGGGCAGGGAGAATCACAAATCTTCGAATTCGAGTCGAAATCGGCGGCGCCGAGCGAAAACCCGCGCAGCGCCGCCGCGGGGGCGAGCGCCCCCGATCCGCCGGGACCGCTGCCCCGACGGTCAATCGCTCGTCAGCGCCGCCACCATCCGCTCGAGCACATCCCGAATGGCCAGCGCCTGCAGCTCGATCTCGCGGTTCCATTCAGCGGACTCGCGCGCGTAGGTCCGCAGCTCCTGGCATTGCTCATGCAGCGCGGAAGGCCCGAGGACCGCGATGCCGCCCGTTACGCCGTGAAGCCAGCGCCGCAGTTTCGGCAGCGCGCGTTCGCGCAGGATCGCGTCGAATTCCGCCAGCTCCCCGCCGGCCTGTGCGACGAACGCCCGCGCGTACGCGGCCGGCACGTCGGGAACGTCCGGCAGATCGTCCTGCACGTCGTCTTCGACACGCTCGCCCGTCGGCGCGCTGCAACTTGCGCGCACGACCGTCTCGAGCCGATCGAGCGGCACCGGCTTCGCGAGGTAATCCGTGAAGCCGCGCGCCCGGCCGTCCGCGACGTCTTCCGGCCGCGCGCTCGCGCTGACCGCGTACACCGGCATCGTCATGCCGAGCTTTCTCATTTCGGCGAGCAGTTGGAAACCGTCCATCACCGGCATGTCGATGTCGGTCATCACGACGTCCACCGGCTCCTTCGACAGCAGCGCGAGCGCCTCCTCGCCGTTCTTCGCCTCGAGGACCCGCGCGCCGAGCGTCGTCAGCTGATCGAACAGAAGGCTGCGATTGAGAAGATTGTCCTCGGCGATCAGCACCGTGATTCCAGCCTCCATCCCTTTCGGCGCCTGCCCGGTGTCGACGAGCGCCGTGCGGCCGGCGGCGAGCATGTGCGTCGCGGATTTCAGTCCCGCCAGGCTATATATGCTGATTTCCACGCCGCCCTCGTCGCGCCGTCTCGGCACGAGCGGGCCGGCCTGGCCGACCCATACGATCGAGTCCGGCCTTCTCCACCACGACAGCACGTCGGCCGGCGCGAATTCGTCGGTGACGATCAGGAAGTCGTGCGCGTCCGCGTCGATCGGGTCGGCGGGATTCGCGAGAGCCGTCACGGCCGTGACGCCCGGGTCGAACAGATTGGTCAGCCATTCGAGATTTTCCTGCGCTCGACCGAGCACGGCGACCCGGCGATAGGGAAGCGTCCAGCACGCGTTGCTCGAATCGCCCTCCGACGCGGCGAGCGGCAGCGCCACCGCGATCCGGGTTCCCACGCCGACGGTGCTTTCCAGATCGATGCGCCCCTTCATCAACTCGCAAAGGCGCGCGCAGATCGACAATCCGAGGCCGGTGCCGCGCGCCTGCCTCAGTCGATTGCTGTCACCCTGCGTAAAAGGCAGGAAGAGCCGGTGTTTCAGGTCGTCCGGGATGCCGATGCCGGAATCCGTCACGCTGATTTCGAGCGCGCCGGCATGCCAGCCGGCGCGCAGCACGATCTTGCCCGACGGCGTGAACTTCAGCGCGTTGCTCAGCAGATTGTTCACGATCTGCGATACCCGGACCGGATCGAAGTAGAGCCGCGCGGGCAGGCTGCGCTCGAACACCATGTAGAACTTCAATCCCTGCTGTGTCGCGAGCGGCGCGTGCGAGAGCGCCAGCCGGTCGAGCAGATCGGCGATGTTCGACCACTCCTCCATCAGGCTCAGCTCGCCGACGTCGATCTTCGAGAAATCGAGGACGTCGTTGACGATCTGCATCAAACCGCGAGCCGACGTTTCCATCGCCTTCACGCGCGCCTGCTGCTCGGGTGCGAGCGGCCCGCGCGCGACCAGTTCGATGTTGCCCACGAGCGATGACAGCGGCGTGCGGATTTCGTGGCTCATCGACGCGAAGAACGCCACTTTCGCCTTCGCCGCAGCGTCGCTCGTCAGCTTCGCCTCGCGCAGCAGGATCTCCGCCTGGTGGTGCGAGGTCATGTCCGTGATCGCGCAAAAGAACACTTCCTGCGCATTCAGCGTCGCGGGCGCGTACGTGATTTCGATGTGGACCGCGGCATGCCCGGCGCGCGACAGCGTGAACGGGAACTGGAAAATGCGTGCGTCGTCCGATGGCGTGTCCTGCGCGGCCAGCGACGATTCGAACGCGGTTTGCAGCGCCTGCGGCAAATGCCGGTCGGAAAGCCGCAAGCCGAGCATCGTGCGTGCGATCGGATTGGCGACGACGACTTCCAGCGTCGCGCGCCGCACGATGCACAACCCGACCGGCGTCGCATGAACCAGCAGGTGGTTGAGCATTTCGCTTTCGAGCGCGCGCGACGCCTCCTCGTAAATGCGCGTCAGGAACCGGTAGTTCCAGTATCGGAATGCGACGAACAGCAACACGATCAGCACGAGCGTCGCGCCGCCGATGAGACTCAGCTCGTACCTCATCGACCGCAGTTGCAGATCGAGCGGAAGCAGATACGTCATGTGCCCGAAGCCGGAGAACGGCGCGGGACGGCGCAGGGCCCACCCGAAGCCGGGAACCCAGTGATACAGGCCGTCCTGCTTCCCGACGAGTCGCTCGTCGACCTTCCGAACCGTTTCCGAATCGCCGGCGTTCACGAGCGGCACGCCGTCCGAATCCACGACGACCGGCTGCTGCACGCGGCCCGCGGGATCGGTCGGCGAAGCGAGGCTGTTGAGGTCCACGCTCGTCAAGACGAGCCCATAGAGCCGGTCGTCCTTGAACACGACGGACACGCCGATCATGTGAAGCTCTTCGCCGCTTTCGCCACTTCCGACCGCGAACCAGAGGATTCGCTTCTTGCGCGCGGCCTCCAGCGGATCCAGGCTGCGCGTCTTGTACCGCTCGAGCACGGCCGAAACGAGTTCGCCAGGCGTGCTGGAATGAAGCGCGTTCAGGTCGCCCGCCGGAAACAGATGCCCGTAGCCGACCGCACCGTCGGCCGTGACCATTTCGATGCTCGGCGTCTGCCCCGAGTTGGCCAGCAACTGCACCGTGTAATCGCAGCTCTCGCGCAGGATCGCATCGTCGCGGGCGTTATGGGCCATCGGCGTGCATGCGTTCGGCACCGGCACGCTCAGCGCCGAAGGCGCGCCGTTCATCCGAAGCTGCAGCACGAGGCTCGCCGTCGTCAACATCATGCGGCGCTGCAGGAACACGTCGACCACTTCCTTTTCGTGGATGCGCGCGTTTTGCTCTTCCTGCCGGAAAGCCGTCTGGAACAATCCGGTGATGGTCATGGCCGCGATACTGAGGGCCGCCGAGACGAGCAGCACGATGACGATCGCGAAGACCCGTCGTTCGCGCTTCAAGTTGGACTCGAGCGAATAGAACTTCCTCAGCGGCGACCCATCGAGCTTTTGCAGAAGTCCTTGCATCAGAGCAGTCCTTGCTCTCGGGCGCAGTTGATGAGATCGACGTTGGTGTCCACGTGCAGCTTGCGCATCGCCGAACGCTTTTGCGTCGACACGGTCCCGAGCGAGCGGTTCAGCGTCCGGGCGATGTCCGTGAGCGACATGCCGCCGATGAACAGCCGCACGACTTCCAGTTCCTTCGGCGTCAGCGCGTTGAACGCCGCTTCGCCGGGCCTGACGCTGCCGACGACCGCGAGCCGGTGGGCCATGCCGGCCGACAACGACTGGCCGACGCCGCGCGCAACGTTCAGACATACTCGCCCGAGCTCGGCAATCTCCTCCTCCTTGCCGACGAGCCCCGCCACGCCCATGCGGCACAGCTGGCTGATCACCCCGCTGTTGGTCAGCATCGTGAACACGATGATCGGGGTGCGCTCGTACGCCCTCATCAGATGCGAGATCAAACGCAAGCCGTCCTTGTCGTCATCCGCCTGATGCATCGTGAAGTCGGTGACGACGAGATTGACCTCTTGCTCGCGCATCGCGGACAGCAGTGCGTCTCCCGACGAAACCGACGCCACGACCCGAAATCCCGGCAGCGAGTTGACGTAGTCCGTCACCGCACGGAGAACGATCGGGTGATCGTCGGCCACGACGACGCTTCTTGTATGTAAGGCAACGCTGGACATAGCGGCTCCGAAAAAAACGAAAAGCGCCCGAGTGGCGCGCGAACAATGTCCAACGCGCCCTCATGCGCATTCCATGCCAAACGAAAACGATTGCCTGCTTGCGTGCGTATCGCTCGCGAGCACGATTCGCTCGAATGCGGCGGCACTGGCGCTGGTCCGGTCGCCGCTTCGCGCCGCGAATCGATTTCGAGTCGCCCGTGCTTCCATTGCACATTCACTCTTTCACTTTGCTTTCGCTTTCACGCGGCAGCGCTTCGCTCGAATAGGCTTGCCCCGGCTGCCAGGACGAGCGTTCGGCCTCATCTGCTCCACGCATGAATGGGCAATTCGTGTTGTAGCAGCTTACCCGAAACACACCCATCTGCCTTGATTTAAAAACACATTCAACCGTCTTAACGCCATCAAATCCCACCGGCAGCGGCAAATCCGCGTCGTCAGGTTGATTCGAATAGCACGAGGCTGTCTTCGCATCGTGGCTGCGGCCGCGCCGGCGTGACATTCGCACCATCATGAAGACGAAAAAGCCGATGCCGAGCAACATGGCTTCGATGAGCAAAACGAAAGCCACGATCATCCATCCGGTCAAGATGTCGACGTACCAGAGCGAAATCAGGAGGACGCAGAACCCGATGAAAATGAGCGGCACCAGTAGAAAAGTCCATTGAGAAATCCGATCCCACGAATCCTCGAATCGCGCATGCGAACGAGTCGTCGATCGAATCGACGTCGGCTGCTCCATCAAACAAATCTCCCATCGACCGCGCCGCGAAAGTCGCGCGACGCAATTGCCCAATACGATCCCGATCCGGAGATAAAAAGTGCCCGCTCGTCAAATCGAGCGAGCATCGGCATGATTTAAAATTTCACGCATTTCCACACCGGTCTTTGACGAAGATAGACGCGCATCCGGGCGGCGAAAATAATAGAGTTCCGAAAAAGCGCCGCGAGTGGAGATCGACGAGCCCCTGGCCGGACGCTTCCGCTCGAACATGTCCGGCGAACTTCCGGATCGCGTTCGATCGCACATCTCCTCTGGAGTCCGAAATCAGCCCGATTCACGCTCGCGCTTTCGCGCGCGCGTGCGACGCAATGGCATCCGTCGCCGGACGATCTTGCGTGCCGCCGATACCTGCTGTCGCTCGACGGCTGCATCCGGATCCACTTTTCGCTTTTCTCTCGATCGGATGCGTCGCATGTATTCAACGTAGCGGCCGTGCTGCGACCGATATCCATTTATATGCGAACGCACATTGGACGAACATCAAAGAAATTAGAATTTCGATGCGCGGCGGCGCCCGACACAATCAGGCCGAGTGCGTGGCGGGCTTCGCGCGATGCGAGAAACGACGAATGACGTAATAGAGCCGTCGCATGCGTGCATGCGACGGCCCGGACGACGCCCCGCGGGCCAGGCGTCGTGCGCCGGCCCGCGGGATCGCCGCGCGGTTACCACTGATACGACATGCCGGCGCCCCACACGTAGTTGCTGCCGCTGTAGCTCACGCCCGTCTTCACCTTGACGTTCTGGGTGATGCGCGCGGTCGCGCCGAGCGCGGACGCCTGGTAGCCCTTGAAGTTGGCCGTGCCGATGCCCACTGCCAGCGTCTTGCCCGGATCCACGTCCGGAATCATCGTCAACGCGGTCGCGGCTGCGATACCCGAATAGGCGTCGCGTGCGATCGAATCGATCCGGCCTTGCATGCCTGACACGGCGCTGTTCAGCTGGCCGACGTTGACGGCGTCGGTTGCATTGACGCCGGCGGCGACGTTGGTGATCCTGCGCTCGCTGCCTGCGGAACCGACCGACACCGTGTTGGCCTCCGACGCAACCGAACCGGTGCCGAGCGCGACCGAATTCGACCCCGACGCCACCGCACCCTGACCGATGGCAACACTGCCCGCGCCCGTCGCGCTCGAGTCCGTGCCGTACGCGGAACTGTTCGCGCCGGACGCGATTGCGCCGGCACCCGTCGCGACGCTGTTGGCGCCCGACGCGACCGCGTTTCCGCCCAGCGCCGTGCTCGAATCGCCGGTAGCGGACGCATTCGTGCCAGCAGCGGTGCTCGTCGTACCGGAAGCGACCGTGTTGACGCCGATGGCCGTGCTGTTGTCGCCGGCTGCCGCCGCATTCTCACCAAATGCCGAGCTGCTGGTGCCGGATGCGGTCGAATTCGCGCCGTTTGCCGTGCTGTTCTCGCCGGTCGCCGATGCGTTCGCACCGCTCGCCGTGCTGTTGCTGCCTGACGCCGCCGAGTCCGCGCCCGTCGCCGTGCTGTTCTCGCCAGTTGCCGATGCGTTCGTGCCGCTCGCCGTGCTGTTCTCGCCCGACGCCGATGCGTTCGTGCCATTAGCCGTGCTGTTGCTACCCGACGCCGCCGAGTCCGCGCCCGTCGCCGTGCTGTTCTCGCCAGTTGCCGATGCGTTCGTGCCGCTCGCCGTGCTGTTCTCGCCCGACGCGGTCGAGTTCGCGCCATTGGCCGTGCTGTTCGTTCCCGATGCTACCGAGTCCGCGCCCGTCGCCGTGCTGTTCTCACCCGTCGCCGATGCGTTCGTGCCGCTCGCCGTGCTGTTGTCGCCCGACGCGGTCGAGTTCGCGCCATTGGCCGTGCTGTTCGTTCCCGATGCTGCCGAGTCAGCGCCCGTCGCCGTGCTGTTTTCGCCAGTTGCCGATGCGTTCGTGCCGCTCGCCGTGCTGTTCTCGCCCGTCGCCGATGCGTTCGTGCCGCTCGCCGTGCTGTTATCGCCCGACGCGGTCGAGTTCGCACCATTGGCCGTGCTGTTGCTGCCCGAGGCCGTCGAGTCCGCACCCGTTGCCGTGCTGTTCTCGCCGGTCGCCGATGCGTTCGTGCCATTAGCCGTGCTGTTGCTACCCGACGCCGCCGAGTCCGTGCCCGTTGCCGTGCTGTTCTCACCCGTCGCCGACGCGTTCGTCCCGCTCGCCGTACTGTTCTCGCCCGAAGCAGTCGAGTTCGCGCCATTGGCCGTGCTGTTGCTACCCGAGGCCGCCGAGTCCGTACCCGTCGCCGTGCTGTTCTCACCCGTCGCCGACGCGTTCGTCCCGCTCGCCGTGCTGTTGTCGCCGGACGCGGTCGAGTTCGCACCGTTGGCCGTGCTGTTCGTGCCCGACGCGGTCGCGTTGTCACCGTTCGCGGTGCTGTTATTGCCCGACGCGGTTTTTCCCGCGTCTGCCGTGACGCTGCCTTGCAGATCCGACACCGAGGTGCTGAGCGACGAGACTTGCGACGTCAGCAGATCGTACTGTTGCGAGAATTCCTGCTGGAACGCGTAAAGCTGCGAACCGTTGACCGCATCCGTGCTGGTCGCGGCAATCTTCCCCGCCGCCACGTTCGTCAGGAGAACCGGCGTCGTGACGCCCGCGCCGCCGAAGGTGATCGTCGACTTCGACGAGTCGTCGTAGGACACGACGTTATCCATCGACGTCTGCAGGCCGGCCAGATTCGCATTGACCGTGCTGAGGCTCGTCGACAGCGACGTCACATTGTCTGCCGTGCCGAACAGCGACGTCGACAACGACGCGATGCCGTCAGTGACGGTGGAAAGTCCCGTCGTCGTGCTGGTCGAAAGCGACGCCAACTGGCTGACGTTGACCGCGTCCGTATCGTTGACGCCGGCGGCCACGCCCGTCAGCGTGCGCGCGCCCTGGCCGCCCGTGAAATCCACCGTCAGGCCCGGCGAATCGGCACCGACCGTGATCGCCCCGGTCGTTGCATTTTGCGTGACGACGCCCACGCCAAGCGAAAGCATGCTCGTCGAAAGCGAAGTGATGCTGGATGCCGTCGACGTCGACAACGAGGTCAACTGGGACATGTTGACCGCATCGGTCGAATTGACACCGGCCGCGAGCCCACTGAGCAATACGCCGCCGGTCGCATTCGACATCGTCAACACGTTGCCGTTGATGCCGCCCGTCCGGAAATAAATGCTCCCCGCACTGCCGTCGAGAACCACCTGCGTGTCGTCCGCGGTCAGCCCGACCCAATTCGTCTTGCTGCCCGTAACCATGCCTTGTACCCAACCGGCCGAATTACAACCATTAGCGAACCAGCCGCCACTACCTGACGTATTGTTGCTACTACCGTCGTACGTCAAGCACACGCCGGCGTTATTCGCAGCCATTGCCTCCCCGGCGAACGGCCCGACCACGCCCATCGCAACCAGCGATGCAGCGCCCAGAAGCGAAAGCTTGAGCACTTTTTTCAGCCCACCAGCGGATTCCACGACGCTCGAAGCGCGGCCACCGCGCGCCACTGCGTGCTCCGACGCCGCAACCCAAGTACGCGTCTCTTCGCACCAGACCGATTTGAAAATCTTGTTCATGAACTACTCCTCGCAATATTAGTTTCGTACTGCTATACGAATAAAAGGATCGGAAACGCCGATTCGGGTCTGCGACGTGTCGCTTGAAGATGCGGCGAATATGGAGTCGATCGAAGTTGCGGATTGATTGTCGGGCGCTCGTGCCATCCGAATGCGCACCGCCCCGCACCTTCGATTCTCATCATCAAAGATACAGAGACGCGACTTTCGGATATATCTCAAAACTTCGAAAGAACCCGCCACACGCCGAAACGCGCGAAGTTCAGCCTTTCGCGTGCGGCGTGTCGTCGCACCGATTATTCATTCGCAAAACGAAATTTCTATTTTCATTCGACCCTTGACGAACGAAAATCATTCGCACTGCCACTTCATTTCACACTGGCAATTCTGGAGGGTTCATGCGCTCGCGAATCGGCGAGCAGCAAGCACGGCGATGCGAACGCGCGCCGCCATCGCGGCGCGTGCTCGCACCAACCGGATCATCGGCAACGAATCAAGCAGCGGTCGGACGCAACCGCGAATGCGCGCGAGCGGATTCTTCCGTTACGACGGAATGAGTCACTTGTAGCTGATGGTGAACGTCGCGATGCCGTGTGCAGCGCCTGGCGTCACCACGCTGCCGGTCTGGTAATAGCGCGCCGTCATCGGAATCGCCAGCGTCGCGCCCGCAGTTGCACTGCCGGCATCGATAACGGAGCCGAACGTCACCGGCGAGCCGTTCATCAGCAATTGAATGCCGACGCCCGTCGCCGCCGCGGCGCCCTGCGTGATCGCCAGAACGCCCGGCGCGCCGGACGCGTCTGACGTCGCCGCGAACGTGAGCGAGATGTTGTATGCACCGGCCGGCTGCGTACACGTCATGCCGATGCTGAAACTTCGATCCGCGAAAGTCGAGCCGGCTCCGGTGAAGCGGTCGACGCGCACGTCGCCTAGAGGAACGGTCATGCTGCGCGATCCTGCGTCGACGTCGCAGGTATAGGAAACGAACGAAATGCCGGTCAGCCCGCGAATGTAGTGCGAACCCTTTTTATAGTTCGTATTGCTGTCCAGATAGAACGCGGGGATATCCGCCGCGCTGACAACGCCTTGCGCCGGCGTCGCGCCCGTCTTCCTCAGTTCCAGGTCGACGGTCCCGCTCGCATAGCCAGCCTTGCCTCCCAGATCGACGACCATCGGACTCTTGATTTGCTGCGCGGTGTCGCCGCCCTGTCCCGCGTAGGTCAGCCAGAATGTCAATCCGTATTGCTGAAGCATCGAGTTCAAGTCGGCGCGCCAAACGTAAATATTGCTGGTATCGAAAGGCCAGCCCACCGTGCAATGGGTGTTGAACGCAATCCCGCTCTGGCTCCACAACACCGTCCCCACTGGCGCATCGGACGCCACTGCGATGGCGGGAAGCGTGACGAGGGTCTTGTCGCCTTCGCAGGTGGCCGCGTGCGCGCCGACCGGCAGCACGACAACGACGGGCCAGAAAGCGAGCATCGACCAATACCGGCCAAGACATCGAACACATCGTTCGCGTGTCAATCGCATGTCGCCTCCGCGGCAGGATACGCGTCGCCCGCCCCTTTCCCGGGCAGCGAGTAATGCACCCGGCATCGGTTCTGCCGATCCGCGCCCCAGCGAACGACGAAATGTCCGTCAGCAGCCGGCAAGCCGGCCACGAACGCCTCGCCGTCCATCCCGACGACGCCGAGCGCCTGCCCTTCGTCGTTCTCGGCTATCGCGCCCTGCGGCGGAGACAAGCCGTCAGCGCGCGTCAACGAGAACATGGCCCGGAAGCCGACGACCGAATCGAAGCGGGTTTGAACGACCGCCGCGCGAGTCGGCACGACCTCGCTCACCGGGTTCCGGATCTCCACGTCCCGCGGCATGCGGCGCTGATCGACGACGATGCGATTGACGCGATATGGATTCAAACGCGGAATCACCGCTTCGCCGGCCCGATTCGTGGTCACGCCAGGGTGCATTTCGAAGTGAACGCCCCGCACGTTCGGCACGTCCACGATCGCCACGGTATCGCCGAGCGGTTGCGTGAACAACAATCCGGTTCCATGCCACAGCATGCCGCCGGCTGCCGTGAACGCGGCCTGCGTATATCCGCGGCCGCTGCCGATCGACGCGTCGTAGCGGCCGAACGGCGCGAGGTAACTCGTCGATGCCGAGCCGCTGACGTCCGACTGATTGGAATGCGCGACGCCCACACTGTAGTTCAGACGCTGATCGCTGCTGCTGCCGCCGACCGTCATCTGCTGGTTCACGTGGTTCTCGTTGTTTCGGCTGACGAAGTACGAAACGTTCGCGCTGCCGCCGGCCGTTGCGCGCGTTCGCGCGCCGCCGGAAAGCACCTCCAGCGGCATCGACAGCGACAACGACACGTTCCAGCTCGACGGCACGCCGCTTCCTTTGCTGTAGGCCGAATAGACCCCGTAGCTGGCGCGCCCCCAGGTTCCGCTGTGCCCGAGCTGATACACGGTGCTGTGCGCCGCACTGCCCCAGTAGGTCTGCACGACCACCGTCGCGTACATCGAGCCGAACCGGCCGAGACGCTGGTTCACCGTGCCTTCGAGACGCTGGTGTTTGGCGCCCAGCACGGCGGGCTCGCTGCCGTCGCGCAATTGCACCGCATCGGCGAAGCTTCGATAGCCCGCGCTGGAGTAACGGTACGCGAGCAATCGGAAATCCGTGCCCCAACTGCTCACGGCCTTCGCGTAAAGTACGCGAAAGGCATGCCCCGACACCGTGCTGCTGTCGGCCAGATCGACCGCGCTGCGCGCGTGCGTCACGTCGAACGATACCGCGCCGATGTTGCCGAGATTCTTGCCGACGCCGACGAGCGCCGCTTGATACATGCCGGCCCCGATGAACCCGCCGTACAGGGAGAATTCTGCCGGCAGGCCGCGTGCGACCGTCGCCATCGCGAAGCTCGGATGCGAGCCTGAAATGCCGTCGCGATACCGCCCCGCCGTGACGTTGTAGCGCCACGAACCGTCGCGCAGCAGCATCGGCACGGCGGAATACGGTTGCGTGAATGTCGTGACGTGCCCGTCGGCCTCGGTGATCGTCACTTCCAGATTCCCCGACGACGACGTCGGATAGAGATCGTCGATCGTGAATGGTCCGGGAGGCACGTAGGTGCTGTAGATGACGAAACCATTCTGCTTGATCGTCACCTGCGCATTGGTCTGCGCGACGCCGTGCACGGTGGGCGCGTAGCCCCGCAGGCTATCGGGCAGCATGGTCTCGTCGGTATTGAGCTGCACGCCGAGAAACTGAAAGCCGTCGAAAATGTTGGCGGGCGTGGTGCCTTCGCCGGCCATCAGCCGGCTGTTCCAGTCGGCGATGTCGCGCTGCGCGAACGTATTGATGACCTGAAAACGATTCCGGCCATCGAGCCCCCGCAGGAACGACGACGTATGCGATACCCGCCAGGCGCCCAGATTGATGCCGCCGCGCAGCCCCGCGTACAACGTCGTACGCGAATTGGCTGACGCGAAATTGCCGCCCGCATACTGGGCGGCGCTGAGTTGATAGTCGAGCAGCGCAGCGTCGATGCCCTGATCCCAGCGCGCCGGGTCCACCGATCCGCGCGCGCGGCGCTTCAACGCAGCCTGGGGTATCGTGACGTTCAACTGCAGCCGGTAGCTGTCGAAGTCGATCCGGGCGTAAGGAACGCTGGCGGCGATATCGACGCATGCGTCTTCGCCGGCTTGCGCCAGCCTCGGAAACGCGGCCACGTCGACGCCCCACTCGTCGAACATCCTGGCGGTCAGGCAGGGAAGCGCGTCCTCCCGTCCTTCATATGTGCCGGTGGCCCCGAATGCGACGTCACGCCGATCGATCGCCTCGCCGTTCACAAGGACCGAGACCAAATAGACGCCCGGCAGCACGCGGTTCGAGGTCGCGTACACGGAAAGATCGGCCCCGCCCTGGCCGCCGCCCAATTCGAGAAAGGCGGGATCGAACTCGAGCGCCGGTTCGCCGCGAGCGGTCGCCGAAAGCGCCGTCAACACGGCTGCCAGCATGGTCACACGTATGCGCGAAAGGCTGATATCGGCGCCGCGATGCCGAATCATCGCGCCTTACTGCTGCGATGCCTCGGGCGAACCGGCCGGTTGCGCCGTCACTTCCGTCGCCGGCGTGACGGCGCCGTAATCGTTGATGGTGGTATAGCTGAATTTGACGGGGCCGAGTTGCGAGACAGCCTTCGACGGAATCGGAACGATCAGGTCGCTCCTGGGATTCACCATGTCCGCGTTGATGCTTGCGTTCTGCTCGGCGTGAAGCTCGATAGTCGAAAAGGTCACGTGATACGGCGTCGGGTTGCTGACTTTCAACGCCACCCCTTTCCCGATCGGGCTTGCCACGACTGACCACTTGAGTTGCGACGGCGCGTCGGCCGCGTGCCCCGCCAGCCCCGCCGGCCGATAAAAGAGCTTGATGCGCGTAAGCACGGCAATCCTGAGCGTGTTGACGTCCGCCTTGCGCTTCTCGGTGGGCGGAATCTCCTTCACATTGATCCAGTAGACGGACTCGACGTCCTGCGGCAAGCCGGCGCCGCGCTTCACATAGCGCACGCCGACGATCTGTTCCTTGCCGCCGTCCAGCCGGAAGAGCGGCGGCGTGACCGTAAACGGCATTCGGCGCGTATTGCCGTTTCCATCGTCGACGAAGATCTGGATCACATACGGCGTCTCGCCCTTGTTCCGCACGGCGACCGACGCATCGCGCACATCGACTTTCGCATCGAAAATCACCCGTGTGCCGCCCACCTGGATGCCTGCGTGGGCGGCGGCGCCGCTCAGGGCAAGAAGGGTGGCAAAAGCGACATGACAAACGATAGACAGGCGCATGCTTCGTCTCTCTTCGTGAAAACCGCGGCCTCGGCGCCGCGTCAAGGAAAACGGTCTTTGTATCCTCGCACGCTCGCAGGCGAGTCGATATTCGACGCGCGCTACTTATATGTCAGTGCGAATAGCGCCGTGGCATTGGCTGCACCGCCAGTCACGGTCGCGGACGTCGCAATGTAACGCGCCGCGAAATTGAACGTATTGTCGCCCTCGGCAATCGTGTAGGCCTTGCTGCTCGAGCCGATGCTGATCGGCGTGCCGGCGTCGTCGACGAGCTGTAATGCAACCCCGCCCGCGCCACCGACCGTCGTTTGGAGCGCCGTGGGATTGGCGCTGTCCGTCGTACCCGTGAAGAGCACCGTCGCACCCGTCGTCGATGCACCGCAATTCTTGAGGACAATCTTGAACGCGGTGGCGCCGGTCGTCGATCCTACGCCATTGAAGTCGTTCGCGAAGACCTTGCCCATGGTCACAGCGTTGCTCGTAGCGGTTGTATCGATTTCGCACGGAACATCGGTAATGCTGCCGGTGAAATTGATGGTGCCGGTCGTGGCGGTCTGCGAGTAAGCCGCTCCTATATGGAGCATCGCCAGCAGAACGGCTGCGAGATTGCACTGCATTCGCCTTGCCTGCATCCCTACCCCCTACGATCCGTATAGATGAAACGGGTTTAAGAATGTAATTATTCGCTTCACAATTTTGCAGAGAGGCCGATAAAAAAGCAAGACGTCGGACGACGTGATTCCGGCTCATTTTCAACGGAATTCAAACTTCCCAATATCTGAGATGAAATTTCGACGCCTTTATTAATCATACAAATTCACACCAAACCAGTGCAGCCGAATCGACCACGAGCCTCGTTGCGTTCCGACGAATACCGGCCAACGGCATCAGTTGCTGCGCACCGACCCACACGTAGCGCAAAGCGACCCTGCCTCGTTTCCACGTACAGCGACTCATGCTGCGATCAACCTGGCCTCGTATTCGACGGGGGCGAGGTAGTCGATTGAGGTATGCAGGCGTTGGCGATTGCAATTGCTCTCGATCCAGTCGACGATATTCAGCGGGCTTGGGCGCGCGTTTCGTAGTGGGTCTGATAGATCCTTTCGACCTTCAGCGTCTTGAGTGCCACGCTGCCATGGACCGTGCAGGTCGGCGAAGAATGCCTTTACCCCGGAATCAATGGTGAAAACGGGCGTGATCGGATAGTTCCTTGCCACGATCCCAAGTCAATGACCGCCACAACCGGGCAGGCATGTCAGTCACGGTCTTCTTGAGCGTATTGGCCATCGTGATCGCTCCGTAGACAGCCGGCGCAGGTCCGTTCTTCGTCCGGAGAGTCAACCCATAGCCATTCTCCCGAGGCAGGTGCGCGAGCATGGCTTCGTCATCCGGAAAGTCTTCGGCAGCCGGTTGGAAATCTGTTCGGGCCACCAGCCATTGACCCATTTGCGGTCGCCGCGATGCGGTTTGTTTCTCCCTTCGAACGGCGCTTGTCGAGGCATATGCGCGCAGTTTCGGTCTGCAGTTCTGAACCAACGCCCGTTGAGTCGCTCGAGCTCCCATCGATTTTAAGGTTTCTTCTATAGACCGACCCGACGTAAGAATCCAAGCTACTACGCATTGTAGAAGGCATTCTGCGCTTTCTCCGCACTCCTGATAATTCCAATTTGTAAAAGAAGAGAGCAAGGTACCACATGATTCGAAGTATTGCGTCATCTCAATGGTTTCGGAAGAAGAGTATCGCGGCAGCCGTTCTGTTGCTCGCGTCGCCCCTGGTTCGCGCTCAGGCCGTTTCCGTTACCGGCGGCTCGACTGTTACGGTCGACGGCATCATCTCGACGACCAGCAACTTCGTGAGCGGATATGGCCTTTTCGTGACCAACGGCGGCACCGCAACCGGTTCGGCCGACATTTCGACGGCGGGTAGCAATGCGCAGGCCGTCTATGTTTCATATGGCGGCAACGTTAAGCTCAGTGACAGTTCGGTGGCGACCACCGGATCGCAATCGCCGGCCGTCCATGCGCTGTTCGGCAATGCGACGGCGGCACTCGACAATACCGTGGTAACGACCTCGGGAAACTGGTCGCACGGCATAGAAGCAAGCGACAACAGTACGATCATGCTGCAAGACGGCTCGGTCAACACTTCCGGACAAAACGCATACGGCTTGTATGCCATCGGCACGGGGTCGAACCTGACCGCAACCGGCATCACCGTTTCTACCTCGGGCAACAACAGCATCGGCGCATACAATCAGGGAGGCGGGTTAATCACGCTCGACGACGTGTCGATCGTCACCGCGGGCAGCAATGCGCGGGGCGTCCAGATCGGTGCGCAAGGCGTGGTCGGCAACGGCACGACCGAGAACGTCATCCAGATTTCGAACAGCACGGTCACCACGACCGGCGACAATTCGACCGGTCTGCTCGCGTCGGACAACGCCACGCTGAACGCAGCGAACGTCGGGGTGCTTACGTCGGGCGCCAGCAGTTTCGGTGCAGCCGCGCTGTTTGGCGCACAGATGCAGCTGAAAGGCGGTTCCGTCTCGACGTCCGGCGATGATGCATGGGGGCTCGTGGTCGCCGGCATGCCGGCGACGTCCGGCGACGTCGGCACGACCGCGCCGTCCATTACCGCGTCGGGCCTGACGATCAGCACTTCGGGGCAGAATGCGCCGGCTGCCTATGTCGCGGGCGGCACCAACCTGTCGGTGGCGGACAGCACGCTGAAGGCGACCGGCGCGGGTTCTGACGTCGTCTACGGCGCGGCGTACGACACGACGGCCGCCGCCTCGGCCAGCTTTGTCGACAGCACACTGGAATCGGCGCAGGCCAACGGCCTGCATGCGAGCGGCGCGGCGCTGTCCGTGAGCCTCGACAACTCGACGGTCACGGCGGGCAACCATGCGATGATCGCCGACAGCGGCGCTACGCTGAACGTCGTGGCCGATGGGTCCACCCTGACCGGTACCGCCGACGTGGATTCCGCCTCAACCCTGGATGCCACGCTGCAAAACAGCTCGATATGGAATGTGACGGGGGCGTCGAACGTCAGTTCGTTGACGCTCGACAACGGCACCGTGCGCTATCTTGGGCCGGCGCAGCTCAATGCAGGCGGCGTGACGCTGGGCGCCAACGGCGGCATCTTCGATACCGGCGAATTCGATGCGGCGCTGAACGCCGCGATCGCCGGCACCGGCTCGCTACGAAAAACCGGCACCGGCACCCTGACGCTTTCGGGCGAGAATACGTATTCGGGCAACACCACGGTCAGCACCGGCACCTTGCAGGCGGGATCGACCGGCGCGTTCAGCGCGATGTCGAGCTTCGCCGTCGCCGGCGGCGCCATGCTCGATCTGAACGGGTTCAGCCAGACCGTTGCAGGCGTGAGCAATAGTGGCACCGTCCACTTCGGCACGACGGCGGGAACCACGCTCACCGTGACCGGGGATTACGCAGGCAATGACGGCCGGCTGGTGATGAATACGGTGCTCGGCGACTCTTCATCGGTCACCGACCTGCTGCATGTGCAGGGCTCCACCTCGGGCAATACCGGCGTGCAGATCGTCAACGCGCAAGGGCTCGGTGCGCTCACCACAGGCGACGGCATCAAGGTGATTCAGGTCGACGGCATATCCGGCGGCACGTTCACGCAGTCCGCGCAGATCGAGGCAGGCGCCTACGTCTACACGCTGTACAAAGGCGGCACGGGTAGCAACGCAACCAATGGCAACTGGTATCTGCGCTCGACGCTGGAAAGCCAGTCTTCGTCATCCGAAGCGTCCACGGCAGACGATTCGTCCTCGACCGACCATTCCGGGTCAGTGCCGGCCGGCGACAACCTCACCACTCAAGATGCGCCGGCCATTCAGTCAGCCCCGATCGCCTATCGCCCCGGCACGGTCGGCTATGTGATGACGCCGCAGCTGAATGCCAATCTGGGCTTTTCCATGCTTGGCACGCTTCATCGGCGAGTAGGCGACGTTCCGGGCGCGGCCGCGCCGCAAAATACGGGTGCCGATGGCGTATGGGGCCGTATCGAAGGACAGACGTTGCAGGCGGACGCGATCTCGCGCTTTTCGGCAGACAGCCGAAGCATGTTCGTGCAATTCGGCAAGGACTGGACATTCGCGCGCGATGCGGCAGGGGGCAGCACCCATGCAGGCGTCACGCTGAACTTCGGTTCCGCATCGGCGGACTTCTCCGATCGAATGCGCAGCATCGTGGGACTCGGCACGGCAACCGGCACGGTCGAAACGCAAACGCAAGGTTTCGGCGGCTATTGGACCCGGTATTTCACGGATGGCGCTTATGCCGACAGCGTCATTCAATTCAATCACTACCACAATCGGTATGGCGATATCACCGGTAATACGGCGGGCCAGAACGGGTTTGGCGCAGCGGTATCCGAAGAGCTTGGCAAAGCCTTTCAGGTACCGCGGTTGCCGGTCGCTTTCGAACCGCAGATTCAACTCGCTTATCAATACCTGAACCTGAAGGGCTTCAATGACAACGTGTCCGCCATTTCGGGCACCACGACCCATGCGCTGCGCGGACGCATCGGTTTCCGTCTGCTGCGCTCCGACATGGAAAACGCGACGAAATCCAGCGCGCTAACGCCGTACTTCACCGCCAACCTGCTGCGCGATTTTATCTCGCCGGGCCAAACCGTTGTGGGCGGGACGCCGATCGACACCACGCTGTCACGTACTTGGCTCGACGTCGGGCTCGGCTTCACCGTGAGCTACGGAAAACACGGCAACCTGTATGCTTCCGCTCGCTATGAGCATAACGTCGGCGGTGAGCGCCGCCGAGGCGTAAGCGGGAATATGGGTGTCCGCTATATGTGGTGATGCGGCACGACGAACGTTCGTGAAATCGTCGACCGAGCGGATACGACGAGCCTGTCCGAAACCGTGTGTGTGAGGCATAAACTGACGGCCAAGGAGCCACTTTTATGCGACGCAAACGCAAGGAAGAAGTGACGATAGAACCGGGCAAGGGCTTGAACCTTGACCCGGAGCTGATCAATCAACTGGTGCCCGGCAGCGGCCGCTCGAGCCGATATATCCGGTGGTGTTCTTCGACGCCTTGCGCGTCAAGATGCGTAACGAAGGCGTGGTTCGCAACAAGGCGATCTGCCTGGGGCTGGGCGTGCACCGCGACGACACACGCGACGTGCTCGGCCTCTGGATCGAGCAGACCGAGGGGGCCAAGTTCTGGCTGCGTCGTCAACGACCTGAATGTAGACCTTAGCAAAAGTGCCTAACATGCTTTAATCCTCGGGCGTCGGGTTTGTCGACGGATACTGTTCGGCACGGGTCGCTGTTGCTCAAGGGCACGCTGCTCCAGACGAGCAATCCCAAGTCCCTGCTCTTTTTTCTCTCCGTGCTCCCGCAGTTCGCCACGGACGCAACGGCAATGCGTCGTTGCCAAGGCTGATCGCGGCGATTGCCACCTACTGCGTCGCACTCGCACTGGTGCACGCGACATATGCCGGCATTGCCAGCAGGACCAAGGCCTACCTCGGTCGCCCAGATGCCTCCCGCCTGCTGTCGCGCATCAGTGCGCTCGCTTTTTTTGCATTCGGCATCGCAATGCTGGCGCTGAAGTTCTGAACTTGTCGCATCTGCGTGGCGCGCCGAATTTCGTCACCCTGCCGATACGTCGATGCCGCGCCGATCGACGCATGGTTCCGGACGCTCGGCGGCAATCTCAATCGCCGATCGCGAAGACAGGCCACCCGTCGATCGTCATGTCTTTGCTGTCTTACGCGGACCGTGTCACCAACCAGATGCCGACGAGAATGACCAGCGCACCCACCGTCTGAGTCGGACGCAGCACATGTTCATGCAATGCCGTGAAGCCGAGCACGACAAGAATCGAAATCGCGACCATCAACGGATAAGCGACACTCAGGTTCGCCTTGCGCAGCGCGAACGCATACAGCACGAAACCGGCGCCGTATGCGCCGATCGCCGCACCGCGCAGCACCCACGGCAACAGCGCCGAAGCGCCGGCCGCCGCGCCTTGCATCGCGGCGATGCGTAGCAGCACGCTTGCCAGTCCGCCGAACGCGCCGCTTGCGGCGAGGATCAGCCAGTTCATCACGCGGTCTCCCTCACCTCGGCAATGCCGGATACACGCGGCGTACGCGTCGCTCCGCCATGGTCGGCCGCTGCCCGGCCGCCGAAGATCGCGTCGAACCGGGTTGCGCCATGCAGCGCGATCAGGATGATCGCCGGAAACACGACCGAGAAATTACGTGCCTCGTCGCGGCAACCGAACAGCAGGAACAGCAGCACCACCGGGACGAAGGCCGCGAGGAAGTAGCGGCGATAACGCGCCGGCGTATTGCGCCACGCCGTACGGAAGAACACCGCGAGCGGCACCAGCATCAGCGGATTCTCCAGGCTCGGCGTGAAAATGCCCTTGCCGACCAGGTTGTAGAACGACAGATAGGACGCCGGATTCACCCAGAATTTCAGGTTGCCCCACAGCTGGAAGGCGACGAAGTCGCCGGCGTTATTGGCATAGCCGCTCATGATGAAGTGGCGCGTCGCGAAGCAGATCGCGAGCTGCGCGGCAAGCCAGCCGAACCGCTTCGACAGCGCGACGTCGCTGTCGTGCAGGAAGAACAGCGCGAGCGGAACGAGGAAGAACGTTTCCTTGTTCAGCGAGAAGATCGCGATCAGCAGCGTGCACACCACCATGCGCTGCCGTAGCAGGAAATAGCACGCACCGAGCGCGCCGAGAATCTCGAAGAAATCGTAGTAGTACCCGCCTTGCTGAAACGTCAGCGGATAGATAAAACTGAATGCGGCAAGAAAGCCGACCGACTGGCCGAAGTTCAGTCCGTGCAGGCGTGCGAGCTTGTAGACCAGCAGCAGCGCGAACAGCATCGACAACACGATCGCGATGTACGTCAGGTGATAGGTGATCGCGACGACCGGTGTCCAGTACTCGCTCGGCACGCCCGAGAAATAGGCGTTGCGCAGCGAATCGTGGCGCGTGATCGAACGGTAGAGTTTTTGCTGCGTCTCCGGATCGAGCCGCTCGGTCAGCCACTTCGCGGCCTGCGGAAACGACGAGCGATAGGCGAACGGCTTCGGCGCGTCGCCGTTCATCATGCCGACCAGGCTGTAGCTGGTCGCAAAATTCCCGCCCTGGTCGTCGCGGAACCCCCATTTCAGCAGCATGCTGTTGGTGATGTTGCCTGCGCAGATGAACAGCATCACGTAGACGATCGCGAAACGGCAGAACGCCGCCACTCTCTTTTGATTCTTTTCCGTCATGGGTATTGATTGTTCCAATTACAGGATCGGCAGGAAATGCGCGACCAGCACGATCGCCACCATCACGAGCAGCACCCCGAGGCTGCCGCGGTTCTCGAGCAGGTGCACGATCGGGTCGTCGTGCATCGCCCCGCGCACCGTCGTGACCCACAGCCGGCCGAACAGATAGATCAACGCGATCTGCACGAGCCAGAGCAAATGCGGCGACGCATAACGCGCGGCCGTTTCGGGGGCGCTGATGAAGAGCCCGAACACGACTACCGCGGCAAGCGATGCGCCGATGCCGAACGGCCACATCACTTCGAGGTCGCCGACCCGGTAGTCGCGACCGGCGGACTCGCGCTTGTCGCTCCGCCGCAGCAGCACGAGCTCCGAACAGCGCTTGACGAGCGCGAGGCTCAGGAACGTGAGGACCGAGAACGCGAGCAGCCAGTGGCTGACGGCGATGCCGACCGCCACGGCACCGGCAACGATTCGGTGCGTGTACAGGAGCGACAGCACGATGACGTCGAGCAGCACGATCGACTTCAGCCGCCAGCTGTACGCGGTGGTCAACATCAGGTACACGACGAACATCGCCGCGAATTGCGCCGATACCGCGCAGGCGAGCACAAATGCCAGCATCAGCAGCACGGCGCCGCCGCCGATCCCCTGCGCGATCGACAGCGTGCCTTTCGCGAACGGGCGATTGCGCTTGCGCGGATGACGGCGGTCGTTGTCGAGATCCCACAGATCGTTGGCGATGTAAGTCGCGGACGCGCCAAGGGACAGCGCGAAAAACGCCAGCACCAAGGTCCCGATCTTGTCGGCATCGAAGAATGCGAACGCCGTGAGCAACGGCACGAACAGCAACAGGTTCTTCAGCCATTGATGCACGCGCAGCGCCTTGCACCAGGTCGCGACGTTGGCGCACTCGTTCGAAAACTCGCGTTCGACGCGAACGGTGTCGCGAATCGTCGCGGTCACGGCCGGTGCGGCACCCGCGAGAATCGCGCCCTGCGCCGCGGCCCAGACAGGAAGATCGGCCTTGCTGTCGCCCGCATAGACGAAACGCTCGCCGACGTGCTTGCGAATGCTCTCCAGCTTCGCTTCGCCTTTCAGGTTGGTCTCGCCATCGGTCGCGATGACTTCGTCGAACAGGTCGAGATGCTCGCCGACCCGTTCCGCGATCGAGCGATGCGCGGCCGTCGCGAGGATGATCTTGCGGCCTCGCTGCTGCTCTTGTTCGAGATACTCGACCAACGGCGCTCGATAAGGCAAATGTTCGACGCGCAGATCGGCCTGCTCCGCAATCCTGGCCTTGAACGTGCTGCGGCCGCTGGCGAGCCAGAACGGAAATCGCAGCAGGTTCGCCGGCTTGCGCCGGACGGCACGGATGACGGATTCAGCCAGCGTGTCGGTTGTTGTCAGCGTGCCGTCGAGATCGACGACAAGCGGTAAATCTCTGGTCTCACGCACTTTCAATACTATTTGTGTTTTGTTTGAATCAATTGTTCATGGCGGCCCGTTAATCAATGCCATGACTTACTGCCGGCGTGAGACTCGTTCCCTCGCACGCTTCATTTTGCTAACGGCTCGGAATGATACAGCATAGGGCAGGTCCACCATGACGTTTCGGAAGGCCCTCCCCGCCTGACGGCAAGCCTTTACCGCGCCCCGGGAATCCGGGGCGCGGTTGGCGGGTTAGGGGCGGCTAGACCGTTAGTTGCGCAATACGCGATACAAGCCGAACATTCACGCCTCATCCTTTAACACGGCGGCATTCGCCTCGTCGCGCTCATGCCGGATCGGCAATCGGATCGAGAAAGTCGAACCGCGCCCCGGCTCGCTCGTCACATCGATGACGCCGCGATGACGCTCGACGATTCCGTGCGACACCGACAGCCCGAGCCCGGTCCCCTGCCCGACCGGCTTGGTCGTGAAGAACGGATCGAAGATCCGGCGCATGATGTCGGGCGGCATGCCCTTTCCGGTATCGCTGATCGCGATCGTCACGTGGTCGCCGTCGCTCGTCGTGCGAATCGTGATGACGCCGCGCCCCGGGATCGCCTGCGCCGCATTGACGAGCAGGTTCATGAACACCTGGTTCAGTTGCGAAGGCAGGCATTCGACGTGCGGCACGTCGCCGTACTCGCGCACGACGTCGGCCTTGTACTTGAGCTCGTTGTGGACGACGTTCAGCGTGCTCTCGAGGCCCGCGTGGATGTCGACGACGCTCCATTCGTCGCTGCCCGGGCGCGAGAAGTCGCGCAGGTCCTGCACGATGCGCCGCACCCGCATCGTCCCGTCGATCGATTCATCGATCAGCGTCGCGATCTCGCCGCGGATGTAGTCGATATCCGCCGCGCGTCCCGCGGCCGCCAGCGCAACGCGGGTTTCGGCGTCGTGCCTCGGCAGCGCGGCCTCATGCGCGGCGACCACGTCGAGCAGACCGCGGACCCACGTCTTCAGCGTATTGAGATTCGCGCTGACGAAGCCGATCGGATTGTTGATCTCGTGCGCGACGCCGGCCGCGAGCTGGCCGATCGACGCGAGCTTTTCCGACTGCAGTAGTTGAACGTGGGTTTCCTCGAGCTCGTGCAGCAGGCGCCGCTGTTCGTCCTTCTCCTGTTCGAGGCGTGCTTGCGCCGCCTTGCGTTCCTCGATCTCGCGCGCCATGTGCGCGCGGGTGCGCTGCAGCGTCTCGGTCGTCAGCTCGTACCGGCGCAGCGCCTGTTCGAGCTCGGCCGTCCGCACCTGCACGAGGTCCTCGAGCATGTCGGTGATGCCGCGCAGGAACATCGTGCGCGCGTCGAAGCGCGAGATCATCAGCGTCACGATCAGGATCGCCAGCGTGAACAGCGCGACCGTCGTTGCCAGCCACGGCGTGTCGATGCCGTTCGCGGCGCCGCAACGCGCGTCCGGCGCGAAATGCGCCGCCGCCATCGCCGTGTAATGCATGCCGCTGATCGCGATGCCCATGAGCGTGGCCGCGCCCGCGCGTCGCGCGATCGCAAATCCCGCTTGCCGCGTGCGCAGCGCCTGGGCGAGCCACAGCGCGACGGTCGACGCCAGCACGGCGATGCCGATCGACGCGGCGAACAGCGCGGGATCGTAGCGGATGCCCGGCTGCATCTGCATCGCGGCCATGCCCGTGTAATGCATGCCGGCGATGCCGCCCCCCATCAGCACGCCGCCGGCGAGCAGCCGGGAACGCGTCAGTGTGGCGCGCGTCACCACGCTCAGCGCGAAGTACGACACGAGCACGGCGATCACCAGCGATACGCCCGTCTCGACCAGGTCGTAGCCGAGGGGAATCGGCAGCGAAAACGCCAGCATCCCGACGAAATGCATCGACCAGATTCCGGTGCCCATCGCGGCCGCACCGCCGCCCAGCCACGCGCGCCTGAGCCGCGGCTTGTCGAGCAGCGAAATGAACGCAGCCAGATCGAGCGCCGTGTAGGACGCCAGCGTCGCGATGACGAGCGACAGCAGGACGAGCGGCAGATGAAAAGTGCCTTGCATGGTCGCGCCCGGTCAGGTGAGTGGGCCGTTGCCGCGTGGTGCGGCAGGTCGTGCTTCCTGTCGTGCGCCGCGCCGCCGTTACCCGGCCGGGCCGCCGGCCGCCGGCGCAGGCTTCGGCGCGCTCGGGGCGGCGAGCACCAGAATGTCGAACGGCGTCCCTTCCCGCGCTTCGAAACGGCGCACGAGTTCGATCTGATGGGTCGTCATCACACTGCCCCTCGTCATCAGCAGCACGCCGCGATGCGTGCGCAGGTCGTCCGCGAGCTGCATCCCTTCGCACAACTGCTCGGATTTCACTTCGGACACGGACGATGCAATGCCCAATGTCGCGGGCCTTTGCATCAGCGCAACGAAGCGTTCGACGATCTGCGGGTCGTAACGCACGCCGGCCTGCGACTTGAGGACGTCGAGCGCCTGTTCGACGGAATGCGGCGGGCCGATCTCGCCGAGGCGCAGCCCCTCGAAATCGCGCGCGACCGCGACGATTCGCGAGCCGAGCGGAATATCGATGCCCGCGAGGCCGTCCGGCGTGCCGCGGCCGTTGAACCGTTCATACTGGTGCAGCACGATCGACGCGACCTGATGAAGCTGCGCAACCGGCGTCAGCACCATTTGCGCGCGCAGCGGATGCTGCTGGAACAGCCGCGCCTCGTCCGTCGTCATGCGGCTCAGCGGCTTGTGCAGCAGCTCGTCGGGCAACGACAGCTTGCCGATCCCGTGCAGCAGCCCGGCGTAATAGACGTCCTGCGCGTGAAGGCTGGACATCTCGGACGCGAACGCGAGATGCCGCGCGATTTCGCCGATGCGCATCGACTGCCCGCTGGCGGCCCCGCAGCGCAGCTCGATCATGCTCGCGCAGATCTGCACCATCGCCGTGAAATTGCTTTTCAGGTCGCGCTGCGCCGCTTCGAGGAACATCACGGTCTGGGCCAGTTCCTCGGTGCGGGCCCGCACCTGGGTTTCGAGCGCCGTATTGAACTGGCGCAGCGTCTCGTTCTGCGCCTGCGTGAGCGCCGCCAGCCGCGCGGCCTCGCGCCGCAGGCGCCGCTGTTCGAGCGCCTGTTCGATCGTCAGCAGCAAATCGTGGTCGTCCCACGGCTTGTTCAGGTAGCGATAGATGCCGCCTTCGTTGATCGCCTGCACCACCGAGTCGATTTCCGAATAGCCGGTCAGCAGGATGCGCATCGTGTCGGGCTGCAAGTCCCGCGCGCGGGCGAGGAACGCCGCGCCGCTCATGTGCGGCATGCGCATGTCCGATACGATCAGGTCGACTTCGGTCGACGCCAGGAGCTCGAGCGCCGCCTCGCCGCCGTCGGCGGTCAGCACCTCATAGCGCGCCGGCCTGAGCAGGCGCTTGAGCGCCGACAGCACCGCGGGCTCGTCGTCGACGAGCAGGATCACCGGCGCGGCGGGCGACTCGTCGGCCGGCTGCGTCGCATCGACTGTCGTGCTGCCGCCTGTTGCGCTGTGGGTTGCCGGCGTCGTCATGATGGCCCTCGTATTGAATTCTCACGCCTTGCCTGCAACATCGGCCTGCGCCGCCGTTTCTGCATCAGGGAAAACGCGGATCAATGTCCGGCGCGCGTTCGCATGCGCCGCTTGCAGGGAGATCGGGACAGCGGCATCAGGCTGCCGTTGCGCAGTGGATCGCGCGTTCATGATTCCCCGGAATGTGGACATGCGCGGCGGCGGCGGCCCGTTTTTCCTGTCCTTGATCGGTGCTGTTCTGCTTGTGGTGCTGGCGAGCATGGCTTTCGACAATGCTATGAATTCGAACCCGAAATTTCAAGCCGCTTTGCGCGCGCGATGTTCCGGAATTTGCGAAAGCCATCCGACCCGTCAATGCCGGGATTGAAGGCTGGCGGACCAGGCAGCCGCCCCCTTGCTACAACCCCTCTCGCTGCCCGGACAACAGCAACTTCCGATAGGCGCCGGGCTTCTCGCCTGAAATGCGGGCAAACGCCCGGCTGAACGTGGCGACGTCGAAATAGCCCAGCTTTTCGGCGACGTCGAACAAGGCGATCGCCGGGTTCTGCAGGAAGTTCTTCGCGAGATCGATCATCACGCTCTTCACCAGCGCATTGAAGTTCGCGCCTTCGATCTCGAGCCGGCGCTGCAGCGTGCGCGCATTCATGCCGAGCGCGTCGGCAACCGCATTCAGGCTTCGGTATCGGGCCCACGACTGATAGAGGAGCTGGGTCACCCGCGCCGTGATCGACTGCTTCGTGTGATTGGCCAGCTGCCATTCCAGCTGATTGCAGCGCGGCAACAATTGCCGGAAGACCGCCCGATTCGAGAACCGGAGCTTCGACATCAGCAACCAGGCGGGAAAAATGATCCGGGTATGCGGCGCATTGAATTCGACCGGACAGCCGAACATTTTCTTGAACGTTCGTTTCGGGACTTTTGATTTTGGCAGCGAAAATTCAATTTTCGTAAATGGCGCCGGATAACCGAGCATGTCTTCCGACTCGGTCCGAATCGCGGCCACGCAGATTTCCGTATTCAACTGCCGCAGGTTTTCGTTGAAGCGATATCCGTCCACGACGATCGACGCCAGATCCCCATGCTCTTCCACTCTCATTCTGAAATACGACTCGCCGGTGAGCGGATGGTCGCATGCGAATTGCCATGCCTCGCCAAAGGTCGGCGCACATTGCATCGCGTAGCCGCGCACCCCGCCGATCGAAACGTGGATCGCCTGCCCGATCTTCAAGCCGAGCGCGGGGTCCCGCGACAGGCGCCTGGCGTTCTCCAGCACGGCGAGCTCCTGCGCATACGTGATCGACACTTCGTCGTTCTCGAGCTGCTGAACGGAGATATCGGCGCCTCGCAATACCGCCTCCGCAGCGATGCCGGCCTCGCCAAGCAGATCGACGACGATCGAGACGGTGTGAAGCGAAACCGGAGTTTGAATTTCATCGACATGGTCAAGTGTTGAATCCATCGAGCCGTTCATCGCGTGCTCCATCCGAATGCGTCGGTATCGGGTGCCGGATTTCACGAGAGTATATGCTCGGTTTGTCGTGAAATGCCTAAGAATGTCGCCAAGTGCCTATTGACTATCCGGGACAAAACCGCAAAAGTACGATCGACATGATCTGAATACAAAACCACCGGGGCGAAGCGAACGAACCCTGTTGCGAAGCATAATAAAGCGGGCCGAACGTGTTATGAGAAACCATGTGTCCGGGGCGACGGGACCTCGACCGAGCGCGACCGATTTTGCATTCCTGCCCCGGTTCCGGGTGAATTCCGCATGGCTCGGGCAGTCGCTGGCCGCGCCTGCGCTGCTGCTGCTCGTGGCTGGTGTCGTGCTCCCGATGGCCGTCATCGCATTCGCGTCGATTTCCGCGCCGGAAGAATGGGGCGGCGTGCGTTGGGGGAGCTTCAGCGCCGATGCCTATTGGCGGGTTCTGTTCGAGCAGGATTTCGACGGCAACTGGACGCTCAACACGGGGCTCGCGGCAATCGCCGTTCGGACTTTCGCGCTGTCGATCGCAGCGACTATCGGCTGCCTCGCGCTCGGCTTCCCGGCCGCGCTCTATATCGCGATGCAACCCGCCCGTCGCCGGACGTGGCTGCTCATCTTCGTCACCGTGCCGTTCTGGACCAGCCTGATCGTCCGCCTGTATGCGTGGATCCTGCTTCTGAGGAGCGGCGGCGTCATTTCAACAGTGCTCGGCGGCCTGTTCGGAGCCCACGTTCCCACGATCCTGTATACCGACATCGCGACGGTGATCGGCCTGATCTACGCATTCATCCCGTTCATGGTGCTCCCGATCTTCACGAGCCTCGAACACATGAACTGGAACATCGTCGACGCCGCGTTCGATCTCGGTGCGACACCCTGGACGGTGGTCACGCGGATCATCGCGCCTTCGGCGCGGCACGGCATCGTGTCCGGGTGCATGCTGGTGCTGGTGCCGTCACTCGGCGCGTTCCTGATTCCGGACATGCTGGGCGGCGCGAAGTCGATGATGCTGGGCAACCTGATCAATCTCCAGTTCGGCGATGCACACAACTGGCCGCTCGGCGCGTCCCTGGCGATGGCGATGTACGCGCTGGTGCTGCTCTGCGTGCTGGCGAAACGCCTGCTCATGAATGCAAGGACGGGAGGCCGGCGTGCGCAATGTGCGTGAGTTCCCGGGATTGCGCACGCTCGCCTGGGTCTTCTTCCTGTTCCTGTACGCGCCCATCGTCGCGCTGGTCTCGCTGAGCTTCAACAACGGCGGATCGGCGACCGTGTGGCAAGGATTCGGGCTGAGCGGATACGTGACCGTGCTGCACGACGCCGCCGCTTTCGCGGCCGCCCGCACGTCCTTTGCGATCGCCGCCCTCGCGGCGACGATGTCGTCACTGATCGCCATTCCCACCGCACTCCATCTGTGGAACAACACGCGGCGAACGGCGGACTTCACGGGAATCCTGGTCGCGTCGCCGCTGCTCGTGCCCGAGATCGTGCTCGCGCTCGGCACGCTCATCCTGTTTTCGATCGTGGCGGTCAAGCTCAACTTCTGGACGATCGTGTTCGGTCACACGGTCTTCTGTCTCCCGTTCGCGTATCTGCCGATTCGCGGCTCGCTGTCGAGGATCGACCCGTCGTATCTCGAGGCCGCGGCCGACCTCGGCGCCAATCGCTGGCGCGTGTTTCGGCAGATCGTCTGGCCGCTGATCCGCACCGGGGTCGCGGCAGGCTTCGCACTCGCCTTCGTCGTGTCGATCGACGATTTCGTGACGACGTACTTCTTGTCGGGGACGGCGACGACGACACTGCCGATGTACATCTACGGCCTCATTACGCGGGGCGTCAAACCCAACGTGAATGCGCTTGCGACGATCGTGCTGTTCTTTTCGTTCGGCGCCGCGCTGCTGTCGGTCTGGCTCTCGCGGGCGGCCAACAGCGAAAAACAACTGTCAATCCTGGAGCGAGCATGAAGATCGTAGCAACCGTCGTCCTGGCCGGCATGGCCATGATGCAATCCGCGCAAGCCGAGCAAGTGCTGCGTTTCGGCAACTGGCCGGGCTATTACCCGGTGGAGCTGCTCAAGAAGTTCAAGAAGGAAACCGGGATCGACGTCACGCTCACCGCGTATGACAGCGACGCCGCGGTGGCGACGAAGATGAAGGCCGGCGGCAGCGACTACGACGTCGTGATCGTTTCGGACCTTTACGTGTCGATGCTGGGCAAGCAGAACCTGATCGACAAGCTCGACAAGACCAAACTGCCGAACGCCAGGAACATCCGGCCCGAGTACGCCCATCCTGTCGGCGACGTGAATCGCGATTACGGGATGCCGTACCAGGTGATCACGACCGGCCTCGTCTACGACACGTCGCGCGTCCCGAACGGGGTGCTGCCCGACACGTGGAAGACCTTCTTCGAGCCGCCGGAGTACCTGAAGGGCAAGATCGTCGCGCTGAACGTCCAGGAGGAGCTGTACATGGCGGCCTCCTGGTACCTCGGGCAGGACGAATGCTCGGAGAACCCGCAAGACGCGAAGCGCGTGCTCGCGGTGCTCGAGAAGCAGAAGCCGTCGCTGCTCGCCTACGCAAACGACGGCGTGGTCGAGCGCTTCCAGTCCAGGCAGGTCATCATGAATCACGACTGGAGCGCCGACGCGGCCAAGTATCACAAGGTGCTGCCGACCATCGTCTTCATGTATCCGCGGGAAGGGGTGCATCAATACGTCGACAATTTCGTCATCCCGAGTGCGGCGAAGAATCGCGACAACGCGTATCGCTTCATCAACTGGATGATGGAGCCGCGCAACATTGCCGAGGCGTCGAACTTCAATCGCTATCACGATGCGATCGTCGGCTCGACGCAGTTCCTGACGCCCGAACTGCAGAAGGACCCGACGATCAACCCGCCGCCCGAGTTTCAGAAGCGCCTGAAGCCGATGAAGATCTGCTCACCGGCCGCGATGGCGCTGCGCGACAAGGTGTGGGTCAAGCTGAAAGGCTGAGGCTGTTTCCATGTCCGCCGACCGGCCGGTCGGCGGACCATCGCTCGATCGAGGTTCAACGAGCCTCACCAGGTTCGCATTGATTCGCTCTCCGTAGCGAATCGGCAAATTGATTCGACAAAGAAACGTATGACGCATCATGCATTTTCTTCGCGCGACGCCTCGCCCATCCCGGACTCCCCCGGAGTCCCGTCTGGACACGCGATCAGATCCAGCCGCGTGCCTCGGATAAGCCAGACGGGCTTACGGCCTTCGACAACCACGCTCCCGTCGAGGGCCGCTTTCTCTTTCCACGCTTCACACCACCGCCAAATTCCCGTTCGGCTCTCTCTATTGGCCGGTGGCTTCGCCGCGGGCGCTTCTCCTGCGAGATGCGCTCACGGGGCCTTTTATTCCATGCCGATCGACGCCGGGCGGCGTCCGCATCGGCGATCGCCGCGTCGTGCGCGACGCACGAGGCTTCGCCAACCACACGGGGAGTGACGTCAATGCTGAACTGTATGAACGCGATCTGGACACCGACGAGCCGAACACCACCGGATGGCCGCCGCCGGCGCAGGAACAGCGCGGTTGGCGGCGGCGCGAAATCGACGACGCCGAGGAAGGCCCCTGCGCGCGCGTCGAGCGTGCAATGCCCCGCAAGCCGTTGCGCCGACGACACGAGCACAAGGCCGCCGCAGCCACTGCGTTCCACGCGTCTGCATTGGCGGTCGAAGCGGCTATGAGCGTCGCCGGAAAGGCGGGCATGAAACGGATCGCCCCGCCTCTCGTTCGAGCGACGCCAATCCATGCATGTCGGTTTCCCCCCTCTTCGACGAGAGCCTTTATGTGATCGGACACGGCCTGCCGGGAGAAGACGATGGCTCGTGCCCATTGTCGCAACTGGCGAATCTCCCGATCGTTGCGCCGAGCTCGCCGAACGGGCTGCGATTGTTGATCGAACGGGCGTTTGCGCAGGCTGGAGTCGAATTGAACATTGCAGCCGACATCGATTCATTGCCGGCAGAGCTCGAAATCGCGCATTCGGGCAACGCGTATGCAATCCTGCCGTCGTCCGTCCTGTCGACGCGAGACGCGGGAAACCGGCCGCCAGCCAGGCGAATCGTCGATCCGGAGATCCGTCGGCCGGTCAGCTTGTGCTGGTCGAACACCCTGCCGGTCAGTCCCGCAGCGCTGGCGGTGCGAAGGCGCATTGCCGAGCTCGTGTTCGAGTTGCACGAACCCGGGAAATGGCCCGGCATTACGTTGCGTTCTGCATTGCAATAGTCATACGCGATAATCGGCGGTTCCCGATCCTTGCCGGAACCCAGCATGTCGACGTCCGAACCGGTCTCCTCCGAACATTCGTGGTGGGGCGTATGGGCACTCACGCTCTCCGCCTTCATTTTCAACACCACCGAATTCGTCCCCGTCGCGCTGCTCGGCGCGATCGGCGACAGCCTTCACATGCAGCCGACCGACGTCGGCCTGATGCTGACGATCTATGCGTGGACCGTGGCCGTGACGTCCCTGCCGTTGACGCTGGCGACCCGCACGATCGAACGTCGCAAGCTGCTGGCCGGGGTGCTCGTGCTGTTCATCGTCAGCCACGTCATCACCGGCGTCGCGTGGAGCTTTCCGGTGCTGGTGTTCGGCCGGGTGGGCATCGCGTGCGCGCATGCGATCTTCTGGTCGATCTCCATCTCGCTGGCGGTGAGGCTGGCGCCGCCGCAGAAAAAGAGCCGCGCGCTCGGCCTGCTTGCCACGGGAACATCGATCGCGATGGTGGCGGGCATTCCCCTTGGACGCGTGATCGGCGAGACGCTGGGTTGGCGGACGGCCTTCCTGATCATCGCCGGCGCCGCGGCAGTCGCGTTGCTGATGCTGCGCACGACGCTGCCCGCGCTGCCGAGCCAGCGGACGGGCTCGCTCGCCAGCCTGCCCTCCCTGCTGCGCAACCCGACGCTGATCCTGCTCTACCTGCTCACGATTCTCGTCGTGTCGGCGCACTTCACGTCGTACACCTACATCGAACCGTTCCTCCAGCACGTCAGCCATGCGAGCGAAAGCGGCATCACGACCCTGCTGATCCTGTTCGGCGGCGCGGGCATTCCCGCCGCCCTCTGCTTCAACCGCCTCTACCCGCACCGGCCGGCGCAATTCCTGCTGGCGTCGATCGTCGTCATCGCGTCCTGCCTGCTGGTCCTGTTCCCCAGCGCGCTCAGCGTCGTCACGCTATCGGTTCACACCGTGGTCTGGGGCGGCGCGATCATCTGCTTCGGCCTTGCAATGCAGGCATGGGTGCTGAAACTGGCGCCGGACGCGACCGATCTCGCCGTCTCGATCTTTTCCGCGCTCTACAACGTCGGGATCGGCGCAGGGGCGCTGCTGGGCAACCACATCGCGCGCGACTTCGGACTCGCGTGGATCGGCACGTTCGGCGGCATCGTCGGCGGGCTCGGCGTCGGCGTATGCTGGCTGGCGTTGCGCGTGCATGCGAGGAGAGCGGCGCCGAATCCCGCATCGCTCGCGTAGCGGAACGGATGCGCGCCGCCGTAAGCGGGTCGGCCTGCTGCAGCGGCACATCGAATCCCGCCCGTCCCGCGCCGGCCCCCGTCACCCGCTCTTCTTCCCCCGCAACACGAATGCCGCCGCCGTGCACCCGAGCATCGCGTGCAGCTTCTGCCGCTCGACGACGATCTGGCTCGCCACCGCGATGCCTCGCCGCCGGCACGCCGATCCTCGAACTCGCGCTCGAGCACGGCTACGACAGCCCCAGCGCGTTCGCGGCGATGTTCCGCAAGGCGCTCGGCGTGCCGCCGAGCGAATACTTCCGGCGACGCCGAGCGCCGCCGGCCGATGCGCGTGTGAGCGGCCGCGACGTCCGCTCAGGCGACGCCGCCGTTCGCGCGCAATACCTGCGCGTTGATCCATGCGCCGTCCGGACCCGCGAGGAACGCGACGGCGCCGGCGATGTCGTCGGGCTGGCCGAGCCGTTCGAGCGGCGGCATCTTCGCGAACTGCGCAATCTGTTCGTCGGTCTTGCCGTTCAGGAACAGCTCGGTCGCGACCGGCCCCGGCGCGACGCAGTTCACCGTGATGCGGCGGCCGCGCAGCTCCTTCGCGAACACGCGCGTAAATGCTTCGACCGCCGCCTTCGTGCCGTTGTAGATCGCGTAGCCCGGCAGATTCAGCGCGAGCGTCGTGCTCGACAGGTTGACGATCCGGCCGCCGTCGTTCATGCGTGCGGCGGCTTCGCGCAGCATGTTGAACACGCCGCCGACGTTGATCGCAAACATCCGCTCGAACAGTTCGTCGCTGATTTGCGCGAGCGGCGCGGTCTTGAGGATGCCCGCGTTGTTGACGAGCACGTCGACCTTGCCGAGCTGCTGCTCGACCGTGTCGTACAGGCGGCGCACGTCGTCGGCCTTCGATACGTCGCCGCGCACGGCGACGGCCCGGCCGCCTTCCCGCGCGAGCTCGGTGGCCAGCGCATCCGCGTCGGCGGCGCCGGACGCGTAGTTGATCGCGACGGCAAAGCCGTCGCGTGCGAGGCGGCGCGCGATGGTCGCGCCGATGCCGCGGGATGCGCCGGTCACGATCGCGACGCCGGCGTGGTGTGCTGCGCTCATCGGAATCTCCTGTTTGGGTGGGAACGTGAGCGACATGATGACCGGCATCGGAACTGAGATAATTCGCGCAGTTTCGCCATCACTATTCCATTTGCTTTAACGATAGGCCGACGAGCATCTCATGGATCGATTTCAGGAAATGCAGGCTTTCGTGCGAACCGCCGAGCGCAGCAGCTTTTCGCGGGCCGCCGACGACCTCGACATCCCGCGCGCGACGATCACCAACCTGATCAAGCGGCTCGAGCTGCGGCTGGGCACGCGCCTGCTCGAGCGCACCACGCGCCAGGTGCGTCTCACGCACGACGGCGAGGCCCACTACCATCGCTGCGTGCGCCTGCTCGCGGACATCGACGAAGCGGAGGGCGCGTTTCGCGACGCGATGCCCAAGGGGCTGCTGGTCGCGAACCTGCAGGGCACGCTGGCGCGGCACTTCGTGGTGCCGGCGCTGCCCGCGTTCCTGTCGCGCTATCCGGACCTGCGGCTGCAGATCGGCGAGGACGACAGGCTCGTCGACCTGGTGCGAGAAGGCGTCGACTGCGTGCTGCGCGCGGGCGTGCTGCGCGATTCGTCGCTGATCGGGCGGCAGATCGCCGCAATGGAGCAGGTCACGGTCGCCAGTCCGGCCTATCTCGAACGGTTCGGCGAGCCGGCGACGCTCGCGGACCTCGACGCGCATTTCGCGGTCGATTACGTGTCGAGCGCGACCGGCAAGCCGGTGCCGCTCGAATTCACGGTCGACGGCGCCGTGGTCGAGATCCGGATGCGCTCGACGATTTCCGTGACGGGCGCGGACCTGTACACGGCCTCCGCGCTCGCGGGCGCCGGGCTGATCCAGGTGCCGCGCTACCGGATTGCCGGCGAGCTGGCGCACGGGCGGCTGAAGGTCGTGCTGCCCGCGTGTCCGCCGCCGCCGATGCCCGTGTCGGTGCTCTATCTACACGCCCGGCAACAGTCGCCTCGCGTGCGAATCTTCGTGCAGTGGCTGGAGGAGGTATTTCGGCAGGTGCCTTATCAGGTCCGGCGCATCTGATGCGTGCCCAAGCCGCACGAACGCCTACATATTCCGAAAGCGCCCCGCATAGGCCCGGCTGACCGGCAGCACATCGCCGCGGCCGTGCAGATGAATGCGCAGGCGGCCCAGCAGGTCGCGCTCGATGCGATCGATCGCCGCATAGGCGACGATCACGCTGCGATGCACTTGCGTGAAGTGATCCGGATCGATGCGCGCGCGCAATTCCTTGAGCGGCGTGCGGATCACGTGCCGATCCGTTTGCGTCACGACTTCCGTGTACTTGTCGAGCGCCTGGAAATACAGCACGTCGGCGATCGAGACGAGCCGCGTCGTGTCCTTCAAGCCGACGGTCAGCCAGCGAATCGGAGCCGGCTCCGTCAAGGCCGACCTGTCGGCGGATGCCGACGCGAAGCTTCGCGCGGGCTCGCCGCGCTGCAACCGGGCGATGCAGCGCAGGAGCCGCTCGTCCGTGACGGGCTTCAGCAGATAGTCGACCGCCGCCTGATCGAACGCGTCGACCGCGTATTCGTCATGCGCGGTCACGAACACGACGTGCACGTCCGGCACGATGCTCGCCAGCTTCAGGCCGTCGATGCCCGGCATCCGGATGTCGAGGAACGCGATGTCGGGACGATGCGCGTTGAGCGCGGCGAGCGCATCGACGCCGTTGCGCGAGCGATGCGATACGTGAACGGCGCGCGCAATCAGGATGAAACCTTCACGCGCGACGCCTGAAGCCGCCGTCGCCGGTTTGCCAGGCCCGTCCGACATCCCGTCACTCGAGCCCCTTCAGCGATTCCAGGCCAACCGGCAGCTTCGCATCCGGAAACTGCGTCGACAGCGACGTATCCTGCCAGCGCGCCGCCTCGTCCGCGCGCTGCGCTTCGGCCTGCTCGCAGACGAACACCGCATCGCCGCCCAGCAACAGCCGCATCGGCACGTCGTCGCGACGCGACAGCGCGACGATCAGCGCGGCGATCCGCGCCGGATCGCCGACCTCGTGGCCGCCATACGCGCCGAGCAAGTCGAGCATGCGCCCGACCGACGGCTGGTAGTCCGGCAGCATGCCGTCGACGCCGCGCTTCGCCTCGGCGGCCCAGTCGGTGCGCATCCCGCCCGGCTCGAGCGTGCACACGCGCACGCCGAACGGCGCGACCTCCTTCGCCAGCACGTCGCTGAATCCGCCGACCGCCCATTTCGCCGCCTGATACGCGGACAGGCCGGGCGTCGACGTCCGCCCGCCCACCGACGACACCTGGAAGATATGGCCCGCGCGCTGCTCGCGCATCGTCGGCAGCACCGCGCGCGTCACGTTCACCACGCCGAACAGGTTCGTCTCGATCTGCGCGCGGAAATCTTCGGCGCTCATCTGCTCGAACGGCGCCGTATGGCCGTAGCCCGCGTTGTTGACCAGCACGTCGATGCGCCCGAATGCGTCGCGCGCGGCAGCCACGGCACGGGTCGCCGCCGCTGCATCGGTGACGTCGAGCGCGACCGGCAGCAGCCGGTCGCCGTAACGCCCGGCCAGATCCGCGAGCCGCGCGGGATCGCGCGCACCGGCCACGAGCCGGTCGCCCGCCGCGAGCACCGCCTCCGAAATCGACCGCCCCAGGCCGCGTGCGGCCCCTGTTACCAACCAGACTTTCGACATGTTCCACTCCTCGAGAATGACATCACACAAAATGAATGATTACTCACTCATTAATAAAGACGATGCGTCGATGATTCGTCCGACGCAGCGCACGTTCACAGCGTGTGCAACACCGCCCACAGCGCCCGAAAGCCGGCTTCCCGGTAGGCATCGGCCCGCGCCGGATCGCGCGCGACCGATTCCATCGTCGTTTCCGCGATCGACGTGAACAACGCGCCGCAGAACGCGAGTGCCTCGTCGAGCCGCAAAGTGCCCGATGCGGCGATCCGCTCGCGCAGCACCGCCCGGATCGGACCGAATCCTTCCGCGCCCGCGTCGCGATGCGCGTCGTCGATGCGTCCGCTGACCTCGAGCTGCCGCAGCGCGCGCCGCCCGTCCGGATTCGCGACGCCCCACGACACGTAGCCGTTCCACGCGTGGCGCATCGCCGGCTCGGCGGGGCCGTCCTCCGGGAAGCCCGTCATCATCGCGCGCCGCAGGTCGGCCTTCAGATGCAGGTACAGCGCGTTCAGCAGCGCATCCTTGGTGTCGAAATACGTGAACACCGTCCCCTCGGCCACGCCCGCGAGCCGCGCAATGCGCGCGGTGGTCGCGGCCGCGCCGTGTTCGGCGAGCGCGGCGGCCGCCGCGGCGAGAATCGCTTCGTGCTTGTCGAGACTGCGGGGTCGTGCCAAGATTTTGCCGTCTTTAATGAGTGATTGCTCAATCATAATCGAGCCCGCCGGGATCGCGCAAGCGGCGTCGCGCGCCGAAGGCGAGCGCGCGCGCGATTCGGCAAAACCGTGCACTATTAGGGTTTTCGTTGCACCGCCGCACCGGCGCCTTCGACGTTCGTTCAACGCCCACCGTTTCAGACAGCGAACCACTCATGACGAATCAGCCTACCCAGACTGCAGCCGAGCAGCCCGTCGACATGATCATCTTCGGCGGCGGCGGCGACCTCGCCGCCCGCAAGCTGCTGCCCGCGCTGTACATGGCGCATCTGCACCGCAACCTCCCCCCCGAAACGCGGATCATCGCGGTCGGCCGCCGCGACTGGGGCATCGACGGCTACCTGAAGTTCATGGAGGAGCAGTCGCGGCCGTTCATCGACGAGAAGGCGTTCGACCCGCAGGCGTGGCGTCGCTTCCTCGACCTGTTCCGCTACGTGCTGATCGACGTGCACGACGCGGCCGACTACGCGCGCCTCACGGAAGCAACCCGCCGCGACGCGATTCGCGTGTTCTACCTGTCGACGTCGCCGGAGCTGTTCACGACGATCTGCGACAACCTCTCGTCGGCCGACCTCGTCGACGCCCGCTCGCGGGTCGTGCTGGAGAAGCCGCTCGGCCACGATCTCGCATCCGCGAAGGCCATCAACGACGCGGTCGGCAAGCACTTCGAGGAATCGCAGATCTACCGGATCGACCACTATCTCGGCAAGGAAACCGTGCAGAACCTGATGGTGCTGCGCTTCGGCAACCCGATCTTCGGGCCGCTGTGGCAGGCGCCCTGCATCCGCAGCGTGCAGATCACCGTCGCGGAAACGGTCGGTGTCGGCAGCCGCGCGGGCTTCTACGACCATACCGGCGCGCTGCGCGACATGGTGCAGAACCACCTGCTGCAGCTGCTGTGCATCGTCGCGATGGAGCCGCCCGTGTCGCTCGATCCGGACGCGGTTCGCGACGAGAAGCTGAAGGTGCTGCGCTCGCTGCGGCCGATGTCGCCGTCGGACATCGCGCGCGACACGGTGCGGGGCCAGTACACGGCGGGCGCGATCGACGGCCAGCCGGTCAAGGGCTACCTCGAGGAAGACAACGTGCCGCCGGACAGCCGCGCGGAAACCTTCGTCGCGCTGCGCGCGCACATCAACAACTGGCGCTGGGCGAACGTGCCGTTCTTCCTGCGCACCGGCAAGCGGCTGCAGAAGCGCCAGTCGGAAATCGTGATCGAGTTCGCGGACATGCCGTTCTCGATCATCCCGAGCGGCCCGCGCCACTACAGCAACCGGCTCGTGATCCAGCTTCAGCCGGAAGAATCGATCCAGCTGCAGATGCTCGCGAAGGAGCCGGGCAGCGGCATGAACATGGTGCCGGTGAGCCTCAACCTCGACCTGCAGCAGGCCATTCCGGAGCGGCGCGCGGAAGCGTACGAGCGGCTGCTGATCGACGTGATCCGCGGGCGTCTCACGCACTTCATGCGCCGCGACGAGCTCGAGGCCGCGTGGACGTGGGTCGAGCCGATCCTCGACGGCTGGCAGCAGATCGGCGACCGGCCGCGGCTGTATACGTCGGGCACGTTCGGGCCGGCCGCGTCGTCCGCGCTGCTCGCGCGCAACAACATGTCGTGGTCCGAGGAAGCCTGACCTGAACGACGGCGGCCGGCCGCGCGGCCGCCGTCAATCCGCGCGGCCGTCGGCCCTCGGCGAGAAGAGACGATCCGGAAGCCGGCGCGCATCGCGTGTGTATCATTCGGGCGTCTCCACTTCTCCGGAATCGCCAGCCAAATGGAAGCCGGCAGGTCAACGTCCAGTACGGTTCGGGCCGGTTCGGCGCTCGAAGTGTTGCGGGTATTTCTGAAGCTCGGCGTCACGTCCTTCGGCGGGCCGGTCGCGCACATCGGCTACTTTCACCGGGAATTCGTCAAGCGCCGCGGCTGGCTCGACGACGCGGCCTTCACCGACCTGATGGGCCTTTGCCAGTTCCTGCCCGGTCCGGCCAGCAGCCAGCTGGGCTTCTCCATCGGCCTGCTGCGGGCCGGATGGCGCGGCGCGCTGGCGGCATGGTGCGGCTTCACGCTCCCGTCCGTCGCGTTGCTGCTCGCCTTCGCCGCGATCGCGCCGGCGCTGAACGGCCCGGTCGGCAGCGGACTGATTCACGGCCTGAAGCTCGTGGCGGTCGCCGTCGTCGCGCAAGCCGTATGGGACATGGCCCGCCGTCTGTGCCCCGACCGTCGCCGCGCCGCGATCGCGCTCGTCGCGGTCGCGCTTCTGAACGCACTCGCCACGGTGTATGCGCAGCTGCTGGTCACCGTGCTCGGCGCGGCGCTCGGGTTCGCGTTGTGCGAAACCTCGGCGGCGACCGCCACGGCGAACGCGCGCCGGCATGCCGACGCAGTCCGCCTATCGCGAACGGCAAGCGCAATCGCGCTGACGCTTTTCTGCACGCTGCTGTTCGGGCTGCCGGCACTCGCGGCGGCCGACCCGACCGGCGCCGTTCGCGTGTTCGACGCGTTCTATCGCTCCGGCGCGCTCGTATTCGGCGGCGGCCACGTGGTCCTGCCGCTGCTGCAGCAGGCGACCGTCGCGCACGGATGGGTGTCGTCCACCGATTTCCTCGCGGGATATGGCGCGGCGCAGGCGGTGCCCGGGCCGCTGTTCACCTTCGCCGCGTTTCTCGGATGGATCATGGGGCCCGCGCCCAATCATGTGTGGGGCGCGGTGTTGGCCACTGCCGGCATTTTCCTGCCAGGCCTGCTGCTGGTGCTGGCCACGCTGCCCTACTGGCAGTCGCTGCGCGCCCGTCCCGCGGCGGTCGCGGTGCTGTCGGGCGTCAACGCCGCGGTGGTCGGCGTGCTAGCGAGCGCGCTTTACGCGCCGGTCTGGACCAGCGCCGTGTTTTCCGGGATCGACTTCGCGATCGCGACCGTGGGCTTTTTCCTGCTGACGCGCTGGAAGATGCCGCCGCTCGTCATCGTCGTGCTTTGTGCGGCGGCTGGCATCGCCGAGGCGATGCTGCGCTGACGCGCGCTGGCCGTTGAAGCGACCGAGCCGGCGCTACGTGCGCCGCTTTTCCTCGAGATGCGGCTGGCGCGCCGCGACGAGGCGCAGTTCGTCGAGCAGGCTTGCGGCGGCATGCAGCAGGTCGTCCAGCGTGACGACGCCGATGAGCCCGCCGTTGTCCGCGACCACCGGCAGCCGGCGCACGCCATGCCGGCGCATCCGTCGCGCGAGCAGCCAGAGGTCGTCGTCGCCGTGCGCGACCACGGCCGGCTCCGACATCACGTCCCCGACGAACAGCGCAGCGGCATCGGCGTCCGGGCTCACCACCGCGAGCACGATATCGCGGTCGGTCAGCACGCCGACCGGCACGCGCACCCCGTCCTGTTCGCGCACCACCACGAGGTCGCCCGCATGCAGGCCGCGCATCCGCTCGGCCGCCTCGATGACGGTCGTCCGCGGGCCGCAGGTGGCGACCTCGCGCGTGCACAACGTGGCGGCGTTCATTTGTCCTCCTTCCGGCCGCCGAGCCAGCGGACGAACCATGCGGCGGCGAGCCGCGCGACCGCGTCGAGCGCGCCGGGCTCCTCGAACAGGTGGGTTGCGCCCGGCACGATTTCGATCACCGTTTCGCACGTCAGCCGCGCGGCCGCCAGCCGGTTGAGACGCAGCACCTGATCGTCTCGCGCACCGACGATCAGCAGCGTCGGCGCGGCCACGCGCTCGAGCGCATCGCCGGCCAGGTCGGGGCGGCCTCCGCGCGACACGACGGCGCCGACGGCAGGTTCGCGCGCGGCCGCGACGAGGGCGGCGGCCGCGCCCGTGCTCGCGCCGAACAGGCCGAGCGGCAGCGGCCGGCATTCCGGCAGCGCGCGTATCCACGCAATCGCTGCGCACAGTCGACGGGCGAGCAGATCGACGTCGAAGCGATAGAGCGCCGTGACGCAGTCGACCTGCTCTTCGTCGCGATCGAGCAGATCGAACAGCAGCGTCGCGAGTCCGGCCTTCACCAGCGTCTGCGCGACGGCGCGGTTGCGCGGGCTGAGGCGGCTGCTGCCGCTGCCGTGCGCGAACACGACGACGCCGCGCGCGCCCTGCGGCAACGTCAGCACGCCGTCGAGCCGGGTCCGGTCGATCGGGATCGCGATCTCGCGTGCCTGCATGTCGCACCTCGCTTGCCGCGCACCGCGCCGGCTACGCGACCTTCCCCCGGCGGCCGCTTCGCGCACGCGTGACGCCTGTCCCGCGCCCCTTCGCCATTCGGCATCGGTCTTCGCGATCGTTCGTCCGCGGCTGCCGTCGATACATTTCACGGTACGTCGTGCGAATCGGGGCGAAATTGATCCAGGTCAGCCGCGGACGGGCGCGTTGCGCGCGCACGCACGTCGGCAGGCGCGCGCCGACCGTTTTCGTCTAGTGATACGGATCGACCGCGCAGCCGCCCGGCCATCAGAGGGCCGTCATTCAGCAGACTGAATGGTCCGCAAGCAATCCCGGCTCGAGCTCCCGGCGATCTGCGCGTTCGCCGTGCACGAGGCGGCCCTGAATAACAGGTCGCGCGCGAACGGCGGGCCGGCGCCGCAATCGCGGCGCGCCCGCCGGCCGCTCAGGCGACCTCGATGATGACCTTGAGCGCGTGCGTTTCCGCCGCGCGGCCGAACGTGTCGTACGCCTGCCCGACGTCGTCGAGCGAGAAGCGGTGGGTGATGAGCTGCTTCGGATCGAGCCGCCCCGCGCGCACGGTCTTCAGCAGCATCGGCGTGCTGACGGTGTCGACGAGCCGCGTCGTGATCGCGATGTTGCGGTCCCACAGCTTCTCGAGGTGCAGGTCCGCCTTCACGCCGTGCACGCCGACGTTCGCGACCACGCCGCCCGGCGCGACGATCGACGTGCACATCTCGAACGTCGCCGGAATGCCGACCGCCTCGATCGCGCAGTCGACGCCGACACCGTCGGTCAGCTTCAGCACTTGCGCGACCGTGTCGCCGTCGCGGCCGTCGACGCAATCGGTCGCGCCGAAGCGGCGCGCCACGTCGAGCCGATTGCGATCCGGGTCGATCATGATGATCCGGCCGGGCGAATAGAACTGCGCGGTCAGCAGCGCCGCGAGCCCGATCGGGCCGGCGCCGACGATCGCGACCGAACAGCCGGGCTGCACCTTGCCGTTCAGCACGCCGCATTCGAACCCGGTCGGCAGGATGTCGGAAAGCATCACGAGCGCGTCCTCGTCCACGCCGGGCGGCACGCGGTACAGGCTCGTCTCGGCGTGCGGAATCCGCACGAATTCGGCCTGCGTGCCGTCGATCCTGTGCCCGAGAATCCACCCGCCCGTCGCGCAGTGCGAGTACAGGCCGCGGCGGCAGTTGTCGCAGCGGCCGCACGACGAGATGCACGAGACCAGCACGTGATCACCCGGCTTCAGCGTGTCGACCGCCGCGCCGACCCGCTCGACGACACCGACGCCTTCGTGACCGAGGATGCGCCCCGGTTCGCACGACGGCACGTCGCCCTTGAGGATGTGCAGGTCGGTGCCGCAGATCGTCGTGCGCGTCATCCTGACGATCGCATCGGTCGGCGCCTGCAGTTCCGGCATCGGGCGCTCCTCGAGCGCCTTGCGCCCGGGGCCCTGATATACGAGTGCTTTCATTGCGTGTTCTCTCCGTCGATGAGGCGTTGCCCCCTGCGCTCAACAATGTAGGAGACGCGCGGGCCCGCCTGCTTGACCCGCATCAAGCGGCAACGCCTGCTCATGCCTCGAGCACGTAAGCGCCCGGCGCCGGCCCCGATCCGTCATCGGGCATGCGCGCCGGCACGTCGCCGGTCGATTGCGCGCGCAACCAGTCGCGCCAGCAGGTCCACCACGATCCGTCGACCACGGCCGCATCGCGCAGGAAATCCTGCCGGCTGCGGAAGGCCGCCCCCGGCTCGCGGGTCGCGCAGCGATAGTGGCGGCCCGGATGGCCCGGTTCGGACACGATCCCGGCGTTGTGGCCGCCCGCCGTCAGCACGAACGTCAGCGCGTTGTGCGTGAGCAGGTGCAGCTTGTAGACCGAACGCCACGGCGAAACGTGATCGCGTTCGGTCCCGACGACGAACATCGGCGCGACGAGATCCGACAGCGCGACCGGCCGGCCGTCGACGCAATAGCGGCCGGCCGCCAGGTCGTTGTCGAGAAAGAGCTGCGTCAGGTATTCGGTGTGCATGCGATACGGCATGCGCGTGGTGTCGTCGTTCCACGACATCAGGTCGTTCGGCTTCGTGCGCCGCCCGAGCAGGTACTCGCTCATCATGCGCGACCAGATCAGGTCGCGCGCGTTCAGCAGCTGGAACGCGGCGGACATCTGCGAGCCGTCCAGATAGCCCTGCCGCCACATCAGCGCATCGAGCGCCGCCAGTTCGCTCGCGTCGATGAACAGGCCGAGCTCGCCGGGCTCGCTGAAGTCCGTCAGCGCGGCGAGCAGCGTGATCGAGCGCAGCGCGTCATGCCGTGCGTCGCGGGCCAGCGCCGCCGCGCCGATCGCGACGAGCGTGCCGCCGAGACAGTAGCCGGCCACGTGCACCGCCTCGCCGCATCGTGCGCGCACCGCGTCGAGCGTCGCGAGGAAGCCGTCTCGCACGTAGTCGTCGAGGCCGAGATCGCGCGCCTGCGCGCCGGGGTTGCGCCACGAGATCGCGAACACGGTGTGGCCCGACTGGACCAGGAAGCGGATCAGCGAATTGTGCGGCTGCAGGTCGAGAATGTAGTACTTCATGATCCACGACGGCACGATCAGGATCGGCTCGCGCGCGACGTTCGGCGTCATGGGTTCGTACTGCAGCAGTTCGCACAATTCATTGCGCCACACGACCCGGCCCGGCGTGATCGCCACGTCGCGCCCCGGCAGATACGCGGGCGCCTTGCGCGCATGCACGCCGCGCATGCGTTCGGCCAGCGCATGCGCGTCTTCGAGCCAGTGCCGCAGCCCCGCCGCGAGGTTCGCGCCGCCGCTGCGGGCGGTCGCTTCGAGCACGACCGGATTGGTCGCGACGAAGTTGCCGGGCGAGCACGCGTCGAGCCACTGGCGCGCCGCGAAGCCGACCAGTTCCTCGTGATGCCGCTCGACGCCCGGCACGCCCCGCGTCGCGTCGCGCCACCAGCGCTGGGTCGCGAGAAAGCCGTCGCGATAGAACCGGAACGGCCAGTTCGACCAGGCGGGCGCGGCGAAACGCGGGTCGGCTTCCCCCGCGTGCACCGCGTAACCGTCTTCGTCCGTGTCGTCGCGCGCGGCGGGCGCCCCGGCCGACCACGACACGGCCGCGATCCACGCCTGCGTCGCGAGGTCGAAGCACTTGCCCGGCGACACCGCGAGGTGCGCGCCCCAGTCGAGCACGGCCAGCGCCATCGACACCGGCGACAGGCCGAACGTCATCGCGGCGAGGCTTGCGTGCGCCGCGCGGTTCCACTGCTCGACGGGCGTCGCATCGGGCCGCTTGCATTCGTCCGCGCGCAGTTGCGGGCGCGCGTCCGCGGCAGCGGGAGCCACGTCGTGGCTCGCGGGATCTCGTGCGGCGGAGCCGCGCATGGCGACGACTTTCATTTCATGTGCATCCCGCCGTTCACGGCAAAATCGGCGCCGGTCGCGAACGCGCCTTCGTCCGAACACAGGAACGCGACGAGCGCCGCGATCTCGTCGGGCTGCCCGAGGCGGCCCACCGGAATCTGCGGCAGGATCTTCGCGTCGAGCACCTCCTTCGGCACCGACTCGACCATCGGCGTCGCGAGATAGCCCGGCGACACGGTATTGACGGTCACGCCGTGTTTGGCGAGCTCGAGCGCCAGCGCCTTCGTGAACCCGTGCACGCCGGCCTTCGCGGCCGCGTAGTTGGTCTGCCCGTACGCGCCCCGCGAGCCGTTCACCGAGCCGACGTTGACGATGCGGCCGAAGCCGCGCTCGATCATTCCGCCGACGAACGGCTTCGTCATGTTGAACAGGCCGTCGAGGTCGGTGCGCAGCACCGCGTCCCATTGCGACTTCGTCATCTTCGCGAACGTGGCGTCGCGGGTGATGCCCGCGTTGTTGACGAGCACGTCGACGCGGCCAAGTTGATCGATCACGCGCTTCCCGCAGCGCTGGCACGAGTCGAAATCCGCGACGTCGACCTCGAACGCGTGAAAGATGCGCCCGGCGTCGCGTTCGCGCGTGAGCCAGGTCGCGACGTGATCGTTGTGTTCGGAGTGAGACACCGCCACCGTCATTCCGGCGGCATGCAGGCGGCGGCTGATCGCGGCGCCGAGGCCGCCCATCCCGCCGGTAACGAAGGCAACACGCTCATCTCGCATAGACGCTCTCCTGTGCCGCACCGCAGCCCGTCCGGCAGCCCGTCCGGCAGCCGTCCAGCGGCGTCACGTTGGCATCGCTCGTCATCGTCCCCGTTTCAATCCGGTCCGTTGATCGGAATCGGGGTCCATGCCGCCCGTCGGCGCCCGGCGCGGCGGCCCCGCCACTGTGCGTCGATGCCGCACGGGCGCCGTTGATCTGAGTCAAGCGCGCAGGCACGCCGCTTCGTAGACTGGATTGCACTGACGGATCCACCGTCGATGGAGCGACCGTGATGGGCTACAAGAGCATCGTCGTGCACCTCGACACGAGCCGGCGCGCGCATTCGCGCCTCGAGTTCGCGCTGCGGCTGGCGCGGCGTTTCGACGCGCACCTGACCGGCCTGTTTGCAGTCTATACGCCGGAACTGACTTCGTTCTACGTGATGGCCGGGTCCGCGGACTATTTCCGCGAACGCGACGAACGGCGCAATCAATGCCATGCCGCGCTCGAGCGCCTGTTTCACGCGGAAACGGCACGGGCCAAGGTGTCGAGCAACTGGGTGTGCGCGGATGCGCGCGCCAACCTCGTCGTGCCGCGACACGCACGCCATGCGGATCTCGTGATCGTCGGCCAGGGAGATCCGGACGATCCGGACACCTACATCGACGACCAGTTTCCGGAGAACCTCGTGCTGTCGGCCGGCAGGCCGGTGCTGTTCGTCCCGTATGCGGGCGAGTATCCGACGCTCGGCGAGCGCGTGCTCGTCGCGTGGGACGGCAGCCGCGAGGCCGTGCGCGCCACCCACGACGCGATGCCCTTCATCGAGCGTGCGAAGCGCACGACGGTCGTCGCCGTCGTCAACGGCAATCACGCGGACGCCGGGGTGCGCATCCCGGGCGCGGACGCGGCGTCGATGCTCGCGCGGCACGCATCGGACGTCAACGTGCTCGACATCGAGTGCGGCGCCGGCGCGTCGATCGGCGACACGCTGCTGTCGCGCGCGTACGAGACCGGCACGGATCTGCTCGTGATGGGCGCTTACGGCCATTCGCGCTGGCGCGAGCTGCTGATGGGCGGCGTGACGCGCACCGTGCTGAAGTCGATGACGTTGCCGGTGCTGATGTCGCACTGAGCGGGTCGAAGCCCATGCGCGAGGCCGGCACATCGGCCTCGCAGCCCGGCGGGAACGGCCGGGCCGCTTGATCCAGATCAGCGCGAGCGCCCCGCGTGCGCCGATGATGAAGACATCCGCGCCTCTCCAGGGAAACCGCCATGTACTCGCATATTCTCGTCGCGCTCGACGGCAGCGAAACATCCTCGCATGCACTCGACGCCGCGCTGACCCTCGCGGCGGAGACGGGCGCGCGGCTCACGCCCGTCTACGTCGTCGATCTCATGGTGCCGGCCTACGACCCGCTCGGCTACGATCCGTCGATCCTGATCGACGCGTTCCGCGAAGAAGGGTTACGCGTCACCGACGACGCCGCGCAACGGATGGCCGCGCGCGGCGTGTCCGGCACGCCGCGGATCGCCAACGTCGAGCCGGCCGGCGAAGACATCGCGGACCGCATCCTGATCGTCGCGCGGGAAACCGGAGCCGACCTGATCGTGATGGGCACGCACGGCCGGCGCGGCTTCCGGCGCCTCGTGCTCGGCAGCGTCGCCGAGCGCGTGCTGCGCGGCGCCACGCGCCCCGTCCTGATGATTCCGGCGCGCTGCGCGCCGCAGCCTGCCGCCGAAACCGCGGCGGCGTCGACCGACTAGGGTCTGTTTACATACGGAACACGCATGCGAATGCCCGAAATCGCTCGTAGGGCAAGGAGGGAGGAGCGCCGTTTGGCCGTGCCAAACAAGCGACGAGCGACGCCGCCATACGGGCGATTTCGGGCATTCCCGTGGAATGGTTTTTTTAAAATTTGGGGTTGCGACGAGAACGGCCGCTCGCCGCGTTGCGCTCCTTGCGAATACGTCCAGTATTCGCGGCGTCGCGCGCCTCGCGAGCGGCCGTTCTCGTCGCAACGCATGCGTGTTCCGTATGTAAACAGACCCTAGGAGCCGTCATGAGCTACAAGACCCTGCTCGTCCATCTCGACGACAGCGAACGCTGTCAAGCGCGCGTCGAGCTCGCGCTCGATCTCGCGGGACGCTGGAACGCGCATCTGATCGGTCTCTACGTGGTCTGCCAGGACCTGCTCGAGCCGTTGTTCCGGCCCGGCGAGCCGCTCGAGCTCGCCGCGTACGAGCGCCTGTGCGACGCGCGCCGCAAGCAGGCGGAGGCGCGCTTGCTCGCAGCGGCCGAACGCGCGGGGCGCAGCGTCGAATGGCGGGCGCCCGCCGGCCCCGCGACCGAGACCGCGATCCTGCATGCGCGGCATGCGGATCTGCTGGTGCTCGGCCAGCCCGATCCGCACGACCGCATGACGTACGTCGCCAGCCATTTCGTCGAGGACGTCGTGATGGCGAGCGGACGTCCGGCCATCGTCGTGCCGTACGCGGGCCGGGTGCGCACGCTCGGCGAGAACGTGCTGATCGGCTGGGACGGCGGCCGCGAGGCCGCGCGGGCGGTGGCGGACGCGATGCCGCTGCTGATGCGCGCGCGTTTCGTCAACGTCGAAACCGTCGCGCGCAAGCGCCCCGATCCGGACAAGACGCCGGCGGGCGTCGACGTCACCGCCTACCTCGAACGCCACGGCGTGCACGCGTCGTTCTCGACGACGCCGCGCGAGGGCGACCTCGGCTCGGGCGCGACGCTGCTGAACCGGGCCAGCGACCTGCATGCCGACCTCATCGTGATGGGCGCGTACAGCCACACGCGGACGCATGAACGCGTGCTCGGCGGCGCGACGCGCACCATCCTGGAAACCATGACGGTGCCGGTGCTGATGTCGCATTGACCGGCGCACGGGGCGGCCGAACCCGGCCGCCCGGCTGGCCGCTCCTGCGGCATGACGCCGCACGCCTGTAGGAATCGCCCTACACGGCTTCCACGTTGCCTACCTCATCTTCAATCCACGCTGATTCCGCCCGGGTGCCGGCGCGTCCATACTGCCCCCATCAAAGCCGGATAGCCGTGCGCGTCCAGGAACCCGGACGGCGGCATCGATCGAACCCGTCCGGCACGGATTTCGTTTCACGAAGACGGCGGACAATCGACGCCGCACGCCAAACGGCCGATGCGACCCCGCCCGGGTCCCGATCGCCGCAGACCCAACGAACTGGAGCAGATCATGCTGAGCCATGCCGATGCCGCGACGGCCGCCCCGTCACGCCCCGTCACGCCGCTGTACTCGGTCACCCGCGAAGACCAGCCCAAGCGCAGCGCATCCCGTTGTTCGTCCTGCGCGCTGCGCAACGTCTGCATGCCGCAGTCGCTGACGCCCGCGGAATTCGCGCGCGTCGATGCGATGATCTGCACGACGCGCCACGTGAAGCGCGGCGAGGCGCTTTACCGCTCGGGCGACGCGTTCCACAGCATCTACGCGGTGCGGACCGGCTCGTTCAAGACCGTCGTGATGCATCGCGACGGCGGCGAGCAGGTGACGGGCTTCCAGATCGTCGGCGAGTCGCTCGGGCTGGACGGCCTGCATGCCGGACATCACAACGGCGACGCGATCGCGCTCGAGGACAGCACCGTCTGCATCATCCCGTTCGGCCAGCTCGAACAGCTGTGCCACGAGGTGCGGACGATGCAGCATCACGTCTACCAGATGATGAGCGGCGAGATCGTCCGCGAATCGGGCCTGATGCTGCTGCTCGGCACGATGACGGCCGAACAGCGCGTCGCCGCGTTCCTGCTGAACCTTTCCACGCGCTTCAAGGCGCGCGGCTATTCGTCGGCGGAATTCGTGCTGCGGATGACGCGCGACGAAATCGGCGGCTATCTCGGCATGAAGCTCGAAACGGTCAGCCGCATGCTGTCGAAATTCCAGCGCAAGGGCATGCTCGCGGCGCAGGGCAAGCAGATCCGCATCGTGGATGCGGACGGCCTCGCGAGCGTGTGAGCCTCTGCGAGCGCGCGTTGCGGGAAACGCGCGCCGCTCAGCCGCGCGTGTCGAGCACCGCGGCGCCCGACACGCGTCCCGCGCGCAGGTCGTCGAGCGCGCGATTCGCGTCCGTCAGCGGATAGCGCACCGCTTCGATCTGCAGCGGCATCGCTTCGGCCACCTTCATGAACGCGACCGCGTCCGCGCGTGTCAGGTTCGCCACCGACGCGATGCGGCGCTCGCCCCACAGCAACGCATACGGGAAGGCCGGGATGTCGCTCATGTGAATGCCGCCGCACACGACGATGCCGCCTTTGTCGACCGCGCGCAACGCCGCCGGCACGAGTGCGCCGACCGGCGCGAAGATCAGCGCGGCGTCGAGCGTCTCCGGCGGCGGCTCGTCGCTGCCGCCCGCCCATGCCGTGCCGAGCCGGCGCGCGAGCTGCAGGGCGGCGGCGTCGCCGGGCCGCGTGAACGCGAACACCTTGCGCCCCTCCAGCCGCGCGACCTGCGCGACGAGATGCGCCGCCGCGCCGAAACCGTAGATGCCGATCCGTCGCGCGTCGCCCGCCATGCGCAGCGTGCGATGGCCGATCAGGCCCGCGCACAGCAGCGGCGCCGCCTGGAGGTCCGAATAGCGTTCGGGCAGGTGCACGCAATAGCGGCTGTCGGCCACGGTGCGCTCCGCGTAGCCGCCGTCGATCGTATAGCCGGTAAAGCCCGGCGCATCGCACAGATTCTCCCGCCCGGCGGCGCAATACGCGCAATGGCCGCAGGTGTGCCCGAGCCATGGCACGCCGACCCTGTCGCCGACCGTGAAACCCGTCACCCCTGCGCCCAGCGCCGCCACCGTGCCGACGATTTCGTGCCCCGGAATCAGCGGCAGCCTGGGGTCGGGCAGATCGCCGTCGACGACGTGGAGATCCGTGCGGCACACACCGCACGCATGCACGTCGATCAGCAACTGCCCCGCCGCGGGCGACGGGTCCGGCACGCGCGCCTCGCGCAACCGCGGCGTGCCGCCGTCGAAGATCATCGCAAGCATTCTGGCCTCCCCGCCCGATCGCGTTCGCACGCCTTCCATCATGCGCGCTTCGTCCGGTTCAAGGCCAAGTGTTCAGTAACCCGGTCCAGCCGCGCACGTCGCGTGTAGGAATCCGCTGATCGCGCCCGCGTGATTCCTACGACAACTTCGGGGCCGCCTGATTGAATGCCCCGGGAGCCCCGACGATACTGGATACACGGCAACAGACCATGCCGCACGCCGACACGACGCAGGTCGACCAGGAGACGCACGATGTCACACGCTACGTTTCGTTCCGAATCGGGCTATCGGGCCACGTACCAGACGGATGCCACCGCTTGCGCCGCGCCGTCTGCAACGCCTGCCGCAGGGTCGCCCGCACTGCCCGACACGCTGGCACTCGTCGCGCTCGCGCGCGACGCCGGCATGCTCGTCACGCTCGATGCGATGATCGGCCGCGAGCGCTACGAAAGCGTGACGGGGTCGATCGCGACACTGGCCCGCTTCGCGCAGGCGCTGCAGCTTGCGATGCTCGAGGCGGCGTGATGCCGGCCGCGTGCATGCGGCCGGCCGCCATGGCCGGCCCGGTTTCGCGTGCCGTCGGCGCCTTGCCGCCGGCACGCGTCGCGGCGAGACGATGCGCATCGTTCCCATAGCGCCGACGGCGAACGTGGCGCACGGCGCGCCCTTTCCGCCGGCGCACGCGCGATGAACCGGCGCCTTCTCGAACGCGTTGCCCCGCATCTCCCGGGGCTCGCGCTGCTGGCGGATTACCGGCGCGCGTGGCTCGGGCGCGACCTCTACGCGGGCGTCGCGCTCACCGCGGTGCTCGTGCCGGTCGGCATGAGCTATGCGCAGGCCGCCGGCCTGCCGGCCGTGACGGGACTCTACGCATCGATCGCCGCGCTGCTCGCCTATGCGCTGCTGGGCCCGAGCCGGATTCTGGTGCTGGGGCCGGATTCGGCGCTGGCCGCGCTGATCGCCGGCGCCATCGCGCCGCTCGCCGGCCACGACCCGTCGCGCGCGATCGCGCTCGCCGCCGCGCTGGCGCTGTCGGCCGGCGCGATCTGCGTCCTGATCGGCGTCCTCGGGCTCGGCTTCGTGACCGACCTGCTGTCGCGCCCGATCCAGTACGGCTACCTGAACGGCATCGCGGTCTCGCTCATCGTCGGCCGGCTGCCGGAATTGCTCGGTCTGCCTGCCGCGTCCAGCGACATGGCCGCCGCCGTCCGGCAGATCGCACGCGGGCTGCTCGACCATCAGGTCTCGGTGAACGCCTGCGTGCTCGGCGCGGGCGCGCTCGCGGCCATTGCGCTGCTCAAGCGCGTGGCGCCGCGCTGGCCCGCCATGCTGATCGCCGTGCTGGCGGCCACCCTTGCCGCGCAACTGCCGCCGCTGCACGGCGCGGCGGCGGTCGGCGCCCTGCCCGCCGGCGTGCCGATGCCGCGCCTGCCGGCCGCCTCGCTCGCGGACGTCGCGGCGCTCGCGTCCGGCGCGTTCGCGGTCGCGCTCGTGTCGCTGGCCGACATCAGCATGCTGTCCCGCGCGCTCGCCGCGCGCGCCGGCGATGCGCCGGACCGGAACCAGGAACTCGTCGCGCTGGGCGCCGCCAATCTGCTGGCCGGCCTGATGCAGGGCTGCGCGGTCAGCAGCAGCACGTCGCGCACGCCGGTCGCGATGGCCGCCGGCGCGCAGAGCCAGGTCACGAATCTGGTCGCCGCCGCCTGCATCGTGCTGCTGCTCGCCGTCGCGCCGACGCTGCTGATGCGGGTGCCGCGCGCCGCATTGGCCGCGGTCGTCGTCTACGCGGCACTCGGCATCGTCGACGTCCGCAGCGTCGTGCGGCTGTACCGGATGCGCCGCGGCGAATGCCTGATCTCGGTGCTGTGCTTCGCAGGGGTGATCGGCTTCGGCGTCGTGCCCGGCGTCCTGCTCGCGAGCGCGCTGTCGCTGCTGTCGTTCGTGTGGCGGGCCTGGCATCCGTACGACGCGGTGCTCGGCCGCCTGACCGGCGTGCGCGGCTATCACGACGTCGCGCGGCACCCCGAAGCCGCGCAGACGCCCGGGCTCGTGCTGTTTCGCTGGGACGCGCCGCTGTTCTACGCGAACGTCGAGATCTTCTGCGAGCACCTGCACGCGGCGCTGCGGCATGCGCCGTCGCCGGCGTCGCGCGTCGTCGTCGCGGCCGAGCCCGTCACCGACATCGACGTCAGCGCGGCGGACCGGCTCGTCGCGCTGGCCGACGAACTTCAGGCGCGCGGGATCGCGCTGTGCTTCGCCGAAATGAAAGGGCCGGTCAAGGATCGCCTGCGCGCCTACGGGCTGTTCGACACGTTCGGAGAGGCGAACTTCTTTCCGACGGTGACGGATGCCGTCGCGCACCATGTCCGGCAACGGCGGGAGGACGCGCGGGCCGGCCACGTGTCGCGCACGCGCCGCAGGCAGGTGCGGCGCAAGCTCAGGCGGCCCGTGCGACGCTGACAGCGGACGACCTCCGCATCGGGCGGGCCGGTTCGCGTCAGAGGGTGAACGTGTCCGACTTCTTCATTTCGATCCACGTCATCCCGGTTCGCAACCCTTCCAGCGCCGCTTCGCGCTCGCTGGCGAAAATCCGGCTGTGCGCGAACGCGCGTTCGCACGCGCCATCGGGCGCCTTGTGCGTCACATGGATCCGGCACTGGTAGCCGCCCCCGTCGGCGGCGGCCGTTTCGATCGCCACCGACCAGTCCGCTTCGTGAAGCTCGCCTGAAACCGCCATCTCAGCCCCCTCGCCGATCCTGCGTCGGCGCCGCGCACGGGTGCGCGCTCGACCTGCATCAACGGCGCGAACCCGCTGCGCGGCGGGTTCACGCATAAAACCGGAAAACCCCGCTGTGAAGCAATACGGGCCGTCCGCCGATCGCTTCCAGCATATCGCGCGCCGCACGCGGCCGCCTTCGACGAACGCCGGAAACGTCAGCACAAGATCCGGCCCGCAATACGCCGGAGGGTCGGCAGGAAACGAGATCCGCATGAAGGTCTCCTGATTCGGCGGCGCGGCGTCGGCCGCCAGTTGCCGAGCGGGTAGATTCGCCGTTGCGCGCTACGCCGCTGCGGCGGCACGCGGCGCGTCGTCGCTGCGCATCAGCAGGACGGGGCATTTCGAGCCGCGCAGGAAGCGCTCCGCGACGCTGCCGATGACCACGCGCCGGATCCCGCGCCGCCCGTGCGTGCCGATCACGGCCAGATCGATGCGATGCTCGTCGACATAGCGCTGCAGGCGTTCGGCGACGTCCTCGCCAATGGCCGCCGTCTCGACGAGTTCCGTGTCGCCGTTCACCGCCGCGTGCGCGATGGTCCGCTCGACCTCGCGCAGCACCGCGACGCCGTCGCGCCGGGCCTCCTCGAGCAGCACGTCGGGATCGACCCGCCCGGCGAAGGTGAACAGGATCGACGTGTCGACGACGTAGACCGCGAACAGGCGGGCGCCACTGAGCTTCGCCATCTTCAGGGCTTCGTCGAGCGCGTGCTTCGACGACGTGCTGCCGTCCACGGCAACCATGATGTTGGTATACATGCGAACCTCGCTGGGTGAATGGCCGGGCGCTGTCGTCGCGTCCGGCTCTGTCACCATCATCGACGGCCGCACGATTCGAACGTTGATTTCCGTCAAGCGTCCCGGACGACTGGCCGCGACGAACCGTCGCGTCCGACGCGCGCCGCCTGCGCGCCCGTCCCGCCCTGCGGCGGCGGCACCATCGCGTCGCCGCGCTCGAATTGCCGGAACGCCTCGGCGATGTGCTTGCGCAGCAGCGCCACGTCCCACGGCCGGGTCAGGATCTTCTGCACCGATCCCGCGCCGCTCGGGTCGCTGAGCGACTGCGCGTCGGCATAGCCGGACAGCAGGATGCGCACGACGTCCGGATACAGCGCCTTGACCCGCTGCAACAGGTCGATCCCCGAGCGGGCCGGCATGCGGAAGTCCGACACGATCACGCCCACGCGATGCTGCGCGAGCAGGCCGAGCGCTTCGTCGGCATCGGTCGCGCCGAGGATCTCGTAGCCGTCGCGGCTCAGCGCCCGCCTGAGCTGCTGCAGCACAGACCGGTCGGCGTCGACCAGCAGCAGCGTCCGGTGCAGCAGCTCGCGCCGCCGGCAATGGTCCGGCAGCTCCGCGCCGGCGGACAGCATGCCGGCGATTTCCTCGCCCGTGACCGGATGGCTGAAGTAGTAGCCCTGCATCGCATGGCAGCGATGCCGGTTCAGGAACGACAGTTGCGCTTCCGTCTCCACGCCCTCGGCCACCGTCTCCATGTTCAGCGACTCCGCCATCGCGATGATCGAGCGCGTCAGCGACGCCCCTTCCGCGCTCGTGGTCACGTCGCTCAGGAACGACTTGTCGATCTTGACGACGTCGATCGGCAGGTCCTTCAGATACGACAGGCTCGAATAGCCGGTGCCGAAATCGTCCAGCGACAGCACGACGCCCAGCGCCTTCAGCTCGCGCAGCGCATGCGCGATCGCACGGCGGTCCTGCATCAGCACGCTCTCGGTCAGCTCCAGCTCGAGCCAGGCCGGCGCGAGGCCGGTTTCGTCGAGCGTCGCGCGCACCATGCGGGCCACGTCCTGCTGCCGGAACTGGCGCGCCGACAGATTGACGGCGACCGGGATCGGCGGATGCCCTGCCTGCTGCCACGCGACGGCCTGCGCGCACGCGGTGCGCAACACCCATTCCCCGATCGGCACGATCAGCCCGGTTTCCTCCGCGATCGGGATGAAGCGGTCGGGCGGAATCACGCCGACGCCCGGACGCCGCCAGCGAATCAGCGCCTCGACGCCGCTGATCTGGCCGGTCTTCAGGTCGACCTTCGGCTGGTAGTACAACTCCAGCTCGCCGTTCTCGACGGCCTGGTGCAGCGCGTTCTCCAGCTCGGCCCGCTCCTCCACCCGGGCGCCGAGCTCGCGCGTGTAGAAGCTGTAGCAGTTGCGCCCGCGCTCCTTCGCGCAATACAGCGCGGCATCGGCCGTCCTCAGCAGCGTCTCCGTGTCGGCGCCGTCGATCGGGCAGAGGCTGATGCCGACGCTCGTCGTCACGTGCAGGTCATGCCCGTCGAACGCGAACGGCGCGACGAAGGTGCCGAGTATCTTGCGGCCGATCGCATCCGCATCGGCCGGCGTCGACAGGTTGACCAGCATCACGACGAACTCGTCGCCGCCGAGCCGCGCAACCGTGTCGCCATCCCGCACGGCCGCCTTGAGGCGCGCCGCGACGGCCCGCAGCAGGCCGTCGCCGACCGAATGCCCGAAGTTGTCGTTGACGTGCTTGAAGCGGTCCAGGTCGAGCACCATGACCGCGACCAGTTGCCCCGTGCGCCGCGCCTGCGACATCGCCTGCTCCATGCGGTCGCTCAGCAGGTTGCGGTTGGGCAGGCCGGTCAGCGCATCGTGGTTGGCCAGGTATTCGATGCGTCCCTGCTGCGCCTTGCGCTCGGTGATGTCCTGCACGATGCCGCGCAGGATGATCGCGTGGTTCAGGTCGCGGCCCGCCTCCGCCTGGTGCAGCACGTGGCGCTCGGTGCCGTCCGCGTGAATTAGCCGGTGCTCGAGCGAGAACGCGGCGCCTTCGGTGCGCAGGCTCGTGAACGACTGGCTCAGCAGCGGCTGCTCGTCGGCCGGCACGGCCTGCAGCAACCGGTCGAAGGTGGGCGGCGTGCGCCCGGCGTCGAGGCCGAGAATCCGGTACAGCTCCGGCGACCAGTAGCCGTCCGCGCGGCCGGCCTGGTACGCCCAGTTGCCCACGTGCGCGAGCGCCTGCGCGTGGGTCAGGCTGGTCTCGGCGGCCGCCAGCCGTTCGAGCGCGGCGGCGGCCCTCAGCAGGTAGCGGATCCGGTAGCCGAGCAGCTTCCAGCGCATCGGCTTCGACACGAAATCGGTCGCGCCGGCGTCGAACGCGCTCGCGATCGACGCGTCGTCGTCGTTGCCGGTCAGCATCACGATCGGCACGCGGCGCCCTTCCGGCAGCGCGCGCAGCCGGCGGCAGCAGTCGAAACCGTCGCCGCCCGGCATCTCGACGTCGAGCAGCACGAGGTCGGGGCGATGGCGCAGGAACGCATCTATGCCTTCCTGCGGCGCCGCCGCCTCCTCGACGCGAAAGCCGTCGGGCTCGAGCGTCTCCACGACCAGCAGGCGCGTCATCGCGTCGTCGTCGATGACCAGGATCACCGGTGCATCGGAATGTCGATCGTTCACGACTCGGTTCCCTCCGTTTCCAATGGCTTCAGTGGCTCATCCGGCGACCCGCTCCGCGAGCAACGCGGCCTGCGCCCGCTCGAATTCGGCGTTCGTGCCGGCGACCAGGTCCGCCGCCGCGGCGACTTCGGCGGCGCGCGCGAACTGCTCGATCTCCCGGCAACGGGCCGACAGCCGATGGGCGCCGACGTTCGCGCTGCTCGATTTCAGCGTATGCGCGGCAATCTTGAGCGCGACGGCGTCGCCCGCCGCGACGGCCGCCTGCATGTCGCCGATCAGCCGCGGCGCATCGAGATTGAACTGGTCGATGATCCGGGTCAGCACGTCGGGGCGGCCGGGCCGCTGCAGCGCGCGCAATGCGTCGAGCGCGTTGCGGTCGATCACGTTCGCGTCGTCGTCCGGGGCGGCGCTCGGCGGGTCGGTTGCCGGGTCGGTTCCCGCCTCGATCGCCGCATCGATTGCCGCATCGGTTGCCGAATCGACGGCTGTGTCGCTCGCGGCCGGCGCCACTGCCGGCACCGCCGGCGCATCGCCGCGCGCAAAGCGCGCGAGCAGCTTCAGCAGCGCGTCGCGACGGAACGGCTTGCTCAGGTAGTCGTCCATGCCGGCGGCGATGCACCGCTCCCGGTCGCCGCTGATCGCATTGGCCGTCAGCGCGATCACGGGCAGCCGCGGCGCGCCCGTTTCCGCCTCGCGCCGCCGCAGCAGCTCCGTCGCTTCGAAGCCGTCCATCAGCGGCATTTGACAGTCCATCAGCACGACGTCGAACCTTTCGTTCGCCAGCCGCTCCAGCGCCTGCCGGCCGTTCTCGGCGACGGCCACCGCGTAGCCCGTGTCTTCCAGCATCGCCAGCGTGATCTGCTGGTTGACCGCGTTGTCCTCGACCAGCAGCACGCGCGCCGACGCCGCGCCGGGCAACGGGCCGCCGTCCGGTTCGGCTTCGTCGGCGAGCGGCGCCGACGACGGCAGCCGGGGCGGCGTCACGCGCATCGCCGACGCGATGCACGCGTACAGGTCCGAGCCATGGAGCGGCTTGGTCAGGCGCGCGTCGATGCCGAGCTCCTGCGCGACCTGGATGCTGTCCATCATCTCGAACGCGGTGAGCGTGATGATCCTCAGCCCGCGCAGCGCGGGGTCATTGCGGATGTGCCGCACGAGCGAGATGCCGTCCATGCCCGGCATCCGCACGTCGACGATGGCCAGGTCGAACGGCTGGCCGTCGGCGGCGGCGGCCCGCAGTTGCGCCAGCGCGTCGTCGCCGCCGCTGGCCGTGGCGACGCGCAGCTGCCATTCGATCGCATGCTCGACGAGCACGCGGCGGTCGGTCTCGCTGTCGTCCGCGATCAGCACCTTCAGCCCGGCCAGCGACCGTCGCGCGCCCTCGACCGCGCCGGCCGCGCCGTCCGCCGGTTCGAGCCGCGCCGTCACGGTGAACACCGACCCCCGGCCGGGCGCGGATTCGACGGTGAGCGCGCCGCCCATCATCTCGGCCAGTTGCCGCGAAATCACGAGCCCGAGCCCGGTCCCGCCATATTTGCGGGCGGTCGAGCTGTCGGCCTGCTGGAACGGCTTGAAGAGCTGCGCGGACACGTCCGGCGCGATGCCGATGCCGCTGTCGGCGATCGTGAACACGACGAGGCCGTGATCCGAATACGAGACGGCCAGCTCGACCTGCCCGCGCTCGGTGAACTTGATCGCATTGCCGACCAGGTTCGTCAGGATCTGCCGCAGCCGAACCGGGTCGCCGCGCACCCATTCCGGCACCGGCTCCTGCTTGCGGAACCGCAGCGCGAGCCCCTTGCGCGTGGCGGTGGGTTCGAGCAGCGACACGACGTCGTCGAGCAGCTGGTACAGGTTGAATTCGATGCGCTCCAGCATCAGCTTGCCGGCCTCGATCTTCGAGAAATCCAGGATGTCGTCGATGATGGTCAGGAGCGTCTGGCCGGACCGATACACGGTGTCGACGAAGTTGCGCTGCTTCGCGGTGAGCCGCGTGCGCTGCAGCAGCTCGGTCATGCCGAGCACGCCGTTCATCGGCGTGCGGATTTCGTGGCTCATCCGCGCGAGGAATTCCGACTTCGCCGAATTCGCGGCTTCCGCCGCCGCGATCGCGGCCTGCAGTTCGACGTCGCGCCGCTCGATCTCGTCGAGCATCGTGTTGAAGCCGGCGATCAGCGTCGCGACTTCGTCGGTGCCGTGGTGACGCACGCGCAGCGACAGGTCGTTGCCGCCGCGAATGCGCGCCATCGTGCGCGTCAGGTTCGACAGCGGGCGCGCGATCGACGTGCCGATGCGATGGCTGATCACGAAGCCGACGACCGCGAGCAACAGCGACACGACGGCGATCATCCCGACCGCACCCGCCATCGCGCGGTACACCTGCGACACGATGCTGCGCTGCTGCAGGTCGACGCGCACGACCTGCTGCTCCGCGTAGGCCGCGAGGCGATTCGCGGTCGTGTCGACTTCCGCGACGATGCGCTGCATGGTCGCGTCGTTGGCCAGCATGTGCGACTTCACCGCCAGGATGCGGCGTGAGGCTCCGGCCAGCGCCGCTGCCAGCGGAACCATGTCGTGCGCACGGCTCAGTTCGCCCTGCCCGTTGGCGACGAGCGCGTCCCGCAGCGCGTTCGCGGAGGCGGCGAGCTTGCCGATATCCTTCCGTACCTGGTCGCCGACGCGCTCGAGCTGTTCCGTGCTCTCGCCTTGCCCGGCCAGCCGGAGGTCGGCCGTCAATTCCTCGATCCCCCCCATGACGACCGACGACAGGTATTTGATCCGGGCCGCTCGCCGCTGGAAAGCGATCGCTTCGTCGAGACGCTGCCGCGCCTTCAGAATCCGCAATGCGAACGGATCGACGATTTCCGCCAGCTTCCTGTCCAGCGCATCGAGCGACTTCGTCACCTGCTCCTCTTTTTCCTGATAGCGCGGCGCGGCGGACGGCTCCGCGAACACCCGGCCGCGCAGCGCGATGAGGCTTTCGTTGCCGACGAGGATGTCGGCCGCCACCCGCTCGAGCGCATTCGACACGTCCCGCGTCGCGGCGGCATCGACGTTCGGCGCCACGGTCGCCATCGCGTTGCGCGCGCCGTCGAAGGCCGCCTTCATCCGTTCGCGCAGCGGCGCGAGCCGGTATCGGTTCGGCGCATCGTCGACATTGTCGGTAGCGGTGATGATGTCCTTGACGTGCCCCCGGACCTGGTCGAGCGCATGAATCGTGCGGTTGAATGCGGTGTTGGCCGCCAGCGCGTCGGTCACGGCCGTTTCCGCCTGGTTGTCCAGCCGTTCCGTCTCCTTGCCGATGGCGGCCAGCGACGTCTCGCTCCGTGCCTGCACGCGCTCGATCAGCCTGCTGTCGGCGTCGAGCTGCGCGACGTCCCGCAGACGCCGGCCGACGCCTTCGTTCATCGACTGGAGCATCGCCGCCACGGCGTCGTACGGTTCGTCGATGTCGTGCACGTCGATCGCGCGGATGGCGGCCGTGACGGCCGCGATCCGCTGCAATTGCGTTTCGATCGCCTCCGTCGCCTGCTTCTGCTCGGACGCGTCCTGCGCCCGCTCGAGCCGGCTGAAATCCACCGCGAGCTCCGCGTATGCGCGCTGGAGGTCGTTGCTGCGCACCTGCAGCGGCAGCGATTCCGTCGTCAGCGTGCGCACGCCGGAGGCAATGCCGTGCACGGCGAGCAGGCTGGTCGCGGAAATCGCCAGCACGCCGAGCAGCATCAGGCTGGTGCTGGCGACAAGCTTGGCCTTGATGTCCATGCAGCCCTCCGGGATCGGGATGGCCCGCGCGCGGCCATCCTGACAGTTACTTGGCCGGCGCGTCCAGCGGCGCGACCTGCCCGTGCGCGATTTCGGTGAGGAACACCGCGTTCAGCGCCTGGTGATGGTCCGCGCCCAGATCGGCCGTGAGGCCGCCCAGGTCGAGGTGCCGGATCGATTCGAGCGCCTGAATCAGCGCCGCGCGAGTCGGCGACGGGCCGGCGCGTTCGAGCCCGATCAGCATGACTTTCGCGTCGATGCAGCCCTCGATGTTCACGACGCCGACGCGTTCCTCCGGAAAGCGCTGCCCGATCAGCCGTGCGCAGTCCCGGATCACGCCGAAGTCGCTCTGCGGCAGCGGCACGACCTGCGAGATCAGCGTGCCGTCGCCGTCGGCGCCCACGAGGCGCAGCAGGTCGTCGGTGCCGACGAAGGACACCGCCGCGAGCCGGGCCTTGAGCCCTTCATGGCGCGCCGCGCGCATGAACGCGGCGATCGGCGTATAGGGGCCGACCATGATGACGACGTCGGGCCGGCCCTCCAGCACCGCCGCGAGGCCCGAGTCGACCGCCGTCGTCCCGCGGCGGAAGGTGCCCGTCGCGACGACGTCCAGCCCATGACGCTGCAGCGCCAGACGCGTGCCCGCCAGCACCGAGAGTCCGAAGCCGTCGTCCTGGTAGAACACCGCGAAGCGTTTCGCGCCGCCGTGCGCGATGAAATGATCGACCAGCGCGCGCGTCTCGTCTTCATAGCTGGCGCGAATGTTGAAGACCTCCGGAATGACCGGCTGGCGCAGCGCCATCGCGCCGGTGAACGCGCCGACGAGCGGAATGCCGGCGTCCTTGATGATCGGCAGCACCGCCGTGGTCGTCGGCGTGCCGACGTAGCCGAACAGCGCGAACACGTCGCGCTGCTCGATCATCGCGAGCGTGCCGTCGATGGTCCGGTCGGGCTCGTAGCGATCGTCGTCGACGACGAGGTCGATCTTCCTGCCGTGCACGCCGCCGCGTGCGTTCGCGTCGTCGAACACGGCTTGCGCCCCAATGCGCAGCCCGTGTCCGAGGCCCCCCGCCGCGCCCGTCTGCGCGTTGACCATGCCGAGGCGGATCGCGTCGTCGGTCACGCCCGGTTCCGCCGCGACGCACGGGCCGGCGCACGGCATCGCGACGATGCATGCGGCCAGCGTTCCGCGCCAGCTTGCGCGAACGAAACAGAACCATGCCGAAAACGCACTCGCGCTCATGCTACGTTCCTTTGCAGCACACGGTGATGAAGGCCTGCCCGGCAATGCGCCCGCCGCCTGCCAGCGCGGCATGAAACGGCTACAAAATATATATAGATTGCATCAAATGCGATCGCAAGTCAGAGGGGCGGATTGAAAGCCGCTCGTCATTTCAATATGGATAACGATTCGGTTTTTTATTTCTTTTTTAAATCAAATGATGCATTGCATCGATCGGGCGCGTAAACGTGAATCGCCGGCAATCCGCGTGGATTACCGGCGATCGGCGCGCAGCGCACGGATGATGCGTTACATCTTCACTTCGTCGAGGAAGGTCTTCTTGCCGCTCTTGTAGCCGTACAGCGAGATCACGCCGTGCTTCAGGTCGCCCTTCGCGTCGAAGTTCGTCGTGCCGATCACGCCCGAGTAGTTCGTCGCCGGCATCGCCGCGAGAATCTTCGCCGGATCGGTCGAGTTCGCGCGCTTCATCGCGTCGACGATGATGTACACCGCGTCATACGCGAACGGCGCATCGAACTTGATGACCTGGCCGAAGCGCTTCTCGTACTTCGCCTTGAACGCGGCGCCGCCCGGCATCTTCTCGAGCGCCGCGCCGGCCTGCGAGCAGACCACGTTCGTCGCCGCTTCGCCCGCGAGGTCGGACAGCTGCTCGGTGCACACGCCGTCGCCCGAGAAGATCTTCGCGCGCAGGCCGAGCTGCTTCGCCTGCTTCGCAAACGGGCCGCCCGTCGCATCCATGCCGCCGTACATGATCGCGTCCGGATTCTCGCCCTTGATCTTGGTCAGGATCGCGCGGAAGTCGACCGCCTTGTCGTTCGTCGCGTCGTGCGACGTGACCTTCAGGCCGAGCGCCTTGGCCTTCTTCTCGAACTCGTTCGCGAGGCCCTGGCCGTAGGCGGTCGAATCATCGACCACCGCGACGCTCTTGATGCCCTTCGAGTGCGCATAGGCCGCGAGTGCCGGGCCCTGCTGCGCGTCGGTCGCGACGACGCGGTACGTCGTCTTGAAGCCCTGCTGCGTGTACGACGGGTTGGTGGCCGACGGCGAGATCTGCAGGATGCCCGCGTCGCTGTAGATCTTCGACGCCGGGATCGACGTGCCCGAGTTCAGGTGGCCGATCACCGCGGCGACCTTGTTGTCGACGAGCTTCTGCGCGACCTGCGTGGCCTGGCGCGGGTCGGCCGCGTCATCCTGGCCGTCGAGCTGCAGCGTGATCTTCTGGCCGCCGATCGTGAGGCCCTTCGCGTTGATTTCCTCGATGGCCAGACGCGCGCCGTTCTCGTTGTCCTTGCCGAGGTGGGCAATGCCGCCCGTCAGCGGTTCGACGCTGCCGATCCTGACGGTCTGGTCCGCCATCGCGTCGGCGACAGCCACCGTCGACAGAATCGCCGCGGCTCCGATCAGCATGTGCTTGCGCGTCTTGAGCGCTTTTTGTTGTCTCATCTGTGTTTCCTGAAATGTGAACGACGCTTTGATCTGCGTCTCGATGGATTGCCGATTGACGCCCGCCATCTATCTCGGAACGGCGCCGGCAATCTCAAAATTGTCGCTCTGCCGTGAAATGTGTCAAGTGAACATAATTGACCGATGCTCTACTGACGCGCATCGATTGAGCCGCATCATGAAACGGCAATGAAATAGCGGCTAAATGCGCTCAAATCGCGCTTGGGAGCCGGCATCTTCGACACGCATCTTCGTCAGCCGACGTCGCGCAACAGCCGGATCAATTGCTCGCGCAACCATTGGTTGGCCTGGTCGCGGTCGGCGCTGCGATGCCAGTAGCAGCAGTATTCGAGGTCGGGCACCTCGAACGGCAGCTCGAGAATGCGCGCCGGATAGCGGCGCAGCAGCCGGACCGGCGCCGTCAGCACGAGATCGCCGCGCATCGCGATCAGCGGCGCGACCATGTAGTGCTGCACGCGCATCTGGATGTTGCGGCGCCGCCCGAGACGCGCGAGCTCCGCGTCGACGTGGCCGGCGCCGGTGCGGCGGCTCGACACGTGGATGTGCCCCATCGCCAGGTAATCGTCGAGCGTCAGCACCTTGCCCTTGAACGGATGATCGTGGCGGATCATGCACGCGTAGCGGTCGCGTTCGACCTGGGCCTGGTGCAGGTACGGATCGTCGATCAGCGGCGCGTCGACCGCGATGTCGACGGAGCCATTCGCGAGCGCGGTCGCCACCTCGCGCCGATCGGTGTAGTAGCTGTGCACGTGCATGCCGGGCGCCTGCTGCTGCAGCAGCTCGCCGAGCGCCGGCAGCACCAGCGCCTCGGTCAGGTCGCTCATGCTCAGCCGGAACACGCGCGCGGACGACGCGGGATCGAACACGTCGCCCTCGTGCACGCTGGAGTCGAGCAACTGCAGTGCCTCGCGCACGCGGCCGATGATGTTCTCGGCCATCGGCGTCGGCTTCATGCCCGCCGGCGTGCTCACGAACAGCGGGTCGTTCAGCGACTTGCGCATCCGCGCGAGCGCATTGCTGACGGCCGGCTGCGTGATGCTCAGCACCTCGGCCGCGCGCGTCAGGTTGCGCTTGTCGTAGATCGCCTCGAATACGACGAACAGGTTCAGGTCCAGCTTCGATAAACGCATCGCGTCGCCTCCTCGCCCGCATCTTAAGGCGTGCGCCGCGCTTGCGTCCATGCCGGACCGCAGCCCCCGCTACGCGCCGCGCGTCACCGGCATGTCGGCCACGCCCGCGAGCCGGTGCAGGTGTTTCGCGAGCTCGAGCTTGGCGATCGCCGCGCGGTGCACTTCGTCCGGACCGTCGGCAAAGCGCAGCGTGCGCTGGTTCGCATACGCGGCCGCCAGCGGAAAATCGTCCGACACGCCGGCGCCGCCGTGCGCCTGGATCGCCCAGTCGATGATCTGGCACGCGACGTTCGGCGCCACCACCTTGATCATCGCGATCTCGGCCTTCGCAACCTTGTTGCCGACGGTGTCCATCATGTACGCGGCCTTCAGCGTCAGCAGGCGCGCCTGCTCGATCATGCAGCGCGCTTCGGCGATGCGCTCGTGCCACACGCCGTGCTGCGCGAGCGGCTTGCCGAACGCGACGCGCGAGCTCAGGCGCTGGCACATCAGCTCCAGCGCACGCTCGGCGATGCCGATGCTGCGCATGCAGTGGTGGATGCGCCCCGGCCCGAGGCGGCCTTGCGCGATCTCGAAGCCGCGGCCTTCGCCGAGCAGGAGGTTCGACGCCGGCACCCGCACGTCCTTCAGGTCGATTTCCATGTGGCCGTGCGGCGCGTCGTCGTAGCCGAACACCGGCAGGTGACGCAGCACCGTGATGCCCGGCGTGTCGGCCGGCACCACGATCATCGACTGCTGCTCGTGGCGGCCCGCGTCCGGGTCGGTCTTGCCCATCACGATGTAGACGGCGCAGCGCGGATCACCGCCGCCCGACGACCACCATTTGCGGCCGTTGATCACGTACTCGTCGCCCTGGCGCTCGATCCGGCATTCGATGTTGGTCGCGTCCGACGACGCCACCGCCGGCTCGGTCATCAGGAACGCCGAGCGAATCTCGCCGCGCAGCAGCGGCTCGAGCCAGCGGTCCTTCAGCGCCTCGGACGCATAGCGTTCGAGCGTCTCCATGTTGCCGGTGTCCGGCGCGGAGCAGTTGAACACTTCCGCGGCCCAGGGCACGCGGCCCATGATCTCGCAGAGCGGCGCGTATTCCAGATTCGACAGGCCTTCCGGCGCGCGCGTCGAGCGCGGCAGGAACAGGTTCCACAGGCCCGCTTCGCGCGCCAGCGGCTTCAGCTCCTCGATCACCGTGGTCGGCACCCACGCATTGCCCGCGCGGCGGTTCGCGGCCACCTCCTGTTCGAAGCGATGCTCGTTCGGGTAGATGTGCCGATCGAAGAACGCCAGCAGGCGCGCCTGCATTTCCTTGACTTTGGGCGAGTATTCGAAGTTCATGAGTCTTGTCCTGAAATGAGGGAAACGAAATTCCCGGCTGTCGACTGATCGGAATCCTGATTGCTTTCGTGTGTCCGTTCGCTCAGATCGTCAGCCCGCCGTCGACGACGATGCACTCGCCGTTCGTGTAGCTCGACGCGTCCGACACGAGGTACAGCACCGTGCCGGCCATTTCGCGCGGCTCCGCGTGGCGGCGCAGCGGAATCTTCGCCTTCCAGGCTTCGTAGATCGCCTCGTCGGCAAACAGCGCGCCGGCGAACTTTGTTTTCGTGAGGCCCGGCAGCAGCGCGTTCACGCGAATCCCGAGCGGCCCGCATTCCTTCGCGAACGCGCGCGTCATGTTGACGACCGCCGCCTTCGTGATCGAATAGATGCCCTGCCGGTCGCCCGGCTGCAGCGCGTTCACCGACGCGGTGTTGACGATCGCGCCGCCGCCCTGCGCGCGCATCAGCTTGCCGGCCTCGACCGACATGAAGAAATAGCCGCGGATGTTCACCTCGACGGTCTTGTCGTAGGCCGCGAGATCGGTATCGAGGATGTGGCCGAAGTACGGATTCGCGGCGGCGTTGTTGACGAGGATGTCGAGGCGCCCGTGCTTCGCGCGGATCTGCTCGAATGCGGCGGCGATGTCCTCCATCCGGCCGACGTGGCACGCGAGCGCCTCGGCCTTGCCGCCCGCCGCGACGATCTCGTCGGCGACCGCGCGGCAGTCGTCGATCTTGCGGCTCGACACGATCACGTGCGCGCCCTGCTCCGCGAGCAGCTTCGCGATTTCCTCGCCGATCCCGCGGCTCGCGCCGGTCACGAGCGCGATCTTCCCCGTCAGGTCGAACAGGTTCGTTGCCATGTGTTGCTCCTCCATGTATGTATGTATGTGCGTGCGGCGCGCGCGCCGCGTCGGATTCGGGTTGTTCAGCGATGCGCGTCGATCACGCGCACGGCTTCCTCGGCGAGGCGCCCCGCCATTTCACCGACCTGGCGCGCCTTCGTGCTCGACGCATTGCCCTTCAGCGCGCGGGCCTTCACGCCCTGCGCGATCGCGGCGAGCCGGAAGAAGCTGAACGCGAGATAGAAGTGCCAGTTCTCGATCGGCGCGATCCCGCGCAGCTCGCAATAACGCGCGACGATCTGCGCTTCGTGCGGGATGCCGAGCGCGTCGCGATCCTCGCCCGCGAGCCCCGGCACGTCGCCGCCGGACGGCAGCCGCAGGCACATGCAGAAATACGCGAGATCGGCGAGCGGATTGCCGAGCGTCGACAGTTCCCAGTCGAGCACCGCCTTCACGCGATAGCTGTCGCGCTCGAACATCAGGTTGTCGATCCGGAAGTCGCCGTGCACGAGCGCCGGCCGGCCCGTGTCGGCCGGGCACGCGTTCGGCAGCCAGTCGATCAGCGTCTCCATCGCGTCGAGCCGCTCCGTTTCCGCCGCGCGATACTGCTTCGTCCACACGCCGATCTGCCGCTCGAAATAATTGCCGGGCCGGCCGTAGTCGGACAGGCCGGCCGCGTCGACGTCGACCTCGTGCAGCGCGACCATCGTCTGCAGCACCGCGTCGTAGCAAATCGCACGATCCGGCTTCGGCAGGTCCGGCAGCGCGGGGCTCCAGAAGATCCGCCCGTCCTCGTAGCTCATCACGTAGAACAGGCTGCCGATCACGTCGCGGTCTTCGCACAGGTGATACGGACGCGCGACCGGCACGGCGGTGCCCGACAGCGCGGTCAGTATCCGGAATTCGCGGTCCACCGCATGCGCGGACTTCAGCAGCTCGCCCGGCGGCTGCCGCCGGAGCACGTAGCGGCCGCTCTTCGCGTTCAGCAGGAAGGTCGGGTTCGACTGGCCGCCGGCGAACTTCTCCGCTTCGACGGGCCCCTCGAAGCCGGGGATGTGTTGTTCCAGATACTGCGTGAGCCTGGCGACATCGAGTTGCTGCGGTGTGTTCGTCATCGTCGCGATCGTTCCGTGAGGTGGGTCAGCCGTAGGTCCGGAAGGCATGCCGTTCGGGGTCCTGCAGATGCGGGATGCCGTTGAACGACGCCAGGTTGAACGCATCGGCGTTGAAGAAATACTGCGAAATGGCGCTGTTGCGGATCTGCAGGTTCAGCGCGATCGCGCTCGACGGCGGCGCCGCGAGCACCTGCTGCACGGTGACGGCGATCGGCCCGCCCGAGCTCACCGCGAGCACGCGCTGCCCGCCGCCCTGCCGGATCGCGGCGCGCGCGTCGGCGACGCGCTGCTGGAACTGCGCCCAGGTTTCGGGGACGGGCCCGCTCAGCTTGTCCTCGGACCATAGCTGCAACAGTTGCCGCAGCGCGCGGAAATGCTCCTTCATCGAGCCCGCCGCGAGCCGCGCGAGCTCCGGATAGTCGGCGGCAGCCGCGGCGAACAGCCCTTCGAAGTCGTATTCGTTCAGGCCCGGGTGGCGGTCGTAGCCGAGGTCCTCGCGGCCCATGCCGCGCAGGATCGCGCCGACCGTTTGCGCGTGGCGCGCCAGCGTGCCGCAGATCACGCGGTCGAACGCGATGTCCTGCTGCGCGAAGTATTCGCCGAGCCAGACGCTTTGCCGTTCGCCGAGCGCGGAGAGCCGGTCGTAGTTCTCCGTGCCGAACGACGCCTGTCCGTGCCGTACCAGATAGAGTTCAGCCATCGCATGCTCATCCGTGAGTAGCGGTCAGATTAGCGGCCGGGCGTGCATTTTTGAAATTTATTTGTTGAATCGATGGGTATTCACGTCGCGAATTTTGACTGACCGGCCGGACGAAGCACTGAGGGTGACGGCTGGCGGCCGATCGGAACGACGCATGGAACCGTTTTCATCCAATCCGCGCAACCTGCGGCTCACCTTTCGTCGCGCCGCACCCGGTCAAAGCGCGGCCGCCAGCTCCGGCACCGCCTGAAAGAGATCGGCTTCGAGCCCATAATCCGCGACGCTGAAGATCGGCGCTTCCGGATCCTTGTTGATCGCGACGATCACCTTCGAATCCTTCATGCCGGCCAGATGCTGGATCGCGCCCGAAATGCCGACCGCGATGTACAGCTGCGGCGCGACGATCTTGCCGGTCTGGCCGACCTGGTAGTCGTTCGGCACGTAGCCGGCGTCCACCGCCGCGCGCGAGGCGCCGAGTGCCGCTTGCAGCTTGTCGGCCAGCGGCTCCAGCACCTTCGTGTAGTTCTCGCCGCTGCCCAAGCCACGGCCGCCCGACACGATGATGCTTGCCGACGTCAGCTCCGGACGGTCCAGCTTCGTCACTTCACGGCTGACGAATTGCGACTTGCCCGCATCCGCTGCCGCGTCGATCTTCTCGACCGCCGCGCCGCCGCCAACGGCTGCGACCGGATCGAAGCCCGTTGCGCGCACCGTGATCACCTTGACCGGGTCGCTCGACTGCACCGTCGCGATTGCGTTGCCCGCGTAGATCGGGCGCTCGAACGTGTCGGCCGAATCGACCGCCGTGATGTCCGAAATCTGCGCGACGTCCAGCTTCGCCGCGATGCGCGGCGCGATGTTCTTGCCGCAGGCGGTCGCCGGCGCGAGGATGTGCGAATAATCCTTCGCGATGTTCAGAACCGTCGCCTCGACGTTTTCCGCGAGGCCTTCAGCCAGCTGCGGCGCGTCGGCCAGCAGCACCTTCGAGACACCCGCGATCTTCGCCGCCGCATCCGCCGCGGCTTGTGCGTTGTGTCCCGCGACCAGCACATGGATCGCCTCGTCGACGAACGTCGCGACAACCGCTGCCGCCGCCACCGTATTGAGCGTCGCGGCCTTGATCGACGCGTTGTCGTGTTCTGCAATCACCAGAATCGTCATTTCCTTGCGCTCCCTCTTACAGCACCTTGGCTTCGGTCTTCAGCTTCTCGACCAGCGTCTTCACGTCCGGCACCTTCACGCCGGCCGCGCGCTTCGGCGGCTCGACCACCTTCAGCGTCTTCAGGCGCGGCGCGACGTCGACACCGAGGTCTTCCGGCTTCACCGTTTCCAGCGGCTTCTTCTTCGCCTTCATGATGTTCGGCAGCGTCACGTAGCGCGGCTCGTTCAGGCGCAGATCCGTGGTGACGACCGCGGGCAGTTGAAGCGACAGCGTTTCCGCGCCACCGTCGACTTCGCGCGCGACCGTCGCACGGCCGTCGGCGATCGTCACCTTCGACGCGAACGTCGCCTGCGGCACGCCCGCGAGCGCAGCGAGCATCTGGCCGGTCTGGTTCGAATCGTCGTCGATCGCCTGCTTGCCGAGGATCACGAGCTGCGGCTGCTCCTTGTCGACCAGCGCCTTCAGGATCTTCGCGACGGCGAGCGGCTCGACGCCGTCGTTCGACTCGACGAGGATCGCGCGATCCGCGCCGATCGCCAGCGCCGTGCGCAGCGTTTCCTGCGCCTGCGCAACGCCGACCGACACCGCGACGATTTCCGTCGCCACGCCCGCTTCCTTCAGGCGCACCGCTTCCTCGACGGCGATTTCGTCGAACGGATTGATGCTCATCTTGATGTTTGCCAGATCGACGCCCGATCCGTCGGCCTTCGCGCGCACTTTCACATTCGCATCCGCGACGCGCTTCACTGCTACCAGCACTTTCATTTCTGCTCCTGATTCAATTCCGTCGATACAGCGGCCGTCCAATCCCGTCACGCCACTCGCCGATCCGGATTCCTGAACGAATCGGCCACATCGATCGGTTACCCGGTTGCGCGAAGACAGGACGCGTGAGGGCTCCCGGTTTCGCGCCAGCCGGTAGCCCCGCCGCCGTCGCGCGCTTATTCCCGCGCCCACCCTTCCTGATGGAGCTTCCCGGCCAGCACGCCGAGACGCGACGTGAGGACGTAGTTCTCGCCGTCCTCGATCAGCGCGGAGCGCACGTCACGGAAGAGCTTCTCGATCGGGAATTCGCGGGTCGTGCCGTTTCCGCCGAACAGCTGGAACGCCTCGTGCGTGATCTTCATCGCTTCCTCGGTCACGCTCACCTTGGCCTGCGCGGTCGCGTACGGGTGACTCTGCGGCGACATCCGCGAATAGGCGAGGCTGCGGCGGGCGATCGCGCGCGCCATCTCCAGCCGGCGCAGCATGTCGCCCACGCGCAACTGCGTCATCTGGTGGTCGATCAGCAGTGCGCCGCCCTGCTTGCGCTCGTGCGAATACGCCAGCGCGAGCTCGAACGCCGCACGGGCCGCGCCGACGAACACCTGGCACATGTGCGTGCCGGCAAACGACCAGGTCGAGGCCAGGTTGCCGAGGTACTCGTCCTTCAACGCAATCGCGAAGCGCTTCGGCACCTTGACGTTGTCGAAATAGATCTCACCCTGCGGCAGCGCGCGCTGGCCGATCTTGTCGAGCGGCTTGCCGCGCGAGATGCCCGGCAGGTCGAGCGGAACGATCACGCCGATGCCGTGCGTGAACGCGCCCTGCTCCCCTTCGCCGTAGAAACCGTCGCCGTAATCCGCCGCCATATACGCGAGCGCGACCTGCGCGACCGAACCGTTCGAGACCCACGCCGAGCTCTGGCCGTTGATGACGATTTCGTCGGCGCCGACCTTCGCGGTCACGTTGCCCGTCGGCTGCTTGCCGCCCGCGCTGAGTTCCTGCCGATACAGGATCGCGGCATCGGAGCCGCGGTCGGGCTGCGTGTTCATCCAGCAGCCGACCTTGCCGGTACACATGTCGATCAGTTCCTGGTTGCCGACCGACTGGGCCATCATCAACGGCGTGGTCGCGGCGCCAAGCGAAACGGCCAGGCCCGAATCGCCCCAGCCGAGCTCCTCGCCGATCAGCGATTCGATGCGGACCGCGACCTCCGGCGGGAACTGCGCGATCAGTTGCGGATCAAGCCCGAGCTTCGCGCTTTCGACAACGGCCGCCCAGTACGGCGAGCCAGGCGCAATCACCTCCTCCGGCGACATGCGATCGAGCTCACGGCCGATCGGGCGCAACACGTCACGCGCGAAACGGTGGACCGTGTGCTGGATCGCACTTTCTTCCTCGCTCAACGGCGTCTCGAAACCGGTCAGCCCGACCGACGGCAATGCAGCGGATTTATGCAGACGAATCATTTCGGTTCTCCTCCTCTCCTGGAAGCATGCCGACCGGACAGCGGGTGCATCCGGCCATCTCATATCTAGTAACACATACCAAACATAGGTCATGATGACAAACACATGGAAGAAAAAAAAGACAGGGTATTCCCCTGTCTCTTCCGGATGCTGCGGTAGCGTTTCGGCCGTTACTTCCCGGCGGCGCTCGACGGCTTTCCGTACACGAGGTAATGGGCGGATTCCATGAATCTCGCCTCGAGCGCCGGCGTATGCCGCCCCGCGCCGGCTTGAAAGGCCAGCCCGTCGGCCATCGAGATCAGCAGCGTGGCGACGTGCCGGCTGTCGGCCGCACTGTGCTCCGGATTGGCGGCGCGGACCAGTTGCGCGACCTCGCGCGTCAGCGTGGCATACCATTCGTCGACCAGCCTGCGGCACTCGTCGTCGATCGCCGCGAACGAGAAGAAATGCACCCACAGCGCCCTGTATTGCGCATCCTTCGCATCGCGCAGCGCCCTCTTCATGAGCGCGTCGAGTATCTCGTGCGGCGACGCGTCGCTGTCGAGCGCACGCGTCAGGTCTTTCAGGTACGTCCCGATGGCAGGCTCCATGACCGCCCGCAATACGGCCAGCCGCGTCGGGAAGTAGTACTGGAGGTTGCTGACGCTGATCCCTGCGGCAGCGGCGACCGCGCGCTGCGAGAAATCGAGGGCGCCGCCTTCAAGCAGGAGCTTTCTTGCGACGCGAACGATCGTGTTGCGCGTGCGCACGCCCTGGGCTCGCAAGCCGTCGGTGCCGTTTCCTGCGGGTGCTGCGCTCGATGTGCGCCGTTTCCTGCCGTTGCGCTGCTCAATGGGCACTGTCATCGCTTTCCGTCGTCGTTTGGGCGCTCTGGCCTCGTGGAAATAGTCTCGCCGGCGCTTCGCCGGGCGCTGAAGACTATACCCGATGCCTGACGCATTTTCCAACCAATCGCTTACGCCCGGCTGGCTCGTCCGGGCGCGTGATCGGCCTCCGTTTCGACGCATCGGGAGCCGGCCCGCCGGACGTTCCCGAGCGGGTGACTTCAGCCGCGACACCCGTTGCTATGTGCTTCGCGCAGCCGTGTCGCGCACCTTGCGGTTCACCCGCTCGTCGAGCATGTTCGCCACGCCCAGCACCCCGTTGATCGCGCACCATCGCAACGGCTCGGGCAGCGTCGCAGGCGTCTTGTGGCGCAAGGCCGCCAGCAGCGGATGCTCGGCGCCCTGGATCCGCTCGGCCAGCAGTTCGCCGATCAGCGACTGGGTGCCGACGCCATGCCCGGAGCACCCGGCGGTGTAGATGATGTTCCGGTGCTCGCCGGTTTCGCCCGCGACGGGCAACGCATCGCCGGCCAGGCTGATATAGCCGCTCCAGCACGCGCGGACCGCGACGTCGCCCAATTCGGGAAAACGCTCGTGCAGCGTCTTCGCGAGCGCGCGATAGGCGTCGTCGTCGGGCACGTTCGGCGTCTGCGAGCCATAGACGTAATGGATCCGCTTCGTCGTCACCACGAGCGTGTTGCGCACCGTCAGGCGATGGCTTTCCATCGTCAGATGCGAGGTCACGATGCCTTCGCGCCGCGGCCAGCCCAGCGCCGCCAGTTGCGCCGCCGACAGCGGCTCGGTCTCGATCGCCGAGACCCGCAGCGGCATCACCTTGTCGCCGAGCAGGCCGAGCTGCGGCGTATAGGCATTGGTGGCGAGCACGAGGAACGGCGCGGTCGCGCTGCCGCGCGCGGTATGCGCGTTGACGACCGGTCCTTCGGTATACGAAAGCAACGCGGTGTTCTCGTAGATCTTCACGCCCGCGCAAAGCGCCGCGCGCCGCAGCCCCATCACGTACTTGCCGGGATCGAGCGTACCGCCGTGCGGCATGTGGCAGCCGAACAGGAACGCCGGCGGGATGCCCCGCGCGCGCATCGCGGCATGATCGAGGAACGCCGCCGGAGAACCGAGTTCGACGCCCGTCTCCATGCTCTCGCGCAGCCGCTTCTCCTGCGACGCATGCACGCCGGCGCGGATGATCCCCGTCGCCTGGTAGTCGCAATCGATCCCGTATTCGCGGAGCTTGCGTTCGACGTAGGCGACACCCTCGTCGTAGAAGCGGACGATCTGCTTCGCCCGCGCGTGCCCCACGCGCTTGACGAACAGCTCGTATTCGAGCCCCTGGCCGCCGGCGAGATAGCCCGCGTTTCGGCCGCTCGCGCCGAAGCCTGCGAACTCGCGTTCGAGGACGGCCACGCGCGCACCGCGCGCGGCCAGCTCCAGCGCGGTGGACAGGCCCGCGAAGCCCGCGCCGACCACCACCACGTCCGCACTGACCTCGCCCTCGAGCGGCGGCTGCGGATCGTCCGGCATTTCCACCCATCCGCCGAGCGGACGGTACGTTTCCAGCACTGCACTCACTCTGATTCCCTCCTTCCGACGGACGAGGAACGCGACCGCGCTCGCGGCCATCTGCGATCCAGTCGCCAGTGCACCGGCCGCGCTTCGCGTGCGGCCATTTCCGCCCCGACGTTGGTCCTTCGACGAACGCGCGCCGGGAAACTCGGGCTTGCCTTCCTCAGTGCCGGCTCAGGATATGGACGGCAAGCGCGGCCTCCTCGACGCCCTGCAATCCGCCGCCGTTCTCCTGGATTGCATGTCGCGCGCCCCGCACCTGCCGCTCGCCCGCCTCGCCGCGCAATTGCGTGACCAGTTCGTAGAGCTGACCGATCCCCGTCGCGCCGAGCGGATGCCCCTTGGATTCGAGGCCGCCGGACGTGTTGACCGGAATGCGCCCGCCGAGCGTGAATTCGCCGCGCTCGGCCGCGGCGCCGGCCTCCCCGAGGGGCGCGAGTCCGAGATTCTCGGCCTGGATGATCTCGCCCATCGCCGACGCATCGTGCACTTCGGCGACGTCGATATCCTCCGGGCCGAGCGATGCCTGCTCATAAGCCTGCAGTGCCGCGAGGCGGCCGATGCTCTTCCCGGGCTCGTCGATGCGCCGATGCGTGAAGCTGCGGATCACGCTCGCCGCGATCCGGATGCAGCGGCTGCGATCAGCGCCGATGCGCGCGAGGCCCTCCTCGGTGCAGAGGATCGCCGCGGCCGCGCCATCCGTCACCGGTGCGCACATTGGCAGCGTGATCGGATAGGTGATCGGCGGCGCCGCGAGCACCTCGTCGATCGTGAACGGCTTGCGGAACTGCGAATGCGGGTTGTGCACCGAATGCAGATGGTTCTTCGACGACACGGCGGCGATCTGCCGCTGCGTGGTGCCGTAGGTCTTCATGTGATACCGGCACATCGCCGCGTAGATCGCCATGAAGCGGCTGTACGGCTTGTCGGATTCCGATCCCGGAGGCGGCACGACGCCTTCGCCCATCTTCGCCAGCGTCGCGAAATTCTCGTCGACGCGGGACACGTCCCACCCCGTCTCGAACAGCGCGAGCGACTTCGCCTTGTCCTCGACGTTCATCTTTTCCGCGCCGAGCGCCAGCGCGACGTCGCACGCGCCCGCCCTGAGGTGCTGCACCGCCAGATGCACGGCGGTGCTGCCGGACGCGCACGCGTTCTCGACGTTGAACACCGGCACGCCCTCGACGCCGATCTTGCTGAATACGACCTGGCCGGGAATCGACAGCTGGCCCTGCAGCTGTCCGTTGGTGATGCCGGCGTAGAAGGCCGCGCCGATCGCATCGGCGCCGCAGCCGGCGTCCTTGAGGGCGCCGCGCAGCGCCTCGCCCGCGAGATCGTCGATGCTGCGCTCGAAGTGCCGGCCGAACACGGTCATCGCGATGCCGGCAATGTAAATGTTGCTCATGGTGTAGCGTCCGTGGAAGTGGGGCTCAGATCCTGCGTTGCCGACCCTGCCAGTACTGCTCGCGCAGGTCTTTCTTCAACACCTTGCCGACCGTGCTGCGCGGCAGCGCGGCGACGAAATCCACGCTCTTCGGCGCCTTCACCGAGCCGAGCTTCTCCTTGCACAGCGCGACGAGTTCCTCGGCGCTCACGCTCTGGCCCGCGTTGAGCTCGACGACGGCCTTCACCGCCTCGCCCCACTTGTCGTCGGGCACGCCGATCACCGCGCAATCCTGCACCGCCGGGTGCGCCCAGATCACCTGCTCGATCTCGCTCGGGTACACGTTGAAGCCGCCGCTGATGATCATGTCCTTCTTGCGGTCGGTGATGTGCAGGTAGCCGTCGGCGTCGAGATGGCCGATGTCGCCCGTGTGCAGCCAGCCGTCGACGATCGTGTCGGCCGTCTTGTCCGGCGCGTTGTAGTAGCCCTTCATCACGAGATCGCCGCGCACGCAGATCTCGCCGGTCTCGCCCTGCGGCAGCACCTCGCCGCGATCGTTCAGGATCTCGACACGGACGAGCGGATTCGGCCGGCCGACCGACGACAGCCGTTCGTCGGACGCCAGCTTGCCGTCGACGAAATGCTCGGCCGGCATCATGTTGGCAATCGATGCCGGCGCTTCGGTCTGCCCGTAGCCGCCGGCCATCACGGGACCGAACACCTCGATCGCGCGCTTGAGCTTTTCGACCGACATCGGCGCGGCGCCGTAGAGGAAATACTTCAGCGACGAGTAATCGAGCTTCTCGATGCCGGGGATGTCGAGCAGGCGGTAGATGACCGTCGGCGGCAGGAAGAACTCGGTGACGCGATGCTTCGCGATCGCGCCGAGCAGCAGCGCGGGATCGGGCTTCGGCAGCACGACCACCGTGCCGCCGCGCGCCGTGCACGGCAGCGACATCATCCCGGCGGTATGCGTCATCGGCGCAGCGGCGAGATTCACCGGGCGCTCCGCACCATACGGGCACGCCATCATGAACTGCGCGAAGTAGGTCTGGAACGAGCGATGCGTGTTCATCACGCCCTTCGGCGCGCCGGTGGTGCCGCCCGTCGCCGACAGCGTGACGACGTCGTCCATGTCGTAATCGACGAACGGCATCGTCGACGGCTGGCCCGCGCTCCACGTCGCGAGCGACGGCGCCCACGGCAGGTCGGCATCGATGCATATCCAGAGCTTCACTTTCGGCAGGCTGGCGCGCAACGCGTCGATCGCCGTCGCGAACGCCTGCTGGAAGAACAGCACTTCGCAGTCGAACGCATCGAGCACGTACTGGTTCTCCGCGGGCGTGCTGCGCCCGTTGACGGGGATATACGCCAGGCCGGCACGCCAGAGCCCGAGCGCGCAACCCCAGGCGGTCACGTCGTTGTCCGCCCAGACGGCCGCTTTGGTTTCCTTCGCGAACCCGGCGGCGAGCAGCCCGTTGGCGATGCGGCAGGACAGCTCGCCGATCTCCTGGAACGAATAGCTGCGCTCGCCCTGGATATACGCAATGCCGTTCGGAGCAATGCGCCACCCGCGGTCGAAGAAATCAATGATTGCCATGTCTCGTTGTCCTTATAGTGCGTGACGGCCCGGCGTCGACATCACAGTTGCGTCACGGTCGCGCGCGCAAGCCCGCGCTGCTCGAGGAAGCCGAGCAGGTAGCGATGCCCGAACGCCTTCGAGCCGGACGCGAAGCCGACCTTCGCGGTCTCGCCGTCGAGCAGCTTGATCACGCCGGCGGCATGAATGGCGCCCGTCGAGATGTACGGCGTGATCCCGTGGAGGGTTGCGCGCACCGACGCGAGCTGGCCGCGGCCGATCGCGAAATCGACGCTGCGCTGGATCGTCGTGCGCTCGCGCGGCGGCATCGACGGCGTGGTCGAATCGACGACCTGCTTCAGGATCGCGTCCTGTTGCTCGCGCGGCAGGTGCTTGTATTCGGCTTCCCACTTCTGCCCGAACTGATGCACGAGCTGCATCACGTTGTTGTCGTAGAAGCCGACGCACGAAATGCAGCTGCGCACGCGCGGATCGCGTTCGAAGTAGACCGGCAGCGACGTGCCGCCCCACGGCAGGCAGAACACCGGCTGCATGAACTCGGGCGCGGCGACGGTGAACGACGCGTCCGGCGCGTGGGGGGTGAGCTTCTTCTCCCACAGGTAGAAGGATTCGTGGCGGGAGCCGTCGAAGATCGTCGCCGTCGAGCCGACGCTCACCCCCGCCGCGCCGCGCGGGCCACGCGTCAGCGTCGCGGTCTCCAGCGCATCGACGCCCGGCGTCTCGAGCGCCAGCTCGGCGGCGATTTCGGCGAACGTATACATGTACGCATTCGACGAGGACGCCAGCAGACCGGCCTGCCGATACAGGTCGCCGAACTGGTCCCGCACGTTGCGGATGTAGGACTGCTCGCCCGTCGTGTCGAGATGGTGGCAGCCGGCCTTCAGTGCGGCTTCGACGCCGACGAGCCCGAAGTTGGTGAACGGCCCGACCGTGTTGCACACCACCTTCGCGCCGCGAAACGCGTTGACGAGCGAATCGACGTTGTGCTCCGCCTCGATGATTTCGTATTCCGCCGATTCGAGGCGCACGACGCGCTGCGCCATCATTTCCTTCGCCCGGCCCGCATTGCGCGCGACAGCCGTGAACGGGATGTTCTGGTCGATCAGCCAGTCCATGATCAACATGCCGGTGTAACCGCTTGCGCCATAGACGACGACGGGGTGCTTTGCCATGGTTTGTCTCCTGAAACTCGAGTGGTGATGAATCGGATCGATCAAACTTTGCCGATGTTGCCGGGACCGGATGCCGGCCGCGCATTTCTAGAACATATTGCCAATGTTAGGTCATCATGACAAACAAATGAGCGAACAAAAAGACCGGGTATTCCCTGCCCTGCCGACCTTTCGCGAACACGTCCGAACCGTCGCGCACGGCCGTCGCCGCGGCGTCGCAGGCCCGGTGCGCAACGTGGCGCGTGCCGCGAACCGATCCCATTTCGTCTGCCTCGTCGTGGTTGCGCCGGACCTAACGAACCGCGCCGTCCGCCTGCCCGGGCGACGCGCTGGCCAGGTAGTGCGCGACCGCCCGGATGTCGTCGCCCGACAGCGTCGCGGCTATGCCGTTCATCGCGCCGGCCGGATCCCTGCGCTCGCCCGTCTTGAACGCGGCAAGCTGGGTCGCGAGGTAGATCTCACCCTGGCCCGCGAGTCGCGGCGCCTGATCCCTGCCCGTCAGCGTCGCGCCGTGGCAGGCCTGGCAACTCCTGGCCTGGATCAGGGCCATGCCGCGCTTCGCGAGCGCCGCGTCGGCCGGAACGTCCTCGTTGCGGGTCGGGGTCTGCCGCGCGAAATAGGCAGCCAGCGTCTTGACCTGCCCGTCGTCGAGATCCCGCGCAAGCGGTCCCATATACGGGTTGTGCCGCTGCTCCGACGCGAACGCTCGAAGTTGGGCCGCGAGATACGCCTCGGGCTGGCCGGACAGCGCCGGATACCATGCATTGAGCGATTGGCCGCGTGCGCCGTGACAGAAGAAGCAGGTCTCCTGCGGCTGCGGCCACGGGCCGCCGTTGGTCTGGTCCGCTTCGCCGATCCGGCTCATCGCTTTCTCGAAACGCATTCCGTCAAGGATGTCGCGCCCATGGAGCGCGCCCGCGCCCGCCAATGCGACGATTGCCACGACGGCGCCGATGATCATTCCGCGCTTCATTTACACCCTCACGCTGCGTTGTGCCAGGTTGCCGAGCGCCTGCAGCGCCGCGCGGTGCCCCGAACGCACGGCGCCGTCCATCGAGCCGGCCCAGATGTCGGCGGTCTCCGTGCCCGACCAGATCAGGCGGCCCACCTCGGGCTGCAGGAACTTGCCCCATTTCGTCCAGAAGCCCGGCGGGATCGGATGGATGCACTGCAGCGTCCACGGATCGACTCGCCCCCAGTCGTAGTCGTGGAATTGCGTCGGGCGCAGCGCCTTGGCGCCGAACGCCTTCGCATAGATCGCCGATAGCGTCCGCTCCGCGGCCTTGGGCTCGGCGGGCAGCGAACCCGGCGCGACGAACGCGCTCAGCACACCGACCGAGCCGTCCGGCGGCGAGTTGTCGTAGGCAAGGAACACCGGGCCGCCAACCTGGAAGATCTGTCCGCAGTAGCCGTCGTCACGCCAGAACGGCCGTTCGTAGACGTGCACCGTCTTGCGCATCGGCGCGTTCGCGGGCCAGCGCTTCTGCAACTGCGAACGCCCTTCCGGCAACGGCGGATCGAACACGATCTGATTGCACAGCGCCGGGTTCAGCGCGACGATCACGCGGCGCGCACGCACGACGCCCTGATCGGTCTGCACCTCGACGACGTCGCGATCCCAGCCGGAGATCCTGCGCACGGGGCACGACAGCCGGACCTTGCCGCCGAGTTCGCGCGCCATCTTGGTGCTGAGCACCTGCGAGCCGCCGACGAAGCGCGTTTCCTGTGCGCCGCCCTTGATCGACTCGAGCTTGTTGTAATCGCAATCGGCGCTGTTGATCACCGACAGGTAGTGCAGCAGACCGAGTTGCGCGGGCGCCCCGCCGAGCGACAGCTTCGCGGCCAGCGCGATGAAATACCCGTCCTCGTATTTCACGCCCTGCTTCGCCAGCCATTCGCCGTACGTCAGCTTGTCCAGTTCCGACGCGCGCTGCGCATTCCACGGTGCGCCGGACGGCACGCCGCGCGCCAGTTCGCCGAGCTTCGCGCCGATCGCGTCGTCGCCGCCGGTGCCGCCGTGCAGATCCTGCGCGACCCGCGCGTCGCCCGCCAGAATGACGGACTTGCCCGCGTACCAGGTCGGAAACGTATCGACCTCGAGCTCGCGGGCGAGGTCGGCGATCGCCGTCTGGCCCGGGCCGATCCACTGGCCGCCGGCCTCGGACACGACGCCATGGCCCAGCTCGTGATTGAAGGTGCGCCCGCCGACCCGGTTGCGCGCCTCCAGCACGACGAACGAATCGCACCCGGCGCGGCTCAGGTCGCGCGCGGCCGTCAGTCCCGCCAGGCCGGCGCCGATGATCACGACGTCCAGCACATCGCGGTTCGCGGACGTCCCCGCGACACCCTCCGCCAGCGACACCTCGCCCGCAGCCAGCGACACGGCGCCCACGGCCGCAAGACGAAGGATCTGACGCCGGGTCTGCGTATCGGGCGAGTGCTGCCGATCCCGCCTCATTACTCCAAGGATTTTCATCGCACCTTTCCTTTCTCCGTTTTTATCAGGATCACTGATTCATCTACGCAGACAGGTCGAGCGTGCTCACTGCGACGCAAGCACGCCGTCCTGCGAAAACAGCAGCGGCTTTCCGCCTGCGCCGACCAGCGCCGCGGTCAGCGTCGCGCGGTCCGGGCGCTGCGCGAGCTCGAACGATTCGCCGTTCGCACGCTGCGTCAACACCAGCCCGTCGAGTCCGACCGCGAGCAGCCCGTTTCCGGTCGCGACGACGTCGGTGATCGAGCTTTTGGTGCCTGGATTCAACGGCGCCCAGGTCGCGCCGCCGTCGCTGCTCTGGAACAGGCTGCCGAGCAGCCCGCCGACCACGATCCGGCCGTCGGGCATCGCCACGCCCGTCCACAGCGAGCCTTTGCCGCCCGTCTGCAGGTAGCGCCAGTTCGCACCGCCGTCGGTCGACTTGAGCACGGTCCCCTGCTCCGACACGATGTAGAGCGCGCCCTGGCGATCGTCAAAGATGTGATACAGATTGCGGTCCGCCTTGCCGCCGCCCGGCGGCTTCGGCAACGTCGTCCGGGTCCAGGTCCTGCCGCCGTCATGGGTCTGCAGCATCAGCGACCACAGGCCGACCGCGATCCCGTCCCGGGCGTTGCTGAAGATGACGGAGAACAGCGGCTGGTCGACCGACGTGTCGATGCGCTGCTTCTCCCACGTTTCGCCGCCGTCGGCGGTCGCGAGAATCACGCCCCACTGGCCGACCGCCCAGCCGTGCTGCGCATCGGCGAACGTGATGGCCGACAGGGTTGCCGACACGGGCACGCGCCGCGACTGCCGCCACGTGCGCCCATCGTCGTCCGACAGCAGGATCACGCCGTGCTCGCCGACGGCGACGACGCGCCGGCCTGCGTGCGTCGCGTCCGTCAGCATCATGCGGGTGGGTGCGGCCCACGCGTGCGCCGGCTTCGCGGTCCAGTCGGCGACCGTTCCATGGGATTGCGCGAACGCCGCCGCGGCGGCACACAACGCGGTACAGGCAACAAGGGTCTTGATCATGGCTGGGCCTCCGTAGTGGTGTTCGCGGACGTCAGTGGGTGAACAAGCCAGCCAGGCCGAACCTCGCATCGCCGACCGCAACGGCCGGCAGCGGAGCCGACACCGGCACGCGCGGCGCCTGCCGCCAGGTTTTGCCGTCGTCGTCCGACACAAGAACGACGCCGTTCGCGTCGACGGCGGCGATGCGCGCGCCGGCGCGCGGTGTATCGCTCGGCTCGGTCCGCGCGCGGGTCGGCTTCGCGGTCCGGTCCGCAACCGATCCATGGAACGGCGCGAATGCCTCCGCGGCGGCGCAAAGCGCGGCACAGGCAACAAGAGTCTTGATCATGGCTGGGTCTCCGTAGTGGTGTTCGCGGACGTCAGTGGCTGAACAAACCGAGCGCGCGCGCCGGCTTGCGGCGCGGGAACCAGCGCTCCAGCACCGAGGCCAGCGCGGGCAGCGCCGTCATCGCCATCAACAGGTTGACGAGGAACATGAACGCCAGCAGCTTGCCCATGTCCGCCTGGAACTTCAGCGCCGAGAAGCTCCACGTCGCGACGCCGATCGCCAGCGTGATCGCCGTGAAGATCGTCGCCACGCCCACTTCGAGCATCGCGTGCTGGACCGCCTTCACGATCGTCTGGCCGCCCGCGAGGTGCACCTGCAGCCGGTTGTAGATGTAGAACGCGTAATCCACGCCGATGCCCACCGCCAGCACCATGACCGGCAGCGTCGCGACCGTCAGCCCGATCTGCAGTTCCTTCATGAACCAGTAGCCGATGAAGGTCGCGACCGACAGCGGCACGCAGCACGCGAGCATCGCGCGCCAGTCGCGGTACGCGAGGAACACGAGGATCAGGATCGCCGCGTACACGTACAGCATCATCGGCAGCTCGCTTTTCTCGACCTCGTCGTTGGTGGCGGCCAGCACGCCGGCATTGCCGGCCGCTAGGCGGATTCCGATGCCGGGGAACGGATGCGACGCACGGTATTGCTTCACGTCGTCGAGAATCCGGTTGATCGTCGTCGCCTTGTGATCGGTCAGGAACAGGTGCACTGCCGTCATGCTGCAGTCGCCGTTCATGAAGCCCTTGATGCGGCCGGCGTCGACCGACACTGCCCCGTAGTTCTCGGGGGCGATCGGCACGACGTTCATCTTCGGATAGTCCTCGTTGTAGCCTTGGTTGTAAGTGCGCAGCAGCGCCGAATACGACTGCACCGACACGACACCCGGCTCGGTGCGCATCGCCGCGGTGAAATCGTCTTCGTACAATCCGACCGCCGGGTTGTCGCACGCCTTGCCGCTCGACTCGATCGCGACCGTGAGCCAGTCGAGGCCCATGTCGTAGTTGCCCGCGATCGAGGTTGCATCGCGGTTGAAGCGCGCGTCCGCGCGCAGCTCCGGCGCGCCCGGCTGCAGCGTGCCGATCACGCGGTCGCGGCTTTGCCACGCGGCCAGCGCGAACACCGCCAGCGTCGCCGCGACGGTCACGCCTGCATGCTTCGGCTGCGCGATGCGTGCGAGCCCGCGCAGCCACGCCGAGCGCCGCTCGCCGCGCTTCAGCGCGCTGTCCGCATAAGTCTTCGAGAAGTTGAAGCAGGATGCTGCGACCGGCAGCAGGATCAGGTTCGTGACGATCTTGTACGCGACGCCGAGCGACGCGGTGATCGCGAGCTCGCGCACCATCGGAATTGGAATCAGCAGCAGCGTGATGAACGACACGAACGCCGTGATGAGCGCCAGCACGCCGGGAATCAGCAGGCCGCTGAAGCTGCGCCGCGCCGCGTCATACGAGCTGTGCCCGTGCGAAATCTCGCGCACGATGAAGTTGACCTGCTGCACGCCGTGCGACACGCCGATCGCGAACACCAGGAACGGCACCAGCACCGCGAGCGGATCGAGACCGAAGCCCAGCAGCTTCAGCGTGCCGAACTGCCAGACGAGCGACGTCAGCGAGCAGACGATCAGCAGCACGGTGAAGCGAACCGAATGGCAGTACCAGTAGACGGCGAGCGCGGTCAGCAGCAGCGCGACCCCGCAGAAGCCGAGCACGGCGGTCGCGCCGTCGGCGATGTCGCCGATCTGCTTCGCGAAGCCGATGATCTGGATCTCGTAGCCGGCGTCCTCGAACGGCTTGCGGATCTGCTGTTCGAGCAGGCGGTTGAACGCGACGTAGTCGAGCACCTTGCCGGCGCGATCGCGCTCGTTCAGCTCGGCCGTGATCATCGCACTATCTTCGTCGTGCGAGACGAGCGTACCGACGTAGCCGCCGAGCGTCGTCGCACGGCGGATATTCGTGACGATCTCCGGCGTCAGCTGGTCGGGCGTGATGGTGCCCGAGATGATCGGCTCCGCGCGAAACCCTTCGTCGGTGATCTCGTTGACGAACGCGTTCGGTGTCCAGAGCGACCGGACGCCGATCCGATCCACGTTCGGCAGGTAGGTGACCGCCTGCGTCACCTTGTACAGCCGCGTCAGCCCTTCCTTCGTCCAGATCGGCCCCTTGCGGGCGCGCACGACGACGGTGATCCGGTTCGCGCCGAGCAGGTCGTTTCGGTATTTCTGAAACGTCCGGATGTATTCATGGCCGATCGGCATCTGCTTCTCGAAGCCGGCGTCCATGCGCAACTGCACGGCGAACGCGGCCATCGCGGCGGTGAACAGGCCGATCGCGGCAAGCACGATCGCGCGATGGCCGAAGAAGCCTCTTTCCAGACGGCTGACTAGACGATTGAGCACGACATTACCCCTTCAAGTATTCCGGCGGCGCACGACGTGCGCCGTCTCCCATGGGTTCCCCCGTCAGAAGTTCCGGGTCACGAACAAGCCGACGAAATTGCGATCCGCGTAAGGCTGGCCGACCGTGTTGTGCCCGCCGAAGAACGCCGCGAAGTTGATGCCCGCCTGCCACTTCGGCGGATTCTGGTTGAACAGCACGTAGACGTTCACCGATTTCGCGCCCTGCATGTAGTTCGCGCTGAACGTCGGCGTGTAGCCGTAGAGCCCGGTGGTGAAGGTCACACCGGGCGTCACCTGCCAGCCGGGAATCAGCGAGCCGTCATACGTCCAGTTGAAGTCGATCGTCGCGCCCACCGAGCTCGACGTGCCCTGCCTCGCCGTGATCGGATAGCCGAGCCCCGAGTTGTTGTTCAGCCAGGGGAAATAACCGGTCGCCGGCACTTGCGTGACCGGCTGGCCGTTGATCGTGCGCGTCACGCTCGACCCGAGGCCCGGGTAATAGATCCACGTCAGTTCCCAGGTCAGCGCGGCGGAATCCGCGCCGAGCAGCTTGAGGAACGGATACTCGCTGCGCGTCAGCGCCAGCAGGCCGTTGATGTCGAGCTGGAATTTCTTCTTGTCGACCCATTGCCGGCACTCGGTCCCCGGCACGCCGTTCGTGTTCAGGTCGAGCGGGCCGCCCGCGCCGAAGCAGCTCGACAACGCGACCGCGTCGCGCGGCCGATACGACAGTTCCGTGCCGATCGCCCACGGGCCGAGGCCGAAGTTCGCGCTGGCGCCGAACAGCTGGCGGTTGCCGAGATACGACCACTGCGCGGTGCCGTTCGCCAGCGTCGAGAGCACCGGGGACTTGTCGATGTAGTTGATGTAGTAGAACGCGAAGTTCGCGTCGAACGAGCGCGGCGAGTAGTTGAACTTCACGCCGAATTGCGGCCGGTATTTCGCGGGCAGCTGTGTCGAGACCGGAATGCCGATGTCGTTGAACGGCGGCCCGGCAAAGCTGCCGTTCACGAGCCCGTTCTTGATGCCGTCGAGCACGCCGGAGTTGCCTGCCGCGCCGCCCCCGCCGATCGCGTTCGCAATCGTGCCCGCACCGGGGCCGGCCACGTTGAGGTTGTTCGTGTTGATCGTGAACGGTTCGGCGCCGCGGCCGAAGACGTTGGCCAGCGACCAGTACGAGCCGACCGGCGGGTAGCGGTTGCCGTTCCACTGGAACTGGTAATAAGCCTCGGTGCTGAACCCGTGGGACAGATCCGCGGCCACGCTCAGCATCGGCGCCGGCAGCAGCGCCTGCTTGAGCTGCGTGCCCGGAATCAGCAGCTTCTGGGTGTCGAGCGAGTTGGTCGTATTGATGCCGCTCTGCGCGAACACGCTCTCGCCCCAGTTGATCACCTGGTTGCCGAGCCGCACGTGCGCGTTCCTGCCGCCGATCGTGAAATCCTTCTGCGCCCACAGGTCGAGCAATTGCGCGTTGTAGACCACCTGCGCGGACGCGGTGCTCGACAACGGCGTTCTGGCCGTGTTTCCGGCCAGGAAGTCGTACATCCCCGTGCCGCGCACCATGAACTTCAGCCCTTCGCTCGGCATCTTCAGCAGCAGTTCGCTGGTCGCGCTGATGTACGTGCTGAACGGCTGCCCTTTCCGGTAGTTCAGGTCGCCGTTGTCGCCGTAGCCCCACTGGTTGGTGTTGGCCGCCGCGCCGCACCCGTAGGCGTTCGGGTCGCCGGTGAGCGAGCAGCTCGGGCTCTTGGTGCGGATTCCCGCGCCCGCCGTGAGATTGGTCACCCACGAACCCTGGACAGCGCCTTCTCCCATCGTGAAATCGTATCCGTATGCACTCGACGTCGCCGCACCCAGCACGGCAATCGAAATCGTAGTATGCCTAACGACCTGCTTCGCTTTCATCGCCCCACCTCACCCAAACCGGATGCCGACGGCGCTCGCGCACGTCGGCTCTATTAATTATTTATGCCGCACGCTTCAGCGATCGCTGACCGAGCGCAGCGATTCCGCCGTGAAGAAATCCGGCTTGAAGCGCGGATCGTTGACCTGCTGATACCAGCGAAGGTCCTTGCCCTGGCCGATCGTCGACGAATCGACCACATAGCGTCCGTTGATCAGGTCGTACTGCACGAACGGTTCGTTGTCGCAGGTGCCGCCCAGCTCCCACACCGGGATCGGGTAGCTCTCGCGCACCTTCCACAACTTGCCCTGCGCGTCGTAGTCCTCGCCGACGAGCGCGAGCCAGCTGTCCTCGTCCAGATAGAACACCTTCTTCGACGCGACGTGGCGCGCGCTCGGCTTGACCGTCGCCTCGACCACCCACACGCGATGCATCTCGTAGCGGCGGTGGCCGGCTGCGATGCCGTTCGGCGTCGCGACGTCACGCAGCTTGGCGTTGAAGGTGTACATGCCGAACGCGTTGTACGGCACGATCATGTCCTTCTTGCCCACCAGCTTCCAGTTGAACCGGTCGATGGGTCCGTTGAACATGTTCGCTTCGTCGATCAGATACTGGTTCTCGAAGCCGATCAGCGGCGCATCGTGCGTATAGGCCGGCATGCGCCTCACCCGGCGTTGCCCGGGGAAGTAGTAGTACGTTTCCGAGACCTTGTCGAAGTACTGGCGCTGCACGAACGCCTGCCCGGCCAGCGCCGCCGGCGAGTTGGCCGTGAAGTAGGCGGCCAGGCTGAGCTGATCGACGTCCTGCGGCGAGCTCTTGCCCAGCTTGCCCGACGGGAGGAAGAAGACCTGCGGGCCGATCCCGTCGATCCATTCGCTGCCGCCCGGCCGAGGCGAAATGGACGTGACGTCCAGCGGCCATTCGATGCCTTCGCCGCGATACCGCATTTCGTAGTTCAGGATGGCTTCGGCGCCGCTCTTCGGCTGCGGGAACGGCACGCCGGGCAGAATCGCCGACTGCAACGTTTCGCCGTTCGACGCGAGCTTCGCCGACGCCAGGTTCGCCTTCGAATTCTGTTCGACGACTTCCGGGAACTGGCATTCGCGATGCGACGGATAGACGTCCATCCGATAGCCCTTCTGCTGCTTGATCAGCTGGATCTGCCCCGGCGTGAGCTGGCTCGCGTACTTGTCGACGTTCGCGGCGTCGATCGAATACAGGGGCTTTTCGTTCCGATGCTTCCAGAATTCGCCGCGAACCTTCCCGTATTCCCAGCCGGAGGGCGTCGCCTGCCGGCCGGCGAAGGCGGGCACGGTGCCGTCCTTGTTCGCGCCGCGTTCGGCTCCGACCGGCGTGAGATCGTCCGCCGCGGCGGTTTCACCGGCCACGAGCAACAAGGCCGCCGCGATGACCGACACGGCTCCGAGTGTGTGCTTCTTCATCATGAGTCTCCTTCCGATTCCACATTCATTCGCCGTTCGCGCCACTGACGGACGGTCGGCGTTCGTTCCGATCCGGTTGTTCGGCCAACCGGCCAAGCCAGTTTCCGGCGGCGCCTTGCCTCGCCCCGGTCGATCGTCAAACCGGTAAGCGCCCCGCCGGATATTCGTCACGCCAATACTCAGGACTGCGACTTTTATCGGTCGCATGATCGAAATATGTTGGAAAAGCGCGTCTCACTCCATAGGCACTCCACTTGATTGCGCCGGATCCCGACCGGCCCGGCGCACCCTTCCCGACCTGCCGGAAACGGCGTCCGCGACGCCGCTCCGGCCGGGCGGTTCACGGCTCAGTCCGCACCCGACCCGGCGACCGCCACCGCCCTGATTTCGACGCACAGCCCCGGCAGCGCGAGCTGCGTCACGCCGACCGCGGTCCACGACGGATAGCGGTCGGGAAAATATTCGTCCTTGACGGCCGCGAAGGCCTCGGTTTCGCCCTGAAGGTTGGTGTGGAAGGTCGTCAGCTCGACGACGTCGGCGAGGCTCGCGCCCGCCTCCACGAGAATCGCCTTCAGCGACTCGAAGGCGATCCGGGCTTGCGCCTGCACGCCCTCGCCCGGCTTCATGTCCGCGCCGATCCCGACCTGGCCCGACACCCAGATCGTGTCGCCCACGCGCGTGGCCGGCGCGAAATGGAAGGCGTCGTACCAGGCCTTGAACCCGGGCGGGATGATCGACTGACGTTTGTTGCTGGTTGCCATGAGTTGAACTCCTTTGTTCAGACGAGTTGGCGGAAACAGGGGGCACGGAACGGATCGCCTGCTTTCAGCGACGCCAGCTCCTCGACAAACAGCACACCCGCCGGCGTAAAGCCCGACGCGCTGTTTTCGGGCAGCGGACTGAAGACTGCGTCGTCGCCGAAGAAGCGCAGCACGAGCGTGTGGCGGTCCGGGAAATCGGCGTCGACGACGCCGCCGCCGTGCAGCACGCCGGGATGCAGCAGCAACACGTCGCCCGGCTTCGTTGCCCACGAAATGACGTCGTAGGCATTCGGATCGGCTCGGCGCGCCGCTTCGATATCCGGCATCCGCGGCCACACGCCGCCGCCATGCAGCGGCTCGGTCGGATCGTCGGCGTTCTGGAACGTCGTGCCGTCGTGACGCGTGCCGCGATGCGAACCGCGGACGATCTCCAGCGCATTGCGCTTCGGGACGGCCTCGAAGCTGATCCACGCATTGCCGAAGTGCTTCCCCTCCCACGGCAGGTACGACGTGTCCTGGTGCCACAGCGAGCGAGCGCCCTTGCCGCCCTTCTTCAGAAAGAGCTCCTCGGCGAAATACCAGACGTTCTTCGAGCCCCACAGCTCGGCAAACAGCTTGCCGATCGGCAGCTTGCCGACCAGTTCGTCGAGTCGTTCCTTCGCGTACGGATTGGCGTTGTCGACGTGCGATTTGAACTCGGTGCCGTCGAGCATGCTGGAAGCCATCGGCCCGGGATTCTCGATACCCCAGTCGAATGCCGCCCGGCACATCGCCAGCTGCTCCTCGTTGAGCAGGCCTTCGATCAGAACCGCTCCGTCTTCCGCGAAAGCCTTGCGCTTGGATTCGTCCATCGGTCTTCTCCTGATGAGTCGAATGAGAGCTCGGTCGCGAATGCTTCCGGTGTTGCTCTCATAGAACATGTTGACAATGTTAGGTCATGATGACAAAAACAAAAAAATAAAAAAGACAGGGTATTCCCTGTCCTGTGCAGCGTGTGGTTCAGGAAGAAACGAATCGACCCGGCGCGCGTTCAATCAGGCATGCGATCGAACACCGCTCGCGCAAAGAAGCCTGCCAGCACCGCGTCGGCCAGCTCGTCGGTGACACGCTGCGGATCGACGACGTAACAGGACTGCACGCCGTCGCACAGCCCCATTAGCCCGACCGCCAGCACCTCGGCGGGCAGCGGCAGCGGCGCCCCCGTGCGTTCCGCGAGACCCGCGACGTACGCCGTCATCCGGTTCTGCCTGTCCCGCAGAAATGCGTTGAAATGCTCGCGGAACCGCGCATCGCGAACCGCCTGCAGTTTCGCTTCCATCCACATCAGGAACGACTCGTGCCGGCGAAAGTGCTGCCGATAGTGCGCGAGTGCCATCCTTTGCATCTCGTCGCGGGGCCCGCCCGCTTCGAGAATCCGCTGCAATTCCGCGTTGATTTCGTCGCAATCGCGCTTGAGCAACTCGAGCAGCAGCTCGGTCTTGTCACTGAAATTCGAGTAGAACGCGCCGCGCGTGTGGCCGGCCAGTATCGCGATCTCCTCGATGCTCGCCGCGCAGCATCCCTTCTTCAGGAACACTGCGCGCGCGGCAGCCAGCAGGCATTCACGCGTCCGATCCCGCTTCTGCACCCGGGTCAGGCGCGGCGGCTTCACGCTCGCGCCCCCGGCTTCCGCCCTCGGCGGCGCATCGTACTCACGCAAGGCGATGCCGCTCCCGCGCCGACGGGACGTCCCCGACGCGATCCTTCCGGTTGGCGCGCTCCAGCGCGCAATACGCGTAATAGAGCGAGGCCGTGACGTACGACCACGTGACCAGCGCGAGCACGAAGAAGTTGAACACGACGTTATGCGCGTCGCCGGGTATCGGGTAGAAATCGTAGATACAGGCGATCACCTGCGATGCGACCAGGGCCACGGTCGTGGTCACCGCATGAAACAGCTGCCCCGCGGCCAGCAATCTCCGCACGAAGTAAGCCAGATAGATCGACAGGAGCGCCCACATCGCGACGTAGAAGTAAGGCAGCACCCTGGCCATGAAACCGGCGCCCACCAGCACGGCGGTTCCCGCGAAGGACATCGCGAACAGCGCGACATCCTGGCGCGCCGACGGCTTGTAGCCGTGCGTCACCGCCATCAGGCCCGCGACGGCGACGATCGGCATGCCGAACCCGCGGGAAAACGCATCCAGCACATGCGAGACGAGCCCCGGGATCTCGAAGCCGGTTGCAAAATAGATCAGCGCATTAGTCGAGGAAACCGTCACGATCAGCCACTCGATCCCCAGCAGGTAATTGCGCTTCTTGACGAACTTCCAACCGTAGATGCACGTCGTCGTCGCCAGCAACGCACTGGCCAGGCAAAGCACGAAAGTTCTTTGATCCATGACTAAACTCCCTCTCCCGATTGCACAAGATTCATCATTGCTTCGCCGGCCTGACGCTCGCCAGGTAGTGAGCCACCGCCTTGCGGTCATCCGGCGACATGGCCGCGGCGACGCGCTGCATCGTGCCGGTGGATTCGCTGCGCGTGCCGGCGGCAAACGCGTCGAGCTGCTTCAGCACGTAGTCGACGCCTTGCCCCGCGAGGCGCGGAAACGAACCCTGGCCCATCAGTTGCGCGCCGTGACACGCCGCGCATGCCCCCTCCTTCGCCAGTTGCTCGCCGCGCGCCTTCAACCGGGCGTCCGGCTCGAAGAAACGATTCTCGGCAGCGGTCTGCTTCGCGTAGTAATCGGACAGGCGCTTGATCTCGGCGTCACTCAGCGTCATCGCGAGCGGGCCCATGATCGGATTGGTCCGCTGTCCATCGGCAAACTTGTGCAATTGCTCCGCGATGTACGAGGCCGGCTGTCCCGCCAGGCTCGGATAGCCCTGATTCAGCGAATTGCCGTTGACGCCGTGGCAACTGAGGCACACGTCGGGCAAGCGCGGCCACGGGCCGCCGTCGACCTGACTGGCCTGCGCGGACGCCGTGACGTAGCGCTGCAGGCGATAGAGATCGACGAGACCGGGGCCGTAAATCGCAAGCAGGACCACGGCGATCGCGGCGACGGCAAACAGGATGCGTTTCTTCATGTCCGCTCTCCTCATGCCCGACGCTGTGCATTGAGCGCATTGAGCGCCTGAAGCGCACCCTGGTGGCCCGAGCGCACGGCGCCATCCATATAGCCGGCCCAGATGTTCGCCGTTTCGGTGCCCGACCAGATCAGGTTGCCGCACGGCGGCCGCAGCGCCTCGCCATGCGCGCTCCAGAAACCCGGCGGAATCGCCGACACGCAGGTGATCGTCCACGGGTCCGCCTGCCCCCAGTCGCGATCGTGGTAAGCCACCGGGGACAGGGCTTCCTTGCCCCACGCCTGCGCATAGATCTCCGTCTGCATGCGCTGCGCCGCCTGAAGGTCCGACGGCATCAACGCGTTCTTGACGAACGCGTTGATGATCCCGATCTCGCCCCCCGGCGGCGAGTTGTCGTAGGCCCAGATGATCGGCCCGTCGAACTGGAAGATGTGGCCGTTCAATCCCTTGTCGCGCCAGAACGGGCGCTTGTAGATCATCGCCGTCTTGCGCGCCGGCGAATGAGCGGGCCATGCGCGCTGCAGCGCGGCCCGCTTTTCCGGCAGCGGCGGATCGAATTGCACCTGATTGCACAACGCCGGATGGATGGCCATGATGACTTTCCGGGCGCGCACCACGCCGCGGTCCGTATGCAGCGTGACGACGTCGCGATCCCAATCGGCGATCCGCCGCACCGGCGACGACAGGCGCACCTTGTCGCCGAGCTGCCGGGCCATCTTGTTGCTGAGGATCTGCGAGCCGCCGACGAACCGGGTTTCCTGCGCGCTGTGCCGGATCGAGTCGAGCTGCGAGTAATCGCAATCGGCCGAGTTGATCATCGAGAGGAAGTGCAGCAGCCCCATCTTGGCCGGCATCACGCCGCCGGAAAGCGCGATCGACCCGTTCCATCCAATCCGATCTTCGACCGCGATGTTCTGCGTGGCCAGCCAGTCGCCGACCGACAGCTTGTCGAGCTCGGCAAGCTTCGGCGACTTCCACGGCGCACCCGAAGGCACGTCGCGCGACAGCTTGCCGAGCCTGGCGCCGATCGCTTCGTCGGTGCCGAAGGTGCCGTTCAGGTCCATCTCCACGCGACCGTCGCCGCCGAGCACGACCGTCTTTCCTTTGTAGTAGCTCGGGAAGGTGCCGACTTCCAGCTCGCGCGCCAGATCCGCCACGGCAGTCTGACCGGGCCCGATCCACTGGCCCCCGACTTCGCTGACGTATCCGTTTCCGACGTCGTAGTTGAGCGTCCGCCCGCCCACGCGGTCCCGCGCCTCCAGGACCAGGAACGACTCGCAGCCGGCGAAGCGCAGGTCACGCGCGGCGGTCAGGCCGGCCAGCCCCGCGCCGACGATGACGATATCGAGCACGTCGCCCGGGCTGCCCGCCGCCTGGGCCGCGCCGGCGTTTGCCCGGGCGGCGCCCATTGCGATGCCGGCGGCGGCGACGGACGTGCCGGCGTACTTGAGCCATTGCCTTCGCTGCAGGTCCGCCGAACGGTTGGATGAAGACTTCTTCGCCATGGTGTCTTTTCTCATGCCAGGAAAGTCATGCGTCAGCGGCCTGTCGAGGCAGCGCGCGCGAGACGATCGCCCGGAATCGGGATCCGGATCGAGTCGAAGGAAATGCGCCGGCGCCGCGAAATCCTTTCGGCTTCCGAAATAAAACCCCTTCGGCACCGGAAGGTTTTCGGGCGTCCCGCCTCCCAATTACTAGTACATGCTACAAAATATAGGTCATGATACATAACACGATGGAGAAAAAAAAAGACAGGGTATTCCCCTGTCTTCGAAACTTCCGACGCATGCCGTTCCTTCCGGAACGTCGTCGCTTCACCGGGCAGCGGCCGCGCCGGTATCGGGCGGCCGCTGCGCAGGCATTCCGGATGGACTGGACTCAGCCAGCCGTCGGCGCACCTCCCGATGCCGGCGGATTCGCCGAAGCCGGGTTCGCGTTCGCCCCGGCCGCCGGCGCGACGTCCTTGTCCGACAGCCCGCCGCCGAGCGCCTTGTAGAGCGCGACCGCGTTGCCGAACTCGTCGCGCCGCAGGTCCAGCAGCGTCTGTCGGGCCGCATAGAGCTGCCGCTGCGAATCGAGCAATTCCAGCCGCCCTTCGATGCCCGCGCGATAGCGCAGGTTGGACAGGTTGGTGCGGCGCTCGGCGCTGGCGACCACCCGGGTCTGCGCTTCGATCTGGCGGTCGAAGGTTTCGCTGCCGGCCAGGCCGTCCGCGACCTCCCGGAACGCGACCTGGATCGCCCGTTCGTACTCGGCCACCGCGCTGGACTTGCGCACCTCGGACAGCCTCAGCTCGGAGCGCAGCCTGCCGCCCTGGAAGATCGGCAGCGTGACCTGCGGCGAGAAGGCCCACGCACGGTGATCGCCGTTGAACAGGCTGCCGAACCCCGGGCTGATGAAGCCGAGCGTCGTGGTCAGCGACAGCCGCGGGAAGAACGCGGCGCGCGCCGCGCCGATGTCGGCATTGGCGGCCACCAGGTTCTGCTCGGCCTGCTGGATGTCCGGCCGGCGAACCAGCAAATCGGACGGCAGGCCGGCCGGCAGCCGGGTCACGACCGGCTGCTGTTCCAGCGGCAGCGGCGCGGGCAGATCCTTGGGCAGCTCGGTGCCGACCAGCAGGCGCAGCGCGTTGCGAGCCTGCGACACGGCGCGCGAGCGCGCCTCCAGGTCCGCGGCCGCGCTGGCGACCTGCCCTTCGGCCTGCGCGATGTCCACGCCGCTGGCCTGACGCGCCTCCTTGAGCTTGCGCGCAAGCTCGAGCGACTGCTGCCAGTCGCCCAGCGTGCGTTCGGACAGCGAACGCTGCTCCTGCGCGAGGCGCTCGGCGAAGTACGCATCCGCCACCGCGCCGATCAGCGAGATCTGCGCGGCCCGGCGGCCTTGATCGGTCGCCAGGTAGCGCGCAAACGCGGCGTCCGACAACGACTTCACGCGGCCGAACAGGTCGATCTCGAACGCGTTGATCCCGACGTTGACGCCGTACTGCTGCTGTATCGACTCGGGTATCGGCGGATTCAGGTCGGCGTTGGCCGGCGTGCGCTGGCGCGTGAAGCTGCCCGTCGCATCGATGGACGGCAGCCGCGCGGCACGCTGGATGCCGTACTGCGCCTCGGCCGCCTGCACGTTCAGCACCGCGATCCGCAGGTCGCGGTTGTTGTCCAGCGCCAATTCGATCAGGCGCTGCAGGCGCGGGTCGCCGAACATCGTGCGCCAACCGAGGTCGGCCGCGTTCGCGCGCGTGTCGGCCTGGGCACCGGCCGTCGTGTAGGCGGCCGGCACCGGCAGTTCGGGCTTCACCAGCCTGGGCGCCATCGAGCAGGCCGACAGGGCCAGGGCAACGGCAACGGGAAGAACTAGCAATCGCATGACATTAACCTTCCGTTTCTTGGCTCACGGCCACGACATTCTGGCGGGACGCCCGCCATGCCCCGACGCGCTCCTGGAAGCCCATCACGAACACGAAGAACACCGGCACGAAGAAGATCGCCAGCACCGTCGCGGTCACCATCCCGCCGAACACGCCGGTGCCGATCGCGTGCTGCGTTTCGGCGCTCGCGCCCGTCGCGATCATCAGCGGCACCACGCCCAGGCCGAACGCCAGCGACGTCATCAGGATCGGGCGCAGGCGCAGCCGCGACGCTTCCACGGCCGCTTCCAGGAGCCCCTTGCCTTCCTCGCGCAACTGCTTCGCGAATTCGACGATCAGGATCGCGTTCTTCGCGGACAGGCCGATCACCGTGATCATCCCGACCTTGAAGTACACGTCGTTGGGCAGACCGCGGAGCATCACCGCGCCGATCGCGCCGATCAGGCCCAGCGGCACGACCAGCATCACCGACAGCGGGATCGACCAGCTCTCGTAGAGCGCGGCCAGCACCAGGAACACCACGATCATCGACAGCGCCATCAGCATCGGCGCCTCCGACGCGGACTGGCGCTCCTGCAGCGACTGGCCCGTCCACGCGACCGAGAAGCCCGGCGGCAACTGCTTGGCCAGACGTTCCATCTCGTCCATGGCCGCGCCGCTCGAGTAGCCGGGCGCGGCCATGCCCGAGATGCGCGCGGACGGGTAGCCCTGGTAGCGCACCATCTGCAGCGGCGTATCGGACCAGACCGGCCGGACCACTTCGGACAACGGCACCATGCCGCCGCTCACGTTGCGCACGTAGAGCTTCATCACGCTGTCGATCTGCATCCGCGCTGGCGCATCGGCCTGGATGATCACCTGCTGCATGCGCCCCGCATTCGGGAAGTCGTTGACGTAGGTCGAGCCCATCGCGCCGGACAGCGTGTCGCTGATGCTCGTGAACGACACGCCCAGCGCCTCGGCCTTCTGCCGGTCGATGTCCAGGCGGATGCTCGCGCCGGCCGGCAGGCTGTCCGGATAGACGCCGACCACGACCTTGCTTTGCGCCGCGAGCTCGAGCAGTTTCGCCTCGGCCGCCTTGAGCGCCGCATTGCCCTGGTTCGCACGGTCCTGCAGGCGCATCGAGAAGCCCGAGCTGGTGCCCAGTTCGTCGATCGCCGGCGGCATCAGGCTCATCACCGAGCCTTCGGTCACGCCCGCCATCGCCTGCTGGGCCCGCATCGCTTCGTCCATGGCCGTCGCGCCGTTACGCTTGTCCCAGTCCTTCAGCACCGCGTAATTCAATGCCGCGTTCGGACCCAGGCCGGAGAAGCCGTAGCCGACGATCGAAATGCTGGACTCGATCCCGGGGCGCGCCGCGATATGCCGCTCGAGCGTCTTGACCACGTCCCGCGTGCGCTCAGCCGTCGCGTCGGACGGCAGCAGGAAGCCCGTCATGAAGTAGCCCTGATCCTCCTCGGGCAGGAACGACGACGGCAGCTCGCGGAAGCCGGCCACCAGCACGCCGCAGATCGCGACGAACAGCAGCATCACGCGTCCCGCGCGGCCGATCAGCCGGCCGACGCGCGTCGCGTACCACTGCGTCATGCGGTCGAAACGGCGGTTGAACCAGCCGAAGAAGCCGCGCTTCTCGTGGTGCCCATGCGCGATCGGCTTGAGCATCGTCGCGCACAGCGCGGGCGTCAGCGTGAGTGCGAGGAGCGCCGAGAACAGGATCGACACCGCCATCGACATCGTGAACTGCTGGTAGATCACGCCGACCGAGCCGCTGGACATCGCCATCGGCAGGAACACGGCGGTCAGGACCAGCGTGACGCCGATGATCGCGCCAGTGATCTCCTTCATCGCCTTGACCGTCGCGTCCTTCGGCGACAGGCCTTCCTCCGCCATCAGCCGCTCGACGTTCTCCACCACGACGATCGCGTCGTCGACGATGATGCCGATCGCGAGCACCATGCCGAACATGGTCAGCACGTTGATCGAGAAGCCGGAGGCCAGCATGATCGTGAAGGTGCCGAGCATCGCGACCGGCGCGACGATGGCCGGGATCAGCGTGTAGCGCACGTTCTGCAGGAACAGGTACATCACCAGGAACACCAGCACCATCGCCTCGATCAGCGTATGGAGCACCTTCTCGATCGAGATCTTGACGAAGGGCGCGGTGTCGAACGGGATCGAATCGCTCATGCCCGACGGCATCGACTTGCGCAGCTCCGCCAGCCGCGCCCGCACGGCGTCCGCGGTCTTGACCGCATTGCCGCCCGGCGAGAGCTGCACGCCGGCGATGACGGCAGGCTTGCCGCTCTCGGTGTTGACGAAGTTGTAGGACTGCGAGCCGAGCTCCACCCGCGCGACGTCGCCCAGCACGACCTTGGAGCCGTTCGCGTTGGCGCGCAGCACGATCGCGGCGAACTGTTCCGGCGTCGTCAGCTGGCCCTGCACGGTCAGCGGCACGGTCACCCGCTGCCCCGACATGGCCGGCAACGCGCCGACGCTGCCCGGCGCGATCTGGACGTTCTGCTGGCTGATGGCGGCCGTCAGGTCGCTCATCGACAGGCCGTAGGTGATCAGCCTGGACGGATCGACCCAGATGCGCATCGCCCGTTCGGACCCGAACATCTGCACGCGGCCCACGCCCTCGACGCGACGCAGCTCCTCGACGATGTTGCGCGCCATGTAGTCGGACAGCTCGCCTTCGTCGAAACGGCCGCTATCGGACTTGAGGGCGACGAACAGCAGGAAGCCGGACGACGCCGACTCGACGATCACGCCGTTCTGCCGCACGACCGCGGGCAAGCGCGGCTCGACGGCCTTCAGCTTGTTCTGCACGTCGACCTGCGCGAGCGCCGGATCCGTGCCGGGCTTGAACGTGACGGTGATCTTCGCGGTGCCGGACGTGTCGGCCGACGACTCGTAGTAGAGCAGGTTCTTGACGCCGGACAGCTCCCGTTCGATCAGGCTCAGCACCCCGTCGCTCATGGTTTGCGGCGTGGCGCCCGGGTAGGTGGCGTTGATGGTGACGGTCGGCGGCGCGACCGTCGGATAGCGCGCGATCGGCAGTTGCGGGATCGCGATCACGCCCATCAGGATGATGAAGAGCGCGACGACCCACGCGAAGACCGGGCGCCGGATGAAGAATTGAGACATGGCAGGACGCTCCCCGTGACTCAGCGCGCGGCCGCAGTGGCCACAGCGGCCGCGGCAACTGGCGACTTCCAGGCGCTCGCGGCGACCGGGGCGCCGTCGGTCAGGCGCTCCATTCCTTCCACCACGACCTTCTGGCCCGCCTGCAGCCCCGACTTGATGCGGTAGCTGCGGCCCGTCTGCTCGCCGAGCTCGACCGGCTTCAGGTGCGCCTGGTTCTTCGCGTCGAGCACCCAGATCTGCGGCTTGCCGTCCGCGCGCACCACCGCCTGTTGCGGCACCGTCAGCGCGCTCGCGTAGTTCGCGCGCGGAATCCGGGCGCGCACGTACATGCCCGGCAGCAGCTGGCGCTTCGAGTTGTCCACCAGCACGCGCACCAGCACGTCGCCGGTGCCGGCATCGACGTTCACGCCGGAGAACAGCATCCGGCCTTTCACGTCGTAGGCCGTGCCGTCGTCGCGCAGCACCTCGACCGGCAGGCCGGTACCGGCATAGCTGTCCTGCGACGCCAGCGTGTCGCACAGGTGCTGCAGCGACGACGCCGGCTGGCGCACGTCGACGTAGACCTGGTCGATCTGCTGGATGCGCGCCATCGGCACGGCGTCGGTGCTGCCGACGAGCGCGCCTTCGGTCACGAGCGCCTGGTCGATGCGGCCCGTGATCGGCGCCTCCACCGTGGCGAACTTCAGGTCGAGCTGCCGGCGCGCCAGCGTCGCGCGCGCCTGCGCGACGTCGGCCGCGGCCTGGTCGCGCTGCGACACGGAATCGTCATAGACCTGGCGGCTGATCGCGTCCACTTCGACCAGCGGCTTGAGTCGCGCGGTCTGCACCTTGGCGCGCTCGAGCGCCGCGTCGGCCCGCTGCAACGCGGCCGCGGCGGTGTCCATGTCGGCCTTGAACGGCGCCGGGTTGATCTGGAACAGCGGATCGCCGGCGCGCACCTCGGTGCCCTGCTCGAACATCCGGCGCAGCACGATGCCGCTGACCTGCGGCCGGATCTCGGCGATCCGCACCGCCGCGATCCGGCCGGGCAGGTCCTCGGTCAGCTTCAGGGGGGCCGGCGCCACGGTCATCGCGGCGACCGGGATCGCAGGCGGGGCGGCCGGCGCGTCGGATTTCCCGCAGCCAGCCAGCAATGCGGCCACCAGCGTGTAGACGCCGCCGTAGCGGCACAGTTTTTCATTCTTCATTTGGACTCCATGGGATGCAGGCAGCCAATTGCCGACCCTGACACGCGGCAGTGTGCGTGCGCCCGATGGCGTTTCTTCTACGGTAGTATGGAGATTCGATGGAGCTGCCGAATGGATGCAACGTAGTGATCACGCCCGACACCCCCCAGCCGCCCGGCGCGGCTCACCATGCCCAACCCTTGGTCCTCATTGCCGAGGACGAGCCCGAGATCGCCGACATCCTCGCCGCCTATTTCGCGCGCAGCGGCTTTCGCACCGTGCACGCCGCCGACGGGCGCCGCGCGCTCGATCTCCACCTGTCCATCAAGCCCGACCTCGTGCTGCTCGACGTGCAGATGCCGCACGTCGACGGCTGGAAGGTGCTGACCGAGATCCGCCATCGGGGCAGCACCCCGGTGATCCTGCTGACGGCGCTCGATCAGGACCTCGACAAATTGATGGGGCTGCGTATCGGGGCGGACGATTACGTCGTCAAGCCGTTCAATCCCGCGGAAGTCGTCGCGCGCGCGCAGGCGGTGCTGCGCCGGTCGATGTCCGCGTCGCACGACAGCGAGCAGCGCGTGCTGCGCGTGCCGCCGCTGGAAATCGATCTGGACCACTACGAAGCCGTGGTGCAGGTGGGGCAGCAGCGTCATTTCCTCACGCTGACCCTGACCGAGTTCAAGTTGCTCACGCAACTGGCGCGCGCGCCCAAGCGCGTGTTCAGCCGCGCGGAGCTGATGACCGCCTGCCTGCCCGAAGGCGACGCGATGGAGCGGACCGTGGACAGCCACATCAGCAAGCTGCGCAAGAAGCTGGAGGATCTCGGCGTCAAGGGCATCCCGTGCAGCGTGCGCGGCGTCGGCTACAAGCTGTGGAGCGTCGAGTGAAGCTGGAGGGAATGAGCCGCCAGATCGCGCTGTCGATGGCGACCATCGCGTTCGGCGTGGCGGCGCTGCTCATATCGACGTCCTATGTTTTTTACTTTCTGACATTCCGTTACTGGCCCAAGCTGTGCGCGCAAATGGGCTGGGTGCCGACCGGGCCGGAGTGGGCGTGGCTGATCGCCACCACGCTGCTCGGCCTCGCGCTGGCCGTCCTGATGGCGATCAGGCTCGCGCGCCGCATCCTGGTGCCGCTCAACTCGGTGGCGAACGGCATCCGCCGCGTCGCGCAGGGCGATCTCGGCGCACGCGCCGTCGCGGGCGACCGCTCGCTGCACGAAGCGGCGTTGCTGGCCGACGACTTCAACGCGCTCGCGGGTGAGCTGCAACGCGTGACCGCGGAGCGGGCATTCTGGAATGCCGCGATCGCCCACGAGCTGCGCACGCCCGTCACCATCCTGCGCGGGCGGTTGCAGGGCCTGGCCGACGGGGTGTTTCCGTCCGACGAAACGCAGTTCCGCCGGTTGCTGACCCAGGTCGAGGGTCTCGGGCGGCTGATCGAGGACCTGCGCGTGGTCGGCCTCGCGGAAAGCGGCCATCTGAATCTCCAGGTGCACGAGGCCGACCTGGGCGCCGACGTCGAGGCGGTCGTCGCGGTGTTCGACGATGCGCTCAAGACGGCGGGCCAGCATGCCGTGCTGGACCTGGACACGCGCCCGATGCGCTGCGACCCGGTGCGAATCCGGCAAGCGCTGCTGGCGCTGCTCGAAAACGCGCGCCTGCACGCGGTGCCCGGTTCGATCCGCATCCGCACGCGCGTCGAGCAGGGGCGATGCCATCTAAGCGTCGAGGACGATGGCCCGGGCATCCCCGCCGACTTCGCGCCGCACGTGTTCGACGCGTTCAGGCGGGCCGAAGGTGAGCGTTCGGGCAAGGGCACCGGCCTCGGGCTGGCCGTCGTGGCAGCCATTGCGCATGCGCACGGCGGACAGGCGACGTGCCGGCCGGCGGCCGGCGGCGGCACGGTGTTCGAATTGCAGTGGCCGGATGATCCGGCGCCGGCGCGCGTGCCGGAGCGGGGTCAGGCCTGAAGCCCGGCGCGCGCCCGCACCGAACGAGCCGTGGCCCGAAACCGCCGTCGTCACCATCCTTTCACCAGCCATTTCGTCGACGCCGCCAGCGCTCGATGCGGGTCGCGCGATCGGCAGCGGTCTCGCCGACGCGCTTCAATACGGCTCACATCACGCATCGGTCGGCGTGGATTCGCCCGCAGCCTCGCCGGGCGACCTGATTCTGAAATCCTCCGGATTGCGTCCTTTCAACCAGTGCGGCCGCCGGCCGCGCCCTGTCCAGGTCGCGCCGGTGTCGGGATCCCAGTAGCGCGGCTCGGCATGCCGGCGCCGCTGCGTCCAGGCCGATCCGACATTCAACAAGCGCGCTTCGATCATTCGCCAGTCGATCTCGTAGTCGCGCATCAACTTGACGATCTGCTCCACGACATCTTTGCGGCGAGCGGTGCGTTGTGTCGTGATCCGGGCATCCAGCTCGGCACGACGGGCCAGCAACTCCTGCAACGATTCGCTCGACATCTGTTCTCCTTTTCATTTGCGCCCCGGAAACGCATATCGCCGTGGCCGCCTCGTCTTCCCGTGTCGACGATCAAGGCTGCGATCGGCCGCGCCCAATAAGATTTCTGGTCCCCGTAGCCGGTGATCCCGCGGGATGACCGCAGGCATGCCAATATCCGGCGCGCATCCGGCAACGCGCGCCGCAACCGCATCCGGTTACGGATGCTCGAAACGCAGCGTCGTCAACGCTGCAGCACGATCTCGACACGCCGGTTACCGGCGCGCCCCTCGGCTGTCGCGTTGGACGCAACCGGATCGGCCTTTCCGCGTCCGGTCACGACGAACGTATCGGCCCGAAGTCCACGTTCTCGAAGGTAGCCGGCAACGGCATCCGCGCGTTGCTGCGAGAGCTGGAGGTTCGACGTGTCCGAGCCGATCGCGTCCGTGTGGCCAGTGACTGCCACGCGCGTGAAGTGCGGGTCGCCTTGCTGGCTCGTCAGCTTGTCGAGCGTTGCGCGAGCGGCGGGAGTCAGCGTCGCCGATCCGAATGCAAATAGGGCATCCGACGAGAGACTGACGTTTTGTACGGGAGCCGGCGCCGCCGCAACGGGTGCGGGTGCGGACGCCGCCGCTCCAGCAGCAGCACCGCATTGGAATACGAGCGTTCCGGGGTCCGCACCATCGCGCAACGGCCTGGTCGAATCGACCGCTCGAACGGGCTGGTCTGCGCACATGCGCGTGGCGACCTTCATGCACGTCGCCTGGCTGGAAAAGATGCCGTGACAGTCGACCTGGTACGTCCGGATGCCATCCCTCGGTTGCAGCTCGTATGCGCTGAACGTCGGGCCGGATGCGCTGGTGCATGCAGAAAGCAACAGCGCGGACAGAATGGGTGCGAGATAGAGATTTTTCACTGTAATGCTCCGGAAAATCCGTATGTAGTAGAAGCCGGGCAGGTACGCGAAATGCCCGGCCTCTCCGTTACTTCCACTGATACAGCATGCCGGCGCCCACGACGCGCTGGCTTCCGCTGAAGCCGCCATTCAGCGTTGCCTTGAGGTTCTCCGTGATACGGGCCTGCATGCCGAGCGCCATGGCCTTCTGGCCCGAGAACGTCGCCGTGCCGACCCCCATCGCGAAATTGGAATCCCGATCCATGTGCGGGATCGACGCGATCGCGGCCGTCGCGGCAATCCCTTGACGCGCCATCGCGTCCGTCTGCTGGACCTGCTGCTGCACCTGGTTGATCTGGTTGCCCAGATTGTTCACCGACGTCGACAATGCGCCCGACACGGCGTTCAGCTGGTTGACGTTGACCGCGTCCGTCCCTTCCGTTCCCGCCGCGACGTTGACGACCTGCCGTGCCGACGTGGCCGAGCCCACCGAGAGCACGCCCGAGCGCCCGCCGTCGCTGCTGCCGGTGCCGATGGCCGCCGAATTGCTCCCGGTTGCCGTCGCACCCATGCCGATGGCCGTCGAGCCATTGCCCGTCGCTTGCGCACTGTTGCCGACCGCCGTGCTGCTCGCCCCGGACGCCACCGCCCCCAATCCACCCGCGGACGCGTTCGAACCGGTCGGCGCCGGCGCGCTGTTCGGGCTGGACGGGTTGGACGTAAACGATCCTCCCGTCGATCCACCGGTATTGCTCGTTCTCTGACTGATCAGCGTGGTCAACTGATTGGCAACCGCGTCCAGTTGGGACACGTTGACCGCATCGGACCCGATACGGCCCGCGGCCAGCCCGGTAATCTGACGATTTCCGACGTTCACTTCGCCTGCCGACGACTGCGGCGAACCGAGCCCGTACGCGACATAGTTGTTCAGCGCGCCGACCGACGTCAGCGAGCCGGCGCCGAGCGCAACGCTGTTCGCGAATGTCGCGCTCGCACCGGCGCCCAGTGCGACCGCATCGATCGCCGTGCTGTGCGCCCCCGAGCCGAAGGCCATGCCGCCCGCCTTGAGCGCCGATGCATTCGCGCCTTGCGCGAGCGACTGCGCGCCCGCCGCGACCGAACCGCTGCCCAGCGCGATCGCGTCCGCCTGCGCCGAGCTCGCGCTCTGGCCGATGGCGACGCCGCCGGGCGCGGTCGAATCGACGATCGCGCCGTTGCCCATGCCGATGCCGTTGTCGCCATTGACGACGGTCGTCGGGCCGACCGCGACCGACTCCGCCCCCACAGCGAGCGAGTCGGTCCGTGCCGAATTCACGTGGAAGTACTTCTGGCCCGTTACCGCGAAGGATGCCAGCGCGCCGGCGAGCTGGCGCACCGTGACCGCATCCTGCGCCTGCGTACCGTCGGCGACGTTGATCAATTGACGATAGGTGTTGCCGCTCGCATCGCCGAACGACACCGCACCGAGCAGCGTCCGGTCGGCAGTGTTGAACGGAATCGCATGGCTGCCGACCGCGATCGACCCGATGCCCGACAGGACGGCCCTATCCGACACCGAGCCCGAGCCGATCGCGACGCCGCCCGCAATCGACACGCTCGACTGAGCACCCAGCGCCATCCCGCCGGCAGCCGTCGCCTGCGCATTATTGCCGGCCGCCAGGCTGCTCGGTCCGCTTGCGATGGCCTGCGGGCCGATCGCGACGCTATCGGCGCCGATGGCCTGACTGTCGGCCGCGGTGGAGTTCGCGCGGAAGTACTTGATGCCGCCGCCGTTCTGGATAGCGTTGACGGCATTCGTCACGTTGGTCACGTTCTGGTTCGTCGCGTACAGTTGCGAGCCATTGACCGCGTCCGTGCTCGTCGGGCCCAATGCGCCGGCCGCGACGTTCGTGATCGTATTCGGACCACTGCCGCCATGCTTGGCGCTGAACGCGCCGGCGCCGCCGTTCGCCGTCGGGTCCCACAACAGCGCATCGTTCTGCACCTGACTGACCTGCGAACTGACTGCCTGCAGCTGGCTGACGTTCACGGCGTCGGTCGGCGCGGCGCCTGCCGCCACGTTCGTGATGCGCCGCTCGGCCCCCGCGGAACCCACCGACACTTCACCCGCGGGCGTCGCGCCGGCCAGCGGCGCGGTGCCCGGGTTGTAGGCGGCAAGTCCCAGATTGGCGCTCGTCGTCGAATTCGCGCCGAGCGCTACCGAATTCGCGGAGGTCGCCTGCGCGTTGCCGCCGATCGCGACGCTGTCCGCGCCGGTCGCCTGGCTGTCGGGCGCCGTGGAATTGGCATGGAAATACTTGATCCCGCCTCCGTTGGCCATGTTGTTGATCGCCGTGGTATTCGCGGTGACCTGCTGGTTCGTCGCGTAAAGCTGCGAGCCGTTGACTGCGTCGGTGCTGTTCTGGCCGAGCTGGCCGGCGGCGACGTTCTGGATCTGCCGTTCCGCGCCGGACGCGCCCACGCTCACCGCACCGGCCGGATTCGCACCTGCGAAGCCGTAGCGGGTGCCGCCGATGATCGTGTCGGGTGTCGGGGTCGCCGCCGTGGTCGTCGAATTGGCGCCGAGCGCAACATCGAGCGCACCGTTCGCGACCGCATTCGTGCCGATCGCGACACTGTCGGCGCCGAGCGCGCGGCTGTCAGTGCCGGTCGAATTGGCGTGGAAATACTTGACGCCCGCGGTCGTCCCGCCTCCACCGATCGCGTTCAGCACGTTCTGGACGGAGTTGTACGTATTGCCCGCATAGCTGAGGTTCGCCGTCACGGCGCCCGTCGTACTGTCGTAAGTGCTGCCGCCGCCGAGGCTGGACGCGACGCTGTTGCCGAGCGTATTGACACCGGAAACCACCGAGAACAACTGCGATCCATTGATCGCATCGGTGCTCGCCGCCGAGATCACGCCCGCGGCGACGTTTTGCAACTGCCGCTCCCGGCCGGCGGCGCCAATCGATACGACGCCGTTGGCCGCGCTCGCGAGGCCTGCCGCAGTGCCGCCGTACTGTGCGGTCGTTCCCGTGTTCGGGGCGGCCGTCGTGCTGCCGGCGCCGAGCGCGACGCTGTTGGCGAGCGTGGCATTCGCACCGGCGCCCAGCGCCAGCGCATTGATCCCGTTGCTATGCGCGCCGGACCCGAGCGCCACCCCGCCCGCGTTCAGCGCGATCGCATTGGCGCCTTGTGCGATCGACTGCGCGCCGGCAGCCGTCGCACCGCTGCCGAGCGCAATCGCGTCCGCCTGCGCCGAGCTCGCGCTCTGGCCGATGGCGACGCCGCCGGGCGCGGTCGAATCGACGATCGCGCCGTTGCCGATGCCCACGCCGTTGTTGCCGTTGACGACGGTCGTCGGGCCGACCGCGACGGCATCCGTTCCAACCGCGAGCGAGTCCGCCTGGGTCGAATTCGCATGGAAATACTTCTGCCCCGTCACCGCGAACGACGCCAGCGCGCCGGCGAGCTGGCGCACCGTGACCGCATCCTGCGCCTGCGTGCCGTCGGCGACGTTGGTCAACTGACGATAGGTGTTGCCGCTCGCATCGCCGAACGACACCGCGCCGAGCAAGGTTCGATCGGACGTGTTGAACGGTATCGCGCGACTGCCGATCGTCACCGATCCGGCGCCGGACAGGACGGCCCGGTCCGACACCGAGCCCGAGCCGATCGCGACGCCGCCCGCGACCGACACGTTCGACTGCGTGCCGAGCGCCAGGCCGTTGGCTGCGGCGGCCTGCGCACCATTGCCGGCCGCCAGGCTGCTCGTTCCGCTCGCAATGGCCTGCGGGCCGATCGCGACGCTGTCGGCGCCCGTCGCCTGGCTGTCGGCTGCCGTGGAGTTCGCGTGGAAATACTTCAGCCCATGAGAATTGATATTGTCGATGGCCGAGCCGACGTTGTTGTTGATGGTCGTCGTGCCGTCCGCGTTGTACGTCGTGTACGACGGAGCGGAGAGCGTGCCGGTCGTCGAGTTGTAGGTTGCACCGCCGCCGAGTGCCGTCGCCGTGCCGTTGCCGAGGTTGTTGGTCGTGCTGATGACCGTGCTCACACCGGTCGACAGCGATGCGACCGAACTGTTGGTCGACGAGAGGCTGGTCGACAGCGAACCGATGCCGGTCGACGTCGACGTCGATAGCGACGCGATCGAACTGACTGCCGACGAGAGGCCGGTCGATGCCGAGGTCGAAAGCGATGCCACCGAGCTGTTGGTCGACGACAGTCCGGTCGACGTCGACGTGGACAACGACGCGATCGAACTGACTGCCGACGAGAGACCGGTCGATGCCGAGGTCGAAAGCGACGCCACCGAGCTGTTGGTCGACGACAGTCCGGTCGACAGCGAGCCGATGCCGGTCGACGTGGACGTCGACAACGAGTCGATCGCCAGATTCGTCGCATTCAATTGCGAGCCGTTGATCGCGTCCGTGCTGGCCGAGCTGATTCGCCCGGCCGCCACGTTGGTGATCTGCCGCTCGCTGCCGCCGGCGCCCACGCTGACGACACTGCCCGGATTCGTTCCCTGAAAACCGTACGTCTTGCCGCCGATCGTCGCGCTCGCGGTGGGATTCGGCGCAGCCGTCACCGAGCCGGAGCCCAGCGCGACGTCACCCGCATTGTTGGCGACCGCCGAAGAACCGAACGCAACCGCGCCGGAGGCCGCCGCCGTCGACGTATTGCCGAGCGCGACCGAACCTTGCCCCTGCGCATTGTTCGAATTGCCGATGGCGACCGCGCCGTCGCCGTTCGCGGTGTTGTTCGAGCCCGCCGTCACGGCGCCGGTGCCGATCGCCGTGCTCGGATCGCCGATGGCCACCGCGCCGTTGCCGCTCACCGTTTGCCCTTCGCCGAGCGCCACCGCGCCGATGCCGCCGAGCACTCGAGAGTTGTGGCCGCCCGCTATCGAACCGGTGCCGGCAGTCGCCGCCACCACGTTGCCGTCGCCGATGGCCACGGACGACGTCGCGAGGGCTTGCGACTTGAAGCCGACCGCCGTCGCATCGCCGTTGCTTGCCACCGTCTGGTTGCCCAACGCGATCGCGCTGCTTCCTGACGCCGTTGCGTTCGTCCCCATGGCGATGGCGTTGGTGTTGACGCCCGTGCGCGCCGAGTCGCCTATCGCAATGGACGAGGCGCCAGCCGAGTTGGCGCCGGTGCCGATCGCAATGGCGCGAATGCCCGACGCCGCGGCGCCCGCCGCTGCCGCCGGCGCGGATGAACCGCCTTCCGCGACGGAATCAGCGCCACCCAACGCTATTGCGTTTGCGCCGCTGGCGCTGGAGCCGTTCATCATGCCGAGCGCATTCACGCCGCTGGCGGCGGCTCCCGCTCCCAACGCCACGGCGTTCTGCGCCGTGGCCTTGGCCACCGTTCCCGCTGCCAGCGACGAGGGGCCGGATGAAGTCACGTCCGTGCCGATCGCAACCGCCCCCGCCCCCGTTGCGCCGGTGCCCGCGACGGTACGTGCCCCCAGATACACGGCATTGAGGCCGCTGGCGATGGCTTGGAAGCCGACAGCCGTGGTGTGCTGCGCAGACCCGTTGGACATATAACCCAGCGCAAGGGCTTCGGGCCCGCCCGCCGCCGCCTGGAAGCCGACCGCGGTGGCAAAGTCGCCGGTAGCGGCAACGTCGGTGCCGATGCCCGTGGACGATTGTCCGGTCGCACCGGTGCCTGGCGCCGTGCGCGCGCCCAGGTAAATGGAATTGAGCCCACTGGCAACGGCCTGCAAGCCGATCGCGACGGCGTTCTGCCCGCTGGTGACGCTCCCCCAGCCAGCCGCCAACGAATACACCGCCAACGCGCTGGAACTGACGCCGAGCGCGGTGGCGTTCCCCGCCGATGCAACGGCGAAGGTGCCCAACGCGCTGGCGCCGGCCGCGGTGGCACTGGAACTGACGCCCAGCGCCACCGAATTGATGCCGTTCGAGACCGTGCCCCCGCCCAGCGCCATCGAGCCCTGCCCCGTCGCCGCGGCGCTCTGGCCGAGTGCGACCGTGTATTGCCCGTTTGCATTGGCCTGGTAGCCGATCGCCGTCGCCCCGGCCTGATTGGCTGTCGACTGATAACCCACACATGTGATGCTGCCGCTATAAAGGTTATAGGGCGCTGCCGTGCAGTCCACCTGCGCCTGTGCGTGCACGCTCCATCCGCCCACGCCAATCAGCGTCAGCGCGACGAGACGCGTTGGCGATGTACTCCACCCGGTGTTCCCGCTTTTCGACGACGCAACCCGCTTCCCCCGCGCACGATCAAGCTCGGACGCCGCAACCCATGCGCCCAATGCTTCGTTCCAGATTGTTCTGAATGACTTGTTCATCTAAGTTTCCCCTCGGTTTTCACGTACTTGATGACGCAAAAGCGGACCCTGCAGAGAGCGAACGCTCCGCTGGCCTTCTTCAATTCACTTCGGATTACTGAATTCGATACGGAAGTGCTTCTTGCCTTCCTCTTGCAAACAGGGAGAACGCGCGAATACAGGCCTACGCGCCAAGCGAAGGATGAGTCAGTCGGATCGGCCTCCCAGGTCGCAAGCCGGCTTCAGTGATATGGGCGTAGTGTGCAAGGATTCAGCGAGACGGACTTTTTTCCGAGCGGAAATATTCTTTTCCGGAGCGGACAACGCGAACATTCATTTCGCGTCGGGCATTCGAAGATTGCAACGCGGCAGCCAAATCAAATCCGGAACAAATATTCACCGGTAATCCACAACAAAAATGCCGCACTGCCGCACAGGTCGTGCAACCGTGCAGGAGCCCAAAACATCACTTCCGCCCGCTTATGATTTTTGCAACAATGGCACGCCCGTGGCTCTCGATGCTGTCCGTCCAATAAGATCCGCCCCCAACTCGTTCCCAACCATGTCATCTTGCTTGTCCGGTTCGATGTCGCTTCGTGCCGCACCCGATCTCTCTGACGCACATATTCTCGTCGTCGACGATCGCCCGGACGAGCTCCGTTTCCTGATCGATATCCTGCGGGTTGCGCGCTGCAGGATCAGTGTCGCGTTCGACGGCTTGCAGGCCTACAACCGTGCTCAGGCCATCTCCCCGGACCTGATCCTGATGGACGTGCGCATGCCCCGCATGGACGGCTTCGTCGCTTGCCGGCTGCTGACGTCGGCGCCCTCGACTCAAGCCATCCCGATCATCTTCCTGACTGCCGTCGGCGATCTCGAGGACCGTATCGAAGGGCTCGAAATCGGCGCGGTCGACTACATCGTCAAACCATTCGAACCGGCCGAAGTCGTTGCGCGAATCCGGAATCACCTGAAAAGGGCGCGCGGCATCCGGCCGCTCGAGCAACTGCCGGTGCTTCCCGACCATCCGGATGCATCGCTGGTGCGCGCCGCGAGCGAGATCCTGCTGCGCGACCTGCGCAATCCGCCGGCGCTCGACGATCTCGCCAGACTGGTCGGCACCCACGAAAAGCGCTTGTCCCGGGCGTTCCGCGACAATCTCGGCCAGACGGTATTCGAATATCTGCGCGACACGCGGCTGCGGATTGCCCATCGCTTTCTCGCCGAAACGTCGATGGGCATCGGGGATATCGCTGTGGAGATCGGCTTTTCCACGGCAGGCAATTTCGCCACGGCGTTTCGCGAACGCTTCGGCGTCACGCCGTCGGATTGGCGAAAGCAGTGCATGCGGGGTGATATGGCCGACACCGCCGAAGCATGTCAGGCCGATGCGTAGCGATCGAATGCATGCGTGTCGGGATGTGCATGGCGAGGCTGACCTTGCTTGCCGCCTCGCGATCACCAGTCGTATTTCGCGGTGGCCAGCACGGTTCGCTCATTACCGAACACGCAGGCCTCGTAAGAGTTGCAACCACTGATGTAGCGCCGGTCGAACAGGTTCGCGACGTTCAGCGCGAAACGCCAGTTGCGGATGTCGTAGTGCAGCGCAGCGTCGTACAGCGTATGGCTCGCGACCTTCAGCGAGTTGTCCGGCGCACCCGCGGTCGCGCTCCGGTAGCGGATGCCGCTCCCGATCCCCAGCCCCGAAAGTGCGCCCATGCGCCATGTCCAATCGACCCACAGCGATGCCATCTGGCGCGGGAGCGGAACCGCGACCGGCCAGTTGTTCAGCGAGGCGTCGTTCGCCTTCACGTTCTTCACGTCCTGGTAGGCGTATGACGCGACGACGGACAGCTCTCGAGTCGCCTTGCCTGCCACGCTCAGCTCGATTCCTCGCGAGCGCACCTCGCCGGTCTGCACGGACGACGTGCCGGCCGGATCGAGACTCCTCGGCGCCGGCGTCACGACGTTCGTCTGGTTGATCTGGTAGACGGCCGCGCTCAGCGCAAGATTCCCGGCCGGCGACTGCCAGCGCAGGCCGGCCTCGGTCTGCCTGCCGCGCGTCGGCTTCGGCAAGCCGCCGCCGACCATCCTCACGCCGATGACCGGATTGAACGACGTCGAATAGCTGACGTACGGCGACAGCCCGTAGCCGCCCTGGTACGTGAGTCCGATGCGGCCCGAGAACGCACTGACGTGCGCATCGGCTCGCATGCCCGCCGCGCGGTCGTCCTTGCGCATGTTCACGCGATCTTCCCGACCGCCGAGCGTCAGCGTCCAGCGATGCCATCGGATCTGGTCCTGTGCGTATGCGCCGAACGTGTTCATCGCCGTGTACTGATTGACGTGGCCCAGCGAAGTCGGGCCCGAGAAGATCGCGCGCGTGACCGGCGTGTAGACGGGATGGTAGAGATTCAAGGGCCGCGCCAGCGCGAGCCAGACGCTGTCGGTCGTCGTCTGCCGGTTGTATTGGAGGCCGAGCAGCAGCACATGCTCGATCGGACCGGTGCCGAAACGCGCCTGCACGTTGTTGTCGACGTCGAAGCGGGCGTAGTTCAGCTGAAACAGCCCCGCGAAGCGCATCATGCGGGTCGTGCTGCCGTAAGCAAGGCCGTTGCCGAAGACCGATGCATCGTCGAGCGACAGATGCATCCAGCGCGCACTCTGGCGCAGCGTCCACATCGAATTCAGCGTGTGCTCGACCTGATAGCCGAGCGACCATTGTTTCTTTCGGTAGGCGTTGAATGCCGGATCGCCCGTATAGACATCCGGTGACAGGCGCCCATTCGGGTTCGGCAGCACGGTGCCCCGCGCAGGCAGGAAATTGAATGAGATGTCACTCCGGTCCTGCAGATAGGATGCCGAGATCGTCAGCGACGTGTCGGCGTTCGGCCGCCAGCGGAACGACGGCGCAAGCGCCACGCGTCGATCCGCATTCGGGCCGGTCAGCGCATTGCCGTCGCGCGCGACGCCAACGAAGCGATACGCAGCCGCATTGTCGGGGGCGAGCTTGTCGCCGACGTCGAACATGAACTGTTTGCGCGCGTAGTTGCCGATCTGAACACCCGCTTCACGGATGCGCTCACCGTCGGCCTGCTTCGTCCGTGCGTCGACGATCGCGCCCGGGTCGCCTGCCCCGTACAGTCCCGACGTTGGCCCACGCAGCACCGTGACGCTGTCGATCATCTGAGGATCGACGCGCCAGTTCGCGATGACTGCCGTATTCGGCGCCTGCAGACCATCGACGAACAACGTGGGCGTAAAGCCGCGCAGCGCCGCATACCCGTCGGTGCGGCTGTCGGATCCGAATGTCGAGAAGCCGGGCACATAGCGGAGCGCCTGGTTGAGATCGGTCGCGCCGGTCATCTCGATCTGCTGCGCAGTGACGACGTTGATCGTCTGCGGAACCTCGGCGACCGGCGTGTCGGTCTTCGTGCCGGTCGCGGTGCGCATTTCGACGAGCCCGCTGGACGACGCCTTCGCCTGCACGGTGATCGCCGGCTGCGTCGCCTGTGCATACGCGTTGCCGGCGAGCGTCGCGCATGATATCGCTCCAGCAGCGAGTGCAAACGTATCTCGCACCGTGCTCGTTGCCCATTCCATCTTCAGTTGCTCCGTCATGCAGGTGGCCTTTCTTCCTCGTGGTCCGCCGCACGGAATATGAACGATCGCCGCACCTGTCAGAAAAAGCAGGTGCCTCAACAATCGATTTTCATGCACAGTTTTCCCCCGCGGGATGCTTCCCGCTTTCCGCCCTCCGGCGCTTCGATGCGCCGGTTCAAGATTCACGCAATCGTATCTGCTTGTGTCGTGACGAACGCGACAGTCGGGCATTCGACTGCCGCGCCCATGAACGCTTCGCGCATTCGAACCCTCGACGAAACAGGAGGTTTGCCGTGAAATTCCACCGCACCCTGGCGGCTGCCGCGATCGGCGCCGCGTTGTGTTCCCGCGCCGCCTTTGCCGTCGATCCGCTGCCCGCGCTGGGCGCCGATCCCGCCCATACGTCCGTCTCCGGGCTGTCGTCCGGCGCGTTCATGGCCGTGCAGTACCAGGTCGCCTACTCCAACTCCGTGGTCGGCTCGGGGATCGTCGCCGGCGGCCCGTACTACTGCGCAACCGGCAAGCTGGCGAACACCAGCAAATGCATGGGGATGCTGCCGGGCTCCCTGCCCAATCCCGCGCAGTTGCTGCGCACCGCCAAGGGCTTCGCCGCGCGCGGCGAGATCGATCCGCTCGCCGGCCTGCAGAGCGACCGCATCTACGTGTTCAGCGGCACCAAGGATAAGGTGGTGTACCAGCGGGCCGTCGACACGACCGTGTCGTTCTTCAAGGACGCCGGCGTGCCGGCCGACAATCTCACCTACGTGAAGACGATCCCGGCCGGTCATGCGCTGATCACGCCGGATTTCGGCAACAACTGCCCGATCACGGCGACGCCCTACATCAACCATTGCACGGTCGACAAGCAGAGCTACGACCAGCCGGGCGCGCTGCTGTCGTTCATCTATGGCCCGCTGAATCCCCCGGCCGACCAGCCCGCCGGAAAGATCATCGCGTTCAACCAGCGCGAGTTCGCCGGCACCGCGACCGGGATGGCCGAACAGGCGTATGCGTACGTGCCGCAGGCATGCACGCAGGGCACCGCGTGCCGGGTTCATGTGGCGTTCCACGGCTGCAAGCAATCGGCGAGCGTCGTCGGCGACGACTTCTATCAGAAGACCAGCTACAACCGCTGGGCCGACACCAACAACATCGTGGTCCTGTATCCGCAGGTCGATGCGTCCAAGGTACCGAACAACCCGCAAGGCTGCTGGGACTGGTTCGGCTATACGGGCAAGGATTACGCGGTGAAGGCCGGCGTGCAGATGGCGGCCGTCAACGCGATGATCGGGCGGCTCACGTCGAAGCCGTGACGCGGTGAGGTGAACGCATGCGCCGCGCCGGTGCGGCGCATGCGAAGAGGCGCTTACTGCGCGCTCGCCAATTCGGCGTCGATCGCGGCGACGAGCGCGGGATCGTCCGCGCCGACGTTCGGCGCGAAGCGCGCGACCACCTTGCCGTCGCGGCTCACCAGGAATTTCTCGAAGTTCCACAGCACGTCGGGCGCCGGATTCGGCTCGATCCCGTACCCCTTCAGGCGTTCGCGGAACGGACCGTCGTCCGCGGCCTGCGGCTGCGCCTGCGTGAGCGCGCGATAGAGCGGATGCTGATCGTCGCCCACGACCGAGATCTTCGCGAACAGCGGAAACTTCACGCCGAACGTCGCGCTGCAGAAGGCCTGGATTTCGTCATTGGTGCCCGGCTCCTGGCCCTTGAAGTCGTTCGCGGGGAACGCGAGCACTTCGAGGCCGCGTGCGCGCTTGTCTTCGTAGAGGGCTTCGAGGCCTTCGTATTGCTGCGTCAGCCCGCATTTCGACGCGACGTTGACCACCAGCAGCACTTTGCCTGCGAACGGGCGCAACGTGGTCGGGGTGCCGTCGATGGCGTTCACGGGGATGTCGTAGAGGGGCGAGGTCATGTGCGAGTCCTTGCGGTTGGGGGAGACGGTGACGTTCGCGGCAGCGGCGCGTACGGTGTGGCGGGAATCGTAGCAGGATCGGCAAAAGCGCGTGGGCGCCGACCGCGCATTGCCTGCAACCCCGACACCTGCGCGCTCACCCGGCCAGCAGTGCCGCCCCGCCGTCGTCTCCGGCCGCCGCGCGGCCGTCGCCGCGACCCTGCGAAATCCCGACCAGTTGTTCGGCCGGCTGCGGCCGTGCGAGCAGGAACCCTTGCACCTGGTGGCAGCCGATCTCCTGCAGAAACGCGAGCTGCTTCTCCGTCTCAACGCCCTCCATGACGACGTCGAGGCCGAGCGCGCGCCCCATCGCGACGATCGCGCGCACGATCGCGTCGTCCGGGCTATCCGTGCCGCAGTCGGCGAGAAACGACCGGTCGATCTTCAGCGTGTCGACCGGCAGGTCCTTCAGATACACGAGCGACGAATAGCCGGTGCCGAAATCGTCGATCGCGAGGCTGATCCCCCGAGTCGCCAGCTCCCGCAGCAGAATGCCGATTTCCTCGCGCGTGTTCATCGCCATGCTTTCGAGCAATTCGAGCTGCAGGTATTCGGGCGGCAGCGCGGTCTCGCTGAGTATGGTCGTCAGGTCGGTGAGGAAGCTGTCGGCGAAGCACTGCCGCGCCGACACGTTCACCGCGATGCGGCCGAATTCGAAGCCTTCGTCGAGCCACCTGCGCGCCTGCCGGCATGCTTCGCGCAGCACCCACTTGCCGATCGGCACGATCAGCGCGGATCGTTCCGCGAGCCCGATGAACTCGCCCGGCGGCACGAGCCCCTTGTGCGGATGCAGCCAGCGCAGCAGCGCCTCGACGCCGACGATCGTGCCGCTCGACAGATCGTATTGCGGTTGGTAAAAGAGGCGGAATTCGTTCTGCTCGAGCGCGCGGTGCAGTTCGCCGAGCGTTTCGAGCTGCTCCATCGCCGACGACGTCATCTTGCTCTCGAAGAACTGGAAGACATTCCTGCCCCGGCTCTTCGCGCCGTACATCGCCTGATCCGCGAGCAGCATCAATTGCTCCGCCTCGGTGCCGTCGTCGGGATAGATGCTGATGCCGATGCTCGGCGTCACGAAGATCTCGCGGCCGCCGATGTCGATCGCCTGCCCCACTTCATCCAGCAGCTTGCGCGCAATCCGCCCGACGTCGCGGACATCGTCGAATTCCTCGAGGACGAGCGCAAATTCGTCCCCGCCCATGCGCGCCACCGTGTCGCTCGCGCGCACGCCCGCGACGATCCGGCCGGCCACCACCTTCAGCACTTCGTCGCCGGCGTTGTGGCCGAGCGTGTCGTTGACGAGCTTGAAGCGATCGAGATCGACGTACATCACCGCGACCTTGCGGCTGCGCCGCTTCGCCTGAACGATCGCGTGCGCCAGCCGCTCCTCGAAAAGCGTCCGGTTCGCGAGGCCGGTGAGCACGTCGTGCGTGGCAAGGTAGCCCAGCCGCTCCTCCGCCTGACGCCGCTGGGTGATGTCGGAGAAGATCGCCGCATAGTGCGAAATCTGGCCGTCGTTGTCGCGAATGCTGGTGATCGTCAGGTATTCGAGGAACAGCTCGCCGTTTTTCCGGCGGTTCCAGATTTCGCCTTGCCAGTGGCCGTCGGTCGTGAGCGAATGCCAGAGCTTCCGGTAGAAATCCGGCGTCTGGCGGCCGGAGCTCAGCAGGCTCGGATCACGCCCGACCACTTCGTCCTCCGTGTACCCGGTCAGGCGCGTGAACGCCTGGTTCACGCGCTCGATCCTGGCGTGCCGGTCGGTCACCATGATGCCTTCGAGCGCCGACTCGAAGACCCGGTCCGCCATGCGCAGGTTGAAGCGCGCGAGGCCGAGCGCTTCGTCGCGCTCGCGCAACGCGCTGCGAAGCTCGTTGACGTATTCGTGCTCGATGCCCTGCAGGACGTCCGCAAAACTGAGCAGCCCGGTGAGCGCGCCGTGGTCGTCGTGAATGCCGACGTGGCGCATGTTCTGCTGCATCATGTAGCGGTGGGCCGCGTACAGGCTCTGATTCGTGGCGAGCATCCGCAGCGGCCTGCTCGCATGCTCGCCGACAGCCCCCCGCAAGCCGCCGCCCGCAATCAGCCGGACGACGTCTCGCTCGGTCAGGATGCCATGCCCGCCATCGTCATAGGCGACGAGGACGGCATCGAGCTTCTCCGCACGCATCCGCGCGACGACATCATGCAGCGCGACATGCTCGGGCACCATGACGGGCGAACGGACGCGGATCGATTCGATCGGCTTCAGGCGCAGGAAGAACTCGGCCCCCTGGTTCACCACGACGTCGGTCTGGGTCAACACGCCGATCGCAACGCCGTCCCTGACGACCACGAAATGACGCACGCCCGACTGCTTGAACTTCACCGCCGCTTCGCCGAGCGGCGTATCGGCCTCCAGCGTCAGCACCGGGCTGCTCATCACTTCGCCGACCGGACGGTCGAGCGCCTGCGGGCTGTCTCCGGCCGCCAGCGCGTCCTGCTCGGTCCAGATGCCGACGGCCTCGCCCTCCTCCATCACGACGATCGAACTGCAACGCTCGGCGAAGATGCGCCGGGCGACCTCTCGCACCGGCGTGGCTCGCGTGCAGGAAAGTATCGAACGCGCGACGAGGCGCGCAACGGGAACATCGTAGGTGCTCGGATACATGCTCAGACCAAATCCAATGACCGCGCAAACAGGAACTGTGACCGATCGCTCGGCGCGTCGCGGCGGAGAACGCGGCACACTGGCCTCGATGGCGCATTTGACGATCCTGTGTCAACCTGGTCCACGCTTTGGGTCGCACATATCCAGAGGTGGCCATCCCGGGTTAACGACAGGTTCGGACAAGAATTGAGTGCCGCGGCGGCCACGGACGCAGCGCGCCGGCAGGTCGACCAGCAACGACGGCTTTCACTTTCCCGACAACGGGCCCGTCGACCCGGTAAATCGTACCGGCGATTAAAAAAGACGCCGCGCCCGGAAAACAATAAACGCGGCGCATATTCAGCGAATGGACCCGTGCAACAAAGACATCGCACGCCGTTGCCTTACAGTTTCTCAATAATTCAATATTGTTGAATATTAAAATAAAGAATTCCTTTTTTATGCACGTCCGCGCATCCGGGAAATTCATGCACCGAAATTGCGAGAATGTCGACGTAGAGTGGATATTCAGGAGATCCGCGCCAACGGTTCTTGATTATTCGGGCCCATTCCGATAGCGTGCCGCACACCGTCAAGAAACACATCGCTCGGCTGTTTCATTCATTGCGACATACCGGGTTCCGGAGGGCGTTGACCTGTTGTCGGTTGACGGTGACAGGAAGCTGCTCCGAAGAAAGCTTCGTTTGAACGACCATTTTTTCGATCGCTGAAAGACGCGCCGTCAAGTGCCTGCATACGCTTGCGATCGCACATTGGTCAAGCCACGCCATATGGAACGCGCATGAGAATTCACCCGATTCCACCCCTGCAATGCCTGGTTTTCTTCGATGCCGCCGCCCGGCATGGCAACTTCACGCGCGCAGCCGAGGAACTGAACGTGACGCAAGGTGCGGTCAGCAAGCAGGTCGTCAAGCTGGAAAGCTTTCTCGGCATGCAGTTGTTCGTGCGAGACGCAAAGGCGCTTCATTTGACGCGTGCCGGGCAAACCTATGCCGACCGGATTCACGACATGCTGATTTCCTGCTCGGAGGCCACGGCGCTCGTCATGAAAGAGCCGACGCCCCACAGCATCACGATCGCCTGCGCATCCGGCACGGCCGGCATGTTCCTGACGCCCCTCATTGCCGAATTCAGCCGCGAGTATCCGAGCGTGGCGGTCCGGATCCTGGTTCGAGAGGGTGTTTTCAATCTGAATCCCGCCGAATTCGACATCGGCGTTTATTACATACGCGATGCGCCGCCCCCCGGCATGAGCGGCATTCGCATCATCGAGGAAGAGGTGCACGCGTATTGCGCGCCGGATTATCTGGGGCGCCGGCGCGTCTTGCCGCTCGAATTGATGAGCTCGACATTGCTCGTCGCGGAGGAACAGCAGCGTCAATGGATGAGCTGGCGCGACTGGTTTCACCTATGCGACAGCGAGATCACGTACAAGCCATTGCGCACGATCACCGCCAACAGCTATCCCGTATTGCTGCAGCTTGCGCTGCGAGGCCACGGTGTCATCCTGGGATGGAACCACATGATCACGCCGCTGGTTGAAAGCAATGATCTGGTGCTCGCGTCGGATGCAAGCGCCAGCTTCGGCGGCGCGTACCAGCTGGTTTGGCCCGACGATCGGCGCGATACGGCAGCCGTGGCGCATTTCCGGGAGTGGTTGCTGAAGCGGATGCCGCGGAGGCGATAACCAGGTATTCCAGAAACTCGGCCTTGCCAGAAAAAATTTCAGAGTAAATAGTCAGGAAAAACCCGTACCATTGGCTGCGCCACTGATCGATGCCAATGGCGCCATAACATCAAAATCCGAGGTCACAAGAATATGGAAACCACCGTTGGCTTGCACGGGAGCAGGCGAGACTCCACCGCGCAGGAAAGGACAAAGGCCGTCGTCGCCGTCATCGTCGGAAATGGATTCGAGTGGTTCGATTTTATTTCTTATGGCTTCTTTTCCGTCATCATTGCGAAACTATTCTTTCCAACCTCGGATGACAACCTGTCCCTGTTGCTGTCCGTTTCCACGATCGGCGTCGGATTCTTCATGCGGCCGGTGGGCGGCATCATCCTCGGGGGCATGGCGGACAAGATCGGGCGGCGTGCGACGCTGGTCATCACGATATCGTTGATGACCATCGGCACGGCATTGATTGCCTTTGCGCCGACCTACAAGGATGCCGGAATCCTTGCGCCATTGATGATCGTGTGTGCACGCCTGCTGCAAGGTTTTTCCGCCGGCGGCGAAATGGGCGGCGCCACCGGATTCCTGAGAGACCATGTCCCTGCCGAGCGGCTGGGCTATTACACGAGCTGGATTCAGGCGAGCATCGGATTCGCGATCATTCTCGCATCGGTGCTGGCGGTCGTGCTCGTCAAGTATCTGAGTGTGGATCAGGTCGAGTCGTGGGGGTGGCGCATACCGTTCCTGATCGGCTTGTGCCTGGGGCCGCTCGGGATCTACATCCGCAACCAGGCGCATGATTCCACGGAGGACGTGACGCGCGTTCGGGAGCGCACGCCGGTGATCGAGATTGCGCGTCGCTGGAAGAGCAAGACGTTGATCGGGTTCGGCCTGGTGATCTTCTGGACCGTTTGCTCGTATGTGCTGCTCTTCTATATCCCCACGTATGCAACCAAAGTGCTGCACTTGCCGGCATCGACGGGGTTCATCGCCGTTCTCGTCGGGGCGTCGATCGTTCTTTTCGTCACGCCGATCTTTGGTCACCTCTCCGATCGATACGGACGGCGCCGCTTTCTCATGGGGGCGCTCGTCATGGCCATCATTGCCGCGCACCCACTGTTCAAGCTCTTGAATGCGAGCCCCGGGCTGCATTCGCTGCTGCTGTTCCAGATCGTATTCGGACTGGTTATTGCATGTTATGAAGGGCCGATCCTCGCCGCGTTGAGCGATACGTTTCCGCGGCAAATCGTCTCCACGGGCATTTCGATTTCGTACAACCTTGCCGTCATTACGTTCGGGGGATTTTCCGCGGCCATTCTCACCTGGGCGATTGCTGCAACGCAGAACAATCTTGCCCCGGCCTTTTACGTGATGGGAACCGCGGCCCTCAGCTTCATCGCAACCGCGTGTTGGTCCCCGCGCAAGGATTGAGCCGATCAGTCAAGCGGAACATCTCGTCGAATTCAATGATCAGGGATGGAAATTTATATAGGTGAGCAAAAATGAGCGAACTGTATTCTGAAACCTATCGAGAACTCCAGGCCAGATTGAAGTCGGTGTCGGAGGCGGCCGAGATTGCACGGAAAAAGGAAGCCGCGGATGCGATCAAGGCGATACGGCAAACCGTCTGCCAGTACGGCATTTCCGCGGAGGACATCTTTGGCCGGGCCAAGCCGAACGGCGGTCGCGGGAAACGCCGTGGTTCGGTCGCACCGAAGTACCGCAATCCGGAAACCGGCGCGACGTGGAGTGGTCGAGGCAGGCCGCCGCTGTGGATCGCGGGCCGCAGCCGCGACGCATTCCTGATCACCCGGCAGCGCGAACGCGACGCGAGATGACCGCTCGCTCGCAAGGGTTCCGACGGAGTTCGGGCGAATGATCGCCGAGATGATCCGCCGCTTTCCGGCTCGGGCACCTGCCCGACCCCGAGTGCCTCAGGCGCGGCTGCATGGCCGCGTCCCGTCTTCGCTGGGTGGCCTCGAGTTCCAGCAGATGGATTCAGGCGATTGCTGGATGGCAATCGCCTTTTTTCTTGGCCGGGTTCGGTTGAACCGATTGGGAGCGGCAACCGGTTTTTATCCGATCATCGACCGGAGGCATCACCGGCAATCCGCTTTGGCGCGCTCGCGCTGACGACTCTTTCGACGATGACGCGCCGTTCGCGTACGGAGCACTACCCCCGAACAGCCGGCGTCGACGCCAGCCGCGACACGACATCCCGCCCCTGAACCGACAGCAGCACGCGCACCTGCGCGCTCGCATCGGCGTCGAGCCGCACGAGGCCGTGGCCGAGCAGCGCGCGAACCTCGGCCAGCTCGCCGTCCAGCTGGCATGGCGTGCTGGCCAGCACCATCAGCGCGGCGATTTCATGAGGACTGAGCAACATATCCGCACCTCGTTAGACAGGTCAACCCACCCGCTCACAACAGCACGATCTGATGCTCGACCGCCGGCTCCGCATCGGCCTGCCCCGGCGCGGCGCGCTCGGACACGATCCGGCCAGGCGTCGCCGGCGCGAGCGTCCCGGTCTTCAGCCAGCCGAGCGGAATCGGCCACAGCGTCGCTTCGAAGCGGCTATGGAAGAACGCGAAATGGCCGATGCCGTCGACGCCGATCGCATCCGGCGGAATCCGCAGGTGCACGACGCTGCTGCGCGTGAAATAACGCAGCAGCCGTTCGATCGCGGCAATCGTGCCGAACGGGTCGTCGGTGACGCTCGCGGCGAGCACCTGCGCGCGCATCCCGGCAAAGCGCCGGACGAGCGCGCGGCGCTGCGCGTCGTCGCGCGCGATCGGCGCGCGCCGGTAGGTGTCCTCGAAATCCGGCCGGCTGCGGCTCCACGACAGCGCGACGCCCTTCGGCGTGTCCTCCATCCAGCCGAGGCGCTTGGCCGGAAAATAGCCGAACAGCGCGGACAGCACCGGCATCACGACATGCCACTTCCACAGCATCGCGAGCTTGCTGCGCGGCGCGTAGTCGCGCCAGTGCGCGTACTGCGCGCCCATCGTGAACACGCGGCGCACCAGGTGGTTCGACGGCGCGAGGCCGGCGACGAAGCCGCCGATGCTGTGCGCGACCACGTCGATCGGCTGGCCCGGAAACTCGGCGAGCGCATAGCGCAGCACCGCCTCGAAATCGTGCTCGCCCCAGTCGAGCCACGTCGCGTCGAGCCGCGCGAGCTGCGCGGGCCGCGATTCGCCGATCCCGCGATAGTCGTACACGATCGCGTCGTAGCCGTGCCGGTGCAGGTAGGCGGCAAACCGGAAGTAGTAGCGGCAGCGCACCGACGTCGCCGCGTTCACGATCACGACGGGCCGCGGCTCGCCATCGTCCTGGCCCGTGCGATGGCGCCAGACGAAGCCCTTGATCGGATAGCCGTCGGCCGCCGTCAGCGCGATCGATTCCGGCTCGGCGATGCGTGTGTCCCCGTCATTCATTCCGCTCATTCGAAACCCTCCACGTCACAGCATCTATTTCACTTGACCGGGCTGTTTCGCTCAATCAATCTTCTTGCATCTCTCGCATGACGAACACGCATGGCAGTCACGCTCGTCCGGCTACCTTTGCTCGACCTGGCCTGCGGCTTCGTCGCGGTCGGCCGCCCCGGACGAGACCCTCGCGCACCCGGCGCCGCGCCGCCACCTACCAAAGCTGGTAGTTGTCCGCGCGCGGCGCGACGCGGTGAAATCGACGGCGTCCCAACGACCGCATCGCAGCGTCCGCGACGCCCGAGCCGAGCGTCCGCCCGCCGCGCCTCAGGAGGCAGACACGATGAAACACCTCAAACCCTGGTTGGCCGCCGCGCTCGCGCTGGCGGCGCTCGCCGGCGCGGGCCGCGCCGCCGCCGAAGAGCGCATGATCCGGATCACCGGCTTCGGCGCGACGTCGGGCGTGCTGCGCCCGTTCGGCGTCAACAGCGAGGCGGCGCTGCGCGCGGCCGCCGACGACATCAATCGCGCGGGCGGCGTGAAGCTCGGTGACGGCGCGCGCGGCCGCATCGAGATCCGCTACCTCGACGACAACTGCAAGCCGACCGAAGGCGTGGACATCGTGCGGCGCCTCGCGCAAGCCGACACGCTGGCGGCGGTCGGCACGACCTGTTCGCCGGTCGTGCAGGCAGTGTACGGCTCGCTGCAGAAGAAAGCCGGCGACGCGGCCGATTCCGGCCTGCAGCTTCCCGTCTTCACCGACGTCGCGATGAAGATCGGCCTCGCGAAAATGTCCGACTGGTCGTTCCGAAACATTCCCGACGAGAATGCGATGTACGAAGACGTGTTCGCGTGGGTCCGGCGCACGCACCCGGACGCGCGCACCGTGTACGGCGGCGTCGAGCAGAATTTCGTCCATTCGAACCAGACCTGGTACCAGGTGATGAAGCCGCGCGCGCAGGCGGCCGGCTTCGACGTGCTCGGCGAGACCCGCTGGCTGCTCGACGACACGAACTTCGCCGAGCAGGTGCGCGCGATCAAGGCGGCCAATGCCGACGTCGTCGCGGTCTCCGCGCATCCGTACTCGGCATGCGGCGTGCTCAAGGAGATGCAGCGCCAGGGCGTGCGGCCGAAGGTGCTGGTCGGCCTCACGAGCAGCTCGACGCCCGAGCTGCTGAAGGTGTGCGGGCCGGCGGCCGAGGGGCTCGTGATCCCGACCAGCTTCGCGACGATCAACCCGGACGCGCAGAAGGCCGCGACCGAGACCGCCCGCTACGGCGGCTACGCGGACCTGCACAGCATGGCCGCGTGGGAGATCCTCGCCATGATCCGCGCGGCGATCGAGACGCGCGGCGTGCTCGCGAAGCCCGACACCGTGCAGGCCGACCGCGAGAAGATCCGCGAGGGGCTCGCCGCGATGAAGACGGCCGACGGCCTGCTCGGCCCGGTGAAGCGCACGGCGGATCGCGAGTCGATCAAGCCGTTCGTGCTGGTCGAGGCGCGCCGCAACGAGTGGACCGTCATCGAGCGGCCCGCGCCGCGCAGCGAGCTCGCGGGCGCCGCGCCGACGGCTCGCCAGCCGTGACGCAGCCGCTCGTCGCGCTGCGCGGCGTGACGTGCCGCTTCGGCGACGTGTGCGCGGTCGACGGGCTGGACCTCGACGTCGCGCAAGGCGAGACGGTCGGCCTGATCGGGCCGAACGGCTCCGGCAAGAGCACGACGCTCGGCCTCGTCGCGGGCACGCTGCGCCCGACGGCCGGCGCGATCCGTCTCGCGGGCGCCGACGTGACGCGCGTGCCCGCGTGGCGGCGCGTCGCGCTCGGCATCGCGTGGACCTCGCAGCAGCCGCGGGTGTTCGAGCGGCTGTCGGTGCGCGACAACCTCGCGGCGGCCGGGCGTGACGCCGCCGACGCCGCGCTGCACGACGCGGCGCTCGCGCACCGGCGGCATGCGCTCGCGGCGACGCTGACCTTTGCGGAGCGGCGCCGGCTCGAACTGGCGCGCGCGCTGGCGCTGCGCCCGCGCGTGCTGCTGGTCGACGAACCGGCGTCGGGGCTCGACGCGGACGAACTGGCGACGCTGCGCGAACGGCTCGCCGCGCTGCGCGCGCGCGGCGTCGCGATCGTGCTGGTCGAGCACCGGGTCGGCTTCGTCGCGCAGCTCGCCGAGCGCATCGTCGTGCTCGAACACGGCCGCGTGCTCGCGGCCGGCACGCCCGCGCACGTGCTCGCCGAACCGGCCGTGTGCCGCGCGTATCTCGGCGCGCATCTCGGCGCGCATCTCGGCGATACGCCGGCCCCGCAACCCGGCTGCGCGGCGGCCTGACATGAGCGCGCTGCCGTTCGACGCCCTCGCGCTCGGCGCATCGTATGCGCTGCTCGCGTCGGGCTTCACGCTCGTGTTCGGCGTGCTGCGGCGCGTGAACCTCGCGTACGGCGCGACCGTGATGTTCGGGCTGTACGCCGCGATCTGGCTGACGGCGCCGCTGCCGCCCGTCGCCGCGCTGGTCGCCGCGCCGCTCGTCGCGGTGGCGGCGACGCTCGTCGCGAACCTGTACGTCGAGCGCCTGTGCTTCGCGCCGCATCGCGGCGGCGCGAAGGTCGGCGCCAATGTCACCGCGATGGCCGCCAGCTTCGCCGTGTGGATGCAGGTCGAGGAAGCGAGCGCGCTGCTGCTGCCCGCGCACGCGAACCCGTTCCCGTCGCCGTTCGCGCGGCTGCCGGCCGCGTGGCAGGCCGGCCCGCTGCGCGCGGACCACGCGATCGCGCTCGGCTGCGCCGCGCTCGCGACGCTCGGCTGCTGGCTGCTGATCCACCGGACCCGGTTCGGCCTCGCGGTGCGCGCGGTCGTCGACGACGCCGCGGCCGCCGCGTTCATGGGCGTCGACGTGCGCCGCGTGTCGGCGCGGGTGTTCGCGCTCGCGGCGGCGCTCGGCGCGCTCGGCGGCTGCCTGATCGCCGGCCTCCACGGCCAGGTGAGCGCGATGTTCGCGATGTGGGCGACGCTCAAGGGGCTCGCCGCCGCGGTGCTCGGCGGCTTCGGCTCGATGCCGGGCGCGATCGCGGGCGGGCTCGCGCTCGGCGCGGTCGAGACGGTGCTGCAGGCCCGCGTCGGCGCCGAATACCGCGATCTCGCGTCGAACCTGCTGCTGCTCGCGGTGCTGTGCGTGCGGCCCGGCGGGCTCGCGTCGCTCATGCCCGGCACCCGCGCGCGCGCCGCGCTGCCCGGCCGCGCGGAGGCCGGCCCATGACGCTGCTCGCGAACTTCGGGCTGCTGGCGTTTCTCGCGCTGTCCGCGTACGTGCTCGCGATCGGCGGCGACTGGTCGTTCGGCCAGCAGGCGCCGTTCGCGCTCGGCGCGTATGCGGGCGCGGCGGCGACGGTGCTCCTCGCGTGGCCGCTCGCGGCCGCGCTCGCGCTCGCGGCGGCGGTCGGCGTCGCCGCCGGGCTCGTGCTGCGCGCGCTCACGCTGCGGCTGCACGCGCTCGGCTTCTCGCTCGCGACGCTCGCGGCCGCCGAAACGGTGCGCCAGGCGCTGGCGGTCGTGCGCGTGCAGCGGTCCGGCGCGGACGGCGAGCCGGTCGGCCCGAACGGCGCCGAAGGCTTCGCCGGCATCCGCTACGTGTTCGAGCACGGGATGACGCCCGCCGACGTCGCGCTCGTCGTGTGGAGCGTGCTCGCGCTCGTGTTCGCCGGGCTCGTCGCGCTCGAACGCACGCGCTTCGGCCGCGCGCTGCGGATGACCGGCGAGGACCCGGCGCTGGCCGGCGCGCTCGGCATCGACGTGCGGCGCACGAAGCTCGGCGCGGCGGCGCTCGCGGGCGGGATCGCGGCGCTCGGCGGCGCGCTGTACGCGCACTGCAACACCTATGTCGAGCCGGACAACTTCGACGTGATGCTCGGCATCCACGGGCTGTCGTACGCGCTGATCGGCGGGCTCGGCGCGCCGCTCGGGGCGTTCGCGGGCGTCGCCGTCGATCTCGGCCTGCTCGAGGGCAGCCGGCTGTTTCACGGCTACCGGATGATCGTGTTCGGCGGGCTCGTCGCGGTGATCCTCGTCGCGCGCCCGCGCGGGCTGATCGATGAAGCCCTCGTCGCGAAGCTGTGCGGGTGGAATGCAATGCGTATTCGGCGCGTGATGCGCGTCTTTTCCCTCTCGCCGCTGCTGCTGCCGCGCCGCTTGCGCCGCCGCGCGGCGCGACGCCAACCGGAACAAACATGACCCTTCCGCATTCCTGCCTCGCCGCCGCCCGGTGGCCGCTGCGCCGTGCGCGCGCGCTGTCGACGATCGTCGTGCTGGCGGCCGCCCTCCCCGCCGCACACGCCGCGGCTCCCGACGCGCGGATCGCGTGCAAGCCGGCCGGCGCCGCGTCGGCCTACGACTGCACAATCGATCTTGCCGATCCGCGCACGCACGCGCCCGTCGACGGCGCGCGCTTCACGGTGACGGCCGACATGCCGTCGATGCCGATGGCGCACAACATCACGCCAGTCGATCCGATGCCCGGCGGCCAGCCGGGGCGCTACCGCGCACGGCTCGCGCTGGAAATGGACGGCGTGTGGCTCGTGAAGCTGACGTTCAGCGCGCCGGTGCGCGACCGCGTGGTGCGCAAGCTGCGCTTCGACGGCGGCGGCGGCGGCAGCGGCGGCAGCGCCGGCTGACCCCGGCCCACCGTCTCGCATGCGCGCCGTGCATGCGAAGCCGCCTGAAGAGTCACTTGAGGGAACGGTCCGGCCGGCGCTCTAATAGCCGAACGGTCGTCGCCTGCGTGCGACGCACGCATGAAAGTGTCCAACAGAAGAAGGAGACGACGGTGATCGGACCTGAAGAGGCGTGGAAGCGCCGCTGGCTGCTCGTGATCGCGGGCGGCATCGTGATGGGCGCGGCGCTCGGCGTGCGCAACGTGCAGGGGCTGTTCCTGATGCCGGTCACGCTCGACCGCGGCTGGTCGCGCGAAGCGTTCGGCCTCGCGCTCGCGCTGCAGAACCTGCTGTGGGGCGTCGCGCAGCCGTTCACGGGGATGATCGCCGACCGTTTCGGGTCCGCGCGGGTCATCTTCGTCGGGGCGGTGCTGTATGCGCTCGGCCTGCTCGTGATGGCATACGCGGCGACTACGGGCGTCTACACGCTCGGCACCGGCGTGCTGGTCGGGGTGGCGCTGTCGGGCACCGCGTTCGGCGCGGTGTACGGTGCGCTGTCGCGGCTCTTCGCGGCGGACAAGCGCGGCTGGGCGCTCGGCGTCGCCGGCACGATCGGCGGGCTCGGCCAGTTCTGCATGGTGCCGCTCGCGCAGGGGATGATCGGCGGGCTCGGCTGGGTGTCGGCGATCGTCGTGCTCGCGGTCGTGATGCTCGCGACCGCGCCGCTCGCCGGCTGGCTGCGCGATCGCCCGGTCACCCACGGCGCCGAGGGCGGCCACGACCAGACGATCCGCGCGGCCATGACGGAAGCGCTGTCGCATCGCGGCTTCTGGCTGCTCAATATCGGCTTTCTCGCGTGCGGCTTCCAGCTCGCGTTCATCGCCGCGCACTTGCCCGCGTACCTGCTCGACAAGGGCATGACCGCGCGCGAGGCGAGCATCGCGCTCGCGACGATCGCGCTCGCCAACACCGTCGGCACATTCCTGTGCGGCTACGCGGGCGGCTTCCTGCGGCGCAAGTACCTGCTGGCGGGCATCTACTTCGTCCGCTCCGCTGCGATGGCGCTGTTCGTGCTCCTGCCGCTCACGCAGGCGAGCCTTTACGTGTTCTCGTTCGTGATGGGACTCATCTGGCTCGGCACGGTGCCGCTGACGAACGGCGTGGTGTCGCAGGTGTTCGGCGTGCGCTACATCACGACGCTGTTCGGCCTCGTGTTCTTCGGCCATCAACTCGGCAGCTTCTTCGGCGTGTGGCTCGGCGGCGTCGTGTACGACACGACCCGCTCGTACGACCTGCTGTGGTACGGCTCGATCGCGCTCGGCGTGATCGCCGGGCTGCTGCACCTGCCGATCAACGACCGGCGCGTCGCGCGGCTCGCCGTGCCGGCGGCGGCCCAGCCCGCATGAGTACCGCACTGCATCCCGGCCGCGCGGCCCGCACGATGCGCATCGCGCGCGTCGGGGCCGTGTGGATCGGCCTGCTCGCGCTCGTCGCGTGGAGCTTCGCCGGCTACCTGACGCCGTCCGCGCTCCTGTCGCTGCTCACCGGCTTCTCGCTCTGCGGGTGACGCCCATGACGCCTGCCTCCGCGCTTCCCTCCTCGCTTCCGGCCAGGCTCGACGCCGCGGCGCGCGCGCGCGTTCGGTCGACGTGCGCGCCGCGACGTTTCCCGACGACGAGGAAATCGTGCAGGACCTGCTGCTCGAATACGAAATGGCGCTGCTGCGGCACGGCGTGACGATGCCGCGGCTCGGCGCGGAGCTGACGTCGCTGCCGGGGCCGTATGCGCCGCCGTACGGCGCGGTGTACGTCGCGCGGGTCGACGGGACGCCGCTCGGGTGCGCGGCCGTTGCTGCTATCGCGGCCGACGGCGGGCCCGCGAGCCCGCGCGAGATCCGCCGGCTGTACGTGCGCGACGGCGCGCACGCCGCCGACGTGCTTGGCGCGCTGCTGGCGCGGATCGCCGCGCTGGCCGAACTGGACGGCTGCGCGGCCGTGCGCTGCGCGGTGTTTCCCGATCTCGACGCGCGCCACGCGACGTTCGCCCGCCACGGATTCACGGTGTGCGGAATGGACGGCCCGCCGCCGGACGGCATGCGCGTGCCGCCGCGGCTGCGGGTCGCGACGCTCGAACGCCCGTGCGCGCCGGCGCGTGCCGCGCAATGGCGCGCGCTGCTGCGGCGCGTGCTGATGCGCGGCGAGCCGGGGCGGATGTAGTGGTATTTAGCGGAGAAGCGCGGTCAGCATCAACCGATGCCGCATCATTATCGATAATTGCGCGAGTTGCCGTACGTGAATTCGACGCAAAGTCACACCGAATCGGGACCCGGCCGTAACCGGGTCCCTTTGCTTAACCACCCCAAGAGCACGGCACGCTCAACACTGCGCGGGAATATACCATTCCGGTTTGCATTGGAATTGATGGAGGGCAGTTAGTGTCGCGGCGTTCGGCAGCGTTACGGCGACTACTGAGAAATGCCTACCACGGTTGTCTGGGCAAATCGAACCAGATTGGCAATTGGCACAGTAGAAGGCCCGCCCTTGGGGTTACCTAAAGCGACCCAGAATGTATACGTGCCAGCAGCGATCCAGGGAATATTGACCGTATATTGGTTACCAGGATGTTCACAATCCACCATGTGAGCATTGGGTTCATCGCCGGCGCTCACCCAAAGGCATGCATATTCGGCAACCGGTTTGGCGCGCGATTCATCCCATGTCCAGCGCAGCGTCGTCGAGCCCGTCCCATTTTGCGGAACACTGACCTGTTGAGGAGATGCCGATACGCTGCCTACCGGCGGCGGGCAATTGAAGAGGCAAAAAGGACCCGTGCCTGGATTCCAGTATGGCGTTGCTCCAAAATAAGGCCCCTGATAGTTTTGCCGAGGATAGGAACCAAGCGCCTGATCGAGTTCGGCTTGTTGCGCGGCATCCAGTTTAAAGCTCCCCTTTTTGCCACTATCGCTTGATATATTGTTCGCAGCGACTTCGGATGTTTGAAATAATTCCGCGGCAATCACCGGCTCGACCGCTACGCCAACGCCGAACGCAAACAAAATCACACCCATACGCACCGATTTCATAAGAATCTCCTTGTTGAATTTTTCACTGCATATGAAGAAGACTTCGACCGCATGATGCGACTGGAAGCTAGCAAAATTGTCAGATAACAAACACGATCCTGACGAATTGATTATATGATTTAATCATGAAACCGGAAATTGCGACGATGAACCGTATATTTGTCGCGATACACGAAAGCAGCATTTGAATATCGGATTTTCACCGGCCTTCAAACGTTGTTCTCCGCAAAACCGATGCCGATCGGCACCACCATGCCCGCAAGCGGCAGGTCGTCGCGCGCGATCCACGCGGTGAGCGCGGCCGCGACGCACGCCGCGGGCGACGGCCGGAACCGCAGCGCGAACGCCTTCAGGCCGTCGCGCGCCGCGTGCCACGCGTCCGGGGCCGCCGCCTCGGCCACCGGCTGCAGGTGCGCGACGTTCACGCGCACGCCGAAGCGCAGCATCTCCTTGCCGAGACTCTTCAGCGCGGCGTGCCGCGCGCGCACGTCGATCGGCAGCGCGCCGGGCGTGGTGTCCAGGTAATAGCCGACGCTGTCGTCCTGCGTCAGCGCCCAGATCTGCGCGCCGTCGCCGCGCCGCAGCGCGAGCGCCGACGCCGCCTGCAGCGTCGCGAGAAACGCGTCGAGCCGCGTTTCGACGCCTTCCGCGAGCGCGTCGAACGGATCGACCTCCGGGGCACCCGTGCCCGCGCGCGCATCGCGCGGCTGGCCGAACACGATCCGGTCGAACGGGCCGTGCGCATCGTTCCAGTCGTCGAGCGCGGCGGCCGGATCGGCCGCGCGCACAACCTGCACGCCCGGCGCGTCCGGCCAGTCCGCCGCACCGCCGTCCGCTTCATCCACGACATGCGCGACGACCCGCAGCCCGGCTTCGGCGAGGCTCGCGCAAAGCGCGCGCTCGATCGGGCCGTGCGCATCGATCACCAGCACCCGCGCGCTCAAGCCGTGACCTGCGGCAGATGGTCGAGCACGAGGCTCGCGAGGCCGCCGACGCTGTTGCGCGGCCCGTCGATCAATTGCCGGTTCAGCACCGGCAGCTTCACGCCGAAGCGGCGCTCGAGCGCCACCTGCAGATCGAGCACGTCGAGCGAATCGAGCGCGAGCCCGTTGTCGAGCAGCGCGGTCTCCACGCCGATCGATTCCGGCGCCACGCCCGCCGCCGATTCGAGCGCCGGCAGCAGCTCCGTCCTGATCACGTCGATCACCTGATTCTTCGTCCAAGGCTGGCTCATGTGCGTCTCCATTCGGGTTGAAGGCCCGGCGCAAGCCGGGCGGATTGCGTTACTGCGTCAGGTAAATCGTCACGCTCGCGCTCATGCAGCGCACGCCGCCGCGCAGCACGGTCGCGTCGAACGTCGCGATGCCGCCCGCGCGCGGCAGCGCGCCGTCAGGCCCCGCGCGCACGTGCGCCTCGATCGCCTGCGCGGGCCGCACCGGCTGCGCGAAGCGCGCGTTGCGCACGCCGACGAGATGGCAGCGCGCCTCGCCGCCCGCGAGATGGCCGACGAGCAGGTTGGCCGTCTGCGCAACGAACTCGATCAGCACGACGCCCGGCACCAGCGGATCGCCGGGAAAATGCCCGGCGAACCACGGCTCGTCGGGCGCGAAGGTTCGATGCCCGACGATCGCGAGCCCGTCCGCCGCGACCTGCGCGCGCTCGACGAACAGGAACGGCGGCCGGTGCGGCAGGCAGCGCAGCACGTCGGCGGCGGCGAGCGTGAAGCCCGCTTCGGTCGCGGCCGTCATGCCGGCGCACCCGCGCGCTTCGCCGCATACGGCGCGAGGCAGTCGATCAGCGCGGGCGGATGCGGCACCGCGCATCGCGTCGCGCGATCGACGGCGACCATCTCGATCGTGACCTGCGCGATCGGCGCGCCGTCGCGCGCGACGTCGGTCACCCACACCGAGCGCGACACCGACACGCTCGCGATCCGCGCGCGCAGCGTCAGCCGATCCTCGAGCCACGCGCTCGCGTGATACACGGCCTCGACGCGGCGCACGATGAACAGCGCGCCGTCGTCCGCGAGCCGCGCGAACGAATAGCCGGCCGCGCGCATCAGCCGGTTGCGCGCGCGCTCCGCCATCTCGATGTAGCGCGCGTGATAGACAATGCCGCCCGCGTCGGTGTCCGCGTAGCCCACTTCGTAGTCGAGCGTCGTGTCGTCTTCGTCTGTCCGCATGGTGCGTGTCCGTTGTCAGGTTGAACCCGATGAAGACCCGTCGTCCGGGTCACCGGTTGAAGCCGCCGTCGACGCGCAGCGTCGTGCCGTGCACGTAGCCGGGCTCGAGCAGGAACTGCACGGCCCGCGCGACCTCGTCCGCGCGACCGACCCGCTTCGCCGCGCTGCCGCCGACGATGTGCGCGGTCATCGCGGGCGTGAGCGACGCGATCATGTCGGTGTCGATGAAGCCCGGCGCGACCGCGTTCGCCGCGAGCCCGGCGCCGGCGTAGCGGCGCGCGAGCCACTGCGTGAAGCCGATCAGCCCGCCCTTGCTCGCCGCGTACGCGACCTGCCCTTCCTTGCCGACGACGCCGCCGAGCGACGCGACGTTGACGACCGCCGGCCGCGCCGACTTCAGCAGGTGCGGCAGCGCCGCGCCGGTCGTGCGGATCGCGCCGAGCAGGTTGGTGCGCAGCACGTTCGCGCCGCGCTCGCGCGGCAGCGTGACGAACGGCGCGTCGTCGACGATGCCCGCGTTGTTGACGAGCGCGTCGAGGCGACCGAAGCGCGCGACGACGTCGGCGACGAGCCGGCGCACCGCGTCCGGCTCGGTCACGTCCGCCTGCAGCACCGCATGCTCGACGCCCGCGCGCGCCAGCGCTTCGGCGAGCCGCGCGCCGGCCGCCGCATCGCCGCGATACGACGCCGCCACGCGCCAGCCGGCCGCCGCGAGCCGGCGCACGATCGCGAGCCCGATGCCGCGCGTGCCGCCGGTGACCAGCACGGCGCGCCCGTCGCCCGCCCCCGCGCTCATTGGCGCGGCCGCGAGACGCTGCCCGCGATCACGATCTTCTGGATCTCCGACGTGCCTTCGTAGATGCGCAGCGCGCGCACCTGCCGATACAGCTGCTCGGGGGTCGAGCCGGCGACGAGGCCGGCCGCGCCGAACAGTTGCACGGTGTCGTCGACGACCTGCGCGACGCCGTCGGTCGCGAACAGCTTCGCCATGCTCGCGTGCGCGGCGACGTCGGCTGCGCCCGTGTCGAACTCCCACGCCGCGCGCGCGACGAGCAGCGCGGCGGCGTCGGCGAAGGTCGCCATCCCGGCCAGCTTGTCGACGGTGAACTGCTGCTGGATCAGCTTGCCGCCCGCGACCGCGCGCTGGCGCGACCAGTCGAGCGACGCGGCGAGCGCGCGGCGCGCGAAGCCGAGCGCGGTCGCGCCGACCGTCACGCGATACAGGTTCAGGATTTCCATCGCATAGCGGAAGCCCGCACCGGACGCGCCGATCAGCGCGTCGGCGGGCAGCGCGACGCCGTCGAACGTCAGGCTCGCGAACGCGCGCGGCGCGACCAGCTCGATCCCGCTCGCCGCGAGCCCCGGCGTCGCGGCGGGCGCCGACAGGAAGCTCAGGCCGAGCCCGCCGGGGCCGTCGCCGGTGCGCAGCAGCACCGCGTGGTGCGTCGCGATCGTGCCGTTCGACACCCAGGTCTTGCGGCCGTTGACCGCATAGCCGTCCGGCGTGCGCTCGGCGGCCGCCGTGAGCGCGGCGAGGTTCGAGCCGGCGTCGGGCTCGGACAGCGCGAGCGAGCCGACCGCGGTGCCGTCGCGCAACGCGCCGAGCCATGCGGCCTGCTGCGCGCCCGAGCCGAACCACGCGATCGGCGCGGCCGCGAGGCCCTGGATCGCGAACGCGAAGTCGACGAGATCGTCGAGATACGACAGCGCCTCGCGAATCAGGCACAGGCTGCGCACGTCGGGCCGCGTGCGGCCCGGCGCCGGATCGACCGCGTAGCGCAGCCAGCCGTGCTCGCCGAGCACGCGCGCATAGACGCGGCCGCGCTCGGACGGGCTCAGATGCGCGTATTCGCGCGGCAGGTATGCGTGCGCGTCGACCCACGCTTCGAGGTCGGCGGCCAGTGTGCGGTGCGCGGCGTCGTAGAACGGCAGGTTCAGGATCGAGGCATCGAAGATCTTCATGTGGCTCCCGAATGGGCGGAGTGGTCAGCGGCGCGCGTCACGCGAATGCCGGCGGCGCGGCGATGCCGAGCTCGTCGAACAGGCTGCGCAGCGTCGCGTAGTCGCGGTTCAGCTTCACGCCGCGCGTGCGCGCGTCGAGCCGCGCGAGCATCCGCTCGCGGCCCGGCACGTCGAGGAACGCGAGGATCGACGCCCACGCGCTCGCATCGGGCGTCGTGTACACGTCGAGCGCGGCGGCGATCTCGTCGCGGAACGCCTGCTGCCCGGCGGGGTCGAGCGCGCGGTACACCGACGCCACGATCTCGTGGAACGCGGTGCTGTGCGCGGCCTCGTCGCGGCGGTGCATGTCGGTGTTGATGCGGTTCAGCGGCTGGATCGTCATGTCGCTCGACACCTGCGTCAGGTACGCGTTGATCGACATCTCGGCGATCGACGCATACGCGAGCCGCACGATCGCCGCGCGGCGCGCGTCGTCGCCCACCTGCGCGAGCCGCGCGCGCTGCCCGGCGCCGACCAGCGGCTCGGGCAGCACGTAGCCGTCGAGCGCATGGCGCTCGCGTGCGCAGTGGCAGACGTCGACACACATCAGGATGTGGAACTGCTCGTCGACCTGGATCTGCGCGAGCACCTGCTTGAGGCGCGGGTCGCCGGCGCCCGGCAGCCGGCCCTTCAGCAGCAGGCTGCACAGCGGCTGAACGATCTCGTCCTCGAGATACATCGCCTTCTCGTTGTACGCGACCCACGCGGCGCCGAGAAAGCGCCGCTTCCGCGCGTCGGCCAGGCCCGCGAAATCCTCGTCGTCCCAGAACGGCACCATCGACACCGGGAATTCCGGAATCCCGTCGTCGCAGTACTGCGTCAGGTCGAGCCGTTCCTGGCGCACGGCCACGCGGTGGTTCCAGCTCGCCGCGAGGCGTTCGACGACTTTCTGCGTGAAGCTCGCATCGTGATTGAGCGTCGTGTACATGTGTCGGTCTCCGTGAAAGGCAGCCATCACGCGAGCACGAGCGGGCCGTATACGCGGCGGCCTTGCGCGTCGCCGCGCCGCGCGAAGCCCGTCTCGATCGAATCGAAGAACGCCAGGCGCGCGTCGACGAGCGCGTAGCCCGCGCTCAGCATCGCCGGAATCCGCCCGGGGTCGCGCTGCGCGATGTCGACCATGATGTCGCGCATCGTCTCCGCGTGGCCGTCGTCGCATTCGACGTGGAGGTGGAAGAACGCGAGCGCCGGCGCGGCGACGCCGTGCCGCTCGAAGCCCTTGATGATGTCCGCGTAGACGGCCGGCACCAGCGCCTCCGCGCCAAGACACAGCGCGGCGAGGCCGCGCGACGCGTCCGGGTGGCGGCAATGGTCGAACATCGCGTCGATCAGCCTGCGCGTGCCGATCAGCGGCTGCGCGCCGTCGGTCGTCAGCCCGAAGTGCTCGAGCATCGCGCGGTAGACGAGGCTGTGCGGCGTCTCGCTGTCGTCGGTGAGGCCGAGCTCCTCGCACAGGTTGCCCGCGAGCTTCAGCACGTCCGCGTTGTCCGGCAGGTTCGCCATCAGCGCGCACAGATAGCGCGTGAAGTAGCTGCCGTAGAGGCCCTGCTGGACGAGGAACAGCTTCAGCTCGTCGAGCGGCACGTCGCCCGCGCGGCAGCGCGCGAGAAACGAATGATCGCGAATCCGGCCGACGAGATCGGCCTTCGCTTCTTCCAGCACGGTGAGATGCATCTTCATTGCCCATCACTCCTTGTCAGAAAGTCGTTCGCCCGCGGGCCGGCCCGCGCCGTCCAGGAACGCCGCAACCCGTTCCTGCAGGGCCCGGCTCGTGTACACGCCGAAGTGGCCGGCGTCGTCGATCGTCTCGAGCGTCGCGCCGGGCAGCGCCTGCGCGACGCCGCGCGACGTCGCGGCATGAATCACGTCGTCGCGCGCGCCGTGCAGCACCCGCGCGGGCAGCGCGAGGCGGCCGAGCCGCGCCGCCCAGTCCTCGCGCAGGCACGCGGCCTGCATCCGCGCATAGCGGCAGATCGAATCGTCGTCGCCGAACGGCAGCGCGTTCAGCGTCGAAAGCTGGTAGTCGAGCGAGCCGTCGTCGACGCGCCGCGCCTGGCTCAGCAGCACGCGCACGAGCGCCGCGTGCTTCGCGCCGGCTTCCGCGATGCGCGCCCACAGCGGCAGCACCGTCTTCTGGTAGAGCGTCTTGTCCGCGACGCCCGCGATTTCGAGCGACGGGCTCACGATCGCGAGACGGTCGGCGGCCAGCACGCGCTCGTCGAGCGCGTACGCGGCGACGTTCGCGCCCGAGCAGTACGCGACGAGCGCCGCGACGCGCACGCGCGCGCCGGCGAGCGCGGCGAGCACGTCGGCCGCGTCCCGCGCATGGCGCGCGAGCGACAGGTCGGACGCATCGCCGCGCGCATCGGGCAACCCGCGCGATTCCCACGTGATCACGCGGCAGCGATCGGCGAGCCGCGCGACGAGCGGCGCGACGAACACGGCGGATACGCCGAGCGCATTGACGACGAGCACCGTCGGCGCATCGCGGTCGCCCGCGTCGAACGCGGCGAGCGGTACGCCGTCGCTCGCAGTCACGACGTGCGGCGTCAGCGCGTCGAGCGGGCGCAGTGCGTCGAACGCGCGCAGCCGCGCATCGAGGTACGGCAGCGCCGCACGCACGCGCAGATCGATGAGGTCGGCCATCGAGTCACTCCCTGACCGGTTGGTTGTCGACGATCACGCACGTGGCGAGCGCGCCGAGCCCTTTCACGACGAGCGCGTGCAGCCCCGGCCGCCATGCGCCGGCGAGACCTTCGGCAAGCGCGACCGGCGCGCTCGCCGCGAGCCGGTCGATCGTGCCGGGCGCGCCCGGGCGCACGACGTGCACCGCCGGCGCCGTATCGGCCGGCGCGCCGGGCAGCGCGGCCGCGACGAGCGCCGGGAAGCCGCGCGCGTGCGCCGCGTCGAACGCGTCGGCGTCGAACGCCTGCTGCGACCAGCCGACGATCCGGCCGAGATCGCCCGCGCGCGCCGCGCCGGCCGCGAGCCATACGACGCCCGCACCCGGATGGAGCGCCTGCGCGTCGCGCAGCGGCGCGTCGGCGCGCGCGACGTAGCGGGCGCTCGGCAGGTCGAAGCCGCCCGCGCACACCGCGTCCGCGTGGCCGGCCGCGAGCTGCCGGCACGCGCCGACGATCGCGTCGAGGCCGGCCTGGTAGCCGAGGAAGGTCAGGTTCGGGCCGCGCCAGTCGAACAGCGATGCGACGATCGCGGCGGTCGCGTTCGGCAGGCCCGCCGCGTACCACGACGGCGTCACCTGCTCAAAGCCTTCCGCGCGCACGGTGCCGACGCATTGCTCGGCGACGTCGATCGCGCCGAACAGCGTGCCGAAGCTCACGCCGATCCGGCCGGCGGGCGTCGCGCGGTCGGCGTCGTCGAGCGCGGCGCGCAGCCGCTCGGCGGCGGCAAGCGTCATCCGCGCCTTCAGCGGCAGCGGGCCGACCTTGCGCGAGCGGCGCTCGGCATGCAGATGCGCGTCGGTCAGCACGCCGTCGGCGGCGGGCACGATCGCGGCGGCCGCCGCGATCCGGAACGCGCGGCGGGGCGCGCGAGGCATCAAGGCAGTCATGCGCGGGCCTCCTGATGGGCGCGCGCGGCGTCGGCGACGACCATCACGCAGTTGTTGCCGCCGAAGCCGAACGCGTTGACGAGCACGCTGTCGCCCGCCAGCGGCAGGCCGTCGCCGTCGGCGATGCGCACGTCGCCGAGCGCGTCGTCGCGCACGGCGAGGTTCGCGGTCGGCGGCAAGCGCCGCCGCGCGAGCGCAAGCGCCGCGGCAACGAGCGAGAACGTGCCGGCCGCCGCCTGCGGGTGGCCGAGCGTCGACTTGATCGACGTGACGGGCGGCAGCGCGTCACGGCCGTAGGTGTCGGCAAACGCGCGGCGCAGCGCGGCGATTTCGGCGCCGTCGTTGGTCGGCGTGCCGGTGCCGTGCGCGAACACGCCGCCGAGCGCGTCCGCGCGCACGCCGCTCGCGGCGAGCGCGGCGGCGATCGTGCGCGCGACGCCGTCGATGTCCGGCGCGGTCGCGTGCGCCGCGTCGCAGCCCGCCGCATGGCCGGTCACGACGGCCCGGATCGGCGCGCCGCGCGCGAGCGCCGCGTCGAGCGGTTCGACGCACACGCAGGCGACGCCCTCGGACAGCACCACGCCCTGCCGGTCCCCGCTGAACGGCCGGCACCGGTCGCGCGTCGCGACGCGCAGCCCGTTGAAGCCGCAGATCGTGTATTCGAGCAGCACGTCGACGCCGCCCGCGATCATCACGTCGGCTTCGCCGGCCGCGAGCGCGTCGATCGCGAGCGCCGGCGCGAGCAGCCCCGACGAGCAGGCGGTCGACAGCACCGCGAGCGGGCCGCGCCAGCGGCCGTCGCGGCCCGGCAGCAACGCGCTCGCATCGAGATCCGCCGCGCCGGCCGCGCCGCTGCCGGGCGCGTCGACGAGCACGTTCTCCGCGACCTCGACGCCGGCCGTCGTCGTGCCGAGCATGCAGCCGATTCGCAGCCCGCCCGCGCCGACGAGCCGCGCGTCGGCCAACGCCTGCCGGATCGCGTGGCGCGCAAGCGCGGCCGCGCGGTTCTCGACGCCGGTCGCACCCGGCTCGAGCGTGCGCCAGACCGCCTCGGGCACCGCGATCACGTTGTCCGCCGGATAGCCGGCCAGCGGCCGCTTCGGCCACGGCCCGTTCAGCACCGCGCGCGTCTCCAGCGCGCGCCACAGCGCGTCCGGCGTCGCGCCGGCCGGCGACAGCACGCCGAAGCCGGTGATGGCGATCGGCGTGCTCATCGCGCGCCCTTTCCCGCGTCGCGGGCGGCCAGGATGCCGTCCGCGAGCGAGCCGAGCGTCAGCCCGACCAGCAGCTCGGGCGGGAACTCGATCGCATGGCGCGCCTGGCAGCTTACGATCAGGTCGATCAGCTCGACCGACGTAAGGCCCGCGTCGGCGAGCGGCAGGTCGGCATCGAGCGTGGCCGGCGCGACGTTCAGCGTCGCCGCGACCATCGCGCGCAGTTCGTCGATCAGTTGCACCCGCAACTGTTCTGGTGCGACGTCGGTTTCGAGGATCAACGGTTGGTCGTTCACGAATCGGTCCTTGTGGTTCGTCAGCGTTCGGGGAAATCAGGCCGGCGTGCGCACGGTGGCGAGCCGCAGCGAGCACGCGATCGCGACGAGTGCGAGCGCGCCGATCGCGAACGTCACGTCGGCGATCGCGCGCGCGGACGCCAGATGCGCGCCGGGCGCCGCGACCGCGAGGTAGATCGCGCCGAGCGCGGCAACCCCGATCACGATCGACAGCTGCACCGACGTCGTGACGAGCCCGCTCAGCGCGGGCGCGTGCTGCGGCGCGGTGCGCTGCGCCATCTGGTTGACGGTGGTGCCGAACGTGAGCCCGTGGCTCGCGCCCGCGCAGAACAGCAGCGGCACCATCACCGCGGCAACCCAGCCGGCGTGGCGCGCGGTCATGCCGAACGCGAGGTTCGCGGCCGCCATCGCGATCAACGCGACCGCCGGCGTGAAGCGCAGCAGGCGCGCGGGCAGCTTCGACCAGCTCACGTTCGAGATGCCGAAGCCGAATGCATACGCGGCGAACACGAAACCCGAGATCATCGGCGAGAAGCCGAGGCCGGTCTGCAGGTACAGCGCGCACGCGAACAGCCAGCCGCCGTAGCCGATGAAGCCGATCGACACGACCGCGAGCCCGGGCCGGATGCCGGTGGCGAGCACCGCGTCGAGGCTGAGCAGCGGGCTGCCGCCGCGCAGCGCGAGCGCACGCTCGAAACGCAGGAAAGTCGCGATGCCGATGACGCCCGCCGCGAGCGACGCCCATACCCACGCGGGCCAGCCGACGTCGTGGCCGAACGTGAGCGGCACGACGATCAGCAGCATCGCGCCCGTCAGCAGCGCGACGCCGGCCAGGTCGAGCTTGCGCCGCTCGGGCCCGGCGAGCGCCGGCAGCACCGAGCGCGCGCTCGCAAGCAGCACGATGCCGATCGGCACGTTGATCAGGAACGCGGGCCGCCACGACAGCCCCGCGAAATCGGCGGTGATGATCACGCCGCCGAGCGCCTGGCCGGCGGTCGAGCCGAGGCCGAGGATCATCGAGTAGTAGCCGATCGCGCGGGCCCGCGCGGGCCCCTCGAAGCTGCGCTGGATCAACGACATCACCTGCGGCACCAGCATCGCGGCGCCGACGCCCTGCGCGATGCGCCCGACGATCAGCAGCCACGTGCCCGGCGCGACGCCGCATGCGAGCGACGACACCGTGAAGATCGCGAGCCCGGTCACGAACAGCCGGCGGTAGCCGTAATCATCGCCGAGCCGCGCGCCCGTGATCAGGAACACCGCATACGCGAGGATGTAGCCCGCGACGACGAGCTGCAGCAGCGCGCCCGAGATGCCCAGGTCCGCGCGCAGCGCGGGTGCCGCGACGTTCACGATCGACGTGTCCATCGCGGCCATCCCCTGCCCGATCAGCAGCAGCGGCAGCATCCGGCGGTGCGGCGCCGCGCGTTCAGGTGTTGCCGGCAAGACGCCGGCCCCGTTGATACCAGCATTCGACATGAAAAATCCTGGTTGCTTACGCGATCACGTCGCGCTTGAGTTGTCGAAACTTGCCCTCGACATCCTTCCACTGCGCCGCGTCGGGCAGCGCCGGCTTGCGGATCGTGAGGGTCGGCCAGCTTTGCGCGAGCTCGCGGTTCAGGCTCGCGTAATGCACTTGATCCGCGTCGAGCGCGACGTCCTGGCGGATCGCGCCGACCGGGCATTCCGGTTCGCAGACGCCGCAGTCGATGCATTCGTCCGGATCGATGACGAGAAAATTCTCGCCCTCGTGGAAACAGTCGACGGGGCACACCTCGACGCAATCGGTGTGCTTGCAGTTGATGCAGTTCTCGGTGACGACGTAGGCCATCGCGGTTCTCCGGTGGGGACGGGATTCAGTAGCGGGTTCACGACCTCAGTGTCGTGACGTGGGCGGCGTGGGCGGCACACCCGGCCGACCGCGCACGTGCAGCGCGCGCCGCGCGGGAAACATCGCGACGGACGCGACCGTGCACTCGCGCCGCACGTCGCCCGTCGGCGCGACCTCGATCGGCGGCTCGCCGAGCAGCGCGAGACAGGCCGCCGCATCCGCGTCGTCCGGCAGGCGCGCGAGCCCGGCGCGGCAGGCGTCCAGCCGGCGCAGCGACGACGTGCGCGCGAACGGGTTCAGCGCGTCGCCGGCCGCGAAGGCCGGATGCAGGAAGTGATTCGCGTGCGCATGCTCGGCGCCTTCGATCACGACGAGGTCGTCGGGCAGGGTCTCGACCGTCACGACGCGCCGCGCGTCGGCGATCGTCAGCGCGCGCGAGCTGGCGCGCGGCAGCCGGCGCAGCGTGTCCACGCATTCGTCGACGCTCGCGCAGGTGTCGAGCAGATGGCGGATCGCCAGGTAGCCGGGAATGCCGGGCCGCCATGCGCCGCCGAGCACGAGGTTCAGGCCGATCGCGACGCCGTGGCCGTTGATCCCCAGATAGCCGAGCAGCCCGGTGAAGCTGACGAGCGCGACCTGCGCGCCCGCGTCGGGCGCGATCTCCAGCACGCTCAGCTCGCCCGCCATGTCGCCGTTCAGGTCGATGGTCTGCGCGACCACCGCCTGCCCGTTCGCATGCCGCGCGAAGGTCGTGCAGTCGCCGCGCGCGGGCATCCGCTGGAAGCCCGTCAACTCGCGCCGCAGTTGCAGCAGGTACGCATCCTCGAGCGTGATGCCCGCGCCTTCCGCGAGCCCGTGCACCTCTTCCGCGAGATCGGGCAGCGCGCGCTCGATCACGCGCGCATGGTTCGCGACGAGCGGCGCGAGCTCGCGCAGCCGCGCGTGGGTGACGAGCGGCGCGAGCCGCGCGATGCGATCGGTCAGGAACCGGCCGATCGCATCGCGCAGCGCCGCGCCGTGCCGGCGGCCGATCTCGCGGCGGCTGCCCGCGAGCCGCACGCGGCGCGCCGGGTCGACGTCGGCGTCGATCGCGAACGGCGCGTCGTGCGGCGCGCGCGCCGCCGGCTCAACGAAAGCGGGTTGCACGGACATCGGGCCACTCCGCCTTGAGGATGCTGTAGTAGATCGCGTCGCGACGGCGGCCACCCGGCATGACGTTGAAGCTGCGCATCACGCCTTCTTCGGTCGCGCCGATCGCCTTCAGCCCCGCGCGCGCCCGCGCGTTCAGCACGTCGGTCTTGAACTCGACGCGCTCGCAGCCCAGCTCGCCGAACGCGTAGTCGAGCAGCAGCCCTTTCGTCGCGCGGTTCACGCGGGTGCCGCGATACGGCGCGCCGAGCCACGACCAGCCGATCTCGATGCGGCGGTCGGCCGGCGCGAGGTTGCCGAACGCGGTCGTGCCCGCGAAGCGGCCGCTCGCCTTGTCGATGATCGCGAACACGATCCGCGTGCCCGCGAGCGAATCCGCGATCGCGCGCTCGAGGAACGCGACGAGGCCCGGCTCGTCGTGCACGACCGACACCATGTAGGTCCAGCTGTCCGGGTCGTAGGCGATCTGCGCGAAGCCGGCCTTGTCGTCGATGCCGATGCGGCGCAGCTTCACGACGTCGTTCTCGAGCGTCGCGTTCAGGAGGTTCGGAATGTTCCAGCTCATCAGTGGTCCTTTATGCGTGTACTTTGGCGGCCAGCAGGTCGACGATGTCGCGGCCGGTGCGCAGCTTCGCGAGATCGTCCTCGCCGAATTCGGTGAGCGGCACGCGCGCGGTGTCGCACACGCCGCTCAGCAGCACGATCAGTTCGAGCGACGCGAGGCCGAAGTCGAACGTCAGGTCGTCGTCGAGCGGCAGCGTCGCCGCGTCGGACGCGGGCCGCCCCGCTACTTCGCACAGGTGGCGCCGCACGATGGATTCGATGTCGGTCACGCTTGCCCTCCATAAAGTCGCTCGATTTCGTTGTTGAACGCGCTGAAGATTGCGTTGCGCTTCGGCTTGAACTGCGACGTGACGAAGCGCGTCTCGCCGCCGAACGGCCGCGGCGCGATGAACGCCTTCACGATCCGCTCGTGCGGCGCGAGCGTCGCGTTGAGTTCCGCGAGATGCGCGTGGATCGCCCTATGGTCGGCGCGCGCGTCCTGCGGCGAGATCACCGCGACGAGGAACGGCCGGCCCGCGCCGTACAGCACGCATTCCTCGACGCCGACGTGCGCCTTGACCTGCTCCTCCAGCTTGCGCGTATGCACGTTCTTGCCGTTCGCGAGCACGATCAGGTCGTCCGCGCGGCCGAGGATGTACAGGTAGCCGTCGTCGTCGAAGCGCGCGAGATCGCCGGTGCGCACCTCGCCCGTCGGCAGGAAGATCCGCTCGCTCGCGCCGGGCTCGCTGTACAGGTATCGGGTGTTGACCGGCTCGTCCGCGCCGACGATCAGCACGCCGTCGTCGTCGATCCGCGCGCGCTTGCCCGGGATCAGCCGGCCGACGCTGCCCGTGCGCGCCGCGCCCGGATGGTTCTTGGTCACGATGCAGGTCTCGTTCATCCCGTAGCCTTCGAAGATCGGCACGCCCGCTTCGTCGAAGAAGCGCAGCGTCTGCGGGTTCGCCGGCGCGGAGCCCGTCCACAGGTAGCGGATGCGCGGGCCGAGCAGCGCGTCGATCCGCCGCCTGCGCGCGTCGAGGCCGGCGTCGTCCGGCGGCGTGGCGCGCTCGATGCGCTTCTTGATGCCGTCGTAGAAGCCCGGCACGCCCATCACGACCGTCGGCGGCTGCTCGCGGATCGCCTCGAGCGCGAACTCGAACGGCGCGACGGTCGCGTCGTGCCCGTAGGTCAGCGCCGAATAGATCCAGTAGCGCTGCTGCAGCAGCGACAGCGGCAGGAACACCAGCACGTCGTCGCCGTCGCCGTGCGCGTAGAGCTGCTGGACCGCCGCGAGCGACGCGTCGATGCTGCCCGCGCGCGCCGCGAGCCCCTTCGGCTCGCCGGAGCTGCCGGACGTGAACTTGATCGTCGTGACGTCGTCGCGCGCATACGCGGCGGATTCGAACGGCGGCGCGACCGGATCGACGTCGCGCCCGTTACGTCCATCGCGGCAGGCGCGCACGTGCGCATCGACGAGCGCGCGCAGGTCGCGCGCCGGATCGAACGACGTGGCGCCGTCCGCATAAACGGCGTCGAGCGCGTACCGGTCGACGAGCGCCTGGTCGGGCCGGAACTTGCCGAACTCGAAGCCGGCCGTCACGATCCCCGCCTTCAGCGCGGCGAGATCGAGCAGCACCCACGCGAGCCCGTTGCGCGCGACGACCCCGATGCGCGCACCGGGCGCGAGGCCCCTCGCGCGCAACGCGTGCGCGAGCCGCGCCGCCTGCGCGTCGAGCTGCGCGTGCGTGAGCACGATGCGCCCGCCCTGCTGGAAGAACGTGACGCGATGCGTCGCGCGCTTGCCGCCGTTCGCGGCGACGGTATTGACGACGCTTGCCGTGGACGCCGTCACAGTGCGCCCTCCGCGGCCGTCGCGCGCAGTGCATCGGCCGCGTTCGGCAGCACGTCGCCCGCGAGGTCGAGATAGGTGCCCGCGTCGAATCCGTTGACGGCGAGCCGGTGCGCATCCGGCGTCATCAGGTAGTTGACCAGCGCGGTGTACAGCGCTTCGAGCCACAGCGTGCGGCGGCGCACGCGCAGCATGTCCTCGGTCGAGTATTCGTCGCCTTCCGCGCGCACGACGCGCACGTCGTAGAAGCCGCGATAGCGCCGGCCCGCGATGTTCAGCGGCGGGCGCGACATGTCCGGGCCCGGCACGCGGATCGAGTACTTGACGCGCGCGCGGTTGTGCGCGGCGCGGTGCATGTCCGAATGCGACGAGATGTCGGGCACGAGCGGCGGGTAGTACCAGTGGCGAGACGCGCGGATCAGCGGCCGCTCGAAGTTGCCCGGGATGAAGTGCCAGCGGTTGAACTGCATGCGCTTTTGCACCGAGGTCGCGATCATCGTGCTCTCCGGCTCGCCGAAGCGCGCGATCGTCCGGTGCGACACGTAGGCGGTGAAGAAGCTCGCCGGCGTGAGCGCGTGGATCGTGTCGAGCAGCGTCGTCTCGTCGTACGCGACGAGCTGGCCGATGTCGCGCAGCGAGCTCGACATCCCGTAGTCCGAGCCGGTCGCGAGCACCGCCGATGCGACGGTCTTCTCGATCAGGTATTCGATCCAGCTCGTGACGGCCGTGCTGCCCGCGTCGCAGCGCACGCCCGCGACGTCGCGCGCGATCGCGGCGTTCGCGAGCAGCGCCATCGCGACGTATTCGGGCGGCGAGAATTCGCCGCGCGGCGACACGAACTGGCGGAAGTCGTCGCCGAACTCGCGATACCACTGGTCGTGCGCCTCGGTCGACGCGCTCGAACGCAGGATCCGCTCGGTCTTCTGGAAGTTGAGCCCGTAGATCCACCGGTAGCGCAGCCACGGCTTGCCGATCGCGCACAGCGTCTGCTCGCGGATCTTCCGCGCGCGCTCGAACAGGTCGAGCCCTTGCGGCACCGCAACCTCGCATCCGGCGTCCGTATAGGCGGCCGCGAGCCGGTCGAGCCGGCCGACCAGGTCCTGCGCGCTCAGCAGCGCGCCGTTGAATTCCTCGAAGCGCACCGAGCGGCCCGACAGGAACAGCGCGTGCAGCGCCGCGACGATCAGCACGTCGTCGTCGCTCCAGGCCGGGTACGGCTGGTCGCGCAGCCCGGGCAGGTGGCCCTTGCCGCCCTTGCTGTCGATCAGGTTCGTGTAGCGGTCGATCAGCGCGAAGAAGCGGTCGCCGACGTAGAAGCACACCGATTCGACGTGCTCGACGTGATCGATGACTTCCTCCAGCACGCGCGGAAGCTGGCCTTCCGCATGCACGCGATCCATCGCGACGCGCACTTCGGCTAAGCTGCGGCGCTCGATCGCGCGCCACGCGGCGACGCCCGCGTCGATCTCGGCGAGCACGCCGGCGCCGACGGTCACGGTGCCGAGATCGACCCAGCTGTCGCGTGCGTCGTAGGCGACCTTCGGCGCCGCTGCCGGCCGGATGTGCAGGCGCCCGAGCGAGTTCACGTAGAGCGCGAGCATCGCGGCGCCGCCGGTGTCCGCTGGCGTATCGGCCGGCGTATCCGCGTCGATGAGCAGTTCACGATGGCGCTGCAGCACGTCGAGCGCGGCGCGTTCGTAGGCGCCGAGCGCCAGGCGCGCCTGCTCGAGCGGATAGATGCCGCCGTGCGTGACCGCGTGCCGCGCGACCTCGCCGGCCGGGCGGCCCGCATGCGAGCCGCCGCGCAGGTACGCGGTCATGTCGAACCCGTACAGGCTGTGCGATTCGCGGTCCTGCGTCGGCATGTGTGCTCTGGGGTCCATCGTCAACCTCTCTTCAGGCAAGGAAACTCGATCAAATGACGCGCTCGTCGGACCTGCCGGAGAGCACGCGTGCCGGGGTGCGTCGTTTCGACGGGATGAAGCGAGGCGAACGACCGATTCGTGCGGACATGGCGGCAACCGCACCGGACCATTCGCTGGAGTGAGATTTCAGCGCGCGACGTGCGGCGCGACAACTACCAGAGTTAGGAGCTACAACCGTTTGCGCATCGCATGCGACGCTCGTACAGCGCGCATGCGATGCGGCGGCGCGTGCACAGCGTCGGGGAAGGTGCCGCTTCGGCACGATCAGCGGGAAAGACGCGCGCGAAGAATCAGCTCAGCAGCCCGAGCATCGTCGCGCGCACCACGGCGGAGGTCTTGTTCGCGGCCTTGAGCTTCGACACCGCGTTCTTGACGTGGAAGTTGACGGTATCGACGGAGATCACCAGGATCGTCGAGATCTCGCCCGACGTCTTGCCGTCGGCCGCCCATTTGAGGACTTCGACCTCGCGATCGGTGAGGCAGCGCTCGGTGTCGGGCGCGAGCTTCGGCATCAGCTTGCCGGTCATCGCGAGATGCGCGGTGCTGACGAGCCAGCGCATCTTGAACTCGTTCTGCTCGAGTTCCGCCGGCGTGATCGGCCCGTTGGAACGCGCGAGCGTCAGCATGCCGGATACGCCGCAACTGTCGAATGCCGATTGCGTCCAGCCGTGCCGCAACCCGTGCGCCTGCGCCTCTCGCCAAAGCTGCGGCGTGGCGGCGAAGCATGCGTCGCTCCAGACGATCGGCGCCTGGGAGCGGCGCGCATGCTTCACGGTCGGATCGATGTCGACGTAGCGCGCCTCCCGATAGCGCTTCTGCCACGCCTCCGGATAGTTGTCGAGCATATGGATCCTCGGCCGCGACACCGGCCACGGCATGCGCAGGCCGTACGCGCAGTACTCGTAGCCGAGACTGCGCGCCGCGTGCTCGATCCAGCCGTAGACCTCCCGTTCGGAACCGGCCTGCTCCAGTCCGGCCAATAGTGCTTCAACCCAGTTTGTCATCTTGGCTCCTGATCGCGTCTCCGGTCGTGCCGGCGCGTCATGCGCGGAACCGGCGCGTCGCACGGGCACTGCGGCCCGGCCGACGCACGCGCTCCCGGACGGGGTCGCCGTCCGGCCACCATCGAGAAAGGCACACCGGGGACTTTGGTTCGATGGTGGGACTGCTCGATTTGCAACGACGATGAAATTTCGCTTCGATGCGGCGGAATCGGACCAGTTGCCATCCCGTGATCGGCGATCCGGCGATGTTCCGTCACGTTTTACGAATTATTTTAAAAGAACGACGAGAACTGTTTTGATTTCCGCCATCAAAAAAAGGGATTTCGTATTGGAAGTGAATACCCAATTCGACTCAAATTACATTTTTGCAGAATTCGCATGCGCCGCAGGCATGCAATGAGCCAAAGTGCGGCCTGGAAGCGTGAATTTCCGCAGTTCCTCACGAATAATCCTCGAAATCATTTCGATAATCGAAAAAAATTCGCGAGCAAGTACGGATTACCGGAATTTTGTCAAGATGCGGATACCGATAACCCGTTTCAAACAGGGTTACCCAGAGAGGCGAGCCTAATTAATGATTCGATCAGAATATCGGAGTAAATCATCCGATCAGCCCCGGACGATAATCGCCCCGTATTCGGATTCAATCCGCGCCTGTCACGCACCGCGCCCGCCCGGGCCTCGACGAAAACCGTACAGCGCCGTCCGTCACGCAGATAAGCATGTGACAGGATGTTCTTGGACACCCCCGGCGCCGCTCAATAACATACCGCTCGTACTGTTTCCTTGCCCTTTCCCTGTTCAGCGCAACCCGACGGGGCGCGCCGCACGCCAGACCATGACGAATGCCGTATCGACCACGCCGCCGCGCGTGCGACGCTCGCAGCACGAGCGCAGCGCGTCCGCTCGCTTCGCGCTGATCAGCGCCACGCTCGATTGCCTGATGGAAATCGGCATCGCGCAGACGTCCATCACCGAGATCTGCAAGCGCGCCGGCCTGTCGCGCGGCGCGCTGCTGCACCACTTTCCGCACAAGAACGAGTTGCTGGTCGCGTCGTACATGGCGTGGCTCGAAGGCAAGCTCGTGACGCTGGAGGCGCGCCTCCAGCCGGCGGCCAGCGTGCGCGCCGAAGTGGCGGCGTGGCGTGCGCAGATGAAGGAGACGTTTTCGATGACCCAGGAGTTCTACTGGGCGCTGCGCAACGACCGCGACCTGCGCGAACGCTTCAACGCCGCACTGCTCACACATCCGGTGGGCGACGATGCGAGCAACCACCTGCCGCGCACCCGCATCGACGCGTCGCGCTCGCCCGAGCTCACGCGCTACGTGATCGCGTGCTTCATCCGCGGGCTGTGTTTCCAGGAGCTGTTCGTGCGCGACCAGGCGATTCCCGATCGCGCGTTCGAGCATTTCGTCGACATGCTCGGCGCGTTCCTCGACCAGCCGGGCGCCGATCCCGCATGAGTTTCTTCCACGGCTGATTGCCACCCGTTCCCGGCGTGCCGGAATCCACCTGAAATATCGCATTCCTATCGATGAAGACAAGAGCATTCCGCATGCGCATGCTTTCCGCCCTGCTGCTGGGCACGGGAACGCTTGCCCTGTCCGTCGCGCACGCCGCCGACGACGCCCCGACCACGACGCCCGCCGCGCCGAAGCCGCCCGCGAAGGTCCACGAGCCCGCCGACGGCAAGGTCCACAGCCTCGCGACCGTGACCGTCAACGGCAAGCGCCAGCATGCGCCGCACGTGTCGAGCGGCGCGCTCGGCACGCGCTCCGACCTCGAAACGCCGTTTTCCACGCGCGTCGTGAAGCAGCAGGAACTCGAGGACCGCCAGGTCAAGGCGCTCGGCAAGGTCTTTGCGGAAGACGCAGCCGTCCTGTCGCTGGGCGACACCTATTCGTTCAACGCGTATTCGATCAACGTGCGCGGCATCGCGCTCGACGACTACAACGGCTACAAGATCAACGGCCTGCCGTTCTACATGACGACGGTGGAGCTGCCGGTCGAGTCGTTCGAGTCGATCCAGCTCCTCAAGGGCGCGTCCGGCTTCATGTACGGCTTCGGCGCGCCGGGCGGCATCATCAACTTCGTCACGAAGAAGCCGACCGATACCTTCACGTTCAGCGCCGACGCCGGCTACAGCTCGGACGGCGTGTTCAGCGAGCACATCGACACCGGCGGGCGCTTCGGCCCCGACCGCCGGCTCGGCTACCGCTTCAACATCACGCACGAGCAGGGCGGCACCTACAGCGGCTCGTCGGTGCTGCGCAACTCCGAATCGCTGTCGCTCGACGCGCGGCTCACGAACGCGCTCACGTGGACCTTCGACGGCATCTACCAGTCGCGCAAGGTCGCGGGCGGCATCCAGGATCTCACGCTCGACGCGTACAAGGGCGCGAGCCTGCCGCGCGCGCCGAGCGGCCGCACCAACCTGTCGGCCTACGACGATACGTGGTTCAACTCAAACGTCTATTTCCTCGGCACCGGCCTGCACTGGCAGATCGATCCGGCCTGGAAGGCCAGCGTCGACTACAGCCACAGCAAGGACGAACGCAGCTACTCGGGCCAGTGGCTCGGCCTGCTCAATCCGCAGGGCGACTTCGATACGTTCCTCAACCGCGCGCGCGGCTCGTCGATCTACGACCAGGTGCAGGCGACGGTCGAGGGCAGGTTCTCCACCGGCCCGATCGCCCATCAGGTCGTGGCCGGCGTCGCCGAGCAATGGCTCGGCAAGAAGACCGTGCCGAAGTCGCTGTATACGGACATCGGCTCGAACAACCTGTATGGGCCGATCACGACGCATACGTGGAACGGCACCTACGACTACGGCCTGCAGTACGACAACTTCAGTTCGCAGCAGAAATCGGTGTTCGCGAGCGACACGCTCAGCTTCCTCAAGTATTGGTCGCTCCTCGCCGGCATCCGCTACACGAACTACCACCAGTCGTCGCGAACCAGGCCGGGCGCCGCGAGCGCGACCTATACGTACACGCCGATCACGCCCACGCTCGCGCTGATGTTCCGTCCGCGCAGCGACCTGCTGTTCTACGCGAGCTACGTGGAAGCGCTCGAAGACGGCGGCACCGTCGGCCAGACCTACGTGAACGCGAACGAAGTGCTCAACCCGATGAAAAGCAAGCAGTACGAAGTCGGCGTGAAATTCGACGGCGCGAAGGTCGGCGCATCAGCCGCGCTGTTCCGGATCGAACGCGGCGCCGAATACGGCAACGCGCAGAACGTCTACGTGTCGAACGGCTCCGAACGCATCCAGGGTCTCGAGCTGAACGCGCGCGTGGACCTGCCGGCCGGCTTGCGGGTCACGGCGGGCGCGTCGTGGACCGCGGGCACCTATACCGAGACCGAAGCCGATCTCGTCGGCAAGCGCATCGAAGGCATTCCGCGCTGGCAGGGCGTGCTGCAGGTCAGCGACCGGATTCCGGGCCTGCCCGGCGTGACGGCCAGCGCCGAGGCGCACTATTTCGGCGCGATGATGGCCGACAGCTTCAACCAGTACACGTTGCCGAGCTACACGCTGTTCAATGCCGGCGTCAGCTACCGGACGACGGTCGGCGGTCACGGCGTCACGTTGCGTGCCGAAGTCGACAATCTGTTCAATCGCCGCTACTGGGGCTTCCTGCAGTCCGGCTACCTCTTCGTCGGCACGCCGCGCACGGTCGCGCTGAACGCGAGGTTCGATCTGTGAGCGCGCTGCGTCGCGCCGCGGCGGTCGCGGCGCTGTGTGCCGCGACCGCGACCACGGGCGTGCCTGTCGCGCGTGCGGCCGCCGGTGCGCCCGTCGACGCTGCACCGCACTGGCAAACCGTGCTGTCCGCCTTCGACGACGTGCCGCCCGGCCCGGCGTTCGCGCGCTTGCCGTGGGCCGACGCCGAGCCGCCGCGCGACGGCACGCTCACGCTCGCGAACTACGACGCGTTCTCCACCTACGATTCGCTCAATCCGTTCCTGCTGCGCGGCAACCCGGCGCCCGACCTGCTGAACCTGATGTTCGAAACGCTGATGCAGCGCAGCCTCGACGACGTCGACACGCAATACCCGCTGCTCGCCGATCGCGTCGCGCTCGCGCCGGATGGTCGCTCCGCCACCTTCCACCTGAACCCGGCGGCGCGCTTCTCCGACGGCACGTCCGTCACCGCCGACGACGTGCGCGATTCGTTCGAACGTCTCACGAGCCCGGCCGCGTCGCCCGTCTACAGCAGCCGCTATGCGCCGATCCGCGCGGCGATCGTCGTCGATGCGCGGACGGTGCGTTTCGAATTCCGCACGCCCGGCCGCCGCGCGGCCCTCGCCGCCGGCGATCTCTACGTGTTCTCGCGCAACTGGGCGCGCGCACCCGGCGGCGCGACGCTGACCTTCGATCAGCTCGCGACGGTGCCGCCGGTCGCGAGCGGCCCGTACCGGATCGCGTCGCACGCGAGCAACCGCGACATCGTCTACCGGCGCGACCCGCGCTACTGGGGCGCGGACTTGCCCGTGCGGCGCGGCATGTTCAATTTCTCGACGGTGCGCTTCCGGCTCTACAGCGATCCGTATGCGCCGTTGCAGGCGTTTCGCGCCGGCGAGATCGACGCGATGTTCGAAGGCAGCGCCGGGCAATGGACGCGCAGCTATGCCGGCCCCGCGTTCGCGAACCGCACGCTCTTCAAGCGCGAATTCCCCGAGCACGGCATCAGCGACATGCAGGGCCTCGTCTTCAACCTGCGTCGCGCGAAGTTCCGCGACCGGCGCGTGCGCGAAGCGATCGGCCTGGCGCTCGACTACGCGTGGATCAACCGCAACATGTTCTACGGCCAGTACACGCGCACCCGCAGCTATTTCGACGACAGCGAATTCGCGGCGACCGGCGCGCCCGGCGCGGACGAGCGCGCACTGCTCGAGCCGTTGCGCGACACGGTGCCGGCCAGCGTGTTCGGCCCGCTGCCGCCGCCGCCCGATACGTCGGGCCCGGACGGCCTGCGCCGCAACCTCGCGGCCGCCGAGGCGCTGCTCGCCGACGCCGGCTGGCGGTATCGCGACGGCGTGCTGCGCGACGCCGGCGGCGCGCCGTTCACGCTCGAATTGCTCGACGACGGCTCCGGCATGGAACGCATCCTGCTGATCGTCGTGCGCAACCTGCGCCTGCTGGGCATCGACGCACGGCTGCGCATCATGGACCAGACCGTCGTCAACGAACGGCTCAAGCGCTTCGACTTCGACATGACCACGGTCGGCTACCGCGCGGCCAGCCTGCCGGGCGCGGAGCTCGAACGGCGCTTCGGCAGCCGCGCGGCGCGCACTCCCGGGTCGGAGAACTACGCGGGCGTCGCGTCGCCGGCCGTGGACGCGCTGGTCGCGGCCGTGCAGCACGCGCGCGGCAAACGCGAGCTGACCGCGGCGGCGCGCGCGCTGGACCGCGTGCTGCTGGGCGAGCACGTGATGGTGCCCGAGTGGCACATCACGCATGCTCGGATCGCGTGGAACCGGCGCATTGCGCCGCCCGCGCGCACGCCCCGCCAATATCGCTGGGCCGACTGGGTGATCGGCTGGTGGCATGCCGGCCCCGATGCCGCCGGCCCGGCGGCGCACGAGGAGAATGCACGATGATCGCGTACATCGGCCGCCGGCTGTTCCTGATGATCCCCACGCTGCTCGGCGTGCTGACCGTCACCTTCGTCGTCATGCAGTTCGTGCCCGGCGGCCCCGTCGAGCAGGTGATGGCACGGCTGCAACACGCGTCGCCGCATGGCGAGGGCGGCGGCAACGGCGATGGCGGCTATCACGGCGACGAAGGCGTCGATCCGGCGCAGATCGCCGCGATCCGCCATGAGTTCGGCTTCGACGCGCCGCCGCTCACGCGCTACGTGCGGATGCTGTCGCGCTACGCGCGGCTCGACCTCGGCCAGTCGTTCTTTCAGCACCGTTCCGTGTGGGCGCTCATCTGCAGCAAGCTGCCCGTCACGATCGCGCTCGGCAGCGCGACGCTCGCGCTCACGTACCTGATCTCGGTGCCGCTCGGCATCGCCAAGGCGCTGCGCCGCGGCTCAGCTTTCGATCTCGCGACGAGCGCCGCGCTGCTCGCGGGCTACGCGATTCCCGGCTTCGTGCTCGGCGTGCTGCTGCTGATGCTCCTCAGTGGCGACCGGTTCCTGCACCTGTTTCCGCTCGGCGGCCTCGCGTCGGACGGCTACGACCAGATGCCGTTCGTCGAGCGCATGCTCGACCGCATGTGGCACCTCGTGCTGCCGGTGACGGCATCGGTCGCGAGCAGCCTTGCGGTGGTCGTCATGCTGACGCGCAACGCGTTTCTCGACGAGCTTGCGCGACAGTACGTGCTGACCGCGCGTGCGAAGGGCGCGTCCCGCCGCAGCGTGGTGTGGCGACACGTGCTGCGCAACGCGCTGATTCCGATCGCCACCGGTTTTCCGGCTGCGTTCGTGGCCGCCTTCGTCGGCGGCAGCGTGCTGATCGAAACGCTCTTCTCGCTCGACGGCGTCGGGCGGCTCTCGTACGACGCGATCGTCGGCCGGGATTATCCGGTCGTGCTCGGCTCGCTGTTCGTCTTCACCGCCGTGAGCCTGCTCGCGAAGCTGGCCGGCGATCTCATGTATGCGCTGATCGATCCGCGCATTCACTTTGGCGGCCAAGCACGATGAAACCGTCCACTTCGATGACAGCCGTTTCCCCTGCTCACCCGGACGTTGCGGGCGCGATCGCGCTCCCGCAGCCTTGCCCGCCCGCCGGCATCCTGCGGCGCTTTCGCCGTCACAATGTTGGCTTCGCGAGCCTCGTCGTCTTCGCGATCCTGTTCGCCGCGAGTCTCCTTGCCGACTGCCTCGCCAACGACCGGCCGCTCGTCGCCCGCTACGACGGGCGCTGGCTCTTCCCGGCGCTGCACGCGTATGCCGACCGGCAATTCGGCGGCGCGCTGCCGACCGAGGCCGACTACCTCGACCCGTTCATCCGCGACCAGTTCGCGCGGCCCGGCAACTTCGCGCTCTATGCGCCGGACCACTATCGCTACGACACGGTCGCCTATCATGCCGCGCGGCCGTTTCCTGCGCCGCCCTCCGCCGAGAACTGGCTCGGCACCGACGCACTCGGCCGCGACGTGTTCGCCCGCGCGCTGTACGGCTTTCGCAGCTCGATCCTGTTCGCCGCCGCGCTCACGCTGTCGGGCGCGCTCGTCGGCGTGCTCGCGGGCGCGGTGCTCGGCTATCACGCGGGGCGCGTCGATCTGGTCGGGCAACGCCTGATCGAGATCTGGAATGCGCTGCCCGACCTCTATCTGCTGATCATCCTGTCGTCGATTTTCGAGCCGAGCCTGCCGCTGCTGTTCGCGCTGCTCGCCGCGTTCGGCTGGATCACGCTGTCCGACTACGTGCGCGGCGAGTTCCTGCGGCAGCGCTCGCTCGACTACGTGCGCGCCGCGCGCACGCTCGGGCTGTCCGACTGGCAGATCATGCGGCGGCACATCCTGCCGAACAGCCTCACGCCCGTGATCACCTATCTGCCGTTCCGGATGAGCGCCGCGATCGTCGCGCTCACGAGCCTGGATTTTCTCGGGATGGGCGTGCCGCCGCCCGCGCCGAGCCTCGGCGAACTGCTCGCCGAAGGGAAGGCGCATCTGGACGCGTGGTGGATTTCGGCGACGGCGATCGGCGTGCTGGTGGTGACGTTGCTGTTGCTGACCTTCATCGGCGATGCGCTGCGCGAGGTGTTCGCGCAGCGCGAGCAGGCGGGCGTTGGGGCGGGTGATCTATGATGCTATGCCCTATCCGGAATGTTGCCCTCGATGACCTACACGTACACACTGACGGACCACGCGGACGAAAACATTCGCAAGCAGATCGTCGAGCCGCTGGTTCGGTTCAACGAAGCCCAGGCCGGCCCCAGCCACTATCGCCCGCTGGTCGTCGTGCTGAGCGATGCGGAAGACAAGATTGTCGGCGGGATGTGGGGAGCCACGGGTTATGGCTGGCTGTTCACCCAGTTGCTCGTCGTGCCGGAAAGCGCGCGCGGTCGGGGCGTGGGCACACGGCTCATGCAACTGGCCGAACAGGAGGCGATGGCGCGCGGGTGCCACAGCGCATGGCTCGATACGCACGAATTTCAGGCGCGGCCGTTTTATGAAAGGCTCGGGTATGTCTGCTTCGGCGAATTGCCGGATTATCCCGTTGGGCATTCGCGGATTTTCCTGAGGAAGAAGCTGGGGGGCTGACTGCTGTATGGATGTTTCCCTCCGACGCGACCAGCCTGTCACCGCTTCCTTGAAGTACGGTGATCGCCATACCAACATGAGAGTCGAATGACAACGTATGTCTTCCGCCTGCTGAATGTATTTGCCGAGTCTACGTTCGGCGGCAATCCCCTATGTGTGTTCGAAGATGCGCGCGGCCTTGATGAAGCGACGATGCAGGCGCTGGCCGTACAGTTCAACCTGTCCGAAACGACATTCGTTTTGCCGTCGGACCGTGCACATGCGCGGGTACGCATCTTCACACCCGGCTACGAAATGTCCTTTGCAGGCCATCCCACGCTCGGTACGGCGCACGTCGTACGAGACATGTTGGATGCCGGCAACGATATCGAACTTGAATTCAAAGCCGGGGTTGTAGCCGTCCATGCAGATCACGACGTGTGGACATTCGCCGCGCCGCACGCGGGCATGCCGAAAACAGCCGCTTGCGAACTGCCTGATACAGAAGCCGCAGCGCTGCTGGGACTGACGGAGGGCGATTTGCTCGCGTCACCCATGTGGATCGACACAGGCGCGGATCAACTGCTGGTCGCAGTCAAGGACGCCGACACCGTGCGCCGCACCCGGGCCGATAGCGCATGGCTCGATATGTGGCCGAAAAGCAGTCTCGGCCGCAAGACGGCATATGTGTTCGCGTTTGACTCCGGCCGCCCCGGGAAGGTGGTCTCACGCTATTTCTTTGCGAAGGCGGGAGGTGGCATCTCGGAGGACCCGGGTACCGGCTCGGCCTGTGCGAATCTCGGCGGCTGGTTGCTTGCCAACAACCAGCATTTGCCCGCCGTCTTTCAGGTCGAGCAAGGTGAAGCCGTTGGCCGGCCTTGTCTGCTGCGGCTGTCGGTTAGCGCGAATGGCGAGATCGGCGTTGGCGGTCGTGTGATCGAACTCGGACGCGGTGTGATCAACGTTTAGACGCAGAAATCCGCCGGCAGGCATTGCATGGGAGCAGGCGCCTTTGGGCGCCTGAATGACCGTTTCGGGTTGCGGATTCAAATGGTCGACGCGACACATTCAGCGAGCCGGCGAGTCGGTCGGCACCGGACCTCCCGTGACGAGGCGAAGGGGCTGCGTCGCCTCATCAACGCACGATTGGCATGCCCGCGCGAAGAAGCAGCGATACAAGTTCCGCCTGCCGGTGCGTGTCCGTCTTCGCCAGGATCTGCTTCAGATAACCGCGCGCGGTTCCCAGGCCTATGCCCAATTGCGACGCCGCCTCGGCGAGGTCCGGGCCGCGTACGAGCAGCGCCGCAAGCATCGCCTCGCGTCGCGTGAGGTCAAACGTCGCGACGAGGAAGCTCGGATCAATCTCCGGCAGCTTGGCCGGTTCCATGACGAACAGAATCACCCGTGTGGCCGTACTTATTCCGTTCGGTATTTCCGACGCAGAGACCGGCACCACACGAATGACCAGTGGAAGATGGGGCGAACGGCGCGACACATAGCATTTCAACGGCGCCCAGGGTCGCGCGACGGCTTCGCTGGCATCCCGGCCGCCGGCGTTCAAGCGGACCGCCGTTGCAATGGCGTCGCGCAGGCTCTGGGCGTCGGCGGGCGACGACGCAGACACTTCGTTGCGTTTGAGCAGAAGTCCGTCGCCGCAGTGTGCCAATGCTTCGGCGCGACCATTGGCGAAAATCGGGCGCATCCTCGCGTCGAGGAGAATCACGCCACACTCCAGGCTCGAAATAACTTCGTATGCCTCTTTTGTCCTGAGATCCGCCGCGGCGAGACGATTCTGTACCTGCAGCGCCGTCGTCAGATGCGGCACGATCAATCGGGCGGCCTCGACATCGTCGTCGCTGAAATCGGCCATCCCGAGATCTCTGCCCACTACAAAATAAACACCTCGATCGGGAACAAGCGGCGCGAGCATTCCATAAAATCCACCCGTCGGTCGCACTGCGTCGCAATAGAATTCCGATCGCCGGAACGCCCCATCCGAGATAAACGAAGTCTGGCGCAGCGGCATACCGACCGGAATCGCCTTCACCCAGTTCGGTGGTTGCGTTTCGAATTTCCGTTGCATGCGCCGCGCGTACTCGGCATCAAAGCCGGTCGTGATTGCCGACCCAGGTACCGTCGCCGCCGACACTCCCAGGAAAATTGCCTTGCGCGCCCCAGTCGCCTCGGTGACAGAGATACCCGCGTGTGACCAGCCGTCGGGTGCAAGCGCCGCTTCATAGACATGCCGGATCGCTTGATGGATTGTTTCGACGCGCGTCATGTTTGCCACCGGTCTGAGGACGATTTCCCTCCCAAATGGGAGTGCCGGACGTACTCAATCTGAACGAAAGTATAGGCGCGGGCGTTTCAGGTACGAAACGCAAAACCCTATACGTCATCGAACAGGACGGGGAAAAAAATGGTCAAATTGGCTGCCTCAAATCAATTCGGCATTTCGGATCAGACCGACGTATTTCTCGTTGATAGAGAGGGCGCCCTGCAGGTCGCCTGGGTAAACGGTGCCGGAAGGTGGAACGGGCCAGTTCCGATCAGTCCGCCGGGCCTTTTCCCTCTCGGCGCCGCCGTCGCAGCGTCGAATCAGTTCGGACTTTCGGATCAGACCGACGTGTTTGGCGTGGACAGAAATGGGGCCTTGCACGTTGCCTGGGTCAATGGCGCTGGCGGATGGAACGGGCCGGCTCCGATCAGTCCGCCGGGCCTATTCCCTCCCGGCGCCGCCATCGCAGCGTCGAACCAGTTCGGGATTTCGAATCAGACCGACGTGTTTGGCGTGGGCAGCAATGGGGCCTTGCAGGTTGCCTGGGTCAATGGCGCCGGCGGATGGAACGGCCCGGCTTCGATCAGTCCGCCGGGCCTTTTCCCTCCCGGCGCCGCCGTTTCAGCGTCGAACCAGTTCGGGCTTTCGGATCAGACGGACGTGTTTGTCGTGGGCAGCAACGGGGCCTTGCACGTTGCCTGGGTCAATGGCGCCGGCGGATGGAACGGACCGGCTCCGATCAGTCCGCCGGGCCTTTTCCCTCCCGGCGCCGCCGTTTCAGCGTCGAACCAGTTCGGGCTTTCGGATCAGACGGACGTGTTTGTCGTGGGCAGCAATGGGGCCTTGCACGTTGCCTGGGTCAATGGCGCCGGCGGATGGAACGGACCGGCTCCGATCAGTCCAGCGGGCCTTTTCCCTCCCGGTGCGGTCGTTGCAGCATCGAACCAGTTCGGGCTTTCGGATCAGACGGACGTGTTTGCCGTTGACGGCAACGGGACCCTGCACGTTGCCTGGGTCAATGGCGCCGGCGGATGGAACGGACCGGCTCCGATCAGTCCGCCGGGCCTCTTCCCTCCCGGCGCCGCCGTCGCAGCATCGAACCAGTTCGGGATTTCGGATCAGACGGACGTGTTTGCCGTTGATGGCAACGGGATCCTGCATGTTGCCTGGGTAAATGGTGCCGGTGGATGGAACGGACCGGCCCCGATTGTCCCACGACTGCGTCCAACTATTACGCTTCGTCCAGTGGCCGATGAAGGACGATTCATAGAGGTTACCGGCAACGGGTTCACTTCTGGCGGGACCGTCCGACTCAGTTACGACATCTTTAGCGGAAGCGGACCCACGACGCACCAAACCGGACAGAAAACGCTTACGAGCAATGGAACGGGAAACTTTCTCGACCACATTCCCGTAAACTTGGGCGAGGTAAGCGGTGCACAGGTAGAGGCAACCGATACAGCCTCGGGCGCGACAGCGGACGGATCGATTTGACTCCGCTGCAATGGAAGGAATCGTCCGACCCATTAGCGACATACTTCAAGCTACGCGCTGCATCGACGACGTCCGTAAAAATCTGCCGACCGGCGGCAGTGGGTCGATAGTGGGCTGCCCCGGTCACAGAAAGCGGTCGTTCTCAGCGACGATCGCGGCGGTTGCGCCGAACATTCGCCCCGGTCAATCTTCGGTCCGCGACCGAATGGAAGATGTCTGCCACAGCCACCGAAATTGCCCGTCGACGTCACCATCAGCACATTGAACTCCCCAATTGAAGCGCCGAGGACGTCGGCGCCAGTACAACTCGGTCATTCGCTACCGCACGGCATGCGCGAAAACACGCCCGATCGCAACATATTCGCGTTCCCGGACGCGCATGGCGACTTGCTGAAGCGATTGTTGCGACGCGACGGCGGCCTTCACCTGCCCTCGAAGCGCCCTGAGAAAGAACCTGCGCGGCCGCGCGCTGCCACCCACGCAAGCTCGCCAACAACCACGCGGCCTGCGCGCTTGCTACCCACAATCCACATTCAATAAAATCAACCCCTTTGGCCTTGCTCCCCCGAGCAAGCAAGCCCAGCACAAGCGGCTTCGAGCCCATGGCCGAAATCCTCGAATCCGCCTGACTCCACCCCAGCACAAGAACAATGCCGAAAACCACGTTGCTGCACCGAAACCTGATCGCCTCGCTGACGGCGAGCCTGCTTTGCGTCTCCCATGCCCACGCCAGCTCGGACGATAGTTGCTATTCGCCCGTCACGCTCCGGCAGAACACCTATTCCTGCGGAGGCATGCCAATCCTGACCCCTGCCAACGACACGCGCATCAACGCGATGCTGCTGATGGTCGACAGCGGCAAGGTCGCGCAGCTCTTCCCGGACCCGAAGACCATCCCGCCGGCAGACCGGGTAAACCGGATCATCGTGCCGTTCTCGTACGACTTCTCCGGATGGATCGACATCGGCCAGAAGCAGCCCGACACGGCTGGCAACGCGTCGGACGCCGCCGCCCCGTCGAATCGATACGCCGATGGCGAAGGCAGCATCTGCCGCAGCATGAATGCCGGCGTCGACGCGTTCAACGACGCACTGAACGCCGCCAAGGACCTCCCCGCTGACGAAGCCGCGCGCCTGCACGCCGCGCGCGTCGAAATCGCCCAAAAGACCTGCTCCGCAGGCGGCGCCAGTGCCGCGTGGACGAAGCCCTCGGTCAAATCGCCGATCGGGCAGCAGTTCGCGGCCTACCTCGACGGCACGAACGCGTTCTACCGCTTCGACTTCCTCGCCGCGACCAGGGCGTTCGCCGGCGCATCGCGCGGCGCCAACCCGTGGCTGAAGGAAACCGGGCTCTATATGGCCGGGCGCGCGCAGTTGAACGCCGCGCAGGCCAATGCCTTCGACAACGACAGCCCCACGCCGTCACGCGAACGCGTGACGAAGGTCTCGCTCGACGCCGCGAATACGGTCTTTCACACGTACCTGCGGATTTATCCGCAAGGGCGCTATGCGGCCTCCGCGTCGGGTCTGTTGCGGCGCGTCGCATGGCTCGGCGGGAACGTCGCGCAGCAAGCCGATCTCTACGACAAGGCGTTCGCGCGCTGGTCGCCCACGGCGTCGAACGTGCCGCTCATGCAACTGGCGAATGAACTCGACAACAAGCTGCTGTTCGCATCGGGATTCGACGCGCGCCAGGTCCAGTCGCCCGCCATGCTGGCGACCGTCGACCTGATGCGCATGCGCACGTCGAACAGCGGCGACTCGAGCCGCGACAAGCCGCTGGCACTGGGCGAATTGCAGGCGCAGAAGCCGAGATTCGCCGCTATGCCCGCGCTCTACGATTTTCTGCTTGCCACCTGGTACGTCTACGTCGGGCATAAGCCGGACGCGGCGCTCGCCTTGTTGCCGCAGACGCCCGGCGCGTCGCTCGACTACTTCGGCCTGAGCCAGCAGACGCTGCGCGCCTTCGCGCTGGAGGACGGCGGCCAGACCGACAAGGCACGGCAGCTCTGGCGCGATCTGATCCCGCTCGCGAAACGCCCCTTCCAACGCGAAGCGCTGGAGCTCGCGCTCGCGATCAACCTCGAGCAGGCCGGCCTCGTCGACGACGCATTCGCCGACGATTCACCCGTCCAGAACGCCGCCATCCGTGCAATCCTGCTGCAACGCGCAGCCAATGCGGACCTGCTGCGCGCACAGGCACAGAACAAGTCGACCAGCGCCGCACTGCGCGACATCGCGCTTTATACGCTGCTGTACAAGGAGTTCACGCGCGGGCACTACGCCGACTTCGTCGCGGACGTCGCACTGGTGCCCGACGCGCCCGCCGACGCGTTGAAGCCGTTCACCCTGCCCGGCGCCAGGAACGAGGACGGCTACGTATGCCCGTCCGCGCGCGACGTCGCGGCGGCGCTGCAACAGAATCCCGCCGATGCGAAAGGCCTGAACTGCCTCGCCGATTTCGTGCGCCGCCATCCGCCCGCTGCGGGTCTCGACGAATATTCGACGCCGTCGTGGGCTGCCAGCCCCGCGCCTGGCAGTGCCGCGCGCGTGCCGCCGACGCTCGGGAGCGCGCCGTCACTGTTCAAGGGCAAGCGGTACGAGCGGATGCCGAGCTACGTGGCGGTGATGGACGATGCGCAGGCGAACCCCAACGACCGGGCCTACGCGCTCTATCGGGCGATCAAATGCTATGCGCCGTCGGGCTCCAACGATTGCGGCGGCAAGGACGTTCCGAAGACCACCCGCAAGCGCTGGTTCAATACGCTGAAGTCAGCCTATCCGGGCAGCCCGTGGGCGCAGACGCTCAAGTACTACTGGTGAACCCGGCGTGAAGCGCATCTTGTGCACCGCGTTGCTGCTCTGTGCGCGCATCGCGCTGGCCGGCACGGTCGATCCCGCGCAGTACGATGCGTTCTGGCTATGGGCGGGTGTGAAGCCGCAAGCCGTCGTGCGCGATGCACGCACCGTCTACGTACTGCAAGGCCAGATCGAAGCGTCGCCCCGGGACGATGCGCAAGTGCGCTTCATTGCCCAGGGCGTCGCGCTGCCGCCCGCGCCGAATGCGCGCATCTGGCTCGTCTATCGTGCGCATACGCTGCGCTGGACGCCGCGCGTCACGCAGATCATGCTGGCCCAGCTCGCGCGCTGGCGTGCGTCGGGGCGCAAGATCGCGGGCATCCAGATCGACTTCGATGCGCGCACGCGCCATCTTCAGGACTACCTCGCGTTTCTGCGGACCCTGCGCGAGACCCTGCCCGCCGATTGCCGGTTGAGCATCACGGGGCTCCTCGACTGGAGCAGCCGCATCGATGCCGACCAGGTCAACCAGCTCAGGGGAATCGTCGACGAAGTGGTCGTGCAGACCTATCAGGGGCGCAGCACGATCCCCACCTACGCCGCCTATCTCCCCCGCGTCGCCCGGCTGCAGCTGCCGTTCCGCATCGGCGTGATCGAAGGCGGCGAGTGGGATGCGCCGCCCTACCTCGCGGCGAATCCGTGGTTTCGCGGGTACGTGGTATTCCTGCGCAATGCGTCCTAGGCCAGCATCCGCAACGCATCCGCGAGCGACAGCACCGTCGTGCGCGAATCGAATGCGGTGGAGAACAGATGTTCATGTACGACCTGATCCGGGTCGTAACAGCAATCCTTGACCGTATACAGGCGGAAATCCGCGTCGCTCGCATACGCGACCGACGACAGCACGACGCCGGTCGACGCAATGCCGACCATGATCAGCGAATCGACGCCTCGCGCGGAGAGTCGTACTTCAAGATCGGTGCCGAAGAACACGCTGGCGCGATGCGCGGTGATGAGCGGTTCATTCGCCTGCTGGCCTAATTCCGGCGCGGTCCGGTCGTCGATGAAGAGACCCAGCTGCTTGATCCCCTGCCCGTTCCTGTTCAACGGGCTGACTTCCGGATAGCCCGGACTGAACCGGAGGTTCGCGAAATAGACGCCGACGCCTTTGGCCCGCGCCGCGTCGCACAGTTTGCGCGTATTGGCGAGCAAGGCCGGCGCGACCGATGGAAAAAGCCCGAGAATGTCGGTCTGGTAATGCATGACGACCAGCGCGGTTTGCGCCGGCGCGATTGCCGGCAACGCTACTGCCTCCATTTGCACTGCTCCTTTATGTCGACACGCGGTTCATGCCTATAACCTGAGAACGTCGAATGCAGCGAACGCCAGTCATTATCGTTCCATTCGTTTGAATTGTATTTGGCCAAGCACTCTGCCGCACTGCATTGGATGACGCCCGTCATGCCGGGTCCGCCGAACGCATATGCCGACGTCGTGGAACGCATGCCGAGAGCGCCAGCAGTCCCAGCGCCAGAACCGACGCGGCAAGCACCTTGCCACTCGTGCCGAACAGCGCGCTCACGCTCGTCGCGACCAGCGCCGCGCTGCCGATCTGGCAAAAGCCGACGAGACCCGATGCCGTGGCCGAATGACCGTGCTCGCTCGCAACCGCGCCCGAAACGGCCAGCGACAGCGAAGACCCATTGGCCAGGCTGACCACGCACATCGGCAGCACCACCGCGGCGACGCCCTGAAGCCGAAACGCGGCCGCGGCGGCAAAGGCGATGCCGCCGACCACGAAGCAGGCGATGCCGGCCGCGACGATGCGATCGTAGGGCCAACGGTCGAGCAAGCGCTTGGCCAGCAGGTTGGCCGAGATGATGCCGGCCGTCAGCGGCAGGTACAGCCAACCGCTTTGTTCCTCGCTCAGCCCCTGCCGCGCGAACAGGAACGGTGACTGCGTCAGGTAGACGAACCACGCGCAATAGATCGTGCAGACCACCAGCGTGTAACGGCGGAAGGCGGGGTCACGCAACACATCGCGAAATCCGGCAAACGGCGACGTCCGGGTTCGCGCGCCCTCAGGAAGCGTCTCGGGCAGCAACGCGAGCACCATCAGCAGCGCGGCCGCGCCGAATGCCGCGACGAGCAGGAAGTCGGCACGCCAGCCGACCGCCGCGGCAAGATGGCCGCCGATGGCCGGTGCGAGCGCCGGCGAAAGCGAAACGAGCGGATAAACCACCGCATAGACCTTGGCGGACATGCGCTTGTCGCAGGTGTCGGCGATGACGGCCCGGCCGATGACGAGGCCCGACGCGGCCCCCAGCGCTTCCACCATGCGCCAGATCAGGAAGGCCGCGAAGCTGCCGGCCGCTGCACAACCCAGCGAGCCGACGATGTAGAGCGCGATGCCCGCCAGCAGGACCGGCTTGCGGCCGTGACGGTCGGAAAGCGGGCCGTAGGCCAGTTGCGCGGCCGCCAACACCAGCAGATAGGCGGAGACGGATTGCGGCATCTGCCAGTCCGCGATACCGAACGCGATGGACATGTCCGGCATGGCGGGCAGATAGACATCCGACGCGATGAGGCCGAACGCGCTCAGCATCGCGACGGTGAGAATCAACGATAGTCGTGGCATGACGAAACTCCGGGCACGCCGGCGCCGCCGGCATGCTTGGTTGGGACAGGAGCGGGCCATGTTACGGAGCCGTCGAACAGGTGAAAATGCACGAATTCGCAGATATGATCTGCAAATTTGCAGCCTCGACCGTGAACATGAACTGGGACGACGTCCGAATCTTTCTCGCCGTGCATCGCGCCGGCACGCTGCGCGGCGCGGCGGAGCAGCTCGGCGTCGATCAGACGACGGTGGGGCGGCGGCTGGGCAGCCTGGAGCGCGACTTGGGCAGCCGCCTGTTCCTGCGCACGACCGGCGGCCTCACGCTGACGGACAGCGGCCAGCAGGTATTGGGAACGGCCGAGGCGATGGAATGCATGGCCATCTCGTTCGAGCGGCGCAGCGAAGGCGCTGACGCGCTGGCGGCCGGCGAGGTACGCGTGACCACGACCGACGCGCTGGCGGTGGATTTCGTGGTGCCGGCGATCGAGCGCTTGCAGTGCCGCCACCCGGCAGTGCGGGTGATCATGAGCACCACGCCGCGCGTGCTCAATCTCGCGCGGCGCGAAGCGGATATCGCCGTGCGCACGTCGCGTCCGGATCAGCCCGAGCTGATCGTGCGCCTGCTCGGGCGCTGGGAGGTCGGGCTCTACGCGACACGGCGCTATCTGGAGCGTTTCGGCGAGCCCCGGCCCGGCAGCCATTTCGCCGGGCACGACATTGCCCGGTACCAGACGGGCGTCACGCAACAGCAAGACGACACGCTGGTCGGCGAACCCATGACCGACGGGCGCGTCGTGGCCGAACTGGACTCCAGTCTCATGCTGGCCACGTTCGTGCGCGCGGGCCTCGCGCTCGGCGAGCTGCCTGCCTACCTCGCGCTTCGTGACCCCGAGCTGGTGCGCATCTGGCCCGAGCGGCAGCGCGCCAGGCCATACGAAGCCTGGCTGGTATTGCACCAGGATCTGGCGCATACGGCGCGGGTGCGGGTCGTGGTCGACGCGCTTGTCGACGCGTTTGCGCGTTGAGACGCGCTGCCCGACCGGCGGCGCCCTCTTCCCTCACAGCGTCAATTCAAACGCGCGCACGAGCGCGCCCGGCACCTGCGCGCCGCCCGTCGCGCGCTCGCCCCAGCCGGCATCGTTCAACTGCAGCGCAGGCGTCGCGCCGAGCTGCTCCAGCTCGGCGCCGAACAGCCGATAGAAGCTGTCGTCGAAACGCATCGCGTCGACCGGCGCGACGATCTTGCCGCCCTCGACCCAGAACGTCGCGAAACGCGTCATCCCGGTCATCCGGCAATTCATCCGGTCCGAGAAATTCAGGTACCAGAGATTGCCGACGTACAGCCCGGTATCGAGCGCCGCGAGCACGTCGTCGTCCGCGAGCGTGCCGCCCGCGATCGACAGCGATTGCGGCATCTCGCCGGCGTCCGCGCCATTCGGCGTCAACCCGTACTCGCGGGCGCTGCGCGCGCCGACGAGCCGCGCAGCGCTGCGCCCCGCGACGACGAGCGGCACGCTCTCGCGGCGATATCCGTCCGCATTGAACGCGGGCACGAGGTCGAGCGCCAGGTCCTCGGCGATCGACACGCGCGGATCGAGCGCGACGTCGCCCGCGTGCAGCTTGTGCAGCGCGCTGCGCGCGCTCCGGTCCGCGCGCGCCGAAAAGCCGTCCGAGCCGATCAGGCTGGTCATCTCGTAGATCGCCGCCGGCGCGAAATACGCGCGATAGCGGCCGGGCGCGAGCGCCTTCGGCGCACGGCCGAGCACCGGCAGCCGCGCGGCAGCCGCTTCGACCTTGCGCGCGAACACCGCGTCGTCCCAGGCGTCGCCGACATAGGCCGTCTTGATCGCGCGGCCGCCCGGCTCGTACAGCGACCAGTTGAAATCGAAGCTCTCGACTTCGTGCCAGCCGCGGCTGTCCGTCGACGACGCGAAGCCGCGCGCCAGCGAGCCGCCCGAATAAAAACCGACGAAGTCGAGCCCGCGCGCGCATTCGGCGACGATCCGCGCGAGTGAATCCGCGTGCGGCAGACGGCCGGTGCGGCGCGTGTCCTGCATCCACGCCGACGTGTCGTACAGCAGGTGCGGATCGTCGGTCGCGTCGCGCAGCCCGTCGCGCAGCGCGCGAAGCGTCGCCGCGAGGTCCGGCAGGTCGGCGGCCGTGTCGCCGGCCAGCGTCGACGTCGCGCTCGCCTGCCGCGCGCCGTCGATCAGCCGCACCGACAGCTTGCCCTGCACCACGCGCCCGGTCTGGCGAATCCGGCCTTCGTTGAAGCGGACGAAATCGGTCGTCTCGCCGGCGAACCACAGCAGCACCGTCTCGCCGGGCGCCTTGAGCCGCCCGGCTTCGTCGGCGAGCCGCGCGAAGTGCGTGCGCCAGTCGAGCGCCGCGGCGGCCGTCGTCATATCGAATCCCGTCATCACGCGCCCCCGAAAACGTCGACGTCGGCGAACACACACGCGGGCGACGCGTGGCCGACCCGGATCACCTGCATCGGTTCGCCCTTGCCGCAGTACGGCGTGCCGTAGACGCCGAAGGTGCTCGCGTCGCCGACCGCGCGCAGGCTGCGCCAGAAGCTCGCGGAAATGCCGCGGTAGTTCGGCTGCTTGACGACCTGCGTCAGCTTGCCGTCTTCGATCAGTTGTCCGAACTCGCAGCCGAACTGGAACTTGTTGCGGCGATCGTCGATCGACCATGACGTGTTGGTGCGCATCAGGATGCCGTGCTCGATGCCTGCGATCAGCGCGTCGAGCGGCTGGTCGCCGGGCTCGACGTTGAGGTTCGCCATCCGGTCGATCGGCGCGCGGTTCCAGTTCGACGCGCGCGCGTTCGCGACGCCGGCCAGGCCCGCGCGCTGCTGCGACAGCGCACCGCCGAGCGGCCGCTCGAGCACGCCGTTGCGGATCAGGTACTGCTTGCGCGCGGCGCTGCCGTCGTCGTCGAACGCATACGACGCGGCCTCGGAGGGCAGGCCCGGATCGAACGTGACGTTCAGCAGCGGCGAGCCGTACTGGTAGGCGCCGAACATCCCGGGCGTCACGAAGCTCCAGCCCGCGAAGTTGCGCTCGTCGCCGAGAATGCGGTCGAGCTCGAGCGGATGGCCGATCGATTCGTGGATCTGCAGCATCATCTGATCCGGCATCAGCAGCAGGTCGCGCCGCCCCGACGGGCAATTCGGCGCGGCGAGCAGTTGCAGCGCCTCGTCGGCGACCCGCGCGCCCGCGCCGTCGAAGCCGTAGCGCGCAAGCACGTCGAGGCCGCCCTGCGCGAGCGTGCCCGACCGGCCGAGCGAGCGCATCTGCGTGTCGCCGTTCGCGTGCGCGACGACGCTCAGCTCCGGCATCAGGTAGCGGAAGCGCTGGTCGATCCGCACGCCGTCGCTCGTCACGTAAAGCTGGTCCGTGTGCATGACCGACACGGTCGCCGTGCGCTCGACGATCCGCGCGTCGACGCGCGCCGCCGCGCATTCGTGCGCGAGGCGCTCGATCCACTCGGCGCGCGACGGCAGCGGCGCGTCGAGGCCCGGCGACGCATAGGCGCCGCTCTCGTGCGGACGCACGGCCTGCCGGTGATCGATCAGCGACCACGCGGCGCTCGCCTTCGCGCGCGCGGTGGCCACGTCGAGCGCCGCCTGGAGTCCGGCCGGCGACAGGTTCGCGGTCGCCGCATAGCCCGCGCCGGCGCCCGCCCACGCGACCAGCATCGCGCCACGGTCGCGCACCCGTGAAAACGGCAGCGCGACGTCGTTGCGCACCTGGTGGTCGTCGGTCGTCTCGTCGACGACGCGCAGCGACCAGAAATCGGCGTCGCTGCGCAATCCGCGGGCGGCGTGCGCCCAGCTTTCGTCAATCATGTGCCCTCTCGTAGGGTTCCCGCATCGGCGTCAGCATCGACGACGCCATCAGCGCGCGGGTATACGGATGGGACGGCGCATGCAGCACCTGCAGCGTCTCGCCTTCCTCGACCACGCGCCCCGCCTGCATCACGATCACCCGATGCGCCATCGCGCGCATCACGGCGAGATCGTGCGTGATGAACAGGTAGCTGAGCCGGTAGCGCGCCTGCAGGTTCGTCAGCAGCGTCAGCACCTGTTTCTGGATCGACACGTCGAGCGCGCTGGTCGGCTCGTCGAGCACGAGCAGCTCAGGCTCCACGGCCAGCGCGCGCGCGATCGCGATCCGCTGCCGCTGCCCGCCGGAGAACTCGTGCGGGTAGCGCGGCAGCGCGTCGGCCGGCAGCCCGACTTCGTCCAGCAACGACGCGATCCGTGCGCGGCGCGCGGCGCGCGCCAGCTCAGGCCGATGCAGCGCGAGCCCTTCGCCGACGATCTGCTCGATCGTCATGCGCGGCGACAGCGAGCCGAACGGATCCTGGAACACCACCTGCATCCGCCCGTACAGCGCGCGCCGCCCCGCGTTCGCGCGCAGCGCCGCGAGCGGCAGCCCGTCGATCTCGATCGCGCCGGCCGCCGGCTGCTGCAGGCCGAGCACGGCGGACGCGAGCGTCGACTTGCCCGATCCCGATTCGCCGACGATACCGACGGTCTCGCCGCGACGCAAGCGCAGCCGCACGTCGTGCACCGCGCGAAACGCGCTCTGGCCGAACACCGCGCGCCAGCCCCTGGCGGCGGTCCGGTAGTCGACCGCGAGCGCGCGCACGTCGAGGATCGTCCGCGCGTCGGCCGCGACCGGCTCGATCGCGCGGCGCGGCGCGCTGTCGAGCAGGCGGCGCGTATACGGATGCTGCGGCGCGTCGAACAGCGCGCCGGTCTCGTTCGTCTCGACGAGCACGCCGCGCTCCATCACGGCGACGCGCTGCGCGAAGCGGCGCACGAGGTTCAGGTCGTGCGTGATCAGCAGCACGGCCATGCCGCGCGCGGCCGCCTCCTGCGCCTGCAGTTCGAGCAGCAGGTCGACGATCTGCTGGCGCACGGTCACGTCGAGCGCGGTGGTCGGCTCGTCGGCGAGCAGCAGGCGCGGCCGGCACGCGAGCGCCATCGCGATCATCGCGCGCTGCCGCTGGCCGCCCGACAACTGGTGCGGATAGCTGTCGATACGGCGCTCCGGCTCCGGAATGCCGGTGCGGCGCAGCAGCTCGATGCCGCGCGCGCGCGCCGCGCCGGGCCGCAGCCCTTCGTGCAGCCGCAGGCTCTCCGCGATCTGCCGGCCGATCGTATACAGCGGATTGAGCGCGGTCATCGGCTCCTGGAACACCATCGCGATGTCCGCGCCGCGAATCCCGCGCATCTGCGGCTCGGTCTTCGTCAGCAGGTCCTCGCCGTCGAACAGCATGCGTCCCGACAATCGCGCCTGCCGCACGAGGCGCAGGATCGACAGCGCGGTCACGCTCTTGCCCGAGCCCGATTCGCCGACGAGCGCCACGCGCTCGCCGCGCGCGACCGACAGGCTCAGCTCGCGCACGACGGTCCGGTCGCCGAACTGCGCGGTAAAACGGTCGATTTCCAGCAACGGCTTCGTCATCATCGGCCTCCACCGAATGCGGACCCGCGCGTGCGCGCGTCGAGCGCGTTGCGCAGCGCGTCGCCCATGAAGGTCAGCAACAGCAGCGTGACGACCAGCGCGGCGAACGCCGACACCGAAATCCACCACGCATCGAGATTGTTCTTGCCCTGCTTCAGCAGCTCGCCGAGGCTCGGCGTCGGCGGCTGCACGCCGAGCCCGAGGAAGTCGAGGCTCGTCAGCGACAGGATCGCCGCGCTCATCCGGAACGGCAGGAACGTGATGACCGGCGTCAGGCTGTTCGGCAGCACGTGCCGCCACATGATCTGGCGGTTCGTCAGTCCCATCGTGCGCGCGGCCTTCACGTAGTCGAGCCCGCGGTTGCGCAGGAACTCGGCGCGCACGTAGTCGGACAGCATGAGCCAGCCGAACATCGACAGCAGCACGAACAGCAGCCACAGCGACGGCTCGAAGATCGACGCGAAGATGATCAGCAGGTACAGGTCCGGCATCGCGCTCCAGATCTCGATCAGCCGCTGCCCGATCAGGTCGGTGCGGCCGCCGTAGAAGCCCTGCAGCGCGCCCGTGAGCACGCCGATCAGCGTGCCCGACGCGGTCAGCGCGAGCGCCATCAGCACCGACAGCCGGAAGCCGTACAGCAGCCGCGCGAGCACGTCGCGGCCGAACTGGTCGGTGCCGAGCCAGTTGCTCGCCGACGGCGGCGCCGGGTACGGCCGGGACGCGAAGTAGTCGATCGTGTCGTAGCGAAAGCGGTTCGGCGGATAGATCGACAGGTTGCCGCGCGCGTCGAGCTTCTCGCGAATATAAGGATCGAGATAGTTCGTCTTCGCCGGGAAATCGCCGCCGAACTGCGTTTCCGGATAGTCCTTCAGGATCGGAAAGTAATAGTGCCCGTCGTAGCGCAGCACGAGCGGCCGGTCGTTCGACAGCACGTCGGCGCCCAGGCTGAGCGCGAACAGCGCGACGAAGATCACGAAGCTCCAGTAGCCGAGCGGCTGCGCGCGGAAGCGCCGCCACGTGCGCCGCCACGGCGATGCGGATTGGCCGGCGCGCGCCTGCTCAGCGGTCCAGGCGGTTGAATTGGATGCGGGGGTCGACGAGGACATAGCAGACGTCAGCGATGAGTTTGGTCAGCAGACCGATGAGCGTGAACAGGAACAGCGAGCCGAGCACGACCGGATAGTCGCGGCGGATCACCGAGTCGTACGAGAGCTGGCCCATGCCGTCGAGCGAGAACAGCGTCTCGATCAGCAGGTTGCCGTTCAGGAACGCGCCGACGAACGCGGCGGGCAGCCCGGTCACGAGCGGAATCGCCGCGTTGCGCAGCACGTGCTTCCATAGCACGTCGCGCTCGGGCGCGCCCTTCGCGCGGGCGGTCAGCACGTACTGCCGGCCGATTTCGTCGAGGAACGTGTTCTTCGTCAGGATCGTGACGATCGCGAAATTGCCGATCACCGCGGCCGTGACAGGCAGCACGATGTGCCACAGGTAGTCGAGCGCCTGGCCGGCCAGCGTCAGCTCGTCGAAGTCGTCGGACGTGAGGCCGCGCATCGGGAACAGCTGCCAGAACGTGCCGCCGCCGAACAGCATCAGCAGCAGCACGCCGAGCACGAAGCCGGGAATCGCGTAGCCGGCCAGCACGAGCACGCTCGTCGCCGTATCGAAGCGCGAGCCGTTGCGCACCGCCTTCGCGATGCCGAGCGGCACGGAGATCAGGTAGGTGAGGAACACCGTCCACAGGCCGAGCGTGATCGACACCGGCAGCTTCGAGCGGATCACGTCCCACACGCGTGCGTGCACGAAGTACGACTGGCCGAGGTCGAAGCGCGCGTAGGCCTTCAGCATCATCCCGTAGCGCTCGAGCGGCGGCTTGTCGAAACCGAACTGCCTGCGGATCTGCTCGATCTGCTGCGGGTCGATCCCCTGGCTGCCGTGATAGCCGCCCCCGCCGCCGCCCGCTTCGCCGCCATGCGCGCTGCCGTGGCGCAATTGGGTCAGCACCTGCTCGACCGGGCCGCCCGGCACGAACTGCGTGACGACGAACGTGATCGTCACGACGCCGATCAGCGTCGGGACCATCAGCAGCAGCCGTCTGAGTATGTAGGCAAGCATCGTCGCGCCCTCCGTCAGGTGCCGGCAACCGGCGCGGCGCCCGCAGGCCGCTTCCGGTACCAGTAGTCGATGATCCAGTCCTCGTATTGGTAGGAGCCTGGAATCACGGCCGGATGCCCGAAGGTGGTCTTGTAGGCGATCCGCGCATTCGGCAGGTAGTACTGCGGCACGAGGAGGCAAAGGTTGATCAGCACGCGGTCGAGCGCACGCGTCGCCGTCTCGAGGTCTTCCAGCGTGTCGGCGGCGAGCGCCGCGCGGATCAGCGCGTCGACCGCCTTCGAGCGCACGCCCGGATAGTTCTCCGAACCGACCTCGGACGCCGCCGCGCTGCCGAAGCGGCGCGCGAGCTCCGCGCCCGGGATCGTCACCGGCGGGTAGATGAAGGTCGTCATGTCGTACTGGAAGTTGTCCATGCGTCGCTGGTACAGCGCGCTGTCGAGCTCGTGCAGCGACGCGCGGATGCCGAGCGTGCCGAGCGCCTGGATGTACGGCAGGATCAGCCGGTCCATCCCCGGCTGGTCGTCGATGATCTCGATCGTCATCGGCGTGCCGTTCGCGTCGCGCAGCGCGCCGTCCCGGTAGCGCCAGCCGGCCTGCGCGAGCAGGTCGCGCGCCGCCTTCAGGTTGTCGCGCAGCGAGCCGGGCGGCAGCGTCGACGGCTGCCGGACCATCGGGCCGAACACCTCGGGCGGCAGCTCGGCGCGATGCGGCGCGAGCAGCGCGAGCTCCTTCTCGCTCGGCATGCCTCGCGCGCCGAACGGGCTCGCCTCCCAGAAGCTGTTCGTGCGGCGGTACTGCCCGTAGAACATCATCCGGTTCATCCAGTCGTAGTCGAACGCGAGCGCCAGCGCACGGCGCACGCGCACGTCGCTGAACTGCGGCTTGCGCAGGTTGATCAGGAAGCCCTGCATCTGCGCGGGGCCGTCGGGGAAGGTCGCGCGCGTCAGCAAGCCGCTGCGGAAGTTCTTGCCGACGTACCGGCGCGCCCATTGCGTCGCGCTGTATTCGGCACGCGCGTCGATGTCGCCCGCCTTGAACGCCTCGAGCATCGTGTACTGGTCGAGATACAGCTTGAACGACACGCGCGCGAAGCGGTACATGCCGCGCCGCGACGGCAGGTGCGCCGCCCAGTAGCGCGGGTTGCGCGCGTAGACGATCTGCTTGTCGTTCCTGCGCTGCTCGATCAGGTACGGGCCGCTCGCGATCGGCGGCACGGTCGCGATCTGGTCGAACGGCGGCCGCGTGCCGTCGGGCCGCATCCCCCACTTCGGCGAGAACACCGGCAGGTCGCCCGCGATCAGCGGCGCCGCGCGCTCGGCGCGGTTGAAGTCGAAGCGGACCGTCTGCCGGTCGACGACCACCGCGCGCCGGATCACCGCGAACTGCGCGTTGAAGAGCGGCGACGCCTGCGGGCTCGACAGCGTGTCGAACGAGTACTTGACGTCCGCCGCCGTGATCGGGTCGCCGTTCGAGAAACGCGCGGCCGGATCGACATGGAACGTCGCCGACATGCCGTCCGACGCGACCTGCACGTCGTCGGCGATCAACGCGTACTCGGACGCCAGCTCGTCCCAGCTGCGCTGCATCAGCGTATCGAACATCAGATGCTGGATGTCCGGAGCGGCCGAGCCGCGCACGAGGAACGGATTCAGCGAGTCGTAGCTCTGCGCCTGGTCGTAGTTCTGGAAACTGAGCGTGCCGTCGTCCGGCGCGTCCGGGTCCGCATAGTCGAAATGCGTGAACCCGGCGGGATACTTCGGCTGGCCGAACTGCGCGATCGCCGGCGCCGCCGCCGCGCCCGCCGTCGCGACACCGTAAGCGAGCACGGCCGCGCTCATCGCACGGGCAACGCGCGTCGCGAGCGAGCGCGCATGCAACATCAACACTGTCATCGTCGATTTTCGTGTGGCCGCATCGGCGCGCGGCCGATGCGAGGTCGATTCGAAATGCCGGCGCGCAAGCGTGCCGGCCTCACGCGGTCAGAACCGGTACGTCGCGCCGGCCTGCGCGAAGCGGCCGACGTACGTGTACAGCGACGTGTCGTAGCCGGTCTGGTAGGCCGCGTTCATGTACACCGGATCGAACGGCGGCTTGCGGTTGAAGATGTTGTTGATGCCCGCATACAGCGTCCAGTGCTTGAACCCCGTGTAGCTGACGTTCAGGTTGAACTGGCTGTACGACGCGACGCTGTCCTGCTGGCCCGGATAGTTCCCCGCCGGCAGGATCGCCTGGCTGTACGGGCCCACGTAGATCCACGTCAGCGTCGTGTTCCACTTCCGGTAGTTCCAGTTCAGGTCGGTGTTGCCCTTCCAGCGCGGGAAGCTGCCGCCGAACGGCTGGTTCACCGAGCCGTTGTTGCCCGCGAAGTCCGTCTCGACGCCGCCCACCGGCATCTTGAAGTGCCACACGTACGCCCAGTCGCCCGACAGCGTGAACGTGCCGACCGCCGTCTTCACCGACTGGCGGAACGTCGTCTCGAAGCCGTCCGTGTCGAGGTGCGACAGGTTCTTGTACGGCAGCAGCACGTACGCGATCGAGCCGTTCGGGTTGCGGACCACGCGCGACGGATCGTTCGCGTCGACCACCGCCTGCACGTCGTCGGTGCCGATCACGTTGTCGACGTGGATCTTGTACCAGTCGAAGCCGATGTCGGTCGTGCGCGTCGGCGACAGCTGGAAGCCGATGTTGTAGTTCTTCGTGCGCTCGGGCTGCAGGTTCTGGTTGCCCGCCTGGATCTCCTCGGTCAGGTTGTACGCGCCCGGGTTGTTCGGATCGTGCGAATCGATCACGCCTTGCGTGCCGAAGGTGCGGGACGACGTGTTCTCGATCAGCGTCGGCGCACGGAAGCCGCGCGTGTACGACGCATACGTCGTGAACTCGCGCACCGGCTGGAAGCGCAGCGCGAAGCGCGGCGAGAACGCGCCGCCGAAATCGCTGTAGTGATCGTAGCGGCCCGACTGGCTGAAGGTGAGGTTTTTCAGGATCGGCACGTCGATCTGGTAGTAGATCGCCGCGACGTTGCGCTGGCCGTTCACCGATTGCATCGCCGGCGCGATGAACGTGCCGTCCGCCCAGCCGAGGCCGGTGCCGATGTACTGGGACTCGTGCCGGAACTGCGCGCCGAGGCCGAGGCCGACGTTGCCGGTCGGCAGCGTGAACAGGTTTGGCGTCGCGAGCGTCGCGTCGACCGTGTCGAGCTTCGTGATCGCCTGCGTTTCCGCGTTGCCGTACAGGCCGTTCAGGCCGTTGGGCGTGGCGGACGGGTTCGCGAAGTCGAATCCGCCGTTCTGGATGAGGTTCTCCAGCACGGACGCGCGAATCCGGTTCGAGAAGTTGTTCGACACCACGCTCTGCGAGTGCGAGTACGCGACCGACCAGTCCCAGTCGCCGGCCTTCGGCGTCTCGAACGTGCCTTTCACGCCCGTCGCCGCGCGCCAGAAGTTCGCGCTGGTGCGCACCGACTGCGTTTGCCCGAACGCATAGCGCAACTGGGTCGGCACGCCGAACGGGTTGTACGGATTGCTGCCCGGCACGACGTTCGACACCAGCTTGACGCCGCCCGTCGCCGGATCGAACGTCTGCGTGCTGGAGCCCAGGCGGCCGACGCCGGAGTTCGTGACCGTCGTATTGTTGCTTTCCCACAGATCGGCGAATGCCTGCATCGCCTCGCTGATCTTGAAGTCCGCGTGCACCTTCGCGCTCAGGCGCTCGGTCCACGGCGAGATCGACGACGCGTAGGCGGTGTTGTTGCCGCACACGGTGCCGCTCGAGCCGAACGCCTGCGCGGTCGAACCGGACGGAAGCTGCCGGCCGCCGTTCGGGCAGGGGCCGAGCGGAATGTTGGTGCCGTTGCGCCGCCAGTACGACAGCGATTCGTTGTTCAGGCCGCCGGGAAAGTTCGAGAAATCCTGGTTCTGCGTCATGTCCCGGTCGGACGCCAGAATCCCGTTCGACTTGTAGTAGCTGAGTGCCGCCGTGACGTTGAAGCGGTCGGCATTCAGGTCGCCGATGCCGCCCAGGATGCTGAACTGGGTCGTGCCCGCGCCGCCGCCGTCCTGCGTCGCGCCGCCGTAGCTGCCGCCCAGCTCGAGGCCCTGGAAGTTCTTCTTCGTGATGATGTTCACGACGCCCGCGATCGCGTCGGAACCATACTGCGACACGGCGCCCGTCTTGACGATCTCGATCCGGTCGATGATGTTGATCGGCAGCGTGTTCAGGTCGAAGAACTGGTCGGTGCCGTTCACCGCGAACGCGTACGGCGCGACGCGCTGCCCGTCCACCAGCACCAGCGTGTATTTCTCGCTCAGCCCGCGTAACGCGATGCCCGCGCCGCCGGGCGCGAAGCTGCCCTGCGCGCCCGAGCCCTCGCCCCAGCTGCTCGACGAGTTGGCCGATACGCCGCGCAGGAAATCCGACACGGTCGTGTAGCCGCTCTGCTCGATGTCCTTGGCCGTGACGGTCTGGACCTGGTTGAAGCCGACCTTGTCCGCGCTGCGGATCAGCGAGCCCGTGACCTCGAAGCGCTTGATCTGCGCGACCTTGTTCTTGCCCTGCGTCGCGGCCTCCGCGCCGGTGGACGCGGGCGCGTCGTTCGCAACCGCCTCCGCGACCGTCGCCCCTCCGGGCGACGGCTGGCTCTGCGCGAACGCCGGCGCCGCCAGCGTGGCCGTCAGCGCCACTTCCGCCCAGATCATTCTCTTGATAGCCAACGCCAAAGCTCTCTGCTTCATCTTCCCCACTCGCTCATCAATAAGAATCCGCCGGTTTTGCAGCGGGATCTCGTCCATCCCCGCCCGATGCCGGGCGTCTGCATACCGGTCCCCGTCATTGCCGACCTGCCACTTGCGCTCCTTCGAACCCGTCCTTCCGTGTTTCTGATCGAATGATCCGAATCATTCAGTCATCCTTATGTGATCGCCCGGTCGGACGCACGATGCCCTTCTTGTCGATCAGCCCTGTCTTGGCGCACCGACCCAGACGATCACCGCTTCCTCGTCGGCGGCGTTGCTCCATGCATGAGCCACCGTCGATTCGTAATGCGCGGTCTCGCCCGCCTTCAGCACGATGGTGCGGCCGTCCAGCGTCAACTCGATCTCGCCGTTCATCACGTAGAGAAATTCCTCCCCCGCGTACGACGCGGCTTCCCGCGCCGCCTGGCCAGCCGGTATCCGGAACAGCGTCGCATCCAGCTTCGTCCCGTTCGCCAGATGGGAGACCTGAGCCAACGCGTGCGCGATCGCCTCGGCGCCGGGCTGCGGCAGTGCTTCGCACCGGCACGCCGGCGGCGCGTCGCCCGGCGCGCCGACGAAGTGGTCGATCGTCACGCCCAGCGCCCTCGCGATCCCGACGAGCGACGCGATCGACGGCATCGCGCGCCCGCGTTCGATCTGTGACAGGAACGGCTTGGAAATGCCGGCCGCCGCGGCGGTCACGTCCAGCGTCAGCTTGAGCTGCCGCCGCAGCATGCGAATCCGGTTTCCCATCGAGGTGGCGACAAGCATCGATTCATCGGAAGGCGAAGCCATAGTGAGACACGAACCCTTAGTCGAAACTGTTTGATGAATGCGCGCCCGGCCCACACGATCGCAGCACGCCTGCAGCGCGGCTGCGTACCGGCAGGAGCCGTGGTCACGCGACCTGGATTCGATGTTACGGTTTTCCCGCTATTCACATCGCCTCGCGTCAATTTGCACTGCAAACCAATGCGGATATCTCGCCTTTTCCCGATTCCCGCCGTTACCGCTGCCGTTGCCGGATCACCGGCACGCCCGCCCGCTTCACGGCATGTACTGCTCGTTGCCGATGAGGCCGATCCTGGTTGCGCCGACGCGCTGCGCGCTGGCCAGCACGCCGGCCACGGCCTTGTACGGCGCGAGCCGGTCCGGCCGCAGACGGATCTCGGCCTGCACGGGCTGCGCGGCCACTTGCGCGAGCTTCTGCTCGAGCGCCGCGCGATCCGGCACCCGCGCGCCGTTCCAGTTCGTCGCGCCGTCAGCGCCGATGTCGATCTGCACGGCCTCCGGCGGCTTCGCCGGCGGCGGCGGATTGCCGACCGGCAGGTCCATCCTGACCGAGTGCATCTGGATCGGAATGGTGATGATCAGCATGATCAGCAACACCAGCATCACGTCGATCAGCGGCGTGGTGTTGATGTCGACCAACACGTCCGGCTCGCCGCCGCTACCCGAAGATACGTTCATGCCCATCGTCGACTCCTACCCGCCGCGCGCCGGCGGCTCGGTGATGAATGAAACCTTGGCGATGCCCGAGCGCTCGCACGCGGTGATCACGCGGCCGATGAACTCGTAGCGCGTGTTCTCGTCGCCGCGCACGTGCACGTCGGGCTGCGGCGACATCTGCGAGATGCCCTTCAGCTTCGCGAGCAGCGTCGCGCCGTCCACGTGCGTTTCGCCCCAGAAGAATTGCCCGTCGCGATTTACCGCGATCTCGACGCTTTTCGGCGTCGTCTGCAGCGGCTGCACCGTTTCCTTCGGCAGCGTCAGCGGAATCGTGTGCGTCACGACCGGGATCGTGATCAGGAAGATGATCAGCAGCACCAGCATCACGTCGACGAGCGGCGTCGTGTTGATGTTGGCGATCACCTCGTCGCTGTCGTCCTGCCCGACGTTCATGGCCATCGCGCACCCCGCCCGCGTCAGTGGACGAGCGACGCGGCCCGCGCGCCCGCGGCGGCCCGCACCGGACGCTTGCTGCCCGCGAGCAGCACCGTGTGGAGCTGCGCGCCGAAGTTGCGCACGCGCTCCATCACCGACTTGTTGCGGCGAACCAGGAAGTTGTAGCCGAGCACCGCGGGCACGGCGACCGCCAGCCCGATCGCGGTCATGATCAGCGCCTCGCCGACCGGGCCCGCGACCTTGTCGATCGACGCCTGCCCCGCGATGCCGATCGCCGTCAGCGCGTGGTAGATGCCCCACACGGTGCCGAACAGGCCGACGAACGGCGCGGTGGAGCCGACCGTCGCGAGAAATGCGAGGCCGTCCTGCAGACGGTTCGACACGTTGGTGATCGCGCGCTCGACCGACACGTCGATCCACGTGTTGCGGTCGACCGCCTCGAGCAGCGCCTCGTCGTGATGCTCGCCGGCCTCGATCGCGGTCTCGGCGATGAAGCGGAACGGCGATGCGTCGTCCAGCAGCTTCGCGCCGTCCGACAGCGTCGGGGCCGACCAGAGCTGCTCGTCCGCGAGCTTCGCCCGCCGGTTCGCGCGGAATTGCTCGAGGAACTTGGCGATCATGATGTACCAGCTCCCCATCGACATGACCACGAGCAGGCTCAGCACGAACCGCGCGACGAAATCGCCGTTCTTCCACAGCGCGCCGAGACCGTACGGATTCTCGACGGCTTTCGTCGCCGCCGGCGCGGGCGGCAGCAAAGGCGCGTCCGCGGCGGCCTGCGGCGCGGACGTCGTCGTGGCCGATGCCAACGCGGCGGCCGGCCCGCTCGCCTGCGCGAACGCCGCCTGCGGCGCCACGACCGCATCGACCGCGGCTGCGGAAATCAACATGCAGGCCGCCAGCGCGGCCAGTGAACGCTTTTCCATACCTGCTCCGATTCTTTCGTTAAACTTACTAATTTACCTGCCAGCTCATGCCGTTCCGGCGCCGCTCGTCCCTGCTCAGTTCAGGTTGAACGAGAACGGAACCTGCACGCGCACCGACTGCCCCTGCGCCACGCACTTGAATCGCTTCACCGTGTTGTATGCCGCGCGGTCCAGGATCGGGTCCGCCGATTGCGCGACACGCTCGTTGGTGATGTTGCCGTCGGCATCGACGACGAATTCGATCGTGACGTCGCCGGTGATGTTGTTTTCCTGTGCTTCCTTCGGATACTGCATCGATGCGCGCATTTGATCGGAATTCGGGCAGACGACGCCGACCTCGTGGCTCACCGGCTTCGCGACGGGCGCGGGCGGCGCGACGACGGGCGCCTGCACGGCCGGCGCGGACGGCACGGGTGCGGCCTGGTGGGTGATCGTCGCCTGCGGCGGCGCCTGCACCGGCACTTCCGGGGGCGGGACGAACGGCGGCGGCGGCAGCGCCACTTTCGGCGGCGGCAGCTTGACCACCGGCATTGGCGGGGGCGGCGGCGGCTTCACCGGTTCGATGATGCGGGTTTCGATCGGATGCTGGACGACCTGGACGACCTTGGTCGCGAGGCCGTTCAGGAGCGCATAGACCAGCACGACGTGCAGCAGCAGCACGATCGCGATGCCGCCGAACCGGCGCACCGGGTTTTGCGGCTTCCCGCCGAATTGCCGCGGCCGCCCGAGCTGAGCCAGCCCGCTGTTGGACGCGAGCACGCCTTCGTCGACTTTGATACCCACCTTCAATCCCCCAACGCGAAATTCGCCGGTCTTTTCGGACACCGGCCCGGATTACGACGCGCTTGAATTCAATTTCCCTTAATCCTGAATTGCTTATTTATGAATATGCAGTTCACGTCGTCCGCCGCTCGCGCACGGACAAAGCGGCTCTTACGTCGAGCCCAATTCGATTCAGGGAAATGTAGCGAATATTCGTCCGCTCGAACGGCGGCCGGCAGCGTGCGGCCAAGCCGCAATCAGGCGAGCCGCCCCGAGAAATAACCCCGAGCTGATTGAATATTCATAAACAAACCGTCGCTTCGTGATTGAGGAAGATATCAAGGAAAAAAAATGAGCGTCAAACTTTTTTTGATGAAACACTCAAAGTTTGATCACATCAAACTTAACAGATTAATTACGGAAAATACCGGACGTTTGATTGAATCAAACACCTTTTATATCCAGGATTCTGAATAATCGATAAAAGTTTGATCACATCAAACTTTTATCCGGATATGACCACTTGAAACCGCCTCTCGCGAAGCCGAAATGGCCTTCATGTCATTTCGTCATGCGATCATTAAGCATCCGAAATGAATGGGCGATCACCGCGGCAACGCGCCGCCGACGCATGCCGTCAAACCGGCGCCGGATTGATCAGCGCGGTCAGAACGTGATCGGCCCACGCGCCGTTGATGCGCAGATACGCGCGCGCATAGCCTTCCCGCTCGAATCCGAGCCGTTCGAGAAGCCGCGCACTGCGCCGATTTTCGGGACGATGATTGGCCATCACGCGATGCAGCGCGAGCTCGTCGAACACGTAGCGAATCGCGGTCTCGAGGCATTCGTGCATCAATCCCCGCCCTTCGCGATCGCGTGCGATCGAAAACCCGAGATAGCACGCGCGAAACGGCTCCGGAACGATCTGCGTGAAATTGCAATCGCCGATCAATCGATCGTCATCCTTATCGAACATCAGAAGGTGCACGGCGCGGCCGGCGGCGATGTTTTCCTCCATCGACTGCAGCCGCATCTCGATCGCATGCCGGGTGTAAAACGAATCGGGCCGCGACGGCTCCCACGGCATCAGATGCGCCCGGTTTTCGACGTAGTACGCGAGCAAATCCGGCGCGTACGCCCGATTGGCCGGGCGGAGCAGCAGGCGGTCGGTGACGAGTGGGTTCGGCAAGATCAGGGGCGCGAATTTCATCGACGGATTGGGCAGGAACGGAAGTCGCAGGCGGAAAGATAGCGCAGTCTGCCTTCGTCGGCATGAGCGCCCGCGCGACCGATCGGACGAACAGGAGAAAGCGTTGCAGATCCTTGCGACGGCCCGGATCGCGGACAAAAAAATGCCCGCGGTACGCGGGCGAGCTTCGCTCTGAGAAACCTCAAAAACAAACTGGACGACTGATCGTACTCCTCGAAAATCCCGCGTTCGACACAGGTAAACCCCCTCGCGGTTTACCCGCTCGGCGACACGCGATACCGGGCAAATCGCTCAGTGCAATTGCTGCTTCAGCTCCGAGAGCTCCGAATGCATCGTGCTCACCGCGTTCATGACGCCGGCATCGATACCGCCGGCCTGCATGCAGGCGCGCTCGGCGCGATCACCGATCCGTTCGAGATCGTCGATCCATTGGCGGATGCGATCGTCGTCGCCGGACGCCGCGATCTTCTTCGCCGACTTGCATTCCTTGTCCAGTTCGTCCACCCAGTTCAGCAAGTCCCTGGGCGCTGTCTTGTCCGAGTGGCAGGTCCGTGATGCCTCGCTGATTGTCTGCTGCAGGTGGCTGAAGCGCTGTTGCATCTCGCTGGCTTGCAACATGATGACCTCCTACATGAATGTCGGCGCCCGGCGAATCCGGGCAGCCGATCACGCCGTATCTCCGTTCCACCGCTATCTACAGGCGGCGAGCCGGGGGTCGAAGCAATGCAGGTTGGTTGTGCCGGAACGGCCACCGGCCCACGAGGAGCGGGCTTCTAGTGTAGGTCATCGGCGACGACCCATTCGTCGGCGCACGCGTGGAGCAGCCGCGCGCCGCCGCTCGAGCGGCAGGCTCGCGGTCGAATGAATGAACGGATCGGACCCCGAGCGCGGGCTCGAACGGCCCCGGCCCGGTCGTCGCGCGGCGCAACGCGGCGTACTCGGCGCACGCGTCGCCGTTCGATTCAGGGGACGCAGGCATGCCACTTCGCTGACTCGCTACCGTCATCGTCGGAAACGTCAGCGGGAAGCGACCGCGCCGGCCGAGCGGCCGGGATCAGGCGGGCCGTATCGGCAGCGCCCGACCGGATTCCATCAATCCTCGCCCGGCCACCATGGCTTGGCCTCGGGTCGGATCAGATAGTCGTCCGGATTCTTGCCGGCCAGCCATTTCGGGCGGGCGCCGCGCCCCGTCCAGGAATTACCCGACGACGGATCGTAGTACTTGGCGGGATGCTTCTTCGGCCGGTCCTTCACGAAGCCGGCCGCACGGAGGAGTTCCACCTCCGTGATGCCGTATTCCTTGACCTGTTCCCGGATCCTGGCCAATGCTTCCGCCTTCTCTTTCGCCCGGGCTTCTTCGACGAGCAGGTTGAGGTGGCCGAGCTGCTGCTGCAGCGTCTGAATTTTGCTGGATGTCACGTGGCGTTTTCTTCGTCGATGCGGTGCCCGGCATCGACCGGGGCACGCGGGGATTCCCTTCACTCGTTCACAGTCTGCCTGACCGTTGCCGAATGAGGCGGTATCGGGGTTTTGACCGCCCGGCTTTCTGCGCAAGTCGATCATGCCGCTCGCGAGCCGTTCAGAGTCCGTAACGTCAAGCACACTGAATGAAACAAGTCGCGATTGTAGCAGTCCGCGCGGGCATCGCCGCTTTCGATCGACGTTCGCGGCAATCGACGGATAATCGGGGCCGCAAATGAACCGGGGCGGGCCCTTGCAGCCCGCCCCGGCCCTGCCCTTCGCTCGATGCCGCCACGAATCCGGACGCGGGATCCGCGTCGCCGAATCAGGACAGGCGCTCGATCGCGATCGCCGTCGCCTCGCCGCCGCCGATGCAGAGCGACGCCACGCCGCGCCGCAGCCCATGCGTCTCGAGCGCCGCGAGCAGCGTGACCATCACGCGCGCGCCGGACGCGCCGATCGGGTGGCCGAGCGCGCACGCGCCGCCGTGCACGTTGACTTTGTCGTGCGGCAGGTCGAGATCGCGCATCGCGGCCATCGCGACCACCGCGAACGCTTCGTTGATCTCGAACAGATCGACGTCCCGCAGCGCCCAGCCGGTCTTCTCCGACAGCTTGCGCAGCGCGCCGACCGGCGCCGTCGGGAACAGCGCGGGCTTGTCGGCATAAGTCGAATGGCCGACGATCACCGCCTTCGGCGTCAGGCCGCGCTTCTGCGCTTCCGACCGGCGCATCAGCACCAGCGCCGCGGCGCCGTCCGAGATCGACGACGAATTCGCGGCCGTCACCGTGCCGCCTTCGCGGAACGCCGGCTTGAGCGTCGGGATCTTGTCGAGCTTCGCCTTGCCCGGCTGCTCGTCGATGCTCACCACCGTGTCGGTCTTGCCCGCGCGCACCTGCACCGGCGCGACTTCGGCCGCGAACCGGCCGCTCGCGATCGCCTGCTGCGCGCGCGTGAGCGACGCGATCGCGAACGCGTCCTGCGCGTCGCGCGTGAAGCCGTAGGCCGCCGCGCAATCCTCGGCGAACGTGCCCATCAGGCGGCCCTTGTCATACGCGTCCTCGAGGCCGTCGAGGAACATGTGGTCGAGCACCTGCCCGTGTCCCATCCGGTAGCCGCCGCGCGCCTTCGGCAGCAGGTACGGCGCGTTGCTCATGCTCTCCATGCCGCCCGCCACCAGCACGTCCGCCGAGCCCGCGACGAGCAGGTCGTGCGCGAACATCGCGGCCTTCATGCCGGACCCGCACATCTTGTTGACCGTGGTCGCGCCCGCCGCCAGCGGCAGCCCCGCCTTCAGCGCCGCCTGCCGGGCCGGCGCCTGACCCTGCCCCGCGGGCAGCACGCAGCCGAAGACGATCTCGTCCACCTGGTCGGCCGGCACGCCGGCGCGTTCGAGCGCCGCGCGAATCGCCACCGCGCCCAGCTCGCTCGCCGTCGCGGCGGCCAGGTCGCCCTGGAAACCGCCCATCGGGGTGCGGGCCGCACCGACGATGACAATCGGATCGTGTTGTGTCGTCATGATTCCTTCTCCTTGAGAGTCAGCGCGGCGCCATCCGCAACGCGCCGTCGAGTCGAATGACTTCGCCGTTCAGCATCGTGTTCCCGGCGATGTGCCGCACCAGCGCGGCGAATTCCTCCGGGCGGCCGAGACGCGACGGAAACGGCACGCTCCGGCCCAGCGAGTCCTGCACGTCCTGCGGCATCCCGGTCATCATCGGCGTCGCGAAGATGCCCGGCGCGATCGTCACGACGCGGATGCCGAAGCGCGCGAGCTCGCGCGCGATCGGCAGCGTCATCCCGACCACACCGCCCTTCGACGCCGCATAGGCCGCCTGCCCGATCTGCCCGTCGAACGCGGCGATCGACGCGGTGTTGACGATCACGCCGCGCTCGCCGTTCGCGTCGGCGTCCTGCTTCGACATCGCGTCGGCCGCCAGCCGGATCATGTTGAAGGTCCCGACCAGGTTGATCGAGACCGCGCGCACAAAGCTCGCGAGCCGGTGCGGCCCGTCGCGCCCGACGACCTTCTCGCCAGGCGCGACGCCCGCGCAGTTGACGAGCCCGTCGATCCGGCCGAACGCGTCGAGCGTGGCGGCGAGCGCGGCCTGCCCGTCGGCTTCGCTGGTCACGTCGGCCGCGTGGCTGCGCGCCGCCGCGCCGAGTTCGCGCGCGACGCCCGCCGCGGCGTCGCCGTTGACGTCGACCAGCATCGCCCGGCCGCCGTGCTCGACGACCATGCGCGCCACGGCCGCGCCGAGGCCGGAGCCCGCGCCCGTGACCAGAAACACGCGGTTATCGATGTTCATTCGTCGTTCCTCCGTTCAGTTCGTCGCGTTTTGTTCGGCCGCCATCTTGCGCAGCACGAAGCGCTGGATCTTGCCGCTCGGCGTCTTCGGCAACGCGTCGACGAATTCGACCGCGCGCGGATACGCGTGCGCGGACAGGCGCTTCTTCACGTGCAGGCTCAGTTCGTCGGCCAGCGCCGGCGAGCCCGCGTGGCCGTCCGACAGCACGACGTACGCCTTGACGATCTCGGTGCGCTCCGGATCGGGCACGCCGATCACGGCCGCCTCCATCACGGCCGGATGCTCGATCAGCGCGCTTTCGACGTCGAACGGCCCGATCCGGTAGCCGGCGGACGTGATCACGTCGTCCGCGCGGCCGATGAAGCTGATGCTGCCGTCCGGCTCCAGCTCCACGTTGTCGCCGGTGCGGTAATAGCCGCCGGCGATGGCCGGCGTCTGCTGGCGCCAGTAGCCGGTGAACCACAGCAGCGGCGAGCGCGCGATGTCGACCGCGAGCACGCCGGGCTGGTTCGGCCCGAGTTCGCGGCCCGCGTCGTCGAGCACCGCGACCCGGTAGCCGGGCATCGCGACGCCGGCCGAGCCGGGACGCACCGGGTGCGCGAGGCCGTGATGGTTGTTCACCACCATGCCGAGCTCGGTCTGCCCGTAGTGATCGCGAATCGGCGCGGCAAGCTCGGCGTCGAACCAGCGGATGACTTCCGGATTCAGCGGTTCGCCCGCGCTGCTCACGACGCGCAGGCGGCCCCGGATGCGCGCGGCCGGCCCGGCGCCGGCCGCCATCAGCAGCCGGTACGCGGTCGGCGAGCCGGCGAGGCTGGTGATGCCCAGCCGCTCGATCACGTCATAGGTGGCGTCGACGGAGAAGCCGCCTTCGACCAGCGTCGTCGCATGGCCGAGCAGCAGCGGCCCGGTGATCGCGTAATAGAGCCCGTAGGCCCAGCCCGGGTCCGCGATGTTCCAGAAGCGGTCGTCCGGGCGCAGGTCCACCGCGTCGCGCATGTACGCGCCGAACGCGAGCAACGCGTGCAGCGGCACCGGCACGCCCTTCGGCAGCCCGGTCGTGCCCGACGTCGACATCATCAGGAACAGGTCCGTGCCCGTGCGCGGCACGGGCTCGAATGCATCGGGCTGCGCATCGAGCGCGGCGAGGAAATCGATGTCGCCGCCGCGTAGCGGCTCGTCCGGCCGGCGCACGGTCGCCACCGGCGGGCACGCCGCGACCTCGTCGAGCTTCGCGCGGTTCGCGACGTTGGTCACGACCAGCTTCGCGTCGCTCATGCGCAGCCGGTGCTCGATCGCCTTCGGCCCGAACGCCGTGAACAGCGGCTGGTAGACCGCGCCCGCGCGCCACACGCCGAGGATCGTCGCAACCAGTTCGGGCGTGCGCGGCAGCAGGCCGGCCACGACGTCGCCGGGCCCGACGCCCTGCGCGACGAGGAGATGGGCGACGCGCGCCGACAGCGCCCGCATCCGCGCAAAGCTGAAGCTGTGATGCCGGCCGCCGGCGTCGATCCAGTCGAGCGCGGTCCCGCCGGCCGCCACGTGCCGGTCGCAGCATTCGACGCAGGCGTTCAGCCCGCGCGCGAGGTCGCCGTCGAGGCGCGCCGCGGCGGCATCGAGGCTGAAGCGGGCCACCGCGTCGGCGTAAGCGGGGATGGCGTCGGCGATCTGATCTGGCATGGGTGTCTCCTCCCGTTGGCTCGCTGCCGGCAGATCGGCCGGCGCGGCAGATTCGTTCCCGATGGTAGTCATCGCCGACATTGCAAACAATGACAAATCGAGTCTACGATCCTGATCGGAAATGCCATATTCGGAGGGTCCGTGGTGGAACGGCACATGATCGCGCCGGGCTTCGTCGAGGACGCGCTCGCGTGCCTGCGCCAGCAAGGTGTCGACGTGCAGCCGCTGCTGCGCGCGGCCGGGCTGCCGGCCGCGGTGGACAGCCCGGTCACGATCCAGCAGTACGGGCGGCTGTGGCTGGCGATGGCCGACGCGCTGGACGACGAGTTCTTCGGCCTCGCCGCGCGGCCGATGCGCGTGGGCAGCTTCGCGCTGCTGTGTCACGCGGTCCTGCATGCGGCCACGCTCGAGCAGGCGCTGCGGCGCGCGCTGCGGTTTCTGCGGGTGGTGCTCGACCACCCGCACGGCCGGCTGCAGGTGGCCGGCGGCGAGGCGCGCATCGTGCTCGCCGACGCGGGCGGGCCGCGCCCCGCGTTCGCGTATCGCACGTTCTGGCTGATCCTGCTCGGGCTCGCGTGCTGGCTCATCGGGCGGCGCATTCCGTTGCGGCGCATCGATTTCTCGTGCGCGAGCCCCGCCCATCGCGCCGACTACAGCCAGTTCTTCGGCGCGCCGGTGCATTTCGACCGGCCCGATTGCCGGCTCACGTTCGACGCGGCCTATTTGCGCCTGCCCACGATCCGCTCCGAGCAGGCGCTGAAGACCTTCCTGCGCGGCGCGCCCGCCAACATCCTGGTGCGCTACCGGCACGACTCGGGATGGGTCGCGAAGATCCGCGCGCACCTGAAGGCCATTCCGGCGGCGGATTGGCCGAACTTCGACGCGCTGGCCGCGCGGCTCGACATGCCGCCGGCGACGCTGCGGCGGCGCTTGCGCAGCGAAGGGCAGAGCTTCGCGGCAATCAAGGACGAGATGCGCAGCGTGATCGCGCAGTCGCTGCTGCGAGACGGCACGCGCAGCGTGGCCGACATCGCGGGCGAGCTGGGCTTCTCCGAGCCGAGCGCGTTTCATCGCGCGTTCCGCAAATGGACCGGGCAGTCGCCCGGCGGGTTTCGGTCGGATCATGCGGGCTTGCGTCGCTCGTCCGGTTCGCCGCGCGAGCGGATTGCAGACGATTGAGGTACCTTGCGTGCGTGCCGGCCGAAGCCGAAAGCGCTTGCTTGCGCGTCGCGCGCCAATCCATCACGACAACAACGGCCATGTCCTATACCAACGCATTCGTCCATCCGTCCGCCGGCATCGTCGGCCGGCTCGCCAACCGGGTCGTCGCGAGCCGTCCGCTGCTGCGCGCCCGCCGCGCGCTGCTGTCGCGGCTGCCGTTCCTGCAACTCGCCAGCGACGTGCAGGATGTCGTGTATTGCACGTGGCTCGTCGATCTCGCCAACGTCGCGCATCTGGTGCCGCCCGGCGTCAGGCTCGCCGCGCGCGACGGCAAGACGCCGTTCACGATCCTGACCTACGCGCACCGCCACTTCGGCCCGCGCGCCGCCGGCCCGCTGCGCCGCCTCTTTCCGTCGCCGCTGCAAAGCAACTGGCGGCTTTACGTCGATACGCTTGCGGGACGAAAACCTGTCGAACCGACGGTCCTGTTCGTGAAGAACGTCTTCGACCATCCGCTTTATGCGCTCGGCAGCCGGCTGTTCAGCGACGCATTGCCGTCGCATCTCGCTCAACGCTTCGAGCATACGGCGCGCGACGGACGATTCAGCACGCTGCTCGCGGGCGGCGACGGCAGCGCGCCGGATTTTCGCTGCATCGCCGAGACGACGTCCGAATGCACGCTGCCCGCCGAACTCGCGCCGTTCTTCGATTCATGGCGCAGCGCGGTGACGTTCCTGAGCCTGCAGCATGGTGCGATTGCGCATGTCGAGGATTGCAATGGCCTCGCGCATGCGCGCATCGACCTGCCGATCGACGTCGAGGCTGTCAAGCCTCTCAGGACGGTGGAACCGGTCGGTCATGGCGAGTTCCTGCGGCGGATCGGCGCGGTTGGCGCGCCGTTCTGCTTCGTCGTTCCGGGTGTCGCGTTTCGTGTGTTGTCGGAGCGATTGCTCTGACGCCTGGTCGCGCGTCAAAGCGCGCGACGCAGCCGAAGATTCGCGCTGTCGGACGTGCTCGCGAAGGTCGCGCGAGCGAGGTGAGCGCGGCGGACTGCTCGCAGCGATCGAACTGCTCGAACCGCCCCCGCCGCTCGCCGCGATCCGCGGCACCCGCCGTCACGGCTTGATGCCCTCGATCACGCTATGCGCGCCTTGCGTCGGATGAACGGCCGTCATCGACAGCCCGGCCGCCGCATAGAGCCGCCCGTACCCTTCGGCCGTGCGCCCGTGCCCGCCGGAACTCATGATCAGCATTTCGAGATCGTGCAGCTTCGCGAAATGCGGCTCGCCCGGCGGCGTGAGCACCGCCTCGACGAGGAGGAGCTTGCCGCCCGGGCGCATCGCTTCCGCGCAGTTCGTCATGATCCGCGTCGCCTGCTCGTCGTCCCAGTCGCAGATCACGTGCTTCATCACGAAGACGTCACCGTGCGCGTCGATCGATTTGCTCGCGTCGCCCGCGACGACCTTCACCCGCCCGGTCAGCCCGTGCTTCGCGAAAAGCTGCCGCGCGCCTTCGCACGCGTGCGGCAGCTCGAAGAGCACGCCGTTCGCATTCGGGTTCGCGAGCAGCAGCGTCGCAAGCAGAAAGCCATGGCCGCCGCCCACGTCGACGATCGTGCGCGCTTGCGAAAAATCATAGGCGCGCGCCACCGCCGGCGATTCCAGTTCGCTGATGCTCGTCATCGCGTCGTTGACGATCGCCGCGATCTCCGGATGCGCATCGATGTACGCGAAGCCCGGCCCGCCCACGACATGCTCGAACGCGCTACGTCCGGTCTTGACGCTGTACATCAGTTGCCCCCATGCCCGCCATCCCGCGTCCATCCCCGCGAGCCGCACGAAGCCGCGCATCGAGCCCGGCGCGTCGCGCCGCAGCGTGTCGCTGAGCGGGCTGTTGCGAAACCGCCTGCCCTCCTCCTCGACGAACACGCCGAGGCTGCCGAGCGCGCGCAGCACGCGGTAAAGCGCCTCGGGGTGGGTGTCCGTCGCGGCGGCCAGCTCGTCCGCCGTCCGTTCCCGCTCCGCCAGCAGATCTGCAATGCCGAGCTCGGCGGCGACATAGAGCGCCTGCGCGTGCCACTTGCCGGTGACCATCTGCAGTATCGCGATATGTGGCGGCTGTCCCGTCTGCACTTCCGTCATCAGATTTCTCCTTTCGATCGATCGAAATACGAATGCGTATGAATGCGGCCCGCCGCCGTGCGAGCCGGTACGGTCAGTCCGCGATCAGCTTGATCATCTCGGCCGTGTCGAAGTGATCCTCGAACGTGATCGCCCGGCCGTTCTCGAACCGCCATACGTGCACAAACTTCAGCGTCGCGTTGCGCCCGTTGGCCGCGGTGACGCGGCGCGTGCCGAGCACGACGATCCGCTCGCCGGACTCGATGAACTCGTCCGGCGCGATCCGCATCTCGGCGATGTGCGTCGGCACGTGCCTGATGAACGCGATCACTTCGTCGTGGCCGCGCTTCGTTCCGCCGAGCCCGTACGGGCTCATGCCGTCCGGATGGGTCCAGCGCACGTCCGGCGCGAGCGCCGCGAGCACGCCGGGCAGGTCGCGACGGTGGAAGGCCTCGTAAGATTCGCGCACGGTCTGCATGTTGATCGACATTGCAAATAGCTCCTGTCTCGCGCGTCAACGCTGCTCGACCGGCAGCGTCTTCACCGCGCCGGGGAAGTGGGTTTCGATGGTCCGGCGCACACCTTGCTTCCAGTGCACCGTGCAATCGCCGATCAGCGCGCGACGCTTCGTGTTGTCGAACGCATAGGTTTCGCGCGTCACGTCGCTGCGCTCGAAACGCGCATCGACGCCCGTGATGTCCGCCACGTATTGCAGGCAATCTTGAATGCCGACGGCCTCGTCGCCGCCCCAGTTCAGCACGAGCGCGGGCGAGCTCGCCGCCTCCCACAGCAGCGGCACCTGGCGGACGAGATCGTCGGTGTGGATCAGCGACGCCCAGTTCTGGCCCTCGCGCGGTACCGGCACCGGCTTGCCGGCGAGCAGTTGCCGATACAGCAGCACCGGCACGCCGCCATGGCCGTATGGGCCGTACGCGACGTTCAGGCGCGCGATCACGGTCGGCAGGCCGAGCGTGGCCGAGAACGCGCGCACGACGCCCTCGCACGAAATCTTCACGATCGGATAGGCGGGCAGCCAGTGCGCGACGCCGTTCAGCGGGTCCGTCTCCGCATATGGATGATCGAGCGCCTGCCGAGCGTACAGGCTGCCGCTCGACACGTAGATGAACGATTCCGCGCGGCGGCAATGCGTCATCAGGCGCCCGGTGGCGACCGTGTTGATCTCGATCGCCTTGTCGAAATCACCGTCCTCGCCGCGCCTCACCGCCGCGTGCAGCACGTGCGTGAAGTCGTCGGGCAGGCCGTCGAGCGTGTCGCGCTCCATGTCCCACCGCCACGTGTTCACGCCCTTCGCGCGCAACGCGTCCTCCACGCTCGCATCGCCGAACCGGCCGATCGCCCACACCTCGTCCCGCGCCGCCAGCGCTTCGGCGACGGGCCGCGCCACCTGGCCGGTCGCACCCGTGATCAGAACCTTGCGCTTCGCGTGCCGCTGTTCCGCGTCACCGCGCGCTTCGTTGACAGACACTGCCATGAGCCTCTTCTCCTTGTTCATCGTGATGTCGGACATCGGTCATTTGCCGCCGAGCGCGCGATCGAGCTCGGCCCGCAGCACCGCCTGGAACGTCGCGACGTGCGCGGGACCCATCAGCGTGTAGTGCTCGCCCGCCACGTCGATGTAGCGATTCGGCGCGCGCGTGAACTCGTCCCATCGGCGCAGTTGGTCGTTCAGCCAGTCGTCCTTCGTGCCGCGCAGCGGGATCGCGTAGAAGATCGACATCGCCTGCACGCTGCCCGACGGCACGTACGAACGCCCGAGCGTCAGCAGCGATTGGGCAAGCCCCGCCCATGCGCGGAATTTCGGCAGATCGAGGTCGAGCTCGGCGAGCCGCCCGGGGGGCGCGTGGTCGATCAGGTACGCGAGCGGGTCCTGCTCCGGCATCGCGGCGCGCAACTGCGGCGGCAGCGTCAGCGACTGCTGCTTGTCGATCAGCGACAGGAAGAACGCGAGGTTGACCGCGCCTTCCACCTCGTCGAGCTCGTCCATCCGGTACTTGATGTGCGGCGGCAGATTGAAGCTGCCGACGAAATCCACGCGCTCGCCCTGCGATTCGAGCACCTTCGCGATCTCGAACGCGACCGCGCCGCCGTACGAATAGCCGGCCACCGCGTACGGCCCGTGCGGCTGCCGCTTGCGGATCGCGTCGACATACGTGCTCACCATCTCGTCGAAGCTGGAGAAATACGTCTCCCCTTCGTTGAAGCCGCGCGCGCGCAGCGCGTAGAACGGGCGCTCGTTGACGAAATACTTCGCGAGATTGACGAACACGAGCACCTCGCCGACGCCGGGGTGCACGCAGAAGAGCGGCGTCTTGCCGCCCGTGAGCTGTAGCGGCACGACGGGGTCGTAATCGCCCGCCGTCACGCGCTCGCCCGGCGCGAGGCGCGCGGCCAGCGCGCGCACGGTCGGATTCTGGAGAATCGTCACGATCGGCAGGTCGACGACGCCGAGCCGCTGCTCGACGTGGCGCTTGAGCTTCAGGATGTCGAGCGACGTGCCGCCGAGATCGAAGAAGCTCGCGGTCGCGCTGATCGCGTCGGGCGCGACCTGGAACATCTCCGCAAAGATCGCGGCGACCGCGGCCTCGGTGTCGCCCTCGGGCGCGGCGTAGCCGCCCATCTGCCGGTTCGCGAGATCGGCGACCAACGCCTTGCAGCCGTCGTAGCCGCCCGCTTCGAGCCGCTTGCGCATGATCGTGCGCTGGGTCTTGCCGAGGCTCGTCTTCGGAAACTCGTCTTCCGGCAACGGCAGGATCAACGCGGGCCGGAAGCCCCACAGCAGGATCGTGCTGTTGCGGATCGCGATAATGACGCGATACAGCGCGTCATCGTCGTCGAGCGGGAACGACGGCGTGAACGTCACGACGAGCTGCTCGGATTCGTCGCCGGTGCTGCGCGTCGGGAACGCCGCGACGAACGAGCGCTTGATGCCGTCGAGCGCTTCGAGCGTCGTCTCCAGCTCGTGGCTGAAGTAGTTGACGCCGTTGACGATGATGCTGTCCTTGCTGCGGCCGACGAGCCACAGCCGGCCGCGCTCGATGCGCCCGAGATCGCCCGTGCGGAACCAGCCGTCGCTCGTGAACGCCGCGCGCGTCGCCTCGGCGTTGTTGTAATAGCACTGGAAGATCATCGGGCCACGCACCTGGAACTCGCCCGCTTCGCCGTCCGGCAGCACGTTGTTGCGGTCGTCCGCGATGCGCATCTGCAGCCCGGCCACCGGCAGGCCGAGCGACGCAAACTCGCGGCCCGCATCGCCGTACGGAAATTCGCGCGAATACACGGAGCCTGCGCACGTCTCGGTCATCCCGAACGCGGGCCACAGCGCGTCGGGCGCGAGGCCGCACGACGCGAGAAGATCGAGGAAGCGCTGCCCGGTCGCGACGACGATCGCCTCGCCGCCCGACACGGCGTGCCGCAGCGACGAGAGATCCACCGAGCGGCGCCACGCCGCGAGCGCCTCGTCGCCCATCGCTTCGAGCGCGGCGTTCAGTTGCCCGAACAGGAAGTTCGGCGAGAAGGTCATCGTGACGCGATAGCGGCTGATGAGCCGCAGGAAGCGCAGCGGATCGGTCAGGATCGCCGCGGATTCGACATGGAGCTGCACGGCACCCACGTAGAGCGGCAGCAGGTGGGCTTCGAGCAGCGCGGCGACGTGATCGAACGAGATCCAGTTGAGCGTGACGTCCGCGCCGGCGAGCTGCTGCCTGTCGTTCTTGCCCGCCATCGATGCGAGCAGGTTGCCGTGCGTGAGCACGACCGCCTTGGAATTGCCGGTGGAGCCCGACGTGAGCACGAAGACGGCCGGGTCCGACGGTTGCGCGGCATGAACCGATTCGTCGGGCGCGCCGGCGCGCAGCGCGTTCAGGTTGACGGCGAGCGCGCCGTCCGGCAGATCGTTCTTTAGCGCTTCGGTGGTGACGAGCAGCGGATGGTCGAGCAGCGTGTCGACGTGCGCGAGATGCTTCGCCCAACGCTCCGGATCGTTGCGGATCGGCACGAGCGGACACGGCACGAATCCGCCAAGCGCGCACGCCCAGAACGCCGGGATGAAATCGTTCGCGTGCTCGAGCAGCAGCGCGACCTTCATGCCGGATCGGTAGCCGCGCGAGCGCAGACCGCCCAGGATGCGGCGCGCCTCGTCGAGCAGCTCGGGATACGTGACGAAAGCGCCCTTTTCCTCGGATTCCGCGGCGATGTAACGCACGCCCGTATGCGGATGCAGCCGTGCGGCCCGCAACAGCAGATCGACGATGTTGTGCGGCGAAATGGCGCGCGATTCGTGTTCGGAAACGCGCGGCGAATCGAGAGTGGATGTCGTCATGGTGCAGGTACTCCATGCTGGTGGTGCAAGTGGTGAACGAACGTCCGGGCGCGTCCGCGCGGACGCGTCGATTGACGATTGCGGGTGAATCCCTACCTGACTGGGGCCGCCGATCCTCGCGAAGAGGACCGGCAGCCGATTGACACTCGACTGCGTGAGACGAACCGGCCGCTTGCCCGGCAAATAGCGGAATTGTTCGATCGAATTCCGACAACGTGCGCCGATGCGATCCGAAATACCAGATTTCATTCAGAATCGCACACGGCGATGAACGTGATTTCTAAATAATCTGCTGATTTAATGTATAAAAAATCCGAATGATTCGATTGTTTTCCGTGCGTCAATGATCGGCGCGATTCATCGGCCGCATGCAAACGACTTGGCCTCGGCGACCGACATGGCGCCGCACCGAAATCGGCCGATCAACGGCGTTCCCGCGCCAGCAGCCCGCCGGCACCGGTTCGAGCGACAAGCATTGAAAACGAAACGCAGTCTACGACAAAACGTGTGAAGTTTAAACGCGATTTGCACAAACTCATTCGTACAAAAGTGCGGCATTTTTATTAAAAATGATTTCACACAAGTCAATTAACCCATCCGTTCACGCCATCGAAATTATGCGATTTTATTTGGCACCTTATATCCCGCTCGAATGATATAAGAATATCAACAAGGTTCGTGATTATGCGCTACAGCGCATAATTCCAAATCCCGGCCGACCCTCGCCAGCGCGGGAACGCGACGTCACCGGCGCGGGGCGCCGCGCGTTCCCAGTCGCCCCGCTCGAACAACCGCCAACCGAGCGAACATGCCGTGCTCGCGAAGATCAGGTGCCACCCGGCCCGGCGTGTTTGGAGCGCCAGCTGCGGCGTTCACCGGTGGCAGTGCGCGGCTTCAACTCATCTTGTGTCGCAATGAACGGTGGCCGAGGCCAATTCTGAGGGAGAGAACCGCACGGCTGCGATGACGGCGAGATAGCGGGCTGAGTGACACTTACAGATGGCCAATGCGCAGCCATTGGGGGACCGGCTGTGGTTTCGCAACCGTTCAGCTGACTGAGCCCGGCGTGGTGTCGGTCATACAGGAGATCTACGAGGCGCATGTTGCGAAACCTTGACCACGCTACTGCACTTCTCCTGCAAGCCCAAACCGCAACGCTTCTCGATTCTCTGAATGGAATGGGCCTACGCGTGGGAATGAGATCCTAGAAGTTGCGCGCCAAGCCGACCATGAACATGTCCTGGTCCTTGTTGTTGCCGGTTGCGACACGATTGAAGCGCAGGCTCGCAGCCCAGTCGTTCGTGACCTGATAGGTCACCTGCGCGCTGAGCAAGGCATTGAGTCTCGTTTTGCTCGAGACCTCGTCACGATCATGCGAGAGATACGGGCCTACACCTGCCGAAAGCGTCCATTTGATCTTGATCGGCGCGACGTACCAGAATTGCGCGGCCACACCTCGTCGGCCGGCGACGCCGTTGTTGCCTTCGTAGACGAAGCTCGCCGAATAGGCCCACGCATTGCCGAGCGGCCGCTTGACTTCGACCATATACCCCTTTTCGATCGGCACTTGGGGACGGTTCGTCTGCGACGTCCCGGCCCAAACGCCAACCTGCGTCTTGCCGTCCGAGAACGCCGGGCCAGGATCGCCGCCAAAATCCGAGCCGATGCCGAAGAGCACCGCGTCGGAATTGAATCCGTCGATCATCTGGATGTGGTTGTACTGCACCTTGAGGAAGAAGCGGTTGGGAACGAGGTAATACCGCACCGCCGCTGACGCACGCACGCCCCATCGCTTTTCGTTGCGCGGCTGGTTGTCGACATGCGTCGTGTCCATGCTGAAATACGGCCCAGCCGACAATTCGAGCGCCAAGCGAGCGCCGACCGGCCAACGAAACGAACCCAGCGCGGCGAAGCCGTCACGGTGGTGATCGCTGGGATGCCCCTCGTTCACATACGCGAGGTAGACCGAAAGGTAGTCATTCAGGACGTCGCCGAAGCCGACTTCGTAGGCACGCCAATGCATGTTGCCACCCTCGGTCGCGCGTCCGTTGCCATACACCGCATAGACGTCGATCGTTCTTTCCGATGGCTTGAACCCGGTCGGCACGCTCGAAGGACTGTCCTCGGCGTGCGCGAGGCCTGCCAGACTTGCCAGACCGGCGATCGAGCTTGTGAGGACGAAGCGCGAATAGATGCGACGGCACTGTCCCATTTGGACACCCCCTCACCTTGGTAACCGCGACATCTTGGACAAGTTGATGGCGATTATAGGTGGCCTCAGGTTATAGGGGCAATCCACACTGACCCGCAACCAGGTCACGAAGGCATAGACCAGCAGCGCAAGCGCGCAAACGGTGCAGACCTGCGCTGCAAGTCGGCTGTGCCAGGCGCCGAGGGCTTGGGCCAGAGCCACGAGAAAGAAGACCACTGACCAGAACGCCGGGTTCTTAAACATTCGCATCGCCGCGCCCTTTTCCATCAATGTGAACCCACGGCGGACGTGAGGCTAACCGCTCCGAGGTTCATCATGTTTTCCTAGTCCTTCATCACGCCCCACTCAAGGTCGGCTGGCGCCGCCCCGAGTCGACGCGAGAGGCGGCGCTTTGCATTCTTCACTTCCTTGGGCATCGAGAGGATGCTCACCGTTTCGGCCCTACCGGATTCATTCCAGCGTGGATCGCTCTTCGAGCTGATCCACCAAGAACCGGGGCGGCTCAACACATCCGACAGCAGTCCCATGTCTTTCTCCGTTTTCCGAGTCACCAGCGCGCGCCGTTACGAGATTCAAACTCCGCACCGAGGACAATGGGCCGCCATTTGTACGGGATTCGATTCTGCTTCAAATAACGTCGTACCCCGTTCCACTGACGATGCCCAATCAAGTGCTCTACACAACCGCGTGGGACAGCGCCATCTTCACCGCCTGACATGTCTGCGCAGCCGAAAATCCTGTAGAGAGAATTCTCGCTTTTCAACTGGATGCCAATATTGGCGCTTGCGTTGTTGCCGGTGAGAAGTTGCCTATTCGATTTACCCATACTGTCCTCACTCTTCTGATTCGTCACGGTTATCTTATGTGGCGCACAATCCACGCGTTTTCCGTTTGTTTTACCAGACCCCTGAAATCTGCGGAGCATCGAGCGTCAAGGTCATGACTCTCCCGAGATCATTCCCGATGGTCATCTTGGACTCGATCTTCCTCGGAGGCTTTCGATACCAGTGTGCCGCTATTCCAATGAGGTCCTTGACGTCGTTGCGCTGTATGTTCTTTGTCAAAAGCTCTCGAGTAAGATCCATGTTCGAGTTCAGGTAGAAGTCGCCTGGCGACTTTAAGGCTGCAAGCCCCTCGGCCATACTGCTAAGCGGCTTCTGAAACATCCTTCGATCACGGACCCCTGTATATCCCGAGTGCTTGGCCATTTCAGGAAACAATGGCGACGTAAAGTCGAGGCACCAGCCGTCGGCTTCCACCCAGCAGTGAAATCCTTCCCTCGAGCTCAACTCAAACTGCTGCGTCGCATCGGCAATCGCCAAGACACGATCACTCGCATCGAGTTTATAGAATGCCGCACCAACGATAGGGCGAGCACCGATGCCGTAGTGAGTGTTCAACAGATGGGCACCCGCGATACTGAAGAAAACGCAGCTTTTCGACGTGTCCTTTCCGACCTCGCGAATGATTCCGTGCGCAACCTGGAAAATGCGCTGATAATCGACCAGAGGCAAGAGGTTTGTGGCTCGCTTCATTCTAAATGCTTTCCGTGCCGTAATTAGAAGTCGACCGACATCCCCGTTTCCCGTCCTACGCGGTCGGGGTATCCCTTTCGATCATCTGTTCCGCTTTCTCATTGTTCTCGGCAAAGAATACATGGCTCAATGCCGCGTCCCACGCCTGGCTTTGGGTCCTGTTGACCTGAGCGTTCTCGCGAGTTGGATATGACCACACAACACCGCATGACCTGGCGACAGGACAACGCCTGACGTCGTCTTCAATCGCGCCTGCCTGAATCCAAAGTAATAGGGCATCACGAACGTCCTTTCCAGTTTTCCTATCTGTGCCTCAAAGTCTTTCCCACACCCGTCGCACTGTACGGATGCGTAAAATTCCTCGTCCCTGTCGCTCGCCGTGTCAGTCGACGATTCCTGCATGTCGACATGCAAATTCTGGTCGACAAATGCACCACACGGACACGAAAATGCTACGTTCAGTTCCATGTTTTCATGTCCGCATCCGCGCCTTCAGGTCGGCGATCTGCTGTCCGACGGCCAACGTCTGACGGACATACTCCGTGAGCTGCGGGACCATGCCCTCGAAGTGATTCGACTGCCCTTGGCGTGCGGCCGGCAGGTTGATCCATCTCACGCCCTTCTCCTGTAGATGAATCTCCATCATGCGGAAATAGGAGCGGTGCGCGGAATTGCGGTAGGCCAGCACCTCGAAGTGCCACTCGCTGTCGAAAGCGGCGACGAGGATGGCTTTGACCTCATCCCAGCCCGTCACATTGCTCTTCGCCTGACGGATCACCGTCATCGCAACCTTGTCTTCAGCGTAGCCGAGGCGAAACGCGGTATTGACCCACTGCTGGAATAGGTCCCATGCCCCGCAGAGCTCCCAGAAAAACGAGCGCAGATGCCACTGGAGGGCGTTCACGTCGGGCTCCCCATCGCAGCGCTTCAGCATCGCCGTGATCTTCGCGAGCGCCTCTTCAGCGCCGCTGATCGAGACGCGGGCGAGGTGATGTGCGTCGACGTCGGGGGCCGACTTTAGGTCGTGGTGGACTTCAAATGCAGGAGGTCTCGGTGTGTCGCTCACGGGCTGCTTTTCCTTGTGCCGGCCAGACCGGCGTTTTCCAAGTCGTCTTGCTGATCGGCGCGTCAACCGTACACGATCAACAGTGAAGGGAAGTTGGTTAGGCGCTCGGTCCATGTTTTCTATTGACAAGTTTTCCTATTAAGCGGCAAAGGCAACGACGCCGACCATCATCGCGCAGACTAGCGGCACGAAAGCGAGCTTCCGCCTGCCGCGCAACAGACACCAAGCGCCGACGCCCGCGAGCGTAATCGCTTCGATGCCTTGAACAAGGTTCCACACGTGCATGTCCGTTTTCCGATCAGTTTCCAACGAGGCGCTTACACGCTGCGAGGCTGCTTGGGCCGCTCTGGCCATACGCATCGAAGCGCCGGGTCTGGCCCAAGTGCCGAAGTTCTTCTCGCCCTAACGCCTCGAGGTCACCTGCAATTCGGTCGCCAACCGCGATGTCAATATCAGCCATCGACTCGAAGACAACAAAGTCGCCTTCGTCAATCTGGACAACAAACATACCGCGCCTCTGGTTCGTGACGACGACAGTTCCTTCTTGCATCCTTTCCCCCTGTTCTCCGAGGCTCATTTTGATTTGGCGGGCGTCGCCCAGTTCGGCGTCGGCATCTCAAACGGCGTGGTCGCTAAGCGGGTGACTCGGCCATCCTAGGCGAGATACAGCAACTCTGGAAAGGTCCTAAATTCGTCGAGCTTCCCGTCCGCATAGTGGCCATTCTTCATGACCATAAGGCAATCTTTCGACGCATGCCAATCCAAAATAAGATCCGCCCCGTCCTTCAGTCCCGGCGTGTAGGGTCGTGGCCATGGAGGAGGCGTATCAAACCGAACCCATAGGACCTCGCCGTCCGTTACAGCATAGATTGCCCGAGGGTAGCCGGGGGGCTTATATTGCACATCTTCGATTACGTAGGGTTGCAATCGCGCTCCTTCCGGTATTTCTGTGCATACTGGGTTTGCATATCCCAGAACTGGTAGCCAGAACACCAGCCACACCAGCCGCGTTTTCATATCGTTTTCCGATTTATTAGTGATGGACCGCGTACATTGCGTTGGGGAATTGGAGAAGAAATCCCACGCTGATTAAAGCGATGCCAACCCTCGATAGACGTTGGTAGCGATGAATTTCGGGCGTCGTCTCGAAGTCGGTGTACGCTCCTGATTCGAGAACCTCGATATTCGGCAGCCCAAAGCGGTACGTCATCACGCCCCCGACAAAGCCACAGACCACTCCGACGACGTTCAGCCAAGCGAGCGCATGTGCCATCTACACTCTCCGGTTTCGGTTCTCATCGATAGATTGTTATTCCGACTGCACCAGTTGCAAAGTAGGGCTCCACCTCGGCGAGACTGAAGCGCTGTTTCATTTTTTTGCTTGATTTTCTTCTCGCAATCGAGCCAGTCAGAACCCACACCAACGATCTTCCAGATCGTCATGGTCGGTTTGTAACGCACTGTTTGTCCAATCTTGTAGTTGTTGGTCTCGGGCGGGTTGGTTTTGGTGTCGTCGCTCATTTCGTCTTCATCTCTTGATGATGATCGTGTTTTCCTATCGCACCGTGCCGTTTTTGCAGTGACCACACCACATGCCCTTGCTGGCGCTGCACACCGCGGGTCTGCCGCAATGCGGGCAACGGATGCTTGTCGCTCCGAGCGTCGATCCTATGTACTTCATGCGCTTTCCTTGGTTTCCTGTTTATCGGCTTGCACGGTGATTACTTGATCAACTGCATCCCTGCGACCTTGGCAGCCCCGACATCAAAGGTAGCTGTGTACTCGCAATCGGCTGCGTGGCCGGAACGCTCGATCAGGCAGTCTGCAAAATCCGCCTTTGAAGATGCCGCGTACACGCGAAGTGCCTTTCGCACCGTGTCCGCACCTTCAACGGCCAGTTCCTTGGTGCCGATCATCGAGTCGATGATGTCCTTCATCTGCTCGCGCTCGACGCCATAGCATCGCCCGAGTACCCACACAACTTCGACCAAGGCGACCTGCGAAACGTATCCCGGCCGCTCGGCCGACAGGGACTCCATCAGCGCCGTCGCCTTCCTCGACTGTACGGCGTCGTCCTGGGCGAAGTAGCGGACCAGCACGTTCGTATCCAATCCGATCATCTCGCGGATGCTCCTTGGTCCGCGATGGCCCGATTCATTTCCTCGATCGACACCGGTTTCGCGGGCTTTTTCACGATGCCCTTGAGCGACGCAAGCGAGCGCGTGGCCGGGTAGACCTCATACCTGCCCGTTGCCTCGTTAAGGCTGAACTCGATCCGGTCGCCGGCCTGCAGACCAAGCTGATTGCGCACGTCCACGGGAATCGTGACCTGACCCTTTGAAGTGATGGTTGCTGCTGTCATGATGACACCTCCGATATTCCTTACTTTAAGGTAAGGCGTGCGGTAACGCAAGGGCAAGATGGATGTTAGACAAGCGAGTCGCCCCGTCTCAAATCACCCCTCTTACAATCGCCGACAGGCGCACCGGATCGCCGTCGATGAGGTTCTTAACGGCAGACAGGCTCGAAACTCCGATCAGTTCCTGTATGAGCTTCAAGGAGCGACCGTCACGATGGAGGCGCACAGCGAATGTCCGTCGCGCAGCCGACGCGTTGCCGCCCTCGATGCCAGCTTGCTGATGCAGACGCCGGACAATTTCTGTCAGCGTTTCACACGAGTAGCTGATCGCGCCGCTACCTGTAATGCGCCGTGTGAAGGTGAACGGCTCACCGTCGCTCGACATGAATAGCGGCCCACGCGGGTCCAGCCCGCGATACGCTGCCGCAGTGGTTGTGACGCCATGCCGCGCCGCGAGCCGGTACGCGAGGTAGTCATCAATCGCCTGGCAAGTCCTCGTGTTCGCCCATATCAACTGTCGAACTTTGCCGTTGAACGCAATTTCGGCGCGAATAGCAGAGTCAACGCGCACAGCTCCGTTCGCCTCCAAATAATCCGAAACAAGTAGCTTTGCCGCCTCGTTCGGCATCAGCCCTGTGCCGTAGAAAAGGAGCAGAAGCGCTACGTCACGAACTGGACTATGTCCCGTCACAGCGGCGACTTTGAGCGCGTGGCGAAGCTGATGAGGTTCAATTACTGGAGGTTTTGACATCGCGTAACTCCGAGGAGTTGGTGCTGAATTCTCGGTCATTTTACGAGGATGTCTGCCCGTGCCAGCGGGCAAACCAGGCCGACAGCCGCAAGTTCCCTCACCTCCTCGGAAAAACCGGCGCAGCCGATCACCGCGCCGAAGACATTCCCGCCAATCAATGCCTAGCAAGGCTCAGCAGGGAATCGCGCTTCAACAAAAGTTGTGTCTAGCGGCGGGACTGCGTCAACTCAAGTTGTAACCCGATACGCGGTTTCAACTCATGTGGTGTCGCAATGGTCGATCGGCGGGGCCTCCTGGGCGGGCGCCCGCCGGCGCTGGCCAACTCACCGCGCCGATCTTGCCGCCGTGGATTAGCCGCGAACCCAGACCTGGCAAGGTCCGATGTCCGGCGCCCGCGTGCTGCAGGGGGCCGGGGAGAAGCGAGCGCTCGATCGGCACAACTTTAGTTGTGTGAGCGGTGCGACGGCAATGCCCGTCCGTGATACCCATCACATATTAAGATTGCATTTTCACATTTTGTGTGATTTTATTATCATCCATGCGCGGACCACCCTTCCCCGGCATCCGCCCCAAATCATTCCAAGGAAAACAACGCATGGAGACAATCGCGGTCATCGGCAGCAACATGGTCGACCTGGTGACCTACGTCACCCGCATGCCCATGCGCGGCGAAACGCTCGAAGCACCCGGCTTCGAGCTCGGCTGCGGCGGCAAGGGCGCGAACCAGGCCGTCGCGGCCGCGCGCCTCGGCGCACGGGTCGTGATGGTGACGAAAGTCGGCGACGACGTGTTCGCCGACAACACGATCCGCAACTTCGCACACGCCGGCATCGACACCGAGCACGTGCGCAAGGTGCCCGGCGTGCCGAGCGGCGTCGCGCCGATCTTCGTCGAGCCCGATTCGAGCAACAGCATCCTGATCGTCAAGGGCGCGAACCGCCACCTGAAGCCCGCCGACATCGACGCGGCCGCGCCGAAGCTGCGCGAATGCGCGCTGATCGTGCTGCAGCTCGAGATCGAGCTCGACACCGTCTATCACGCGATCGCGTTCGGCGCGCGGCACGGCATCCCGGTGCTGCTGAATCCCGCGCCGGCAGTGCCCGACCTCGATTTCGAGCGAATCCGCCCGGTCGAATTCTTCGTCCCGAACGAAACCGAGCTCGCGATCGTGTCCGGCATGCCCGTCGATTCGCCCGAAACCGCCGCGCGCGCCGCCGCGTCGCTCGTCGAGCGCGGGCTCAGGCAGGTGATCGTCACGCTCGGCGACAAAGGCTCGCTGCTCGTGTCGCGCGACGGCGTGCGCCACGTGCCGGGCGTCAGCGTCGACGCGCGCGACACCACCGGCGCGGGCGACGCGTACATCGGCTGCTTCGCGCGCTACTACGTCGAATCGCGCGACGCCGCCGCCGCGATGCGCTACGCGTCTGCATATGCCGCGCACTCGGTGACCGGCCTCGGCACGCAGAAGTCATATGCCGACGCCGCCACCTTCGAGCGCTTCATGCGCGACGCCGGACTCTGACGGCCGCGACGCGACGTCCAAAGACAAGACAACCCGGGAAGGAGACACCCATGAGCCGAGCCAGAATCGAACCCACACCCGACGGCTATTACCTGAACCGCACGCCCCTGTTCGCGTTCACGCTGCTGTGCTGCCTGTTCGCGCTGTGGGGCACCGCGGCGAACCTGAACGACGTGCTGATCGCGCAGTTCAGGAAAGCGTTCTTCCTGTCCGATTTCGAATCGGCGTTCGTGCAATCCGCGTTCTATCTCGGCTATTTCTTCGTCGCGATTCCCGCCGCGACCGTCGTGAAGAAGTTCAGCTACAAGACGACGATCCTCGTCGGCCTGCTGCTGTATACGATCGGCTGCCTGCTGTTCTTCCCGGCCGCGTCGATGGCGAAGTACGGGATGTTCCTCGTCGCGCTGTTCGTGATCGCCGCGGGCCTGTCGTTCCTGGAAACGGCGTCGAACTCGTACTCGACGCTGATGGGGCCGCGCGCAACCAGCACGCGCCGGCTCAACATCTCGCAGACGTTCTATCCGTTCGGTGCGATGGCCGGCGTGGTCATGGGCAGCTTCCTGATCTTCAAGGAAGGCGACGCGTCGCATGCGCAGCTCGCGGCGATGTCGGCCGCCGACGCGCACCTGCACCAGCTCGCGATGATCCGGGCCACGCTCGAGCCGTACCGGTGGCTGATCGCCGTGCTCGCCGCGGTGTTCGTCGTGTTCGCGCTGACGCCGTACCCGGCCTGCAAGGGCAACGGCTCGGACGCCGCGACGCACCGCGTCGACGCGCGCGGCACGCTCGCGCGCCTCGCCGGCAACCGCCGCTTCGTCGCGGGCGTCGTCGCGCAGTTCCTGTACGTCGGCGCGCAGGTCGGCGTGTGGAGCTTCACGATCCGGCTCGCGATGCAGATCGGCGGGCTCACCGAGCGCGGCGCATCGCGCTACCTGCTCGCGACGTTCTTCGCGTTCTTCGTCGGCAAGCTGATCGCGACGCTCGTGATGAAGCGCGTCGGCCCGGCCAAGGTGCTGATCGTCTACGGCATCCTGTGCATCGCGCTGCTCGCGTACACGATCAGCGTGCGCGACATCACCGCGGTCTACACGGCGGTCGGCGTCAGCATCTTCCTCGGCCCGTGCTGGCCGACCATCTACGGCCTCACGATCGACGGCCTCGGCAAGGACACCGAGTACGGCGGCTCGATCCTCGTGATGAGCATCGTCGGCGGCGCCGTCGTGCCGCTGATCCAGGGGCTGATCTCCGACCACACCGGCGGCAACATGCAGCTCGCGTTCGTCGTGCCGCTCGCGTGCTTCGTCGTGATCGTCTACTACGGCTTCCACTGCCTGCGGCACCTGCCCGCCGCCACGCCGGACGCGGCACCGGCCGGGCATGCGAACGCGCGCTACGCCGACACGCGCAATCCGTCGGAGGCCTGAGCATGCAACGCGAAATCGGACTGCGGCGCGACGATTTTCGCGAAGCGCCGCGCGCGCTGTACCGGACCGACGGGCTCACGGGCTACCTGAGCGCCGAAGAAGCGCGCACCCGGACGGCCGCGCCGCATGCGTGACGTCGCAAGCCGTGCGTCAGGTCACGAGCGCGATGCCGTGCTCGCGGATCGCCGTCTCGTAGCGGCGGCTCAACTGCCCGTCGGAGATCACGTAGTTGAAGTCGGTCAGCTCGGCGAAGTACGCGGCGCGCACTTCGTCGAACTTGGTGTGATCGACGAGCAGGAAGCGGTTCTGCGCGTGCTGCATCACCTTCTTTTTCGCATCGACTTCGTGGAAGTTGAAGCAGGTGACGCCGCAGCGTTCGCTGACGCCCGCCGCCGAGATGAAGGCCTTCGACACGCGGATCGTGTCGAGAATGCCGGATTCGGCAGCCGACTCGAACACCATGTTCTTGCGGTGAAACGTGCCGCCGCACAGGATCACGCTGCAGTGCGGCTTCTGCTGCAGCTTCGCGAACACGTTCAGCGAATTGCAGACGGCGGTGAATTCGAGGTCGTCCGGAATGAAGTCGACGACAAACGGCGTGGTCGAGCCGCAGTCGACGAAGATCGTGTCGCCGGTCTTCACGAACTGCGCGGCGAGCTTGCCGATCCGGCGTTTTTCCTCGGTCTGCCGGTTGTTCTCGGCGCTGATCAGGTATTCGCCGATGTCGCTGCGCTGCGCGGCGAAATGGCGCGTCACGTAGCCGCCGATCAGGCTGACGCCGTGCGGATTGTCGGCGAGATCGCGGCGGATCGTCATTTCGGACACGCCGAACAGCTCGGCGACTTCGCGCAGATGGATCGCGTTCTGCCCCTGCAGCACGTTCATCAGCGTCTTGATCCGTTCGCCCTTCTTCGTTTCCATGCTCGTGCCCTGCTTGCCAGCCGCTCGTCGGGCCGGACGCCAGCGCCCGGCCGAAATGTCGTATTTGTAACAAACCGATGTGAAAACATCAACTTTTCGTGCGGCGGCACCGTCGCACGGCTCAGTGGAGTCTGAAACATGCCGCTTTCCAACGCCCAACTCGCCCAAACCATCGATCACACGCTGCTCGCGGCCGACGCCTGCGACGCGCAGATTCGCGAACTGTGCCGCCAGGCGGCCGAGCACCGCTTCTACTCGGTCTGCGTCAATTCGGCGAACGTGCCGCTCGCGGCCCGCGCGCTCGCCGGCACGGGCGTCAACGTGTGCGCGGTCGTCGGCTTCCCGCTCGGCGCGGGCCTCTCTGCCGCGAAAGCGTTCGAAGCGTCGGCCGCGATCGCGGCCGGCGCAGGCGAAATCGACATGGTGATCAATCTCGGCGCGCTGAAGAGCGGCCGCCTCGCCGACGTGACGGCGGACATCGCCGCCGTCCAGGCCGCGTGCGGCCCGGTGCCGCTCAAGGTGATCCTCGAGACCGGGCTGCTGACCGACGACGAGAAGGTGCGCGTCTGCGAGATCTGCCGCGAGCTGCGCGTCGCGTTCGTGAAGACGTCGACCGGTTTCGGTCACGGCGGCGCGACGCTCGCGGACGTCGCGCTGATGCGCCGCACGGTCGGGCCGGAGATCGGCGTGAAGGCGTCAGGCGGCGTGCGCGACCGCGCGGCCGCCGTCGCGATGATCGACGCCGGCGCAACGCGGCTGGGCACGAGCTCGGGCGTCGCGATCGTGACCGATGCAAGCGCGAGCGACGGGGCTTATTGATTCGATTCGCCGGGCGCGGAGGCTCGGGAATGGCGGTGTGTTCGCTGCGCGCTTGACGAAGCGCGCAGCGGCACTCGGCATCAGATAAACGAAACGACGAGCGGATCACCCCACATGCTGCACGCGGACGAGCCCCTCCGCCTCGACCACATCGAACCGCCCCGCATGATCGAGCACGAACTGCGCGGCGATCCGCCCTGACCGCGCGCCACGTTCGAGCGCCCACTGCAGCGCCGGCTCGCGCGCCGCGCGAATCTGCTCCGCACCGAAGCCGGCGGCGGCCAGGCGGCTTTCGACGACGGCCAGGTACTGGTCCTGCGTGAAGCCGTAGAACGTCACCCGGATGCCGAAGCGCTCGGACAACGAGATCCGCTCCTCGACCGCATCGCCGGGATGCAATTCGCCGTTCTCCGCGCGCGACACGTCCGCGTTGTCGCTCGCGTGCTCGGGCAGCAGGTGCCGGCGGTTCGACGTCGCGTACACGAGCACGTTCGACAGGTCCGTCGCCACCGATCCGTCGAGCACGGTCTTCAGTTCCTTGTATCCGGTCTCGCCCGCCTCGAACGACAGGTCGTCGCAAAACACGACGTAGCGCTCGGGCCGCGCACGAACCAGCTCGACGATCGCCGGCAGATCCTTCAGCCCGTCCTTGCCGACCTCGATCAGGCGCAGCCCATCCTTCGCGAACGCGTGCAGGCATGCCTTCACGATCGACGACTTGCCGGTGCCGCGCGCGCCCGTCAGCAGCACGTGATTCGCCGTGCAGCCCCGCACGAACTGCCGGGTGTTACGTTCGACAACGGCCGCCTGCCGCTCGACGTTGCGCAGCGCATCGAACGCGATCAGCGCCGGCGACGGGATCGGTTCAAGCGGCGCGGCGCGCTGCGGATTGTCGAAGCCGCGCCAGCGGAACGCGACGGCCGCGCCGAAATCGACGTCGATCGGACCCGCGGTGCGAGTCATCGCTTCGAGCGCGGCCGCGATCCGGTCGAGCTTGTGCGCGAGGCCGAACATGAAGCCTTCGGGAGACGGAATCGGTTCCGGCATCCGCGGATCGGCGCTCATTGCCGTGCTCCTCGCGATTGACGCAACCGCGCCGGGAAGCGTTGCGCGACTGCGCGGTGACGAAACAGCGTGATCTTGTTCATAACGTGCGACGGATTAATATCGTTGTAGTCAGCTGACGTGAATCGAAGCGTCATCGTGCCTGCCCGCCAACTGCCTGTCTCACGCCAACATGTCACGACCTGTCGCCAATCGGCCAACCCAGCCCGTGCGCGAGGATGCGCACCTGCCATACGAGTCGACGCCGATGCCCGTGTCCGCGATGGCCGCGTCATATCCTCACGGCGCCTGGATCGCGCCGCATCGCCATCGGCGCGCGCAACTGCTCTATGCGATCGAGGGCGTGATGCACGTGCAGTCCGACGGCGCGTCGTGGATCGTGCCGCCGACGCGCGGCGTCTGGCTCGAAGCGGGCCTCGACCATACGGTGCAGATGAGCGGCAACGTCGAGATGCGGACCGTGTTCGTCGAGCCCGGAGCGGTCGAGCATCTGCCCGGACGCAGTTGCGTCGTCGAAGTGCATCCGCTCCTGCGCGAACTGATCCTCGCGGCAGTCGACGTCCCGCTCGACTATGCGCCCGGCTCGCGCCACGACCACCTGATGCGCCTGTTGCTCGCCGAGGTGACGGCCGCACCGCTGTTGCCGCTTTACCTGCCGTGGCCGCACGACGCACGCCTGCGGACGATCTGCGACGCGCTCGTCGCCGCCCCGGACGACCTGCGCACGGTCGCCGAATGGGCCGGCATCGCCGGCATTTCAGTCAGGACGCTGCATCGCGGCTTCCAGCGCGAGACGGGGCTCGGCTTCCGCCGCTGGCGCGAGCAGGCGCGGCTGCTGCTCGCGCTCAAGCGCCTCGCGCATGGCGAGAAGGTGCTCACGGTCGCGATGGACCACGGCTACAGCAGCCAGAGCGCGTTCTCCGCGATGTTCAAGCGCCATTTCGGCGTGCCGCCGTCGGCGTTCTACGTGTAGGCCGTGCGGTACGATCACGCGGCGGCGCTACCTTGCCGCGAGCGCGGCGATGAACAAGCCGCATGCCGCCGCCGACGCCACCGTGCGCGCGTGATTCCAGACCGTCCAGTCGCGCAGGTAGCGTGCCCAGAACGCGCCCCCTTCCGCGCTGGACGCATCGGTCGCCGAAAGCGCGTCGTTGAGCGGCACGTTGAAGGCCATCGTGACGACGAACATGCCGATCACATAGATCGCGCCGCCCGCGACGATCCATATCGCGCCGGGTTCGCTCCGGTTAAGCAGCGCGAGGATCGCCAGCGCCAGCGACGCCAGCGTCGTGCCGAGAAAGACCGGCATGAACAGCGACCTGACGATGTCGACGTTGATCGCGTTCATCGCGGCGACGCCGGCCGCCGGCGCGAGGCGGCCGAGCGACGTCATCACGAACGTCGAAAACGCGAAATAAACCCCCGCCATCAAGCCGCAGCCGATCGCGGAAAACCACAGCAGGACCAGCGTGACGAGCGCGCGCATGGGTCAGGCGCTCCACACGCCGGTCGCGGCGGTCGCGCGCCACGCGCCCGTTTTGCGTGAATCGCCGACGATGAGGACAGGAAGCGTTGCCATGTGCGTCTCCATTCTGAAAGCGAGAATGTCTCGCGTTTTGAAAACACGATAGACTCTCGCATTTGAAAGATCAAGTTTTTCCGGAGGCGCAATGGCAACGCGAACGGCAACGCGAAAATCGGAGCAGACCGGCAGCGACGACACCGCGAGCGTTCCCGGCCGCGCGCGGCTCGTTCCGGCCCAGCAACGCAGCCGCGAGCGTTTCGAGCGCATCCTCGCGTGCGCGGCCGAGGTGATGGTCGAGAAGGGCTGCGACGCATTCCGGATGAGCGACATCGTCGAGCGGACCGGCATCGCGTTCGGCTCGCTCTACCAGTACTTTCCGGACAAGACGGCCGTGATCGGCACGCTGGCGGAGCGCTACAACGCGCTCGGGCACGAATGCGTGCGGCGCGACCTGTCCCGGATGAAGCGGGTCGAGGACCTGCACGGCACGCTGTGCCGCATCACGGACAGCTATTACCGGATGTTCGCCGACGAGCCGCTGATGCGGGACATCTGGCGCGCGACGCAGGCCGACCGGGCGCTGCAGGCGCTCGACGAGACGGACGGCGCGTTTCTGGCGGGGTTGCTGACGGAGCGGCTGCGGGAGATCGCGCCCGACGCGCGCGATGCGCAGTTGTCCGCGTTCTCGGAACTGACGATGGTGCTGATCGCGGCGGCGGTCCGCTACGCGATCGGGTTGCCGCCGAAGGCGGCAAGGCAGAGGCTGGCGATGTTCAAGCGGACGTTGCCGGTGGATCTGGCGGTGCTTGAAGCGTAGAGGTGATTTGCGCCGATAACGGCAAATCCGGAAAGCATGCATCGCCGCGACGACCGGTCCCCCGGCCCATCGCGACGATGCGGCAGCATCACGCGCTGTAGTCGTACACCCCGCGCCCCGTCTTCCGCCCGAGGCGCCCGGCCGTCACCATCTCGCGCAGCAGCGGGCACGCACGATACTTCGGATCCCCGAAGTCCTTCAGGAACACGTCCATCACCGCGAGGCACACGTCGAGCCCGACCAGATCCGCGAGTGCAAGCGGCCCGATCGGATGGTTCGCGCCCAGCTTCATCCCCTGGTCGATCTCCTCGGCCGACGCGATCCCTTCGGCGAGCACGAAGAACGCCTCGTTGATCATCGGCACCAGGATGCGGTTGACGACGAAGCCCGGCGAATTGCGCACGCCAATCGGCGACTTGTCGAAGCGCTCCGTCAGCGCGCGCACCGCGGCCGCGGTCGCGTCGCTCGTCTGCAGCCCGCGGATGATCTCGACGAGCGGCATCAGCGGCACCGGATTGAAGAAGTGCATGCCGACGAAGCGCGACGGGTCGGCCAGCGGCGCGGCGAGCGCGGTGATCGAGATCGACGACGTGTTGGTCGCGACGATCGCGTCCGCGCGCACCACCGCTTCGATCTGCTTCAGGATGCGCGCCTTCAGCTCGACGTTCTCGGTGGCCGCCTCGATCACGATGTCGGCCGCGGCCAGCCGCTGGTAGTCGGTCGACGTCTCGATGCGCGCGAGCGCGGCGTCGCGCGTCGCGGCGTCGAGCTTGTCCTTCGACACGAGCCGGTCGAGGCTGCCCTTCAGCGTGGCGACGCCCTTCGCGAGCGCCGCGTCGTTGACGTCGATCATCACGACGTTGAGTCCCGCAACGGCCGCGGTTTGCGCGATGCCGTTGCCCATGGTGCCGGCGCCGATGACGCCTACGGTTTCGATTGCCATGACGATTCCTGTGGTCGGGTGCTGAGCGCTCGATTATTGAAGGTTTTCGAAGATCGCCGCAATCCCCTGCCCGCCGCCGATGCACATCGTCACGAGCGCGTAGCGGCCGCCGATGCGCTTCAGCTCATAGAGCGCCTTGACCGTGATCAATGCGCCGGTCGCGCCGATCGGATGGCCGAGCGAGATGCCCGAGCCGTTCGGGTTGACCTTCGCCGGATCGAGCCCCAGCTCCTTCGTCACCGCGCACGCCTGCGCGGCGAACGCTTCGTTCGCCTCGATCACGTCGAGATCGGCGATCGTCAGCCCCGCGCGCTCGAGCGCCTTCTGCGTCGCCGGCACGGGGCCGATGCCCATGTAGGCCGGATCGACGCCCGCATGCGCATACGACACGAGCCGCGCGAGCGGCTTCACGCCCTGCGCGCGCGCCGCATCCGCGCTCATCATCAGCACGGCCGCCGCCGCATCGTTGATGCCCGACGCGTTGCCGGCCGTCACCGTGCCGTTCTCCTTCTGGAACACCGGCTTGAGCTTCGTGAAATCGTCGGCGCTCGCGTCGTTGCGCACGTGCTCGTCGGTATCGAACTGCACTTCACCCTTGCGCGTGCGAATCGCGATCGGCAGGATCTGGTCCTTGAAGCGCCCTTCCGCGATTGCGCGCGCCGCGCGACGATGCGATTCGAGCGCGAGCGCATCCTGGTCGTCGCGCGTGATGCCGTACTTGCGCGCGACGTTTTCCGCCGTCACGCCCATGTGGATCGTCTGGAACGGGTCGTGCAGCGCGCCGAGCATCATGTCGACGAGCTTGCCGTCGCCCATCCGCTGCCCGAAGCGCGCGGCCGGCACGGTGTACGGCGCGCGGCTCATGCTCTCCGCGCCGCCGCCGATCGCGACGTCGGCGTCGCCGAGCAGGATCGTCTGCGCGGCCGACACGATCGCCTGCAGGCCCGAGCCGCACAGCCGGTTCACGTTCATCGCGGGCGTGTGCTGCGCAACGCCGCCGTCGATCGCCGCAACGCGCGACAGATACATGTCCTTCGGTTCCGTGTTCACGACGTGGCCGAACACGACATGGCCGACCGCGTCGCCGGGCACGTTCGCGCGCGACAGCACTTCGCGCACGACCTTCGCGCCGAGTTCCGTCGGCGCGAAGTCCTTCAGGCTGCCGCCGAAATCGCCGATCGCGGTGCGAACGCCGCTCACCACCACCACTTCCTTTGCTGCTTGGCTCATCATCTCTCTCCAGTTCGGTCGCGCACGCATGCGCGGTCACGCATTACATGTTCGGGTAGTTCGGCCCGCCGCCGCCTTCCGGCGTGACCCACACGATGTTCTGCGTCGGGTCCTTGATGTCGCAGGTCTTGCAGTGCACGCAGTTCTGCGCGTTGATCACGAGCCGATCGCTGCCGTCGTCGTTCTTCACGAACTCGTACACCGCCGCCGGGCAGAACCGCGCCTCCGGCCCCGCGTACGTGCGCAGGTTCACGTTCACCGGCACGTTCGCATCCTTCAGCGTCAGGTGCGCCGGCTGGTTCTCCTCGTGGTTCGTGTTCGAGATGAACACCGACGACAGCCGGTCGAACGTCAGCTTGCCGTCCGGCTTCGGATACTCGATCGGCTCGCACTGCGACGCCGGCTTCAGCATCTCGTGGTCCGCATGCTTGTGATGCAGCGTCCACGGCACGTTGCCGCCCATCACCTTCTGCTCGAGGCCGACCATCAGCGTGCCGAGGTACAGCCCCTTCGCCATCCACTGCTTGAAGTTGCGCGCGCGATACAGCTCGGTGTACAGCCACGACTGCTTGAAGGCGTCCGGATACGCATTCAGTTCGTCCGCCTGACGGCCGGCCTGCACCGCATCGAACGCAGCGTCGGCCGCCAGCATCCCGGTCTTGATCGCCGCGTGGCTGCCCTTGATCCGCGACGCGTTCAGGAAGCCCGCGTCGTCGCCGATCAGCGCGCCGCCCGGGAACACCGTCTTCGGCAGCGACATCAGCCCGCCCGCGGTGATCGCGCGCGCGCCGTACGACACGCGCTTGCCGCCTTCGAGGAACGCGCGGATCGACGGATGCGTCTTGTAGCGCTGGAATTCCTCGAACGGCGACAGGTACGGGTTCGTGTAGCCGAGGCCGACCACGAAGCCGACCACGACCTGGTTATTGTCCATGTGGTACAGGAACGAGCCGCCGTAGGTGTCGGACTTCAGCGGCCAGCCGGCCGTGTGGATCACGAGGCCCGGCTTGTGCTTGGCCGGATCGATTTCCCACAGCTCCTTGATGCCGATCCCGTACGCCTGCGGATCGGCGTTCGCGTCCAGCTTGAACTTCGCGATCAACTGGCGGCCGAGATGGCCGCGGCAGCCTTCGGCGAACAGCGTGTACTTCGCGTGCAGCTCCATGCCGAGCTGGAAGTTCTCGGTCGGCTCGTCGTCCTTGCCGATGCCCATGTTGCCGGTGGCGACGCCTTTCACGGAGCCGTCGTCGTTGTACAGGATCTCGGCGGCCGGGAAGCCCGGGAAGATCTCGACGCCCAGCGCCTCCGCCTGCTGGCCCAGCCAGCGCGTGACGTTGCCGAGCGAAATCACGTAGTTGCCGTGGTTCTTGAAGTTGTCCGGCAGCGCCCAGTTGGGCGTGGTGATCGCGCTCTTCTCGGACAGGAACAGGAAGCGGTCCTCGGTCACCTCGACGGTGAGCGGCGCGCCCCGTTCCTTCCAGTCGGGGAACAGCTCGCTGATCGCGCGCGGGTCCATCACCGCGCCCGACAGGATGTGCGCGCCGATTTCCGAGCCCTTCTCGAGCACGCAGACGCCGATCTCGGCGCCTTTTTCAGCGGCGAGCTGCTTGAGCCGGATCGCCGCGGACAGCCCGGCAGGGCCGCCGCCGACGATCACGACGTCGTATTCCATCGATTCGCGCGGGCCGTATTGCGCGATCAGTTCATCTTTGGTCAAAGTTGAGTCTCCTCCTGCCGCAGTTCCCGATCAGAACTGGTCTTCCGTCAACGCGAGCACGCCCTCGCCGCCCTTCGCGCCGACGATCGACGCTTCGAGCCCGCCCGCCTGCACGAGGATGTGTTCCGCGTAGAACTGTGCGATCGCGATCTTCGCATCGAAGAACGCCGGATCGTTCGCGCGGTTCGCCTGCGCCACCACCAGCGCGCGCGCCATCTGCCACCCGCACAGCACCACGCCCGCCAGCTTCAGGTACGGCACGCTGCCCGCGAACACCGCGTTCGGGTCCTGCTTCGTGTTCGCCACCACGTAATCGACCACCGCCGACAGCGAGCGCGCGCCCTTCTCCAGCTGCGCCTTCATCGATGCCGCCGCCGCGCCGTCGAGCTTGGCCAGCGCATCGACCGTCCGACCGATCTCGCCGAGCAGCGCCTTCGCCACCGCGCCGCCGTCGCGCACCGTCTTGCGGCCCACCAGGTCGTTCGCCTGGATCGCCGTCGTCCCTTCGTAGATCGCCAGGATTCGCGCGTCGCGGTAGTACTGCGCCGCGCCCGTCTCCTCGATGAAGCCCATCCCGCCGTGCACCTGCACGCCCAGGCTCGCGACGTCGTTCACCATCTCCGTGCTCCAGCCCTTCACGACCGGCACGAGATACTCGTAGATCGCCTGATGGCGCGCCCGCGTCGCCTCGTCCGGATGACGATGCGCCATGTCGCTGTGCGCGGCCGCCACATAGGCCAGCGCCCGCGCGCCTTCCGTCAGCGCGCGCATCGTGCCGAGCATCCGGCGCACGTCCGGGTGGTGGATGATCGACACCGACTGCTTCGCCGAGCCGTCCACCGGCCGGCTCTGCACGCGCTCCTTCGCGAACGCCGCCGCCTTCTGGTACGCGCGGTCCGCCACGCCGATGCCCTGCATCCCGACGCCGAAGCGCGCCGCGTTCATCATGATGAACATGTATTCGAGGCCGCGATTCTCCTCGCCGACCAGGTAGCCGATCGCGCCGCCGTGATCGCCGTACTGCAGCACCGCGGTCGGGCTCGCCTTGATGCCGAGCTTGTGCTCGATCGACACGCAGTGCACGTCGTTGCGCGCGCCGAGGCTGCCGTCGTCGTTGACCAGGAACTTCGGCACGATGAACAGCGAAATCCCCTTCACGCCTTCCGGCGCGTTCGGCGTGCGCGCCAGCACGAGGTGGACGATGTTCTCGGCCATGTCGTGCTCGCCCCACGTGATGAAGATCTTGGTGCCGAACACCTTGTACGACCCGTCGCCCTGCGGCTCGGCGCGCGAGCGCACCAGCGCGAGGTCGGAGCCGGCCTGCGGCTCGGTCAGGTTCATCGTGCCGGTCCATTCGCCCGAGATCAGCTTCGGCACGTAGCGCTGCTTTTGCTCGTCGGTGCCCGCGGTCAGGAGCGCCTCGATCGCGCCGTCGGTCAGGAGCGGACACAGCGCGAACGACAGGTTCGCCGCGTTCAGCATCTCGATGCACGGCGTCGCGATCAGCTTCGGCAGCCCCTGGCCGTCATACTCGGCCGGATGCTGCAGCCCCTGCCAGCCGCCTTCGACGAACTGGCGGAACGCGTCCTTGAAGCCCGGCGTCGCGCTCACGACGCCGTCCTTCCAGCTGCTCGGATCGCGGTCGCCGTCGACGTTCAGCGGCGCCAGCACTTCGCCGCAGAACTTCGCGGATTCGTCGAGCACCGCCTGCGCGGTGTCGAAGCCCGCGTCCTCGAAACCCGGCAGCTGCGCGACGGCGTCGATGCTGGCCAGTTCCTTCAGCACGAACAGCATGTCCTTGACGGGGGCGGTATAGCTCATGGTCGATCTTCCAATCAGGCGGAAATTAGGGGTTCACCATGCGGTCCGATACGGCAAAATCGGCCATCGAACGGCGATGTCCGGCAGATCGTAACGCCATGTTTCCGAATTCCCATTGTCATATCCGGCCCACCTACTGACAAAATCGGCCACGCCGTCGCCGCGGCCGGACCCTACGCCCGCCGCCGATACGTACCCGGCGTGCTGCCCGTCCAGTGCCGGAACGCGCGATGAAACGCGCTCGGATCGTCGAAGCCGAGATCCGCGCCGATCGCCGCGATCGTGTCGTGGGTGTCGGTGAGCCGCTGGATCGCGATGTCGCGCCGCAGTTCGTCCTTCAGCACCTGGAACGTCGTGCCCTCGGCCAGCAGGTGGCGGCTCAGCGTGCGCACCGAGCAGTGCAGGCTCGCGGCGGCTTCCTCGATCGTCGACAGGTCGGGCAGCCGGCCCGACAGATACTGCCGCACGCGATGGCAGACGAGCTGCTCGCTGAACGATTCGAAGATCCAGTCGCCGGGCGCGCGGGCGAGGAATTTGCGCAGGTTGCGCTTGCTTTGCCGGATCGGCACGTCGAGGTAGCCGGCGCTGAAGCGCATCAGCGTGCGGCTGCAGTCGAACTGCACCGGCCCCGAAAAGAAGTAGAGATGGTCGACCGCATGGCGCGGCCGCGGACACGCGAACTCGACCTGCAGCAGCGGAATCTTCTGACCGATCAGCCAGGAACACACGCCGTGCACGAGCTTGAGCATCAGCTCCTGGCCGAGCGGGCCAAGCGGGCCGAGGGCCGGATTCGGCCGGATCACGACCTGGCCGATCAGGCCATCGCGCTTCGATTCGACGTAGAAATCGTCGAGGAGGATGTGGAAGAACTGACCGAAGCGATGCAGCGCCGTTTCGAGGTTGCGTGCATCGAGCAGGCTGAGGCACAGGTATTTCAGCGTGCCGCCGCGCAACGGGCGCGAGAAGATGCCGGGCATTTCGTCGTCGAGGTCGATCGCAAGCGTCCGGTACAGCGTCGAGAACTGCTCCTCGGTCACGCGCGCATTCGGTTCGCCCTGCAGCTCGCTCGGAATGCCGGCCCCGCGCAGATAGCGCTGGATCACGTCGGGCGGCAGGCCCGCACTCGCGAGGAAACCGTTGACGAGGGAAATCGGCACCGTCGCGCTCGGCGACGCCGACGGTCGGTCAGGCTGGGGGGAACTGGAATCTGGGCCGGTCATGGCGTACGCGTCCAACGAACCGACGGCATTGTACTTGACCCGGCGCCGGCGCACGGCGCTCGCCGCCCCGGCGCCGCGCTGCCGCCCCCGCATCAGTCGGCGTGGCTGAGTTCCCGCCGCAGGATCTTGCCGACGGTCGATTTCGGCAGCCGTTCGACGAAACGGATCACCTTCGGCACCTTGTACGCCGCGAGGTTCGCGCGGCAATGCGCGATCAGGTCCGCCTCGGTGATGACGGCATCCTCCGCCGCGACGACGAACAGCCTGACCGCCTCGCCCGTCCTTGGGTCCGGCACGCCGATGCACGCGCACTCGGCCACGCCCGGGAACGCGGTCGCCACCGCTTCGACCTCGTTCGGGTAGACGTTGAAGCCCGACACGATGACCATGTCCTTCTTGCGGTCGACGATCTTCAGGAAGCCCTGGTCGTCGAACACGCCGATGTCGCCGGTGCGGAAGTAGCCGTCCGCGGTGAACGCCCGCGCGTTCGCTTCCGGCTGCTGCCAGTAGCCGCGCATCACCTGCGGCCCCTTCACGCAGACTTCGCCGGGCGCGCCGATGCCGGCCTCGCGATCGTTGTCGTCGAGCAGTTTCACGTCGGTGGACGGCAGCGGCAGGCCCGTGGTGCCCGTGAACGCGTCGATGGACGGCGGATTGAACGTGACCACGGGCGAGGTTTCCGACAGCCCGTAGCCTTCGCGGATGAAGCAGCCCGTCACGGCCTTCCAGCGCGCCGAGATCACGTCGATCACCGCCGTGCCGCCGCCCGCCGACAGCGTGAGGCGCGACCAGTCGACCTCCTTCAGGCGCGGGTGGTTCGCGAGCCCCGCGTACAGCGTGTTCACGCCGACGAACACCGTTGGCCGCGCGGCCTTCAGCACGTCGATGAACGCGTCGAGGTCCCGCGGATCGGCGACAAGCCAGTTCTCCGCGCCGATCGCGAAATAGGACAGGAAATTCACCGTCAGCGCGAAGATGTGATACAGCGGGATCGCGGTGACGACGACTTCCTCGCCCGGCCGCTGCGCATCGAACACGAACACGCCGAACTGCGCGACGTTCGCGAGCAGGTTGCGGTGCGACAGCGCGGCGCCCTTCGACAGCCCGGTGGTGCCGCCCGTGTACTGGAGCAGCAGCAGGTCGTCGCCGCCGAGCGCGACCGGCTCGCAGGCGAGCCGCTCGCCTGCGGCGAGCGCGTCCGCGAGCGCAATCGCGTTGCGCGGCAGCGCTTCGCGCACGGCGTCGGGCACGTCGACGACGCCGAGATCGCCGCGGCCCACGGTGAGCACGGTGCGGATGCGCGGCGTGTTGGCGATCACGTCCGCGAACGTGCGCGTCGAGCCGCCGCACACGACGATCGTCTCGACGCCCGCGTCGTTGAGCTGGTGCTCGAGCTCGCGCGCGGTATAGAGCGGATTGACGTTGACCTGGACGGCGCCGATCTTCGCGACGGCGATGAAGACGACCGGAAACGCGAGCACGTTGGGCAGCATCACGGCCACGCGATCGCCCTTGCGGACCCCGACGACCTGCTGCAGATAGGCGGCCAGCGCGGTCGACAGGCGATCGACGTCCGCATAGGTCAGCGTCCGGCCCGACGCGCGGAACGCCGGCTTGTCGGCGAACCGGCGCATCGCGTCGTCCAGCAGCGCATTCATCGAGGGATGGCGATCGGCGTCGATCTCGGCGGGGATCGCGCCATACGACGCGCTCCAGTGTCTCTTGATCATGTAGGTATCCTTGTGCGGCCGGCGCGCAGGCTTCGCGCATCGCGGGAACCGCTCCCGGATCGATGCTGGCGCCGCTCGGTCGACGCCCCGTGCCGCTCGGGCGCAGGTCGTCTCACGAATGCCGACTATCGCCCGCCGGCCGTGCTTTGCAAATGATCGACGCGGCCGTAAAGATGATCGAAACGGACACGCATCGGATGTCGTCCCGCAGCCAACGCCGACGCTCATATCGGCCGCCTTTCCGACGCCGTATTCATCACCGGCTCTTTTGCGCGATTTTCCGGATAAAAGCGTCCGCCATTCACGCAACGCGCGTACGACTCGAACGGCGACATCGGAATGCGTGGCGTCGGGACCATTCGAACCACATCAACGCAAGGCTCTTCTCGACGCGCAAGCAAGGTCATCGGAAGATCTTGCGCGACGAGACCGGTATTGCGGCCACGCTGGCCTTTCTGAACGAAGTCGCGTAGCCTCCGCGATTCTTCACTGCGAAAGCGCATCACCTCGATCTTCTTGCTCTATGTTGACGCTATATAAGTACGCGCTTGGCCCGGTCCTGCTGGCTCAGGCACGTTGGTTGCGCAGGACCGCGCTGCGCCTGCCCGAGGCCAACGGTCCCCGCAGAGGAAGCGAGGGCGCGGATGATGGTTCGACGGCGCCCCTGCGCATTCTGGTGGTCGGCGATTCTTCGGCGGCGGGCGTGGGCGTGGACGAACAGGAACATGCACTGGCGCAGCCGGTTGCACGGCTCCTGGCACGCGCCACGGGCCGACGGATCGAATGGCAACTGATCGCGAAGTCCGGCGTCAATACGGACGAGGCGTTGAAGCTGTTGATGCGCAGCACGATCGGGCCGGCCGACTACCTCGTCACGGCGCTCGGCACGAACGACGTCACGTCCCAGCGCAAGCCGGGGCAATTCATCCGCGACTATATCGCGCTCGCGGATCATCTCGGACTGCGAACCGGCGCAGCCGGCATCGTCGTGACAGGGCTGCCGCCGTTGCGCATCCTGCCGGCCGCACCGCATCCGCTGCGGTGGTACCTCGGCCGCTACGCCATTCGACTCGATCGGGCCTTGCGGCGCTGGGTCGACCTCCATCCCGCGCGACGTTACGTGTCGCTCGAGTGGGCCGCGAATCCCGCCGAGATGGCAATCGACCGGTACCATCCCGGGCCGAATCAATATCGTCGATGGGCCGAACTCGTCACCGACAAAATTCTGACGTTGCTCAGCGAGACGAGCCCGCCTCTACACACGGGAAAGTAGTCGACATCGGGCAAAACGGAGCGCCGGCGCCATGCGCGGCGGACGGTTCGACCCACGGGCGGCAGCCGGACTCAGGGTGAACCCTGTGGCGACCCGGCGCATTCGAGGGCAGAATCGCGTACCCGGAATCGGTATCGAATCGGACTCAGGACTCACCCATGCTGCGCGACGCGCCGTTGAAACCGGCCAAGACACGGCCCCTTGGCGATCGGTCGCCCGACGCCGCGCTGCCCGCCATGCTGCGCGAGAAGTGCTTCTCGCCGTCCAAGCTCGCGGTCCTGCTGCAGGTCGCGTCGGACCTGGGGCTCGACGCCGGTGCGGTGCTCGCCGGGACCGATCTCGATCCCGCCGCGGTCGCCGATCCGTTCACGCTCACGTCGTCGCAGCAGTTCCTGACGGCCGCGAGCAATGCGATCCGCGCCTACGGCAACCCGGATCTCGGCGTGCGGGTCGGGCACCGGCTGCACGCGTCGAGCTACGGGATGTACGGCTACGCGATGCTGTGCTCGGAATCGATGGCCCACGCGTTCGACTCGGCCGTCAAATACCACCAGCTCGCGAACCGCATGCTCGAGATTGGCTGGGTCGTGCAGGACGACACGGTGTCGTGGCTGTTTCCCGATCGGGAAACCATGCCGCTGCCCTGTCTCGACGAGCCGCTGTACCGCTTCCTGATCGACATGCAGTTCGCGCTGCACGTGACGATCATCAAGGACGTGATGGGCGCGTGGTGCGTGCCGGCGCGTGCGCAGTTCACGCAGCCGGAGCCGCCGCATGCGGCCATGCTGTCCGACGCGCTCGAATGCCCGCTCGCGTTCGACCAGCCGCGCAACCTGCTCAGCTACCCGGCCGCGTGGCTCACGCGCGCGCCGCAGCTCGCGAACCCGATCACCGCCGCGCAGGTGTCGTCGCACTGCGCGCGGCTGCTCGACGAACTGCGCACCCAGTCGGGCGTCACGCGCCGCGTCTACCAGGAGCTCACGCGCATGCCGGGGCAGTTCCCGGACCTCGACGCGATCGCACAGACGCTGTGCATCACCGCGCGCACGCTGCGCCGCAAGCTCGAGGCCGAAGGTACGTCGTACAGCGAACTGCTGACGAGCGTGCGCAAGGCGCTGGCGATCGACTACCTGAGCACGACCACGCTCAGCACCGAGGACATCGCGGCGACGCTCGGCTTCAGCGACGCGGTGGGGTTCCGTCACGCATTCAAGCGCTGGACCGGCAAGACGCCGAGCGACGTGCGGCGCAAGCGGAGCGCGTAAGCGGAACACATAAGCGGAACGCATAAGCGGCGCGGCGGGCGGAATCTCAGTGCGCGCCGCCCGAACGGCTCGCCGCATCGCTCGCGCCGCGCGCCGCCGGCAACGTGAACTCGAACACCGCCCCCCGCCCGGCCCGGTCGACCAGCCGGATCGTGCTGCCGTGCAGCAGCAGCATCCGGTGGACGATCAACAGCCCGAGCCCGCCGCCCTGCGCCGCGCCGCCCGCGCCCGTCGGCCGCTGCGGCCGCCGGAACAGCCCTTCACGCCGCTCCGGCGGAATGCCCGGGCCGGTGTCCGCGACCGTCACCACGACCGTGCCGTCGCGCGGCTCCAGCGCGATCTCGACCTCGCCGTGCTCCGGCGTGTGCCGCAACGCGTTGTCGAGCAGGTTGGTCAGCACGCGCTCGATCATCCCGAGATCCGCCGATACGTTCGGCACGCGCGGCGGAATCCGCGCATGCAGCGCGACGTCGCGCGCCTTCGCGGCCAGCTCGAATTTCTGGAACACGTCCTGCACGAGATCGACGAGCGAGAACGGCTCGCGCTCGGGCTGCACGCCGCCCGATTCGAGCCGCGCGAGCTCGAACAGCGCCTGCGCGAGCCGGCCGACCTTCGCGCTCTGCGCGAGCGCGATCGACAGGTAGCGCCGGCGCTCGGCGTCGCCGAGCGAGTCGGTCTTCAGCGACAGCGTCTCCAGGTAGCCGTGCAGTGACGTGAGCGGCGTGCGCAGGTCGTGCGAGATGTTCGCGATCAGCTCGCGCCGCTGCTGGTCCTGCCGCGTCAACGCGCGCCATTGCTCGCCGATCCGGTCGGCCATCTGCGCGTACGTCGATTCGAGCAGCGCGATGTCGTCGCCGCGCCGCCCGGGCGGCGAGCGCGGCACGGCCGGCTGCGTGTCGGGCTCGCCGTCCGCGTCGAAGCGGCGCATCGCGTCGGTCAGCCGGCGCAGCGGGCGCGTGATGAAGCTGAACGCGGTCAGGCCCGCCAGCAGCCCGAGCAGCGCGACGAGCGCCATCGACCACAGCGTCGTGCGCAGCACGTTGCCGGCGTCGAACCGCGCCGCGAGCCTGTCGTGCGCCTCGCCGAGCAGCACCACGTAGATGTAGCCCGCCGGCGCCTGCCCCGCGCGGCGCAGTGGCGCGGCGCTGAAGATCTTGCGCGCGCTCGGGCTGCGCGGATCGTCGCCGAGGATCGGCAGCGGCTCGCCCGCGAGAAAGCGCTGCACCGGCGCGAGATCGACACGGTCGCGCTTCACGTGCCCGGGCGGCGCATCGTCGCCCTTGATCCGCCCCGCGTCGTCGAGCAGGTACACCTCGACGCTCGGGTTCACGCCCATCAGCTGGCCGAACAGCGTGCGCACGGCGTCCGGGCGCAGGCCGTTCGCGTCAGTCAGCGGCGTGATGTTCGCGATGTGCGCGGCGAGATCGCGCGACAGGCCCTGCACGACTTCCATCTCGCGCATGTCGTTCGCGCGGATCTGCAGCCACGCCGACGCACCCGAGCACGCGAGCAGCAGCACCGAGAACACGAGCGACAGCCGCTGGGTGAGCGTCAGCTTCATGACGCGTCCCGCTGGCCCGGCGCGGCCAGCTTGTAGCCGCGTCCCCACACGGTGAGGATTCGCGCGGGCTCGGCCGGGTCCGCCTCGATCTTCGCGCGCAGCCGGTTGATGTGAGTGTTGACCGTGTGCTCGTAGCCTTCGTGCTGGTAGCCCCACACCGCGTTCAGCAGGTCCATCCGCGAGAACACCTTGCCGGGGTGCCGCGCGAAGAAATACAGCAGGTCGAACTCGCGCGGGGTCAGGTCGATGCGCACGCCGTCGACGCTCGCCTCGCGCGCGATCGGGTCGACCGACAGCCCCGCGACGTCGAGCGTGCCCGCGTCGACGCGCGAATCCCGCGCGAGCGCGTCGACGCGGCGCAGCAGCGCCTTGACCCGCGCGACCAGTTCGAGCACCGAGAACGGCTTCGCGAGATAGTCGTCGGCGCCGAGCTCGAGGCCGAGGATCCGGTGCACCTCGCTCGAGCGCGCGCTCGTGATGATGATCGGCGTGTAGCGCTGCATCCCGCGCGCGCGCCGGCAGATCTCGAGGCCGTCGACACCCGGCAGCATCAGGTCGAGGATCAGCGCGTCCCAGTTGCCCTGCTCGAGCAGCCGCTGGCCCTCGGCGCCGTCCGCGCTGTGCACGACCTCGTAGCGCTCGTCGCGCAAGTGCAGGCTCAGCACGTCGGCGATGTCGGCGTCGTCCTCGACGATCAGGATGCGTTTCGGGTGGTCCTTCGGATGGTCCATGTCGGAGCGGCGCCGCACGCGGCGCGTCGGGTTTCGGTCGGGGTCGGATGGCGGCGGATGCCGCCCTGCCGCCATTGTGCAAAATTTTGCGGCGGCAAGTGATCACGATTAGTTTAACTTTTGGCGTCACATGCGCTGTGAGCCAGTACCCGCAAGGTTTTCCGCTCCGGTCCTTGAAAAGCAATCTTCCTTGCCCCGGTTCGAACACTAAAAGGCGGAAGTGACGAAGCGACACTTGGCAAGCGCTGGCAGAAGTCGACGGATTTCCAGGCGGAATCCGAATTGCTCGCCGCTTCAACGCCCCCTCGTCGCTGCAATGCGTCACGGTCGGGGCTGACCTGACTAACCGGCGACGGCACGCTCGACACGGAAACTCCGACGTGTCGTTTTATGACCCACGCGTTCCGCTGCTGCGCATCTGCTCAGCACATTTGGGGCACGAGAAACTCACATCGTTCCGCCACCACGGACGTGCCCCGTTGTCGGACTTTTCGGACAACTGCACCCGGCGTTGTCTCGCCAGCCCCGCATCAGACGCGCTTCTTCGGGCCTGCATCGACAATTTGCCCATTTCACAGACCCGGCCGCATAGCTGGATTTAGATCATGCAGAGGCGTCCGCTGCGGCCTTGCTAGTCGTCGGGCGTGACACACCGTATTCCTTCGCAAGTCAGCACGCCGTCGAGCATGAACCAATCGGGCCGGCGTAAACACCCACGCACGTCGCGTCTTAGTATGGTCGCCCCCGTCGTCCTTGGTTCGATCTGGCTCAATCCTTCGCGATTGTCCGTGCGATCTTGGGCACGGCACGCTGACCGCCCTGCGCCCATCTCTTGTAAGCACCTCACTCGACGTTGTCGAGAATCGATTGATCTCGGACCGACGCCCGATCCCAAATGTCGCCCATTAAACCGAACTGTCGTCTCCACACGTCAGTGAGTTGCGCCGTCAGCCTCAGGTAAAGCGACGCATCGGATCGGAGGTCGTCTATCCAATGCTGCCTCTTGTCCGCGACAAATGTCGCGACAGCTCACGCATTTGCGGTCCGCTGAACATCCAGAATCTCGCGCGAGTGGGTCAGCGTCTTTCGACCATTAACGTGATTGACTCCTGCGGTAATCAACGCTACGACTACTGTACCGATGCGCCCCGCGAGGACGTTTGAAATTTCCATCGTTGTAGCTGACCGTTCTGTATACGCTGGACCGCGAGAGCACCCATTCGCAGCAACATCTCGAATCGTTCAATGAAGTGTTTCAAATCGATGCCTACCGCTCCCGTTCAGCAACCGGATAGTTCAACACGTCCGACCGCGTTCCGCACTGGGCACGCTGATTTACACATCCTCAAATTTTAAATATATTTGATGCGAACCAGTAAACAATCACATGATTTCATCATTTTGATGATACATTCCGACCAATTGATAATAAAAATGAATTTCTAAAACCATTCGCCTGTCAATCTTGTCAGGTGAATTATGTAGTGAGGTTGTTCCCGCGGTGGCACAATTCCGTAATATTCACAAAAATGTATTGACAAAATTTGCAGCAATGTGAAAATTGACGCTATTGCATAAAGTGACTAAAGCATGGAGACCCTTCCGCGCAACCTTAGATTCGGCTACGCGACGGTGCCGAGCATTGGCGAGCGAATACACCGGACTCGACATGGCGCAACGATGCCGTAGATGCGTATCGCAGATTAACGCGTCATTCAGTACCAGCACGACTTCGATCGCCAGCCCCGAATTTAAGCGAACACTCACAACAATATGCGTTTATGCGTAGAAAAATACTCCCTATCGTTTTGCTGGGCGTTTTAGCAACAATCAAAACATCATCGTCCTTCGCAGACAATGTCAATGGAAGAAACCTGTACATGCAAAGATGTGCCATGTGCCATGGAGCAGATATTAGAGGTACAGGGCCACTAGCCAACAAAAGCACCCCTCCCACACCCGACCTGACAACTCCCGCATTCAAGAAACGATTAATTGACTACCCGGGCGTTATTATATCGTCGGTAGTGCTTCGACCAAGCGGAGATCTAATTCCAAAAACCTTGCAACAGAATGGCGTAAAGGTGCCCCCACACGCCTGGAGCATTAATGATCTACGCGACCTGAACAAATACATGATCAGCGTAATTTCAAAAAGTCGATGATTTTAAAATCAGAATCGAACTTGTAACTCAAAAAACATTCTCAACTTGATTTTGGGCGGATTGCTCATTTAATGAATTTGGCAATACGCCATAAATCCGACAGAATTCAATTCAACCTATTATATTAGGACTGCAAACTCATGCGGACGAAAGTTGCGATCATTGGAGCCGGCCCGGCTGGATTAATGTTAGGGCAACTTCTCTCTCTTATGAACATAGATAATGTGATCATCGAAAACAGATCACAAACATACGTGGAGAGCAGGAGTCGCGCGGGTCAGATTACCCCCGCCACCGTCCAAATTTTAACCGAAAGCGGGGTTGGATCCAGGCTTCGTTCCGAAGGAATGACACATTCTACGTTGCAGTTCCATTATGGCGGCGCAACGCGAGAGTTGAATTTTTCCGCACTAACTGGACGCACAGTAACAATCTATGGCCAACAGGAAATTATCAAAGATTTAATTTCAGCGCGCCTGGCTACAGAAAACCGACTTCTATTTGAAGTTTCGGAAGTCCAGATTCATAATATCGATGGAAACACACCGTTCGTTTCCTTTCAAAAAAATGGCGCAGAAAAAATCATAGAGTGCGATTTTATAGTTGGGTGCGATGGATTTCACGGCATATGCCGCCCGCATATCGCTGATTCACTCAACTATTTTTCGCACAGTTACCCCTTTTCCTGGCTGGCAATTCTCGCTGAAATGTCGCCAATCTCGCGGGATGTCATTTTTTCCAGTCACGAAACCGGTCTCGCATTATTCACCATGCGCTCTCCGCGCGTTTCAAGAATTTACTTGCAATGCTCTCCAGGAGAAAATATCGAAGAATGGTCGGGCTCACGAATTTGGGATCTCTTGCAATCACGTATAGAAGGAAGGCCTGAAAAGATCAATGGTGGCGAGATTATGGAAAAAAACATTGTCCACCTTAGAAGTTTCGTCGCCGAAAATATGCAAAAAGGACGGCTATTTCTTGCGGGGGATGCGGCCCACATCGTGCCCCCCTCCGCGGCAAAGGGACTGAATCTCGCGATCTCCGATGCACATATACTTTCCCGCGCCTTCGAATATTACTACGCCAGCGGCAAAGAGGATCTTCTGCTTTCGTATTCTGCTATCGCATTGAAACAGATATGGAGAGATGTACGGTTTTCTCATTTTATGGCAATGCTACTGCATCGCTTCGACGAAAATTGTCATTTTCATAGAAAACTACAGATATCTGAACTTGATCGCATTCTCAGCCCTGGCCCAGCAGCACAAAATTTTTCGGAACTATGGGTCGGCCCTCCCCCATTCGCCTCATCAAATGCGACTCAGTCAAATTAATCTAGAAACATAGAACATCGTGGTGAGAAGAATGCAAAAGATTCTAATCATTCTGCATCAGGAGCAATCTACGCCTGGCCGAGTAGGCGTCCTCCTGCGTCAACTCGGATTGGAGCTCGATATCCGCAGACCGCGATTTGGCGACCCTCTTCCAGAGCACATGAGGGACCACGATGGCGCGATTGTTTTCGGCGGCCCCATGAGTGCCAACGACGGCGACACGTATATTCGCGAAGAAATCGACTGGCTCGCTAAGCCGTTGGCAGAAGGCAAGCCGTTCCTCGGGCTTTGTCTGGGCGCACAAATGTTGACTAAGCACTTGGGTGCGCGCGTCTACCAAAGAGATGACCGGAGAATTGAGGCCGGCTATTATCCGATAGCGCCGTTGAGTACTGCACACAAGATTACTGCGAATGCGGGCGTACCATTTCCAGACCATGTCTATCAGTGGCATAGCGAAGGCTTTGATTTGCCGGCAGACGCTACTTTGCTTGCCGAAGGTTCGACTTTTCCGATTCAGGCCTATCGTTATGGAATTAATGCTTACGCATTACAATTTCATCCGGAAGTTACTTACGAGACGATCGAGCGCTGGGTAATGCGCGGTACTGAGCGACTCAAAGCACCTGGCGCGAAACCTGGGTGCGAACATATTACTGGTTGGCACAAGTACGATTCAGCTGTAGCGAGCTGGTTCAGCGCATTTCTTCCCGAATGGCTGGGATACAGCAGGCAGCGGACACTCAGCGATTAAAGCATCGAGACCAGATGAACACCTCCGACCTGCACAAAATTGTCTGAGAATTGAAACTTCTACGGAGATGACGCTACATGGATTTCCAGCTCTGGACTTTATTTTGCGTCGTATTTTTTTCGGCAGTGATTCTTCCGGGGCCAAATGTAGCCTTTTCTATGGCTCAAGCATTGGATCACGGATTTAAAGAGTCATTTCCGGGCGCGATCGGTTTCGGCTTCGCAAGCGGCGGCCACGCAATTATTGTTCTTTCCGGCCTCGGCATAATTGTACGAAACCATCCTGGCATTCTGTTTTGGCTAAAATTATTGGGAATTTTATATCTCACCTATCTTTCACTGAAGGCATTTCGCTCGCACTCTCAAGTAGCGGCTGCGACATCAAGCAAGCGCACGCCAATTCAAATGCTTAGCGGAGCCATGATCGTTTCATTCACAAATCCCAAGGCAATATTAACAAATATAATATTATTCCCAACATTTATAAGCAAAGATTTTCCGTATACTCCACAATGCCTTGCCTTGACCGCAACGGCAATAATCATTTCCACATTGGTATATTCCGTGTACATGCTTATGGCACGTCATGCGTCGAAAATTCTTCGAACGAAGCGGCAAATCGGCATTGTGACCGGCGCTTTATATCTCGGCGTCGCTGTCGCAGTGGGAATTACAGTCTAATTTCTAATGCCAATATTCAGGAGATTCCCGGTGATTGGAGTATTCGATTTCGGTAGTGGTGGGCTTACGGTGATGCGTGCGTTTGAGTCCGCGTTGCCAGATCAGACCTTTGTCTATCTTGGAGATCACGGGAATGCACCTTATGGCAATCCAGAGTCCAGCGATATTTATGATTTGACGCAGCTCGCTCTTGCAAGATTGTTTAGGTATGGCTGCACATTGATAGTTGTCGCCTGCAATACTGCAGTGGCAACCAGCTTGCGGAAATTGCAACAAGAATGGCTCCCTAAAAGTTATCCTGATCGAAAAATACTTGGTGTTATCGCGCCTACCGTGGAAGAAATCATTGGCGAGCCTGACAGTTCGACCGACTCTGGAATGCAAACTCATCCTGTTTTTTCTGGCAAGAAGATCGCTGTCTTTGCCACTCCGCACACCGTTCAATCCGATATTTTCCCGATGGAGGTTTACAGGAGGAATCCTTCCATTGAGGTGTACCAACAAGCGTGCCCCGGCCTCGCCTTGCTTATCGAGCAAGCTGCACCGGAAGATGTATTGCGTCGAGAAATTCGCAAAAACATCAATAATCTCCTAGATTCCATCCCGACGATTCCAGATGCTTGCATACTAGGGTGCACACATTATCCGATAGTTGAACACATCTGGCAGTCGGAACTACCGGAAACAATGCGTATTATTTCACAGCCGAACGCGTGCGCCCGAAGTTTGGTTGAGTTTCTCAAGAAAAATCCGCAATTTTCTGACACCAGAGTTGGAAACAACAGATTCTTTACAACTGGTGATATCAGTGAAGTTTCGGACCGGGCATCTCTTTTTTACACCATGAAAGCGGATTTTCGCAATATTGACGAGTGTCTTGGCGATTTTACGAGCAGCCAATAATAGCAACTGTTTGATTCATTTTTTAATCATTTTAGCAACTCAAATTCCCGGAGTAAATAATGAAACTCGTTGGCATGATGGGATCACCCTATGTTCGCCGTGTAGCACTTTCGCTGCGATTGATGGGGATCAAGCATGAACATCAGCAGATTTCGGTGTTTCGCGATGTTGATCAATTTCGCTCTATTAATCCGGTTGTCAAGGCGCCAACCCTTATTTTAGCGAACGGCGAAATGATCATGGACTCTTCCATGATCATTGATTATCTCGAGTCGATCGTCGAACCCGAGCGCAGGCTGATACCGATCGATTCCGGGCAGCGTTTGCGAGTGCTTGCCCTTGTTGGACTTGGTCTTGCCGTTTGCGAGAAGGCAGTCCAACTCGAATACGAGTACAACAAACCTATCGCATATCAATATGAGCCGTGGCTAACTCGCGTCACGGAACAATTGCATGCGGCGTTGGCACTTCTGGAAGAAGCCGCCGTCCGTGCCGATACATGGCTCGCTACCAGCCAGATTTCTCAGGCCGATGTTACGGTGGCCGCCGCATGGCGCTTCACGCAATTCCGGGTATCTCACTTGGTGGATGTCCGAACTTATACGTCGCTCGCAGCCTATTCCGATCAAATCGAACAGCTGCCTGAGTTCCGCGCTACACCACTAAAATGAGCTCCCCCCAATGGCGACGTTTCGTCACCAATAACGGAGAGGCGGGCTAGCTGATTCTGGCGAACACTCGTACCTCCTACGAGCAAGAATCTACTTGAGTAGCAGAAACTTCAATCCATTGGCCGTCTCGCTGATCATCAACCAAAGGAAAAAAATGCGTCCTTCCGATGCAATGAAATTAGCGATCAATGCTTTGAAGGATGTCGCGCACTCGCGGCAGCTGCCTTCCGGAACTGCATTGGATCAACCCGTCGTTAATTTATATATCGATGCTGCGGAGTCTCTTGCCCAGACTCTGCAGAACTTGTTGGATCAGGAAAATGGTAGGTCTAAATGGAACACAAACTGGACTTGATGAAGTTGCCCCTGTAACTCAGGACACGCCGACACCGTTAGGTTGATGACGACGCAGCACGCCTGAACTCGCGAGGCGAGCGGTATTTCAGGGCTTTGTGCGGGTGGCGCTCATTGTGGTGTTCAAACGCGATAGCCGCATTGGTTTTTCGTTTTGTCGCCATCGTTGCTCCGTGCTGCGACCGATTGTACCTGCCGCCTCCCGGTGAGCGGTCGATCAGCATGATCGCCAGCATGGCGTCAGCGCTGACGCAAGGTGGTTTCTCAACCCTGCGACGTCGCAAATTGAAGCCGTCCCGAAATGAAGGGGAACATAGCCCTTACTATGTTCCCCTTCATTTCTCGCGATTGAGCGCCGCGACCTCGACGAGGTGGTATGCCTTCCCGCAGATCCCTCCCCGTCCCAGGATTCGATGAGCCCAGCTCGAGGTTGACACGTATCAACAGTGCTCACGAGAGACGTGGCCTGCGTAGCAACGTAACGCTCACCCATGTGACCTGCGATTCCGGGATACGCGACGCCGCTGCATCCGGCTAACGGCCGATTGAACGCGCGTTTGTGCAGACGTCTGCACTTTCTGCCGTGCAGATCCGCCTTACCCGTCTGGCCGACCGTCGCGCTTACTCAAGGCGCGTTCACTGCATACTTGAATGCCTTGCCTAGCACCGGCGACCACGCTTGTTCCGACGCCAAATGCAGTTACGCCGGCTTCTGCCCAGCGAGCAGAAGAAAGTTGCGGACAACGGCAGACGGGTCATCGCATCGCGACGTGATCGCCAGCCTTGCGCGGAGTCCATTGCCCGCTATCGGCCGATAGCTCACGCCTGCAACCTGCACCTGCGTAATCGCCTTCGGCACGATCGAGACGCCCAGCCCGGCCGCGACCAGGGTCACCGCGGACGCGATTTGCGGCGCGGGCTGCGCCATGCGCGGCTCGAACCCGGCGGCATTGCATGCGGCGACGATGTCGTCGAACAGCGCACTGCCGGCCTCCCGCGGCACTTGCACGAACGACTCGTCGGCCAGCTCGGCCAAATCGATTCGCCGCCGCTGCGCCAACCGATGAGCAACGGGCAGCGCGACAAACATGGGCTCCTCGTCCCAGTCGGATACACGCAGCATCGCGGCGACACGGCGCACCGGCCGCACGATCGCGACGTCGAGGCGCCCTGCCTCCAACGCCTCCAGCAGGACGCCCGAGGTCGCTTCCTGCAACGTCAGCTCCGCATCCGGAAACGCCTCACGGAAGCGGCGAATCAAATCCGACACTTTCGAATTGAACGCCGCCGTTCCGGTAAAGCCGACCCGCAGATGCCCGATTTCTCCGCGCGCGGCGCGCCTGGCCGCTCGTGCCGCACGCTCGGCATCGTCGAGCACGCGTCGCGCCTCTTCCGCGAAGACCTCGCCCGCCAAGGTCAGCTCGGCGCCGCGCGCGGTCCGCTTGAACAGTTCCACGCCGAGTTCGCTCTCGAGCGCCTTGACCTGCTGGCTCAACGGCGGCTGCCCGATGCCGAGCGTTTCAGCCGCCTTGGTGAAATTCGACGTAGCCGCCACGGCCAAAAAATATCGGAGATGCCGAAGTTCCATTCGCTATGTGACCTCACGGTGAGTCGGGCCGGCTTGCCAGCCAGTGCTAAAACATATCGCTACGGTTCATTTCATATATTGGACATATACATGACGGTGCGCAAGAATTCGCATATTCCCCGGCACATCGAGTGCATCCATGTCCTCCCCTTCGATTTCCCCATCCATGCCCGGAACGCGGAAAACCGCGTCCGACGCGCTGCCAGCCGGCGTTTCCCCGCGCTCGGCGGCGTACAAGCGCATCGCGCTGGCGCTCTTCCTTGCCGGTTTTTCCACCTTCTCGCTGCTGTACTGTGTCCAGCCGCTGCTTCCCGCGTTCGCACGAGCGTTCGGTCTGGGCGCGGCTTCCAGTTCGCTCTCGTTGTCGCTGTCGACCGGGATGCTCGCGGTCTCCATCCTGTGCGCCGGCGCACTTTCCGAACGCGTCGGGCGGCGCGGGCTGATGTTCGCGTCGATGACGCTTGCCGCGCTGTTCAATGTGCTCGCAGCGCTCTCGCCAAACTGGAACCTGCTGCTGGTATGGCGTTCGCTAGAGGGCTTCGCGCTGGGCGGCGTCCCGGCGGTCGCGATGGCCTATCTCGCCGAGGAAATCGCGTCCGACGGGCTGGGTTTCTCGATGGGGCTCTATGTCGGCGGAACCGCGTTCGGAGGCATGATCGGCCGGATCGGCATGAGCGCGCTCGAAGAACACTTCTCGTGGCGGACGGCCATGCTGACGATCGGCGTCGTCGATCTCCTTGCCGCGGTCGCCTTCGTGATGCTGCTGCCGCAATCACGACGCTTCGTGAAGCGAACCGATCTGACGCTGCGCCACCACGTGCGGCTGTGGAACGAGCAGTTGCATCACGCCCGGCTTCCGTTCGTTTTCGCGATCGGCTTCCTGGTGATGGGCGCGTTCGTGACGGTATACAACTACGCCGGGTTTCGACTCACGGCCGCCCCCTTCAACCTGAGCCCGACCGCATGCGGCCTGATCTTCGGCGCGTACCTGTTCGGGATGGTTGCGTCATCGAGCGCGGGCGCGCTCGCCGACCGTCTCGGACGGGCGCCGATCCTTGTCAGCGGTATTCTGGTATTCGCTGCGGGGCTCGTGCTGACGCTGTCGCACTCGCTCGTCGCGATCATCATCGGCATCGTGCTCGTCACGATCGGCTTCTTCGTCGCCCACTCGGTCGCGAGCGGCTGGGTTGGCCATCTCGCGGGATCCGCCAAGGGACATGCCGCTTCGCTCTACCTGCTGGCCTACTATCTCGGGTCGAGCGTGCTCGGGTCGGTCGGCGGCGCGTTCTGGCAACATGGCGCGTGGGCGAGCGTCGCCGCGTATGTCGCGGCGCTGCTCGCCCTCGGTCTGCTGGCTGCACGCCGGATGATCCGCGTGGAGCGTATGCGGTAAACGCCCCGCGCCGACGGCTTCGGCGCGCACCTTGTGTCGAATGATTGCACTCGCGGTCTTCGTTTGCATTCCGAAGGTGTCGACGAGGTACTGCCGCATGCAGATCGTCTACGTGCAAAAGTTGTCGTGATCTCGTCGAGCAACCAACGCGAAGAAGCCGCGCCCGCGCGTCACGCCGACGACGAATCGGCCGTGCGCAGCGTGATGCCGGTCCAGGTTCCGCTCGCGGCCAGTTCGCCGATCAGCTCGACGATCGTTTGCCGGACGGCCAGCGCGGCGGAATTGACGGGGGACGTATTCGACCAGCACAGGCTCGCGGGGCGGCGGATCTCCGGATCGACGATCCGGCGCATTTTCGGCCGGTTCGACGCCTCGCGCAGCGCCATTACGGATGCGGGCAGGATCGTGCATGCCATGCCCGACTGCGCGAGCGAGATCAGCGTCGGCAGCGAATCGACGTCCGCGATGATGTTGAGCGGCACCTCTTCGCGGGCAAACGTGCGCTCGAGCAGCAAGCGCAGCCCGTTCTGCACGCCGGGCGCGACGAGCGGCACGCCGGCGAGCGATGCCAGGCTGCAGGTGCGCGCACGCGGCGCCACGGCGCCGCCCGGCTCGCCGAGCAGATGCAGCACTTCGTCGAACAGCGGCATCGCGGTGATGCCCGTCGTGTTCGATTCGCGGAACAGGATCGCGAGATCGAGCCGCCCGTTCACCAGCAGTTCGTTGATGAACCCGCTCATGCTCTCGACGTACTGCAACCGGATGCCCGGATAGCGCGCCCTCACCCGTTCGAACAACGGCACCGCGAGGATCGACGTCATCGTCGTCGGAAAGCCTACCGCGACGGTGCCCGACTCGCTGCCCGCGCCCTCCCGCACTTCCTGGCGCAGCTGCTCCATCTGACGGAGCACGAGGCGCGCATGCCGGTAGAGCGCCTGCCCTGCCGCGGTCGGCTTGACGCCCTGAGGGCTGCGCACCAGCAGCGTGACGCCGATGTCGCCTTCGAGCTTCGCGATCTGCTGGCTCAGCGACGGCTGCGCGACGAACAGTTTTTCGGCCGCTTTCCCGAGGCTCCCGTATTCCACGATGCTGACAAAGTAACGGAGCTGACGGATGTCCATGGTCGTTCGGGCAAGGCGAAAGTCATAGGATACCCCTATGACCGGCACATTCAAACGGTATTTCCGCTGCGCTCCCGCTTCACATAAAGTCGTCTCAATCCAGGTCAAGACAGCCGGCGTGCCCGGCGATGGAGGTGACGATGAACGCTCCCCGGTCGCATCCCGGCGACGATGCCAAACAGGTCGCGATCGACCTGATCAGCGCCGAACGTGCCGCGGCATTCGCCGCCACGCTCGACCATCCGACGCGCCCTGTAGCGGGCGACGCGTTGCCGCCGGCGTGGCACTGGCTCTATTTCTGGTCGATCGCGCAGCAGTCCGAGCTTGGCCCGGACGGCCATCCGCGCAAGGGCGGTTTCCTCCCGGATCTGGGGCTGCCGCGGCGCATGTGGGCCGGCGGCCGACTGACGTTCGAGCGCCCGTTGACGATCGGCCAGATCGCGACGCGCACGTCGCGCGTGCTGTCGATCGAGCGCAAGCAAGGGCGCAGCGGCCCGCTCGGCTTCGTCACCGTCGAGCACGTGATCGAGTCCGCGGGCACGGTCGCGATCCGCGAAGAACACGACATCGTCTATCGCGGCCCGGCCGCGCCCGGCGCCGTCGCGCCCGCGCCGCAAGCCGCGCCCGACGACGCGCAATGGCAGCGCGACATCACGCCGGACGAAGTGCTGCTGTTCCGCTATTCCGCGCTGACGTTCAACGGCCATCGCATTCACTACGACCGGGCCTACGCTCGCGACGTCGAAGGCTATCCGGACCTCGTCGTGCATGGGCCGCTGATCTCGACCCTGCTGCTCGACCTCGTGACGCGCTCGCTGCCCGGTGCGGCGGTGCGCGAATACGCGTACCGCGCGGTGCGGCCGACCTTCGTCGGCAACACGTTCGGCGTATGTGGCCGCGTCGCCGACGACGGCAAAACCGTCGACCTCTGGGCAAAGGACCACGAAGGCCTGCTGACCATGTCCGCTCGCGCGACCCTCGCCTGACCCGTTCCGACGATTACCCCGATCCGCGCCATGAATCAGACCGACGCTTACCAAGACATCCGTGAAGCCGTTCGCGACCTGTGCGGCGAGTTTCCCGCGGAATACTTCCGCAAGATCGACGAAGCGCGCGGCTATCCCGAAGCGTTCGTCGACGCGCTGACGAAAGCCGGCTGGCTCGCCGCGCTGATTCCGCAGGAATATGGCGGCTCCGGCCTCGGCCTGACCGAAGCGTCGGTGATCATGGAGGAAATCAACCGCGCGGGCGGCAATTCCGGCGCGTGCCACGGCCAGATGTACAACATGGGCACGCTGCTTCGCCACGGTTCCGCCGAGCAGAAGCAGCAGTATCTGCCGAAGATCGCGAGCGGCGAGCTGCGGCTGCAGTCGATGGGCGTGACCGAGCCGACCACCGGCACCGACACGACGAAGATCAAGACGACGGCGGAACGCAAAGGCGACCGCTACGTGGTCAACGGCCAGAAGGTGTGGATCTCGCGCGTCCGGCACTCCGACCTGATGATCCTGCTCGCGCGCACGACGCCGCTTTCGGACGTGAAGAAGAAATCGGAAGGAATGTCGATCTTCATCGTCGACCTGCATCACGCGATCGGCAACGGAATGACGGTCCGCCCGATCCCGAACATGGTGAACCACGAGACCAACGAGCTGTTCTTCGACAACCTCGACATCCCCGCGGAAAACCTGATCGGCGAGGAAGGCCAGGGCTTCAGGTACATCCTCGACGGCCTGAACGCCGAACGCACGCTGATCGCGGCCGAATGCATCGGCGACGGCTACTGGTTCGTCGACAAGGTGTCGCAGTACGTGAAGGATCGCGTCGTGTTCGGCCGCCCGATCGGCCAGAACCAGGGCGTGCAGTTCCCGATCGCCCGCGCGTTCGTCAACGTCGAGGCCGCGAGCCTGATGCGCTTCGAGGCCGCGCGCCGGTTCGACGCGCACGAGCCGTGCGGCGCGCAGGCGAACATGGCGAAGCTGCTCGCGGCCGATGCATCGTGGGAAGCCGCGAATGCGTGCCTGCAGTTCCACGGCGGCTTCGGCTTCGCGTCCGAATACGACGTCGAGCGCAAGTTCCGCGAGACGCGCCTGTACCAGGTCGCGCCGATCTCGACGAACCTGATCCTGTCGTACGTCGCCGAGCATATCCTCGGCCTGCCGCGTTCGTTCTGACGGGGAGCGTCCATCATGCGCCCACTTGAAGGAATCAAGGTCGTCACGTTCGAGCATGCGATCGCCGCGCCATTCTGCACGCGTCAGCTTGCGGATCTCGGCGCGCGCGTGATCAAGGTCGAACGCCCGGGTGTCGGCGATTTCGCGCGGCGCTACGACGAACGCGTATCGGGGCTCGCATCCCACTTCGTGTGGACCAACCGCTCGAAGGAAAGCATCACGCTCGACGTCAAGCAGCCCGCGGCGCTCGAGGTCGTGCACAAGCTGCTCGCCGATGCCGACGTGTTCGTGCAGAACCTCGCGCCCGGCGCGACGCAGCGCCTGGGGCTCGACTACGACACGCTGCGCGAACGCCATCCGCGGCTGATCGTCTGCGATATCTCCGGCTACGGGCTCGACGGACCGTTCCGCGACAAGAAGGCGTACGACCTGCTGATCCAGAGTGAATCCGGATTCCTGAGCATCACCGGCTCCGACGGCGAGCCGGCCAAGGCCGGCTGCTCGATCGCCGATATCGCGGCGGGCATGTACGGCTACACGAACATCCTCGCCGCGCTCATCGAGCGCGGGCGCACCGGGCGCGGCCGGCACATCGACGTGTCGATGCTCGAAAGCATGGTCGAATGGATGAGCTATCCGCTCTACTACGCGATCGACGGTCAGTCGCCGCCCCGGCAAGCCGGCGCGTCGCACGCGACGATCTTCCCGTACGGCCCGTTCACGGCGGGCGACGGCAACACCGTGATGCTGGGCCTGCAGAACGAGCGCGAATGGAAACGCTTCTGCGATACCGTGATCGGCATGCCCGAGCTGGCCGCCGACGAGCGCTTCGGTTCGAACAGCCGCCGTGTCGCGAATCGCGACGAACTCACGGCCGTCATCGTCCGTGCGTTCTCGACCTTGACGGCCGCCGACGTGATCGGCCGGCTCGAGCAAGCCGGCATCGCCAACGCGCGGATGAACGACATGCATGGCGTCTGGGCGCATGAACAGCTCGCCGCCCGGCATCGCTGGACCCGGGTCGACACGCCTGTCGGCGAGATCCCTGCCCTGCTGCCGCCCGGCGTCGGGCCGACCGACCATCCGCGCATGGACCCGGTGCCGGCGCTCGGCCAGCATACCGATGCCGTTCTGCGCGAACTCGGCTATGCCGACGAACAGATTCACGCGTTGCACGCATCCGGCGCTGTCTGACCGGCCCGTTCCGCGCTGATCGAAGCGCGCCCGTCACCCACATATCGAAGCGTCTCCGCGTCCGTTCACGGACGCGAGAGCGCCACTATTGCGCGAGTACATCGTCGCGCATCATCCGCCGGCCGCCTCGTTCGAAGCGGCGTCGACGGCAGCGGCCAGCCGGGCGATCCACGTGGCGCGCGACAGCACGGGCCGATCGACCATCCTGCCGTCGACGGTCACCACGCCGCCGTTGGAATCGCGCATCGCATCGACGATCCGGTGCGCCCAGCGAACCTCGTCCTCGCTCGGTCGGAAGCACTTGTGCACGAACCCGATCTGCTTCGGATGGATGCAGAGCTTCGCACCGAAACCCAGCTGCTTGCCGTTGAACGCGTTGCGCTCGATCCGTTCCCCGTCGTGAATATCCGGCGTCACGCCGTCGACCGGTGCTTCGATGCCGGCCACCCTCGACACCAACGCGAGCTGCGAGCGGAAGTAATTGAGCGACACGCCATCGTCCGACATGCCCATGTCCGCGATGAAATCGAGCGTGCCGAACATCAGTCGCTCGACGTACGGCGCTTTCGCGATATCGAGCGCGTTCCACATGCCGTTCGCGCTTTCGATCAGCGGATAGACGGGCACGCGCCGGCGCGCGAGCGCAACGGCGGCGCAAACGTCGTCGGCGCTCTCGGCCTTCGGGAGCACGATGCCGGCCACGCCCTTCAACGCGCCGAGCGCGGCGTCGGCCTCGAACCACGGCGTGTGCCGCGCGTTGATCCGAACGAGCACCGGATGCCCGGGTGAAACCCACCGTGCCATCGCGTCGCGCGCCGACGTTTTTGCTTCAGGCTCGACGGCGTCTTCGAGATCGATGATGACCGCATCGGCGCCGCTTGCGAGCGCCTTGTCGAACCGCTCGGGCTTATTCCCCGGCACGAACAGGTAAGACTGGGCGGGTATCGAGCGTCCGGCGCCGGCATGATGCGCGGCGTCGCCAGCGGATATCGCGGCATCAGATGGCATCGATCAACTCCGGAACCCGTTCGATTGCGTCGAACGGGTTCATCGACGTCTTCACGTTGTAATCGACCACCCGCTTCGTTGCTACCACGATCTTCACGCGTCGCTCCTCCATCCGTTCGTCGGCATCAACCCATTTCGCAGGCCATTACACGCGGAATCCCGTACGTCGACAACTATCGATTGGCTCTACCGGCCATAGCCCAAACCTATTGGCCGGTTCGCCTTCGGACAGGAACTGATTCCGGGTCAGGGGCAGCCGGGCGACCTTCCTGCCCGTCGGTTATCGACCGTCCACGAAAAAACGCCGTGCTACTCGTTCGCGTATTCCAGTTGCAGCGCAATCCAGTCCGACGTAGCGGCGCCATAGCGTGCCGCTATATCTCCCAGCACACCGGGCAGCACGGCATCTCCACGCCGCCCATCCGGAATCGTCACGCGCGCGCGCGCCCGATACTTGCCGGCCGGGTCAGCAACCTCAACCCGTGCCTTGATACAACCTCCCGCCCCTCTCCCGTCGCAACGACGTCGCTGCGCCACGTCCGTACCCACGCATCCACGCTCAACGCGACCGACAATTCATCAAAACCGGGTTCGAGCGGCAGATCGAACGTCTCGTGCCGCCAGAACGCTACGCGATTCGTCAGCGCGGCCACCACCGTACGCGCGGTCAACCCATACCGGCTGCCGTCGTGCTCGTCGTTCCAGGCTTGCACGCCGATGCTCCGCGCAGTGTCACGCGCTGTCGCGGGCCCGGCAAGCACGCTCACCAGCGCAAGCGACGCGGGAATGGACGCCGACACGCCGCTCGTCGTCATCACGCTGCCGTCCATCACGTAGCGGCGATCGTCAACCCAGGTCGTATCGGCAAACTGGCGGCGCAGGCCGTCGCGCGAGTACCAGTGAGACGTCGCAGTACGATGCCGCAGCAGTCCGGCATGCGCGAGCACCTTCGCGCCATCGCAGATCGCCACCATCGTCGCACCGGCAGCGGCCTGCTTTTGCAGCCATGCCGATACCGCAGGTCGGTCGGCACGGTGCATCGCGGGCACGATCACGACATCTGCCCCGGCAGGTATCGCGGCATCGAACCGGTCGAAGGTCGTATCGGCGAGCATGCGCAGCGCGGGCATCAATTCGACGGGCCCTGCATCGACCGACACGGCGACGACATCAACCGCGCCGGACGCCTTCAGGATCGAATAGGGAACGATGAAATCGGTCGTCTCCGTTCCCGCGTTGTCCGCGACGATCGCAACGAGCGGCCGCTTGCGCCCGTCCTTTGGCGCGGACACCGTCAGCGCTCGTGTGTCCGGCAACATGCGCTCCGCCGGCGCTTGCGTCGACGCACCCCACGCCCACGCACAAAACTGCATGCAGGCAAACAGCGCCACCATCGTGCGCGTCGCCCTGCTCCTCGTTCTTTCCAGCATCGCCCGCCCGCGTTAATCGATTGCACGTCCGGAAAATTACAAGGATCATGCCTGCGCTCACAAGGACAACGCCACCGCACTTTCCGCCATGTCTCAGTCAATCCGTCCGGCCCGCGACATCGTTGTCGTCGGCTTCGAAGGCGTGCAGTCGCTCGACGTCACCGGTCCGATGGAAGTGTTCGCGGTCGCGAACCGTTACCTGCCGGATCATGCCGCACCCTATCGGCTCACGCTCGCATCGCAATTCGGCGACGACATCCTCACGCACGCCGGCTTGCGACTCGCCGGCCCAATCGCACTCACGGCGCTGCCCGAGCACATCGACACGATCATCATCGCCGGCGGCAGCGATGCTGCGCTGCGGCACGCAGCATCGGACGCCGGCGTGCTGCCGTGGCTGCGCACGCGCATCGCGAACACGCGTCGAATCGCCAGCATCTGCACGGGTGCGTTCGTGCTTGCCGCAGGCGGCTGGCTCAACGGAAAACGTGCGACCACGCACTGGATGCAGTGTTCGACGCTGCAGGCACTGTGTCCCGACGCCCGCGTCGAGCCGGACGCGATCTACGTCAGCGATCCGCCGTTCCACACCTCGGCCGGCGTGACGGCCGGCATCGACCTGTGTCTCGCGCTTGTCGAGGCGGACTGCGGCGCGCCGACCGCGCTCGCGGTCGCACGCGAACTCGTGCTCTTCATGCACCGTCCCGGCGGTCAAGCGCAGTTCAGCGTCGGACTCGACGTACAGGCGAACGCGACGCCGCGCATGCGGTCGCTGCTCACCGCCATCGTCGACGACCCGACCGGCAATCTCGGCGTGCCAGCCCTGGCAGCACGCCTGCACATGAGCGAGCGGACGTTCGCCCGCCATTTCCGCGAGCAAACCGGGCAATCGCCCGCGCAGTTCGTCCTGGCGGCACGGATCGAACGTGCGAAGTCCCTGCTGGAGCAGGCCGACTGGCCGCTCGAACGGATAGCGGAACGCGCGGGATTCGGCAGCGTGGACGCGTTGCAGCGCGCGTTCGCCAAGCAGGTCGGCGTGTCACCGGGCGATTATCGTGCACGCTTCGGCAAGCGACACGACGCGCCGCCGGCAACATAGGTCGGCAATTGGCTACAACGCTTCACCGACACCAACGCACATTTGCGCGCATCGCATTTTGCTTCGCAACAGGCACGCAGCGGCTGCCAAGCCCGAAACTCGCTCTTGCCGATTCGGGCCCGGCTGACGTACCGGCTTCGACCGAACCGGCTGGCCGGCCGCACACGTTTGCGGCCACGTCGCGCCGATTCGCTTAGCATCCGGACCTCGATTTCTTCGCTTGCCTGCCGTTAACCCGGATTTCAGCGCAGTCCGGCTTATCTCACCGGTCCTCCCCTTCGAGCGCGTAGCATGTCCGCATCCACCTCCATCGAAAAGATCGCCGACTGGGCGGGACGAAACCATCTTGTCGTCGGCGCGCTCGGCACACTGATGTCGCTCGCTGCGCTGGGCCTCAGCGCGATGACGCTCTGGGCCGCGAGAAGCGAAGTCGTCGAGCACGCGCATGAAACGTCGCGCAACGTCGCCGCGGTGCTGGTCAGCGAGATCGCGCGCACCGTCGAGACGTCCAACAACGCGTTGACGTCGCTCGCCGCCGATCTCGGCAGGCCGGCGGTCCGACGCATGGACGCCGGGCTGCGGCACGATCTGCTGTTCCAGCGCGCGGCTGCGCCATACGTGGTCGGGATGGGCGTGACGGACCGGTTCGGCCAGTTGATCGACGGCTGCTGCGGCCCGTCCCACCGCTGGAACTTCAGCGATCGCGACTACTTCAAGGTCCATCGCGACGCGGCGAATGTCGGCCTTTACGTGTCCGAGGCCTATCGCGCGCGCTCGCGCGGCGGCACGAAGTCCATCGCACTCTCGCGGCGCATCGAGCGGCCGGACCACACATTCAACGGGATCGCGGTCGTCGCCATCGACCTCGACTATTTCGATCAGCTGCTGTCCCGGCTGAACGTCGGGCCGCACGGCATCACCGCGATCCTGCGCGCGGACGGCACCATCCTCGCCAGAAATCCGCCACTGAGCGATCACCAGATGATCCGCCTGAGCCGATCGAAGGCGTTCGACCGCATGCTGAGCCAGGACTCGGGATTCTATGCATCCCGCTCGCGCATCGACGGAACCTTGCGGCTCTATACGTTCCAGCGGGTGCCCGGTACGCCGCTGATTGCGGTCGTCGCTCCTGCCGAGCACGACGTGCTGGCCGGCTTCGTACGCATGTCATGGTCGGTCGGCGTGCCGGCGTCGATCATCTGCGCGCTCTTCTGCGCCGTCGTCTGGCTGCTCGCATTCGCGTTGCGGGACAATCTTCGCAAGCAGACCCTGCTGACCGATCTCACCCGCACCGATCCGCTGACGGGCCTGAGCAACCGCCGCGCACTCGATGTCGCGCTGGCCGACGAATGGGAACGGCTCCAGCGCGGCAACGACGCCAGCCTGTCGGTGCTGTTCATCGATGCCGACCACTTCAAGCAGTACAACGACCGATACGGGCATGCGCAAGGTGACGCGGCGCTGAGGTTCCTGGCCGAATGCATCCGTGCCCACACGCGCCGGCGCGGCGATATCGCCGCGCGTTACGGCGGCGAAGAGTTCGTCGCGGTGCTGCCGGACACGGATGAAAGCGGCGCCGCGAAAGTCGCGGAGGCCATTCGCCGGGAAGTGGAAAACAACCGGCTCGCCGGATTTGCCGAGGCGGTTCCCGCTTTTACGGTGAGCATCGGATGCGCGACCGCCCGCAATGCGCACCCGTCGTCCATCGACGCGCTGTCGCGTCAGGCGGACCTCGCGCTGTACACCGCCAAGCGCCAGGGACGAAACCGCGTCTGCCGCGCACCGGCGGAGCAGCACACGCATGCGGCGTGACGCGCGGATCGATCCGCGCTTTTCACGCCAGATCCCGACCCTATGAAGCACGCCTGATTCGCAACCGTCGGTCCGCACCCAACCGATAGCGATAAAAATTCCCGCTCACCCACGGCCGCCGCATCGGTAGCCGGCCGCTTCGCGTCACACGCAACACCACGACTTTACGATTGCAAATGCCTCTCATTTGCATTAAATTTCCGCGCGAATGTACTGTTTGGAACACAGACCACATCAAGGGACGGGTATGAGCAGGAAGAACTGGGCGGCCGCACCGATGGCCATCGTCGTCGGCACGGCCGGCCTGAGCGCCGCCGATGCGCAGGAGTTGTCGCTGCCCGCCATCGAGATCTCGGGGCAGCGCGCGAGCGCGCCGTTTCGCGCGCCCGAATCGACGAGCGCGACGCGCACCGAAACCGACGTGATGGAGATTCCGTTCGCGGTCAGCAGCGTCGACACGAAGCTGATCCAGACGGTGGCCGCGACGCGCGGCGAAGACCTGTACGACTGGGTCGCGGGCGTCGCGCGGCAGAACAACTTCGGCGGGCTGTGGGACAACTACGCGGTGCGCGGCTTTGCCGGCGACGGCAACACGTCCGGCACCGACTACCTCGTCAACGGCTTCTCGTGGAATCGCGGGATGAGCGTGCCGCGCGACACCGCGACGCTCGAACGCATGGAAGTGCTCAAGGGGCCCGCGTCCGCGCTGTACGGCCGCGGCGATCCGGGCGGGCTCATCAGCTACACGACGAAGCAGCCGCAGTTCGCGCGCTCGAACACCGTCGGCGTGTCGGCCGGCAGCTACGGCGCGTTGCGCCAGACGCTCGATTCGACCGGCCCCGTCACGAAGTCGCTCGCGTACCGCTTCATCGCGATGAACGAGGACAACGGCAGCTTCCGCGACACGGTGTCGAGCAAGCGCTACCTGTTCGCGCCGTCGTTCACGTGGGACATCGGCGCGGACACGACGCTGCACTACGAATTCGAAACCGTCCGCCAGCGCGCGCCGCTCGATCGCGGCGTGGTGGCGGTGGGCGGGCAGCTCGGCGCGATCCCCGCGTCGCGCTTCCTCGGCGAGCCGCGCGACGGCGACTACGACGTGCGCAACTCGGGCCACCAGTTCACGCTCGAACATCGCTTCAACGCGGACTGGTCGATCAACGCCGGCTTCGCGCAGCGCGACACCGACCTGTCCGGACGCTCGTCCGAAGCGTTCGCGCTGCAGCCGGACGGCCGCACGCTGTGGCGCCGCTACCGCCAGGTCGCGTTTCACTCGAACGACTTGCAGGGCCGCCTGGAAACGACCGGCAAGTTCCGCACGGGCGGCATCGCTCACACGCTCGTGATGGGCGTCGATGCATATCGCTTCAACTACGACCAGTTCGTCGCGCGCTCGACGCCGACCGCCGCCGCGCCGTACGCGATCGACATCTTCGCTCCGGTCTACGGCCAGCCGGCGCCCGTGCCGCGCACCGCGACCAGCCTGCTCGAGCGCGACGACGGTCAGGGCGTCTACGCGCAGGACACGCTGGCGTTCGGGCCGCACTGGAAAATCCTCGCCGGGCTGCGCTGGGATCGCTTCCACCAGTCTGTCGAGAACCGCCTGAAGGGTGTCACGAGCAGCCAGTTGCAGACCGCGTTGAGTCCGCGCATCGGCGTCGTGTATGAAATGAGCCCCGCGCTGTCGCTGTATGCGAACACCGCGTATTCGTTCCGGCCGAACAACGGCGCCGACGTCACCGGCCGTGCGTTCGACCCGGAGAAAGGGCATGGCTACGAAGCCGGCGCGAAATGGGCCGGCGAGCGCTGGCTCGCGACCGTCGCGGCGTTCCACGTCACCAAGCGCAACGTGCTGACCGCCGATCCGGCGAATGCCGGCTTCTCGCGTGCGGCCGGCGAGGTGCGCAGCCGCGGCGTCGAATTCGAATGGAACGGCGACCTGGGTCACGGCATGCGCGGCATCGTCAACCTTGCGTACGTCGATGCCGAGGTCACGCGCGATACCGTGCTGACGCCCGGCGCACGCCTCGTCGACATTCCGCGGCTGAGCGGCAGCGCGCTGCTCATGTACGAAACCGCGCTGCCGTTCGCGGACAAGGCCGGTGCGGGCGCGGGCGTGATCTATGTCGGGCGCCGCGCCGGCAACACGGCGAACACGCAGGACGGCTTCGAACTGCCCGCCTATGCGACCGTGCAGCTCAACGGCTACGTGCAGGTCAACAAGCACCTGCGTGCGTCGATGGTGCTGAACAACCTGTTCAATCGCACCACCTACGTCAGCTCCTACAACAGCCTGTGGGTCACGCCGGGCGCGCCGCGCAGCCTGTTCGCGTCGCTCGCCTACGCGTTCTGATTCGATTCGGTTTCCTGACGGGCATCGCCCGTCAGGCGCCGAAGAGGATCGCGTCGATCGTCGAGCTCGCGACGCGCTTTCGCACAGATATTGACAAATTTCACACACTTTCCGCGCAACAAATTCGCTAGGATCATTGCACTGATTTTCCAATTCATATTTTCGGCAAGGAACAGTGACAAATGAAGAAACCTATCCGACATGCAACTATGGCGTTTGCGCTTTTGATCATCGCGCAGCTTGCGAACGCACAAGCCACTGCTGACAAACCACAATCCGATGGCGCTCTGCCAGCGACGCTACCTCAACCGGATTACTCTTCGCAGCGCGTGAAAGTCGGTTTGTCGAGCAAAGAAACGACGCTCGTTCTTCCGTGGTTCGTCGAGGAACTGATCGCGACGGCCAACACCAGCAAATCACTGGATGAAGCGGCCAGTGATTATGCGGGGCGCTTAAAGCGCGGCCTTTAACCCATTATCTGTCGTCAAGTCCTCGAATAGGTTGACAGCAGCCAGACGCCAGAACGCCCGATGCACTGCATCGGGCGTTTTCTATTTCAGGGCGGTCACCCTTTGCAGGGTTTGACGGCCGATTGTCCGATGGGATAATCCATCATCGCCGTCCTGCACGACGGATATCCGCCATATTTTGCATTATCGACGGAGTCTATATGCCATTAACGGTTGGCATGCTTGCGCGGCGTTGCGGCATTACCGTCCGCGCATTGCACTATTACGATCAGACAGGCCTGCTGAAGCCGATCGGCCGCTCCACGTCGGGCTACCGGTTGTACGACGAAGCCAGTGTGTCGACGATCAGGACGATTCAAGCGCTGCGTGGCCTGGGGCTGACACTAGACGCGATTGCCCAGATGCTGCGCAACCGGCAGATCGCGTTGGCGGAAGTGATTGCCGAGAGCCGGCTTGCAATCGACGCCGAGCTGGCAAGGTTGAATACGCTGAACGAGCGGCTCGGCGTGCTGCAAGCCGCCTGCGATTCCGGCGTGACCTGGCTTGATGCGGATTGGCCGGAAACGCTCGCGTTGCTCGAGCGATATCGCGCACATTTCAACACGGCCGAGATTGCGAAGATCCTCGCGCGCTGGAAGGACATGGAAGCGGCCTTGTCGGCATTATTTGCGGACGTGCGCGACGCAATGGATCGGCATGTCCCGCCCGCCTCCGGCGAAGCGCAGAAGCTCGCGTATCGCTGGCTTGCCGCCGCGATGCAATGGATGGACGGCGACATCGCCATCGCGCGGCGCTGGCGGCAGTTGCATGACGGCGCGGCGCCGGCCCCCGACCACACAGGGCTCGATCGGACAGTGATCGCCTACATCGAGCAGGCGACCCGTCTGCATGTGGCGGCCTGGCGGCGCCACCTGACGGAAGAGGACATCCAACGCCTCGACAAGACGCTGTCGGCGGAATGGATCACACTCGGTGCAGACGTCAGACGGGCAATCGCTTGCGGCGCAGACAATGGAGACGCCTCCGCGCTCGCGAGCCGTTGGCACGCGCTGCTCGAGCGAACGACGCACGGCGACGTCGCGTTACGCGGCAAGCTGCTACGGGCACTGCATGATGAGCCGATTCTGCAAGCGGGCCATCCGATGGGTCCCGACGTACTCGCATGGCTTCAACGTCAGGGAGCCGCCGTTGTATATGACGGCAACGTTGAGACTGGCGCTTGACCCTCACGTGGACGTCAGGGTTCATGCTGGCGCCTTTTCACCGGAGGTAGCGCATGAATCTCATACCGGACGAATCGAACCCGTTCCGGATCGGTGCTCGTCCCGTTCGAACGATGCAGCTGGACGGCGGCATCCTGGCCGCACAGGTGGGTAGCGAACCGCCAGCGGTCATCGTCCTGAACGGCGGACAAGCATTCGTCTCGAAGACGACCTCGCATCGGCTGCGGCGCGACCTGCGCCGCGTCGCCGGGATTTTGCCGCCCGACACGCCATTCGTACTGCTCGGGTATCCTGACGAGCCCGGTACGCAATACCGAATCGCCGACATCGTGGAGCATATCGCGCGCGGCATCGCCACGCATTGGCGGTGCACGACGCTCATCGGCATCTCGTTCGGAGGCGTCGTAGCGGCGCGCCTCGCGGCCGCCCATCCGGAACGCGTCTCACGACTCGGGCTGGTTTCGAGTGCGCATCGCCTTGCGCCGGACGGCTGCCGGCTCATCGAGCAGCAAATCGCTCATACGACCCGCTCCGATTACGTCCGTCTGCTCGAAACGATGTCCGGATGCTTCCGCGCGGGCTGGCGCAACATGCTCCTGCGCGCGGCACTGCTGAGTCGACGCCGCCATGTCGCGTCATCGGTCAACGAACGACACGTCATTGTCCGCACCCTGCGCGCATTGCGTGACGACGCACGCGACGACTCGCCGTGGCCCCGGCGGATCCGCGCAGATACGTTGATCGTCGGTGGCGCCGACGACCCGATTTTCGCCGAGGCGGCGCTCGAAACTTCCGCGTGGGTGCCGTCGGTGACCCATCATGCGCTGCCGGGCGAAGGGCATATGGTGATGATCGAGCGCCGGAAGCAGGTTGCGCGACTCGTTCGGAACTGGCTCGAGCCGCGGTCTTGATTTTCGCGTCCAACGTGTACGCCTGCGCACGATCGATCCGGTGATATCCCCGAGACTATGCCACTGTCATGGCATCGCACCCGCCCGCAACGGCTGCTGCCGGAGGCCGAACGATACGGCGCGCGTCAGCGCGCACCGATAGGGACGACCTCGCTCACGGCGTCGCCGTATCGCTCCGCCCGCTCGACGACACGCGCCAGCCGAATGATGTCGGTCAGCGCGAAATCGCTCGCATCGGGCCTCGGCCGGTCGCGCTCGTCCGCCATGCGCATCGCGAACGCGAGCGCTTCGGAGCGCTCCCGCAGCAGCGCGCGCAGCGCATCCGCGATGACGCGGCGGTCGCGCGGATCGCCCAGGCCGAGCACCGGCTCGTGGTCCTGTTCGACGTGCGGCTGCGCGAGCGGCGCGGCCGCCGGCATCGAGATGCCGGGCACGGGAACCGTGTTCCGTTTCATGTCTTCCCCCCGTTGACCTGCAACTGGGCGCCGCCTCACCGCCGGTTCGACCGCGACACCACGTCGATCCACACCGCCAGCACCAGCACCGCGCCCTTGACGATCATCTGCCAGTACGCGTCGACGTCCAGCATCGACATGCCGTTGTCGAGGCTCGCCATCACGAGCGCGCCGATCAGCGCGCCATGCACGGTGCCCGAGCCGCCGCGCATCGACGTGCCGCCGATGAAGCACGCGGCGATCGCGTCGAGTTCGCCCATCGTGCCGGCGGACGGCGAGCCGGCCGCGAGCCGCGCGGTGTTCACGATGCCGGCGAACGCGCACATCAGCCCCATCAGCGCGAAGATCGCGAGCTTCACGCGATCGGTATCGACGCCCGACAGCCGCGTCGCCTCGAGATTCGAGCCGACCGCGTAGATGCGCCGGCCGAACACGGTCTGCGTCGCGATCCACGAGAAGATGCCGAGCAGCGCGAGCAGCAGCAGCACCGGCACCGGAATGCCGCCGTAGCGGTCCAGCGTCGCGACGAACGCGAACAGCACCGCGCCCGCGCCCGCGATCTTCACGACGTCCTGCCACAACGGCGCGACCGCGAGCCGGTAGCGGCGCCGCGTGCCGCGCTGCCGCACGACCAGCAGCACGACGAGCGCGAACAGCAGCAGCGCAAGGCCGTCGCCCGCCATGCGCGGCAGGTAGCCCTGCCCGAGGAACACGAAGCCGTCGGACACCGGCGCGATCGTCGAGCCGCCCGTCACGCCGAGCAGGATCCCGCGAAACGCGAGCATCCCGCCGAGCCCGACGATGAACGACGGCACGCGCCGGTAGGTCGACCACCAGCCGTTGAAGAGCCCGACCAGCACGCCGAGCGCGAGCACGGCAGGGACCGTCGCGACGACCGGCCAGTGGCGGTTCACGTCGAGGATCGCCGCGACGCCGCCGAGCAGCCCGAGCAGCGAGCCGACCGACAGGTCGATCTCGCCCGCGATGATCACGAACACCATCCCGCACGCGAGCATGCCGGTGATCGACATCTGCCGCAGCAGGTTCGACACGTTGCGCGGCGTGACGAACGCGCCGTCGGTCAGCACCGAGAAGAACACCCAGATCGCCGCGACCGCGAACAGCAGCGCAAGGATCTTGTAGCGCACGAACACCTGGCGAAGCTGACGACGCGTTGGACGATGTGCTTCTGCGTCCGGCGTCACCGGCGTAGAGGAAGAAAGTTCGGAGTTCATATCGCACTCGCTGCGGTGGGTTCGGTCGGCCGCCGGCCGGCTTGCAGCGCGGCGCCGAGGATCTGTTCCTGCGTGAGGCCGTCGTTGGCGAAATCGCCGCGCAGCTCGCCTTCGCCGATCACCAGCACGCGGTCGGCGAGGCCGAGCACCTCGGGCAGTTCCGACGACACGACGATCACCGCGACGCCGCGCTTCGCGAGCGCGAACACGAGGCGGTAGATCTCCGCCTTCGCGCCCACGTCGACGCCGCGCGTCGGCTCGTCGAGAATCAGCACCTGCGGCTCGGCCAGCAGCATCTTCGCGAGCACGGCCTTCTGCTGGTTGCCGCCGGACAGGCTCGCGATCGGCAGGAACGGATGCGCGGCGCGCACCGACAGCCGCTGCATCTCGGTGCGGATCGCGTCCAGCTCGGCGGCCGCGTCGATCCGCCCGCGCGCCGCGAAACGGCGCAGCACCGCCAGCGTGATGTTGTGGCCGACGCCGAGCTGCGGCACGATGCCGTGGCGCTTGCGGTCCTCCGGCACCATCGCGATGCCGGCGCGAATCGCGTCGGCCGGCGAGCGGATCGCAAGCGGCCGGCCGTTCATCAGCACGGTTGCCGTGCTCACGCCCGGATACGCGCCGAAGATCGCCTGCATCAGCTCGGTGCGGCCCGCGCCGACGAGCCCGGCGACGCCGAGGATCTCGCCGCGCCGCACGCTGAACGACACGTCGTCGACGCGCTTGCGGCGCGGGTTCGTCACGTCGCGACAGGTCACGTGGCGGGCTTCCAGCACGACGTCGCCGATCTCGTGCGGCTCGCGCGGATACAGGTCGCGGATCTCGCGGCCGACCATCATCGCGATGATCCGGTCGGTGCTCAGCGCACGCATCGGCTCCGTCGCGACATGGCGGCCGTCGCGGATCACGGTCACCGTGTCGCACACGGCCTCGACCTCGTCGAGCTTGTGCGAGATGTACACGCACGCGACGCCGCGGCGCTTCAGGCCGCGCACGATGTCGAGCAGGATTCGCGTCTCGGCCGCGCTCAGCGACGACGACGGCTCGTCGAGGATCAGCAGCTTCGCGCGCTTGTTCAGCGCCTTCGCGATCTCGATCAGCTGCTGGTGGCCGCCGCCGTAGTTCATCACCGGCTGCGCGACGTTGATCGCGTCGATCCGCAACTCGCGCAGCAGTTCCTCCGCACGCTGGACCATCGCCGCGTAATGCATGCGCCCGCCCGGCAGCGTGATCTCGTTGCCGAGGAAGATGTTCTCGGCCACCGACAGTTCCGGCACGAGCATCAGCTCCTGGTGGATGATCACGATGCCCGCGCGCTCGGTGTCGCGCACGCCGGAAGCGACGAGCGGCGCGCCTTCCCAGCGGATCTCGCCATCCCACGTGCCGTGCGGATAGACGCCCGACAGCACCTTCATCAGCGTCGATTTGCCCGCGCCGTTCTCGCCGCACAGGCCGACGCACTCGCCGGGCCGCACGGTCAGGTCGATTCCGTCGAGCGCCTTCACGCCGTCGAAATCCTTGACGATGCCGCGCATCGTCAGCAAGGGTTCGGTCATGCCTTCATGTCTCGCGATAGGCGGGCGGCCGCACCGGCGGCCGCCCGCGTGCGTTGCGCCGTTACTGGCTCGCCAGTTGCGCCTGGGTATAGAAGCCGTCCTTCACGACGACGTCGACGTTGCGCTTCGTCAGCAGCGTCGGCTGCAGCAGCACCGTGTCGACCTTCTTCCTGCCGTTGTCGTATTGCGCGTTGAACGCGGGCTTCGCGCCCTTCGCGAGATCGACCGCGAGCTTCGCCGCTTCGCTCGCGATCAGCTTGAGCGGCTTGTAGACGGTCATCGTCTGCGTGCCGGCGATCACCCGCTTGACGGCCGCGAGGTCCGCGTCCTGCCCGGACACCGGCACCTTGCCGGCCAGGTGCTGCGCGGCGAGCGCCTGAATCGCGCCGCCCGCGGTGCCGTCGTTCGACGCGACGATCGCGTCGATCCGGTTGTTGTTTGCGGTCAGCGCATCTTCGACGATCCGCAGCGCGGTCGACGCGCTCCACTCGGGCACCCACTGCTGGCCGACGATCTTGATGTCGCCGCGATCGACCGCCGGCTTCAGCACCTTCAGCTGGCCTTCGCGCAGCATCTTCGCGTTGTTGTCGGTCGGCGCGCCGCCGAGCAGGAAATAGTTGCCCTTCGGCTTCGCATCGACGACACCCTGCGCCTGCAGCTCGCCGACCTTCTCGTTGTCGAACGAGATGTATGCATCGACGTCGGCGTCGAGGATCAGCCGGTCGTACGACACGACCTTGATGCCGGCCTTTCTCGCCTCGGCGACGACGTTGCCGAGCGTCTTCGAATTGAACGGCACGATCACGATCACGTCGACGCCGCGCGAGATCAGGTTCTCGATCTGCGAGATCTGCCGCGCCTCGCTCGCGTCCGCCGATTGAACGGAAACTTTCGCACCGAGCTTCGTCGCAGCGGCCACGAAATAGTCGCGATCGCGCGACCAGCGCTCGACGCGCAGGTCGTCGATGCAGAAGCCGATCTCCGGCTTGTCCTTGCTCGCATGCGCGAGCGGCGCGCATAGCGCGAGGGCCGCCAGCGCACTCAATACGGTACGACGCGTCACGGATTTCATATGTCTCCACTCCTCTTTATTGGACTGCTGCTACGGATGCCGGGCCCTGTTCACGCGCCGGCCGCGAACACCGGTTCGAGTGCGCGATACAGCGCGCGAAACGTCGGGCGCCGCGCGTCGCGATACCACGCGTGGCGCGCCATGTCGGGCTCGCGCACGGCGACGACGGGCGGCTGCGGGCACACGGCGTCGAGCGGCGCATCCGGTTCGAGCGCGAGATGCGCGAGCCGCGCGGCGCCGAGCGCCGGGCCGACTTCGCCGCCCGCGCGCAGCGTCAGCGCGCGGCCGCTCAGGTCGGCGAGCATCTGCGTCCAGTACGCGCTGCGCGAGCCGCCGCCGATCACGGTGATGCTTTCCGGCGCGAGCCCGGCCGCGTGCAGCGCGTCGATCCCGTCGAGCAGCGCGAAGCCGACGCCTTCGAGCGTCGCGTTCGCGAGATCCGCGCGCCGCGTGTCGGGCGTCAGCCCGTAGAACACGCCCTTCGCGTTCACGTCGTCGTGCGGCGTGCGCTCGCCGCTCAGGTAAGGCAGGAACCACGGGCGGTCCGCATGCGCGTTCGCCTCGGCGTCGGCGAGCAGCGCGGCGACGTCGTCATAGCCGGTGAGCTGCGCGGTGAAGTCGATGCAGCCGGCCGCGTTCAGCATCACCGACATCAGGTGCCACGTATCGGGCAACGCATGACAGAAGCTGTGCACCGCCGATTCGGGATTCGCGCGAAAGCCGTCCGACACCGCGAAATACACGCCCGACGTGCCGAGCGACAGCAGCGCATCGCCGGGTCGCACGATGCCCACGCCCACCGCGCCGGCCGCGTTGTCGCCGCCGCCGGCGACGACCGGAATCTCGGGCAGCCCGAGCGCACGCGCAACCGCCGGCAGCAGCGTGCCGGTGATGCGGTTGCCTTCGAACACCGCGGGCATCTGCGCGCGCGACAGCCCGCACGCGGCGAGCAGCGCGTCGTCGTAATCGCGCTTCGCGACGTCGAGCCACAGCGTGCCCGCCGCATCCGACGGATCGGTCGCGAATGCGCCGGTCAGCCGGTAGCGCAGATAGTCCTTCGGCAGCAGCACCTGCGCGATCCGCGCGAAGACGTCCGGCTCGTGCCGGCGCATCCACAGCAGTTTCGGCGCGGTGAAGCCCGGCATCGCGAGGTTGCCGGCGACGGCCCGCAGCGTCGGCGCCAGCCGCTCCAGTTCCTCGCACTCGGCATCCGCGCGGCCGTCGTTCCACAGGATCGCGGGGCGCAGCACGTCGCCGTGCGCATCGAGCAGCGTCGCGCCGTGCATCTGCCCGGTCAGGCCCAGCGCGCGAATCTCGCGCGGGTCGAGGCCGGCCGCACGCGCGTCGGCGACGAGCGCGTCGAGCGCGCCGCACGCCGCGTCCCACCAGTCGCGCGGCGCCTGTTCGGACCAGCGCGGCCGCGGCCGGCTCACGGTTAGCGGCCGGCTCGCGCTGGCCCGCACCGCGCCGTCGCGGTCGAGCAGCACGGCTTTCACGCCCGACGTGCCAAGATCGAGTCCGATGACCATGGCGTCAGCGCAGCCCGTAGATCGCCTGGTTCACGATGTTTTCGAGCCGCTCCTGCGCACCGCTCGCATGCTGCGGGTTCACGCCGCGCGCGAGCGCGTCGGCGGCAAGCGACTCCAGCGTATAGCCGCCCGCCAGGATCTCGCGGCCGAATGCGCTGTCCCACTGCGCATAGCGCTGCCGGCGCAGCGCGTCGAGCCGGTCGTTCTCGACCAGCACCGCCGCGCGTTCGAGCGCGAGCGCGAGCACGTCGATCGCGCCGACGTGGCCGTGGAACAGGTCTTCCGGATCGACGCTCTGGCGGCGCACCTTCGCGTCGAAGTTCATGCCGCCGGTGGTAAAGCCGCCGTGGCGCAGGATCTCGTAGAACGCGAGCGTCAGTTCCTCGACGCTGTTCGGAAACTGGTCGGTGTCCCAGCCGTTCTGCGGATCGCCGCGATTCGCATCGACGCTGCCGAACACGCCGAGCGCGAACGCGTTCGCGATCTCGTGATGGAACGAATGGCCGGCAAGTGTCGCGTGGTTCGCCTCGATGTTCACGCGAATCTCGTTCTGCAATCCGTATTGTGTGAGGAAGCCGTGCACGGTCGCGACGTCGTAGTCGTACTGGTGCTTGGTCGGCTCCTGCGGCTTGGGCTCGATCAGCAGCGCGCCGTTGAAGCCGATCCGGTGCTTGTGCTCGACGACCATCGACAGAAAGCGGGCGAACTGCTCGCGCTCGCGCACGAGATCGGTATTGAGCAGCGTCTCGTACCCTTCGCGTCCGCCCCACAGCACGTAGTTCTCGCCGCCGAGCCGATGTGTCGCGTCGAGCGCGTGGCGCACCTGGGTGGCCGCCCACGCGAACACCTCGGGGTTCGGGTTGGTCGCCGCGCCCGCCGCGAAGCGTGGATGCGAGAACAGGTTCGCGGTGCCCCACAGCAGCCGCACGCCCGTCGCCTGCTGACGCTCGCCGAGGTAGTCGCTCATCCGCGCGAAGTTCTCGACGTACTCGCGCAGGCTGTCGCCCTCCGGCGCAACGTCGGTGTCGTGGAACGTATAGAACGGCGTGCCGAGCTTCGTGAAGAACTCGAACGCCGCATCGGCCTTCTGCCGCGCGCGCTCGAGCGGGTCGCCCGGCTGCTGCCACGGCCGCCGGAATGCGCCCTGGCCGAAGATGTCGTGGCCCGGCCACACGAACGTGTGCCAATAGCACACGGCGATCCGCAGGTGCTCCTCGAGCGTCTTGCCGAGCACCCGCTTCGTTCGGTCGTAATACCGGTAGGCAAGCGGGTTGTCCGATTGCGGACCTTCGTAGCGAATCGCGGGAATCTGTTCGAAATACGACATGGCGTCTCCGTCCGGTTTCTTGTTGCGGTGCGGCGCGCATCGCGATGGCGCGCGCCGGATTCGATCTGGCTGGATCGTGCCCGCCCCCAACCGCGCCCGCAATTGCGAAATTGCGCAGCACGCTTAACGTTTCTTGCCAGCACGCTGCGCACGGCGCGCGTTCCGTCCTACAATCGCCGACAACAGAAACGAGCACCGCGCGGCCCTGCCCGCGCGCCCCGGAGACAACGGCGCGACGCCCGGACGGCGCGCGCCACGAGACCGAGATGACCCGCGCCCCTTCCACCCAGACGCCGCATCGCATCGCGCTGCTGTTCAACGCCAACAAGGTCTACGACCGCGAGATCATCAGCGGCATCGGCCAGTACCTGCGCTCGACGCGCGTGGTATGGGACCTGTTCCTCGAAGACGATTTCCGCTGCCGGCTCGCCGGCATCGAGCACTTCGATGGCGACGGCATCATCGCGGACTTCGACGATCCGGCCGTCGCCGACGCGCTCGCCGGCTCGCCGCTGCCGATCGTCGCGCTCGGCTCGTCGTACGAGGACCCGGCGCAGTATCCGGACGGCGTGCCGTATATCGCGACCGACAACGCAAAGCTCGTGTCGCTCGCCTACACGCACCTGATCGGCGCCGGGCTGGCGCACTTCGCGATGTACAGCCTGCCCGTCGCGCAGCAGAACCGCTGGGCGCAGCAGCGCGAGCTCGCGTTCGACCGGCTCGCGCGCGCGGACGGGCTCGACGCGCCGATCTACCGCGGGCTGTCGACGAGCGCATCGGGGTGGAATCACGCGATCGAGCAGCTGATCGGCTGGCTGCACGCACTGCCGAAGCCCGTCGGCGTGATCGCGGTGACCGACGCGCGTGCGCGGCACCTGCTGCAGGCATGCCTGATCGCCGGCCTCGCGGTGCCGGAGCAGGTCGCGATCATCGGCATCGACAACGACCCGCTCACGCGCACGCTGACGCGCATTCCGCTGTCTTCCGTCATCCAGGGCACCGAGGAAATGGGCCGCACCGCCGCGCATCTGCTGCACCAGATGCTGCGCGGCGCGCGTTTTTCCGACCGGCGGATCCTGGTGCCGCCGGTCGGGATCAACGTGCTCGAATCGACCCGCCACCAGCCGCTCGCGAGCCCGCACGTGATGCGCGCACGCCACTTCATTCGCCAGTACGCGTGCCAGGGCATCAAGACCGAGCAGGTCGCCGACTACGTCGGCGTGTCGCGCTCGCTGCTCGAAGAGCACTTCCGGCGCGAACTGCAGCGCACCGTGCACCAGGAAATCCTGCGCCACAAGCTCGAAGCGGCGCAGGCGCTGCTCGCGAGCAGGCAGGCGTCGAGCGCCGAGGTCGCGATCCGCTGCGGGTTTACGTCGCTGCAATACATGTATGCGGTGTTCCGGCGCGAGCTGGGCTGCACGCCGCGCGAATACCAGGACCGCGCGCCCGCCGCGCATTGAAGCCCGCCGTTCACATCGAATCCGCCCATGCACATCGATACCGATTCCCCCCGCCTGACGCCCGGCGTCGCACGCGTGCAGTCCGAGCCGTGGGGCACGCTGCCCGACGGCGACGCGGTGCGGCGCTACACGCTGCGCAACGCGCACGGGATGCGCGTCGTCGTCAGCGACCTCGGCGCGACCGTCGTGTCGTGGCTCGCGCCCGACCGCACCGGACGCTTCGCCGATATCGTGCTCGCGCACGATACGCCCGCCGAATATGTCGAATCGGGCGTCTACCTCGGCGCGACGATCGGCCGCTGGGCGAACCGGATCGCCGGCGCGCGCTTCACGCTCGACGGCGTCGACTACCTGCTCGATTGCAACGAGAACGGCAATCTGCTGCACGGCGGCGCGAGCGGCTTTCACCGCCAGCGCTGGGAAGTCGTCGACGACTGCGGCGGGCTGACGCTGCGGCTCGATTCGCCCGAAGGCGACGCGGGCTTTCCGGGCAACGTGAGCGTGCAGGTTCGCTACGCGCTCGACGACGACGGCACGCTGACGATCGACTACACCGGCGTCGCCGATGCGCCGTCGCCGCTCAACCTCACGAATCACAGCTACTTCAACCTCAGCGGCCGCGCGGGCAGCGACGTGCGCGGCCACGTGCTGAGCATCGACGCCGACGCGTTCCTCGAAGTCGACGACGCGCTGATCCCGACCGGCGCCGCGGACGTGACCGGCACGGCTTTCGATTTCCGGCAGAGCGCGCCGCTCGGCGCGCGCCTCGACTGGCCGCATGCGCAACTCACGCGGGCGCGCGGCTTCGATCACTGCTTCGTGCTGCGCGACGGCGCGGGTGCGGTCAGGCCGGTCGCGCGCATCTACGATCCGGAAAGCGGCCGCGAACTCGCCGTATCGACCGATCAGCGCGGCCTGCAGCTCTATACGGGCAACTATCTGGACGGCGTGCGCGTGAGCGGCGGCACGCGTTGCGCGCGACACGCCGCGCTATGCGTCGAAGCCGGCGGCTTTCCGGACCAGGTCAACATGGCCGACCTGCGCGACGACGTCATCCTGCGGCCGGGCGCGCTCTATCGTCAAACGACGACGTACCGGGTCGCGGTTCGCGCGTAGCGCGCGCCGGCCGCCTTCGACACGCGCCGGCCGCCGCAGCGCGCCGAGCCCCGTGCCGCCCGTGCGCCGCCGCGCCGCGTGCCGCTCGATGATCCGCTGCAGCAGGCAGAACACGCACAGCAGCGCGCCGATCACGATCCGCGTCCACCACGAGCTCAACGTGCCGTCGAACGTGATCAGCACCTGGATCGTGCCGAGGATGCCGACGCCGAACACCGAGCCGATCACGTAGCCCACGCCGCCGGTGAGCAGCGTGCCGCCGATCACGGTCGCGGCGATCGCGTCGAGCTCCATCCCCTGCGCCTGCAGCCCGTAGCCGGACAGCACGTACAGCGTGAACACCACGCCGCCGAGCGCCGAGCACAGCCCGCTCAGCGCATAGACGCCGATCTTCGTGCGCGCGACCGGCAACCCCATCAGCAGCGCCGAGCGCTCGTTGCCGCCGATCGCATACACGTTGCGGCCGAAGCGCGTGAAATGCGCGACGTGGATCGCGACGAACAAGGTTGCGAGCGCAACCAGCGCGCCCGCGCTCAGCGTGCCGCCGCCGAGCGGCACGCTGACGCCCGCGATCGCATGAAACGTCGGCTCGTTGATCGTGATCGACTGCGTCGTGATCAGGAAGCATGCGCCGCGCGCGAGGAACATCCCGGCCAGCGTGACGATGAACGGTTGCAGCCGGAAATAATGGATCAGCGCGCCCATCGCCGCGCCGTACAGCGCGCCGAACGCGAGCACGAGCGGCACGATGATCCACACGGGCCAGTGCAGCCGCTCGGCGCCGACCGCGCAGAAGATCGTCGTCAATGCGACGACCGAGCCGACCGACAGGTCGATGCCGCCCGACACGATCACGAACGTCATCCCGATCGCGACGATCAGCAGGAATGCGTTGTCGACGAGCAGGCCGGTGAGCACCTGCATCGAGAAGAAGCCCGTGTACATCACGGACCCGAAGCCGAACAGCGCGGCAAACAGCACGATCGTCACGACGATCGGCAGCGTGCGCGGATCGGCGAGCCGGCCAAGGAATCGGGTCATCGGGGCGTTGCTCCGTGGGTGGCGCGCGAACGCGCGGAAGGCAGCAGCCGCGACGCGTGGCGGACCAGGAGCGCACGCGCCGCGTCGGACTGGATCAGCGTCACGACGATCACGACGACCGCCTTGACGACCAGCGTCGCCTCCGGCGGCACGCCGATCGAATAGGTCGTATAGGTGAGCGTCTGGATGATCAGCGCGCCGAGCACGGAGCCCGCGAGGCTGAAGCGGCCGCCGAGCAGCGACGTGCCGCCGAGCGTCACCGCGAGGATCGCGTCGAGTTCGAGCAGCAGCCCCGCGTTGTTGCCGTCGGCGCTGCGCACGTTCGAGCTCGCGAGGATGCCGGCGAGCGCCGCCATCACGCCGGAGCACAGATACACGCCGAACACGACCGCGCCCGAGCGCAGCCCGACGAGCCGCGTCGCGACCGGGTTCACGCCGATCGCGCGGATGAACAGTCCGAGCGCCGTGCGGTTCACCAGCAGCGCGGTCGCGGCGATCGTCGCGAGCGCGATCCACACCGCGCACGGCACGGTCGCGAGATAGCCGCCGCCGAGCGCGAGGTAGCCGGGCGCGCCGATCGGGATGATCTGGCCGCCCGTCAGCAGTTGTGCGACGCCGCGGCCGGCCACCATCAGGATCAGCGTCGCGATGATCGGCTGCATCCCGACGAACGCGACGAGCAGGCCGTTCCACGCGCCGGCCAGCAGCCCGACGCCGAGCGCGGCGGCCAGCGCCGCGCCGACCTGCGACGGATCGCCTTCGAGCACGATCGCCGCGGCCGCGCCGGCGATCGCGACGATCGCGCCGACGGAAATGTCGATCCCGCGCGTCGCGATCACGAGCGTCATCCCGAGCGACACGATCACGAGCGGCGCCGCGCGGTTCAGGATGTCGATCGGCGCGCCGAACAGGTGGCCGTCGAGCAGCGCGATCGACAGGAAGCCCGGGCGATGCGCGACGTCGAGCGCGAACAGCAGCGCGAGCGTCAGCACCGGCCACGCGAGCGGGTGACGAAACAGCGTGCGCACACGCGTCATGACTGGCCTCCTGCGATCAATCGGTACACCTGTTCTTCGGAAGCGTCGGCGCCGCTCAGTTCCGCCACCTTGCGCCGGTCGCGCAGCACCGCGATCCGGTGGCTCACGCGCACGACCTCGCCGATCTCCGACGAGATGAACAGGATCGCGAGCCCTTGCGCGCACAGTGCGAGCACGCGCTCCATGATGTCGAATTTCGCGGCGACGTCGATGCCGCGCGTCGGCTCGTCGAGGATCAGCAGCTTCGGGGCCGTCGCGAGCCAGCGCGCGAGCAGCACCTTCTGCTGGTTGCCGCCCGACAGCAGGCCGATCGGCTGCTCCGCGTCGCGCGCCTGGATGCCGAGCCGCGCGATATACGTGTCGGCGATCTCGCGCTGGCGCGCGCGCCCGATCAGGCGCCACCAGCCGCGCCGCGCCTGCAGCGCGAGGATGATGTTCTCGCGGATCGACAGCGCGGCGACGATGCCCTCCTTCTTGCGGTCCTCGGGGCAATACGCGATCCCGTGCCGGACCGCATCGTGCGGCGAAGCCAGCCGCTTGCGCGCGCCGTCGATCTCGATCGCGCCGGTGTCGGTGCGCTCCGCGGCGAACGCGAGCCGCGCGGTTTCGGTGCGCCCCGAGCCGAGCAGCCCGGCGAGCCCGACGATCTCGCCGGGCCGCACGTCGAGATCGAGCGCGCTCATCATCCCGCGCCGGCCGACCTGCTGCATCGACAGGAACGGCGTGGCCGCGCCGGCGGCGGGAACGGCCGCCGCCGCCCCCGCACGCAGCGCGTCGGACATCCGCTCGCGGCCGGTCATCTTCGCGACCAGCGCATCGACCGGCAGGTCGCGCGCCAGGTACTCGCCTTCGCGCTCGCCGTTGCGCATCACGGTGATCCGGTCGGACACCGCATAGGTCTGCTCGAGGAAATGCGTGACGAACAGGATCGCGATGCCCGACGCCTTCAGCCGGCGCAGCACGTCGAACAGCCGCGCGACCTCGCCGTCGTCGAGGCTCGAGGTCGGCTCGTCGAGTATCAGCACGCGCGCGTCGACCGACACGGCGCGCGCGATCGCGACCATCTGCTGCACGGCGATCGGATACGCGTCGAGCGAGCGCGTGACGTCGAGCGACAGGTCGAGTTCGGCGAGCGCCGCGCGCGAGCGAGCATGGATCGCTTTCCAGTCGATCGCGCCGCGCCGCATCGGCTGCCGGCCCGCGAAGATGTTCTCGGCGACCGACAGGTTCGCGCACAGATTCACTTCCTGGTAGAGCGTCTGGATGCCGGACGCCTCGGCTTCGCGCGGCGCCGCGAAGCGCACGGGCGCGCCGCCGACGCGAATCTCGCCCGCGTCGTGCGCATGCACGCCGGTGAGCACGTTGATCAGCGTCGACTTGCCCGCGCCGTTCTGGCCCATCAGCGCGTGGATCTCGCCCGGAAACAGCCGGAAGCTCACGCGCTGCAGCGCGCGAACGCCCGGAAACGCCTTGTCGATGTCGATCATCTCGACCACCGGCGGATGCGTCATGAACCCTCCCTCGAAGCGGTTGCCGTCCGGGCGGTCGCGACGCCGCGGCCCGTGCAGGACATCAGTACTTGCGGGTCGGCAGCACCTGCGCCGCAACGTTCATCGGGAACACCGTCTCGTTCGTCACGATCCGCTTGGGCAGCGGCTTGCCGGCGACGACGTCCTTCACCGCGCTCATCAGTTGCGGGCCGAGCAGCGGGCTGCATTCGACGTCGACGTTGATCTTGCCGGCGACCATCGCCTGGAAGCCGCCCTTCGTCGCATCGAACGACACGACGCTCACGTCCTTGCCGGGCTTGATCCCGGCCTCTTCCATCGCCTGGATCGCGCCGAGCGCCATGTCGTCGTTGTGCGCGTAGACGACGTTGATCTGCTTGCCGTAGGTCTTCGCGAACGCCTCCATCACCTGCTTGCCGCCGGCGAGCGTGAAGTCGCCGCTCTGCGACGCGATCACCTTGAATTTCGGATTGCTTTTGATCACTTCGAGCAGGCCCGCGCGGCGATCGTTGGCCGGCGCCGAGCCGACCGTGCCCTGCAGCTCGACGATGTTGATCGGGCCCGCGTCGTTCCTGTAGCGCTCCTCCAGCCAGTGCCCCGCGCGCCGCCCTTCCTCGAGGAAGTCCGAACCGATCATCGTCACGTACAGCGACGGGTCCCTCACGTCGACGCCGCGGTCGGTCAGGATCACCGGAATGTGCGCGGCCTTCGCTTCGGTCAGCACGGGCTCCCAGCCCGATTCGACGACCGGCGAGAACGCGATCACGTCGACCTTCTGCGCGATGAACGAGCGGATCGCGCGGATCTGGTTCTCCTGCTTCTGCTGCGCGTCCGAGAACTTCAGGTTGATGCCGGCGTCCTTCGCCGCGCCCTTCACCGACACGGTGTTCGCGGTGCGCCACGCGCTCTCCGCGCCGACCTGCGAGAACCCGAGCGTGATCGGCTTTTGCTGCGCGAACGCGCCCGGCGCGAGCACCGTCGCCGCGGCGACGACCGCACCGGCCGCCAGCTTCCTGATGAATGTCATGGTCCGTCTCCGATGATGTCGTTGTATGCCGCGGCGCTGTTCTGTTTCTGCTTGGCGCGTGCGCGGTTCGGGGCCGAACCGGCCGGCGCGTGCGGCCGGCCCGGTATGCATGCCCCGGATCAGTCTAGGAGCAAGTCCGATAACCTTCCAATGAAATATTGGATCGAGGGGATATCGATATCGGCATTCGTATAAACACCTAAGCCGGCGGGCAAGGATCGGCGTGCGAACGCGAATCAGCTTCTGGCGAGCCACTGGTCGAGACCGATGCGGCCGAGCCGCACAGGCCCGAGCGGCACCAGCGATTTTTCCTCGACGCGGCCGCCGTAGTAGCGGGCGTCGCGATCGGTCACTACCGCGCGCGCGTCGCCGACCGACTTCAGATAGCGCGCGACGATCTCCGCGAACGGTGCGCGATCCGGGCCCGCGATCTCGACCGTGCCGTTCAGTGGCGCGGCGAGGGCGATCTGCGCGAGGAGCACCGCGACGTCTTCCGCCGCGATCGGCTGGAACAGTCCGTCGCCGATGCGGACCGTGCCGCCTTCCGTGCCGAAATCCGCAATCCCGGCGATGAACTCCATGAATTGCGTGGCGCGCACGATCGTATACGGCACGCCCGCCGCCTCGATCGCCTCTTCCTGCGCAACCTTGGCCGCGAAATAACCGTTCTCCGGCATCCGGTCGCAGCCGACGATCGACAGCGCGACGTGATGGCGCACGCCCGCGGCCACTTCGGCCTTGCCCAGATTGCGTGCCGATGTGCGGAAGAAGTCCAGCACCGCCTGCGGTTCCCATGACGGCGCATTCGCCACGTCCACGACGACGTCCGCGTCCGTCAAGGCGTCGGTCAGGCCTTCGCCCGTGATGGTGTTGACGCCGGTGCGCGGCGACGCGGCAAGCACCTGATGGCCCGCTTCGCCGAGCAGCGTGACGACACGCGAGCCGATCAGGCCCGAACCGCCGATGACAACGATCTTCATCGCAAAATCTCCTGATGAAAGGATTTCATTGAACGCGCGAGGCATGTGACGGGCGCCGTATCCGATCGAGGCGGTCATGGCCATCGCATCGCGTGGCGCAATTGTGGAAGAATCATGTCCCATCCATCAGTGCCAAGAATCGTCGATCGGACTGGTCCATGCCGTGTCCGTTCGCGTCCCCCACGAGACCGTGATGTCTGCGCAAACGCCCACACTGGCCATCGAAATCGACCGGCAACATCGGTTGCCGATCTATCTGCAGATTTGCGAGCGGTTCAGGACCGCGATCGCCGCGGGCCATCTGCGTCCCGGCGATCGCGTGCCCGCGCTGCGCGGTCTCGCGACGCAACTGAACACGGCGCGCGGCACCGTCGAACAGGCTTACACGATCCTGGTCGACGAGGGATATTTGCAAATGCGCGGCGCGGCAGGCACCTTCGTATCGCCGTCCCTGCCGAAATCGCTGACGCGATCGCCGCCCGCGCGCGCCGACGTCCATGCACGGCACGTGGACAACGCCGGCGTGCTTCAGGCACCGGGCATGTCGCGCGACAGCCCGCCTCCGCGGCGCGCGCAACCAATCGCCGTCGCGATGAGCGGCGAGCCGCGCCCGTTGCAACCCGGGGTCCCGGCGCTCGACGCATTTCCGCGCAAGGTGTGGCACCGGCTCGTGTCGCTGCGCGCGCGCAGCGGCGAACGCGCGCTGCTCGGCTACCCGCATCCGTCCGGTTACCGGCCGCTGCGCGAACACATCGCCACCTATCTGGGGTTGTCGCGCGGCGTCGCCTGCGTGCCGGAACAGGTGTTCATCACCAGCGGCTACCGTGCCACGCTGGAACTCGTGCTGCGCAGCCTCGCGCGTCCGGACGACCGCATCTGGTTCGAGGACCCCGGCTATCTGCTCGCACGCAGCTTCCTGTCCGAGACCGGTGTGCAACTCGTCCCGGTGCCGGTGGACGCCGACGGGATCGACGTCGAGCGCGGCATGCACCTGGACGCGCAGGCACGCTTCGCGCTGGTGACGCCGTCGCATCAGAGCCCGCTCGGGCACACGCTGTCGCTTTCCCGACGCATCGCATTGCTGGATTGGGCCGAAAAAACGTCGGGCTGGATCGTCGAGGACGACTACGACAGCGAGTTTCGCTATCTCGGCCGCCCGCTGCCGGCGCTGAAGAGTCTCGACCGGCGGGATCGCGTCATCTATTGCAGTACCTTCAGCAAGGCGATGTACCCCGGTTTGCGGCTTGCGTACGCGGTCGTGCCGGAGCGCGCGGTGGAGCGCGTCGAACGCGTGGCGTGCAGCATGAATGCCGGCTCGCCGACGCTCTTGCAGGCGGCCCTGGCGGACTTCATCGAGCAGGGGCACTTTGCCCGGCATCTGAAGCGCATGCGCACGCTGTATGGCGAGCGACGCATGCTGATCGTGCACGCATTGCGGCAGGCGTTCGGCGAGCGGCTGATCGTCGAATTGCCGTCCGGCGGCATCCAGTTCGCGGTGCGGTTCGTGGACGGGCCCGAAGGGCCGGTCGACGACGTCGCCGTTGCCGCGCGCGCCCGCGACGCGGGACTCGCGGTGTTGCCGCTGTCGATCTGGTACACGAACGGTCACACGCAGCAAACGCCGCGCGGCCTCGTCATCGGGTTCGCGAACATCGCCGATGCGGCCGAAGCGCACCGTCACGCGCAAACGCTGCGCGCGTGCCTGGGCCGCTGACGCGCGGTATGCGGCAACCGCGTGCGCCGGTGCGCGCCGGCGCCGCGTAAGCACGCGCCCTCGGCAATTGAAATGCGCATCCGCCCGCAACGCATCATGCGATGCGTTGCGGGCGGATGGCACATGGCGCGTCGCCGCGCTCAGGCCTTCAGCACCCCGAAGATCTCGCCCAGCATCGACTTCGCGTCGCCGAACAACATGCGGTTGTTGTCCTTGTAGAAGAGCGGGTTGTCCACGCCGGCATAGCCCGAGGCCATGCTGCGCTTCATCACGATCGAGGTCTTCGCCTTCCAGACTTCCAGCACCGGCATGCCGGCGATCGGGCTCGCCGGGTCGTCCTGCGCCGCCGGGTTCACGATGTCGTTCGCGCCGATCACCATCGACACGTCGGCCTCGGGGAAGTCGCCGTTGATCTCGTCCATCTCAAGCACGATGTCGTAAGGCACCTTGGCTTCGGCCAGCAGCACGTTCATGTGCCCCGGCATGCGGCCTGCCACCGGGTGAATCGCAAAGCGCACGTCGACGCCCTTTTCGCGCAGCAGCTTCGTGAGTTCGAACACCGTGTGCTGAGCCTGTGCAACGGCCATCCCATAGCCGGGCACGATGATCACGCGCTTCGCTTCGCGCAGCAGCTCGGCCGTTTCCGCGGCGCTCACCGCGACCGCCTCGCCGGCCGGCTGCGCACCGCCGCCCGCTGCCGCCGGTGCGCCCGCGCCGCTGCCGAAGCCGCCCGCGATCACGCTGATGAAGTTGCGGTTCATCGCGCGGCACATGATGTATGACAGGATCGCGCCCGACGAGCCCACCAGCGCGCCGATCACGATCAGCAGGTCGTTGCCGAGCATGAAGCCCGTGGCCGCCGCCGCCCAGCCCGAGTAGCTGTTGAGCATCGACACCACGACCGGCATGTCCGCGCCGCCGATCGCCATCACCATGTGCACGCCGAACAGCAGCGAGATCACCGTCATCACGACGAGCGGCGTCATGCCGTCCTGAATGCTTTCCGCATGCAGGAACGTGCGGCCATAGGCGATCACCACCAGCAGCGCGGCCAGGTTGAGCCAGTGCCGCGCCGGCAGCAGCAGCGGCTTGCCGCCGATCTTGCCCGACAGCTTGCCGAACGCGACGACCGAGCCCGCGAAGGTCACCGCGCCGATCAGGATGCCGACGTAGATCTCGACTTCGTGGATGGCCTTCTCGGCGCCGCTGAACTGCACCGACGTATCGATGTAGCTGGCGAAGCCCACCAGGCATGCCGCGAGGCCGACCAGGCTGTGCATCAGCGCCACCAGCTCGGGCATCTGCGTCATCTGCACCTTCTTCGCGGCGATGAGGCCGACGGCGCCGCCGACGACCAGCGCAGCGACGACGTACGGAATGCCCTCGGCCGACACGCGCGGACCGAGCACGGTGGCGAGCACGGCGATCAGCATGCCGATCATGCCGAGCAGGTTGCCTCGCCGCGCGGTCTCGGGATTGGCCAGCCCGCCGAGGCTGAGGATGAAGAGGATGGCCGCGCCGATGTAGGAGACGGTAGTCAGGTTCGAACTCATGGTTGTCGTCTCCTTATTTGCGGAACATCGCCAGCATGCGCCGCGTCACCGCGAAACCGCCGAACATGTTGACGGCGGTGAGCGCCAGTGCGCCCACCGCCAGGCCCAGGATCAGCCCCGACGGCCGGTCGCCCGCGCCGCCTGCCAGTTCGCCCAGCGGAGGCGCGACCTGCACCAGCGCACCGATCGCGATGATCGACGAGATCGCGTTGGTCACGCTCATCAGCGGCGTGTGCAGCGAAGGCGTGACGTTCCAGATCACCATGTAGCCGACGAAGCAGGCCAGCACGAACACCGTGAAGTGCGACAGGAAGCTGGCCGGCGCGTATTGGCCGACCAGCAGGAACGCCAGTGCGCCGATCGCGAACACAATGGCCAGCGCCTTGGCCGACATCGGCTCGCCGCTATGGCCATGGCCTTTCGACTTCGCTGCTGCAGCCGCTGCGGGCGCGGCCGCTTGCGGCCTGGGCGCGACGGTCGCCTGCTTGATCGGCGGCGGCGGCCACGTGACGTTGCCCTCCTTGATGACGGTGAGGCCGCGGATCGCGTCGTCGTCGAAGTCGACGTTGATCGTGCCGTCCTTGGTCTTGCACAGCTCCTCGACCACGCGCAGCAGGTTGGTCGCATACAGCGTCGACGACTGCCGCGACAGGCGCGATGCGAGATCGGTATAGCCGACGATGGTCACGCCGTGGCGCACGACCGCCTCGCCGGGCACCGTGAGCTCGCAGTTGCCGCCTTGCTCGGCCGCCATGTCCACGATCACGCTGCCCGGCTTCATCGACTGCACCATCTCGGCGGTGATCAGCTTCGGCGCCGGCTTGCCGGGAATCAGCGCGGTGGTGATGATGATGTCGGCGTCCTTGGCCTGCTGCGCGTACATCGCGCGCTGCGCCTGCTGGAAGCCCTCGCTCATCACCTTCGCGTAACCGCCGCCGCCCGAGCCTTCTTCCTCGTAGTCGACCTTGACGAACTCGCCGCCCAGCGACTTGACCTGATCGGCCACTTCGGCGCGCGTGTCGTTGGCGCGCACGATCGCGCCGAGATTGGCCGCGGTGCCGATGGCAGCCAGCCCCGCCACGCCGGCCCCGGCGATGAAGACCTTGGCCGGCGGAACCTTGCCGGCGGCGGTGACCTGGCCGTTCAGGAAGCGGCCGAACGCATGCGCGGCCTCGATCACCGCACGGTAGCCGCTGATGCCGGCCATCGACGTGAGCGCATCCATCTTCTGTGCGCGCGACAAGGTGCGCGGCAGCGAATCGATCGCCAGCACCGTGGCCCGCCTGGCGGCCAACTGCTGCATCAGCTCGGGGTTCTGTGCGGGCCAGACGAAGCCGATCAGCGTGCCGCCTTCGCGCATCAGCGCCACTTCGTCGCTGCCCGGGGGGCGCACCTTGAAGACGATGTCGCTGCCGGACCAAAGTTCGGCGGCTGACGCCACGACCTCGGCGCCGGCCGCGCGATAGGCGTCGTCGTCAAAGTTCGCGCCGGCACCGGCGCCGCTTTGGACGGCCACCGAAAACCCCAGCTTGATCAGTTTCTCGACCACCTCGGGCACGGTCGCCACGCGCCGTTCCCCGGTGGTTGTCTCCAGAGGAATTCCAATCCGTAATGTCATATTGAGAATTATTCGTAATGGACGTCGCAAGGAATTCGGGCATGCCCGTCAAGCTACCAGATTCAAGCGCGGATTTTGTGGCATGCGCTCGGCTGTGGCGGATGAAACAACTCCGCATTGACAATCACGCCGCCGCGCTGTCGACGAGGATAATCTGGCTCCGTCGCCGAACGGATCAGGTGTGCTGAGCATATCGAGTGTCGAGGTCTTCCTGAAATTTATCTTTTGAATCGTTCGGCATTCATTTCGTGAATCCCATCCCGGGATGTGCTTGACCTGCGGCGCTATCGCGATCGGGGGATGGGAGCGGGCGGGCGACACCGGCCTCCTGGAAGTCCTTGGGCACGCCGAGCGTCATGCCGGCGGCGGTCAGGCCCGGCGCCACGCAGTTTCCGCGGTTCTCGATCCCGAGCCGTACTGCTGTGGATGGGTGAGGAATTGCGGGTGGGCGTTGCAGCGAAGAACGCCAGAACCATCACCGAGCGGATCGCCGGCGCGAACAAGGGAATGGATTGACGAGACTCGCCGACCTCGGTAGCGGCGCGTTGGTCACTGTCAAAGCCGGTCGGTCTTGACCCGCTCGCCCGGGGACAGCGATGAGGCACACGCCATGCACTCGAAACCCTTCTGCACGCCCAGACATCACAAATCTTTTAACTTTCCGTGAGGACTTCGACACCGGCCCGTCCCTACGCTGTGCGCATGTTTCCAGGACCTGCCCCCAGGAGCCCATCATGCACACCCGCAGACGCTTTCTGTTCGCCGGCGCCACCGGTCTCGCGGCGCTGGCCGCGCTGACCTCCGCGGGCCGCCGCGCGCTGTTGCGCAGCGCCGTCGCCGCCCCGGCGGCCGGCGCCTTCGAAGTCACCCGCAGCGACGCCGAATGGCATCGGCTGCTGACGCCCGCCCAGTACGAGATCCTGCGCGAAGCCGGCACCGAGCGGCCGTACAGCAGCCCGCTGAACGACGAGCACCGGCGCGGCACGTTCGCGTGCGCGGGCTGCCAGCTCCCGCTGTTCTCGTCGACGACGAAATTCGACAGCCACACCGGCTGGCCGAGCTTCTGGGCGCCGCTCGATCACGCGGTCATCACGAAGACCGACCTGTCGTTCGGGATGATCCGCACCGAAGTGCTGTGCCGCCGCTGCGGCGGCCACCTCGGCCACGTGTTCGACGACGGGCCGAAGCCGACCGGGCTGCGCTACTGCATGAACGGCCTCGCACTCACGTTCCACCCGGCCCCGGCCTGATCCCGCCCCGAAACCTCACGGAGACTGCCTCATGCTGCTCATCGTCCTCGCCTATCTCGGCGGCGTGCTCACGATCCTGAGCCCGTGCATCCTGCCCGTGCTGCCGTTCGTGTTCGCGCGCGCCGACCAGCCGTTCACGCGCACCGGCCTGCCGCTCCTCGCCGGCATGGCGCTCACGTTCGCCGTCGTCGCGACGCTGGCCGCCGTCGGCGGCGGCTGGGCCGCGCAGGCCAACCAGGCCGGCCGCTGGGCCGCCCTCGCGCTGCTCGCGATGTTCGGGCTGACGCTGCTGATGCCGCGGCTCGCGGAACACCTGACCCGCCCGCTCGTCGCCGCCGGCAACCGGCTCACCGGTCTCGCGCAGCGCGACGGCCGTCCGGCCGGCCCCGGCTCGTCGCTTCTGCTCGGCATCGCGACCGGCCTGCTGTGGGCCCCGTGCGCCGGGCCGATCCTCGGGCTCGTGCTGACCGGCGCCGCGCTGCACGGCGCGAACGTCGGCACGACGCTGCTGCTCGTCGCGTATGCGGCCGGCGCGGCGACGTCGCTCGGCGTCGCGCTCGTGATCGGCGGCAAGGTGTTCGCCGCGATGAAGCGCTCGCTCGGCGCCGGCGAATGGATCAAGCGCGGGATCGGCGCCGCGCTGCTGGCGGGGGTCGGCGCGATCGCGCTCGGCCTCGATACGGGCGCGCTGGCGCAGTTGTCGACCGTCACCACGGCCGGTCTCGAAACGAAACTCGTCGACCGCCTCTCGGGGCGCGGGCCGGCCGCGCAACCGGCGATGGCCGCGACGGGCGCCGCGGACGGCGCGACGACCGCCGCAGGCGCGCCCGCGCAGCCGGACGGCGCGATGATGCGGGCCGCGGACACGTCGCCGCAACCGGCCGTGCAGGCGATGCGCGCCGCCGCCGCACCGGCCGCGCTGCCGGTCGAAGGCACGCTGCCGCCGCTCGACGGCGCGGTGCAGTGGCTGAACTCGCCGCCGCTCACCACGGCCGGCCTGCGCGGCAAGGTCGTGCTCGTCGACTTCTGGACCTATTCATGCATCAACTGCCTGCGCACGCTGCCGTACATTAATGCGTGGGCGCGCAAGTACGCACCGTACGGGCTCGTCGTGATCGGCGTGCACGCGCCGGAATTCGCATTCGAGCGCGACATCGGCAACGTCCGGAAGGCCGTCCACGATCTCGGCATCGGCTATCCGGTCGCGATCGACAACAACTATGCGATCTGGCGCGCGTTCGGCAACGAATACTGGCCGGCGCACTACTTCGTCGACGCGCAGGGCCGGATCCGCCGCCACCACTTCGGCGAAGGCGACTATGCGGAATCCGAGCGGGCGATCCAGGCGCTGCTCGCCGAAGCGGGCCGTCCCGACGCGCTGAAAGTGCCGGTCGGGCTTGCCGGCGCACCCGCGCAAGGCGCGCAGGCCGCCGCCGACAACGCGGACGTCCGGTCGCCCGAAACCTATGTCGGCTACGCGCGCGCGGCGGATTTCGCGTCGCCCGGCGGCGTGGTGCGCGACGCCGCGCATCGCTACGACGCGCCGGCCCGGCCGGGCCTGAACGACTGGGGCCTCGCCGGCACGTGGCAGGTCGGCGCGGAGGACGCGGCGCTCGCGGCGCCGGCCGGCCGGATCGTCTACCGCTTTCATGCGCGCGACCTGCACCTCGTGCTCGGGCCCGACGCGAACGGCCGGCCGGTGCGCTTCCGGGTCACGCTCGACGGCGCGGCGCCCGGCGACGCGCACGGCGCGGACGTGGACGCGCGCGGCTACGGCACCGTGACCGGACAGCGGCTGTATCAGCTCGTCCGCCAGGCCGGCCCGATCGCGGACCGCACGTTCTCGATCGAGTTTCTCGACCCCGGCGTGCGCGCGTATTCGTTCACGTTCGGCTGAGCGCCGGCGGACTTCTTGCACAGGAGCACATCGTGAGTACGACATCATCGCCCAACCCGGCCCCGCGGCGCGGGGCCGTCGTCCGGCATCGCGCAGCCGTTCTCGCAGTCGCCGCCGCGGCCGCGTTCGGTTATCAAGGCATCGTCAATTCGGCCGAACCGGTCGCCGCCATGCCGGCGCCCGCGCTCGACGAAACGCCCGCTGCATCGCACAACGAGACGGCCGTCCTCGCCGGCGGCTGCTTCTGGGGCGTGCAGGGCGTGTTCGAGCACGTGAAGGGCGTGAAGCAGGTCACGGCCGGCTACGCGGGCGGCATGGCGGCGACCGCGCACTACACGCTCGTCGGCACCGGGCTGACGGGCCACGCGGAATCGGTCAGCATCGTCTACGACCCTGCGCAGATCACCTACGGCCGGCTGCTGCAGATCTTCTTCTCGGTCGTGCACGACCCGACCGAGCTCAACCGCCAGGGCCCCGACGACGGCACGCAGTACCGCTCGGCGATCTTCCCGACCAACGCGCAGCAGCGCGCGGTCGCGAACGCGTACATCGCGCAGCTCGGCAACGCGCACGTGTTCCCCGCGCCGATCGTCACGCGCGTCGAGCCGTTCAACGGGTTCTACCCGGCCGAGACCTATCACCAGAACTATCTGGAGCTGCATCCGGACGCGCCGTACATCGTGATCAACGACCTGCCGAAAGTCGCCGGACTGAAGCAGCTGTTCCCGTCGATCTACCGGTCCGACGCGGTGCTGTGGCGGCAGACGCGCCTCTGACGCGCCAGGCGCGCGCAGCAGGCGCGCGCAGCAGGTATCGACGGCCCGCCGCGCCGCCGGCCGCCGCCGTCGAGATCGACGCGCGCGCAACGATCCGCATCGTGCATGTCGTCGTGCCAGGCGGATCGCATCGCCGCATCGCCCTCCCGCACGCGCGGATTCGTAGAGAACAACCCTAGCCCTGCCACGCAAGGCCGGCTCCCTCCGGGCAACTTCGCGTAGACTGAATCACGGCGGCCGCTCGCGTTCGGAGACGATCGCCGCTCCCGCCCCGGATGGAGACGTCAAGCATGCGTATCGCGCCTTTGCTGGACAGCAGTCCCGTCGAACCGCCCGCCAGCACGCAGACGCGTGACCTGCGGCGCGTGCCGATTCACCCCGATCACTGGTATCCGCTCGCCTGGTCGCGCGAGATCAAGCGCGGCGGCACGCTCGGCGTGCGCTTTGCCGGCGATCCGATCGTGCTGGTGCGCACCGCGTCCGGCGCGGTGTTCGCGCTCGAGGACCGCTGCGCGCACCGGCAGGTGCCGCTGCACGCGGGCGTCGTCACCGGCGAATCGATCCGCTGCTGCTATCACGGCTGGACCTACGACTGCACCGGGCGCTGCATCGACGTGCCCTACCTCGGCCGCGAGCGCCTGCCGAACGGCGTGCGCGCGTATCCGTGCCGCGAGGTGCACGGCCTGGTCTTCGTGTTTCCCGGCGATGCCGCGCTGGCCGGCGAGCGGCCGCTGCCCGAACTGCCGTCGGCGGAGGACAGCGCGTACAAGACGCGCCGCTTCGGCCGCGAGGTCAAGTGCCACTACTCGTTCATGCACGAGAACCTGATGGACATGAACCACCAGTTCCTGCATAGGCGGCAGATGGGACAGATGCGCGCGCGTTCCGTGGGCCGCCGCCGCGGCGACGACTGGGTCGAGGTCGACTACACGTTCGCGCGGATGGAGGGCAAGCAGCCCGTCGGCGAGGCGCTCGTGTTCGGTGCGAGCAAGAAGCCCGCCGACCAGGCCGACAAGAGCGTGATGACGGTCCGCACCGGCTATCCGTACCAGACGCTGCGCATCCGCTCGAGCGAAGGCACGCTGGTGATGGACCTGTGGATCGTCTACGTGCCGCTCGACGCGGCGCAGCGCACCAACCGCACGTTCGGCCTGCTGTCGGTCCGCAAGCCCGGCATCCCGTTCGCGCTGGACCTCGCGTGGCCGCTGCTCGTGTGGTTCACCGAACGCATCTTCAAGGAGGACCGCTGGATCGTCGAGCTCGAGCAGCAGGCGCACGACGCGCAGGGCGCCGACTGGAACCACGAGGTGTTTCCGGTCATCAACGAATTGCGCGACCTGCTGCGCCATTGCGGCGGCCGCACGGTGATCCCGATCCGCGACGCGGGCGCGAGCGACGACGCCTGACGCCTGACGCAGCCGAACCCGCGCGGCGGCGTCACGGCGCGCCGCGCGGGCTCGCTACAGACGAAACGCGCCCGGCAATAGCGCTTGCGCGGTCGTCACTTCGATATCGCCTTTCAGGTTGCCCAGGATCACCTCGATATCGGGCGCGCCGATTTCGATGATCACCTGCCGGCACGCGCCGCACGGCGCGACGGGGTCGTCCGTGTCGGCCACGACCGCGAGCCGCGCGAAATCGCCCGGACGATAGCCGGCCGCGATCGCGGCAAAGAGCGCCGTGCGTTCCGCGCAATTGCACAGCCCGTACGACGCGTTCTCGACGTTGCAGCCGTGAAAGACCGTGCCGTCGCGCGCCTCCAGCGCCGCGCCGACCTTGAAGCGCGAATACGGTGCGTACGCGCGTTCGCGCGCCGCCTTGGCCTGTTCGATCAGTTTGTCTCGTTCCATTGCGACGATGCCTCGGGTGTTGGGGGAAGTGCGGCGGGATCCGATGCCGCGCGCATCAGTCGATCCACTGATAAATCGTCGGCGGCGCGTCGCCCGCGTCGCCCACCGTGTAGACACGCTGGATTTCCGCGACCGCGCGCGCGGCGGCGTCCGCGTCGCGCGCATGCACGAAGCCGAGCGGCTCGCCGGCTTCCACGCGCTGCCCGAGCGCCGACAGCGCCGACAGCCCGACGCCGTAATCGATCGCGTCTTCCGCACGCGTGCGGCCGCCGCCGAGCGCGACGACCACCAGCCCGAGCGCACGGCAATCGACCTGCTGCACGACGCCGCTCGTGCGCGCCGGTACCGGCACGGTCACGGCGGCCCGCGCGAGATGACGCGCGGGCGCGTCGAGCAGGTCCGCCGGACCGCCCAGCATCGCGATCATCTTCGCGAAGCGCTCCGCGGCCGCGCCCGAATCCAGCGCCTGCTGCAGCATCGCGTGCGCGCGCGCGGCGTCGCCGGCCAGCCCGCCGGTGACGAGCAGCTGCGCCGACAGCGCCATCGTCACCTCGTGCAGCCGCGCCGGCCGCGACTTGCCGGTCAGGTAGTCGATCGCGCACGCGACCTCGATCGCATTGCCCGCGCACGGCGCGAGCGACTGGTTCATGTCGGTGAGGATCGCGGTCGTCTTCATCCCCGCGCCGTTGCCGACGTCGACGATGCTGCGCGCCAGCTCGACCGATTTCTCATAGGTCGGCATGAACGCGCCGGAGCCGACCTTCACGTCCATCACGAGGCCGTCGAGCCCCGCCGCGAGCTTCTTCGACAGGATCGACGCGGTGATCATCGCGACCGATTCGACGGTCGCGGTGATGTCGCGCGTCGCGTAGATCCGCTTGTCCGCCGGCGCGAGCTGCGCGGTCTGGCCGATGATCGCGACGCCGACGTCGCGCACCGTGCGGCGAAACGCCTGCGTGTCCGGCGTGACGTCGTAGCCGGGAATCGCACTCAGCTTGTCGAGCGTGCCGCCGGTATGGCCGAGCCCGCGCCCGGAAATCATCGGCACGAAGCCGCCGCACGCGGCAACCATCGGGCCGAGCATCAGCGACACGACGTCGCCGACGCCGCCGGTCGAATGCTTGTCGATCACGGGCCCGCCCATGTCGAGCCCGCGCCAGTCGAGCACCTCGCCCGAATCGCGTTGCGCGAGCGTCAGCGCGACGCGTTCGTCGATGCTCAGGTCGTTGAAGTACACGGCCATCGCGAAGGCCGCGACCTGGCCTTCGGTGACGCTCCCGTCGGTCACGCCGCGCACGAACGCGGCAATCTCGTCGCGGCCGAGCGGCTGGCGGTCGCGCTTCTTGCGAATGAATTCCTGCGGCAGAAACATCGTCGAACCTCTCAATAGGAAGATGGCCGGACCGCGCCGGGCGCGTGCCCGAGCACGGCAAGCAGATTCGCGAGCAGGCTCGACGCGCCGAAGCGGAACGTCGCGGGCGTCGCCCAGCCCGGCCCGAACACCTGCTCGGCGAGCATGAGATAGGCGGCCGCCTCGTCAGCGGTGCGCACGCCGCCCGCCGCCTTGAAGCCCACCGCGCGCCCGGACTCGCGGATCGTGCCGAGCATGATCGCGGCCGCGTCGAGCGTCGCGTTGACGGGCACCTTTCCCGTCGACGTCTTGATGAAATCCGCGCCGGCCTCGATCGCGATCTCGCTCGCCTGCCGGATCAGCGCCGGCTCGCGCAGCTCGCCCGATTCGACGATCACCTTCAGGCACTTGCCGGCCGCGGCCGCGCGGCATTGCGCGACCAGCTCGCGGCCGATTTGCGCGTCGCCCGCGAGCAGCGCGCGATACGGGAAGACGACGTCGATCTCGTCCGCGCCGAGCGCGGCCGCGTCGGCGGTTTCGCGCGCCGCCGCGTCGGGCGGCAGGTCACCTGACGGGAAGTTCGTCACGGTGGCGATCCGCAGCGCGAGGCCGCGCGCGGCCAGCGCGGCGCGCGCGGTTGCAACGAAGCGCGGATACACGCACAGCGCCGCGGGCGTGCCGACCGGCGTGTCGGCGGACGCGGCCAGCGCGTCGATCCGGGCGTCGGTGTCGTCGTCGTTCAGCGACGTCAGATCGACGAGGTGCAGCGCCTTGAGCGCCGCCTCGGTCAGCAGGTTGCGTGACACGGAGTCGATGGGGGAAGCCTTCATGCGGGAAAATCTCGCTCAATGCAGGGAAAAGAACAGGCCGGCGATCGCGGCGCTCATCAGGTTCGACAGCGTCGCGGCCGTCAGCGCGCGCAGGCCGTGCCGGGCCACCTCCGAGCGGCGTTCCGGCGCGACCGCGCTGAAGCCGCCCGCGAGGATCGCGATCGACGAGAAGTTCGCGAAGCCGCACAGCGCGAACGACACGATCGCGATCGTCTTCGGATCGAGCCCTTGCGCGCCGTTCTTCAGGTACGGCGACAGGTCGCCGTACGCGACGAACTCGTTGAAGATCAGCTTCTCGCCGATGAAATTGCCGGCCAGCACCGCATCATGCCACGGCACGCCGATCATCCACGCGAGCGGCGCGAACACGCGGCCGAGCAGGCCCGGCAGCGTGACGTGCGGAAAGCCGGCCAGCGCCGCCGCGCCGCTCACGATCAGGTTCATCAGCGCGATCAGCCCGACGAACGCGATCAGCATCGCGCCGACGTTGATCGCGATCCGCAAGCCCACGGATGCGCCGGACGCGGCCGCCTCGATCACGTTGGCCGCGCGCTTGTCGTCGAAGTCGAGCCCCTCGACGACGATGCGGCTCGGCTCGACGGTCGGGAACAGCAGCTTGCCGAACAGCAGCCCGCCCGGCACGGCCATGAACGACGCGGCGAGCAGGTACTCCATCTTCACGCCGAGGCCGGCATAGCCGACCAGCACCGAGCCTGCGATCGACGCCATGCCGCTCGCCATCACCGTGAAGATCTCCGCACTCGTCATCTGCTTCACGAACGGCTTCACGAGCGCCGGCATCTCGCTCTGCCCGAGGAAGATCGTCGCGACGGCCGAGCACGCTTCGATCCGGCTCACGCCGAGCAGCTTCGCCAGCGCGGCGCCAAGGATCGCGACGATCCATTTCATCACGCCGAGGTAGTACAGCACCGCGATCAGCGCGGTCACGAAGATGATCATCGGCAGCACGCGCAGCCCGAACACGAAGCCGCCGTCGCCGAACAGCTGGAACATCCGGTTGTCGACCAGCCCGCCGAACACGAACGCGATGCCGTGGTTGCCCATGTCGAGCACGCGGTTGACGCCGTTGGCGGCCGTCGCGAGCGCCGCGCGGCCCGCGGGCACGAACAGCACGAGCGCGCCGATCGCGAGCTGCGTGAGCAGCGCCGCGATCATCGTGCGGCCGCGCACCGCGCGCCGGTTGTTCGACAGCAGATAGGCGATCAACAGCAGGAACAGCATGCCCGACAGACTGCGCAGAATATCCACGTGGTGCCCCCTCTCTCGTTGTTGGAACGCGCTCGCCGGGAGCGAGCGCGTCAGTTGCCCGCGCCGCATCCGGCGCGAGCCGGTGTCACGCGCATGGCCGCCGTCACTCGGCCGGTACGCCGTGCTGCCAGTGCGCCCAGTCCTTCACGATCGCGTTGACGAGCGGCGAACCGGCGAGATAAAGATTGTCGAGCGCCGGCAAGAACCCGCCCTGGTTCTGATAGTCGAGCAGGTTGTCGACGTCCGAGCCGCCGGGCGGCGGACGATCGAAATCCGAGCCCGAGCGCAGCACGGCCACGCGCTGCGGATCGGCAAGGCCGGCCGCCGCCGCGCGCTTGATCACTTCGAACGTCGCATTGTCTTCCTGCTGCGTCGTGCAGTACACCCCCTTGCCGTCGGTCAAGAGGCGCGTCCACTCGCTGGCGCGCTCGCCGAGCTTCGTGCCGGAGAACCACGTATCGCCCGCCAGCGTGTCGCACTGGATCACCGTCGGGCGCTGGTTGGCCGGCGCAGCGGGATACTTCGCGCGATAGGCGGCCGCCTCCTTGCTGTCGTGCAGCGTCACGCCGCGCGACAACGCGAGCGCCTTCTGCAGCAGCGCCTCGTTCAGCTGGAAGACTTCGGTCCGGTAGTCGAGCGGCGGCTTGTCGTTCTCGCTCTTCGTGTTGATGCCGAGATAGCCCGACTTCCAGCCGGCCGGAATCTCGCGCGCATCCAGCTCCCACTGGATGCCGAAGTCGACCAGGTAGCGGGCCCACGCCGCCGAGCCGAGCGTGCCCTGCGCGGGATCGATGCCGGCGATGCCGGTGACGAGGAAGTAGGTCCGGCGCAGGTCGAACCGGCGCGAGTAGACCAGCGCGGCCATCGAGGCCGCCGCGTTCGCGTGGCCCATCCCGGTCGTCAGCACGCACACGTCGTCGCGCGTGCAGCTCACGGCCGGATAGTCGGGCGACAGGCCCGGCACCGCGATCCGCTGCAGCGGCCCGAGACGATCGAGCCACGCGTTGCCTTCCGGCCCGAACATCGTGACGATCAGCACCTTGACCGGGCGCGGCCGCCGCGCGCCGTCGCCCGCCGCATGCGCGGCGGTCGCGAACGTGCCTGCCAGCGCCAGCACGGCAAGCAGTTGAAGCATTCTCTTCTTGATCATGGAAATCCTCGCGTGAACGTTTCTTGTGATGGCGTCGTGCATCAGATCAGAACTGATAGCCGACGCTCGCGTAATAGCCCCAGCCGGTCGAGCGGTTCTGGAACGGCCCGTCGCCGAAGTTCAGCTCGGTGCCGTTCCACTGGCCGCCGTTATGGAAGTAGCGGGCCGCGGTCCAGAACCGCCAGTGCTTGAACGAATAGATCAGCACGTTGGTCGAGACGAACGCGGTGTCGGTGCGCGCATTGCCGCCCGACTCCTCGCGCAGCTTCGAGCCGAAGTCGTAGTTGAAGAAGCCGACGTAGGTGAGGTTGCCGCCGTGGAACGTGCCGATCGGGTAGATGTACTTCATCTGCGCGCGGTAGCCGTCCCACGAGTTCTGGTTGGCGGCGCCGTAGTTTTCCCACTGCCGGCGCACGTACAGGTTCGCGGACAACAGCAGCTTCGTATGCGTGTCGATGTCGGTGCCGAAGCCCGCATACAGCGTGTTCTGGCGTCCCGCCGTGTTGTGCCCCTGGTCGTAGATCCAGTCGAACGCCACGTACCACTCCTTGAACGGACCGAAGCCGAGGCGGCGGCCGACGAGATCGTCGATCGACACGCGCGGCTCCTGTTCGCTGAAGAGCGGCGAGCCCTTGTTCGTGACGCCGGTGTCGTAGCCATTGCCGACGCCGAACACGCGCGGCACGTCCACGTAGCCGTACAGGTCGAACGGGCCCTTCCTGCCGAAGTACTCGTATTCCAGGTACACGTCGTTGGTCCGGTGCGGCCCGAAACGGATGTCCTTCGACCCGATCACGCCGAGGCTCTGGTGAAACCACGTCGACAGGTACGGTGACGGCGCGGGCGGCGGCGGCGGGTTCGGCACGACCGCGCCGCTCTCGGCGAGCAGCGGTCCGGCCGGCGGCGACTCGGCCCGCGCCGGCATCGCGGCCAGCATGCCGGCCGCGAGGGTCAGCAGCGCGAGGCCGATGCGTGCCGCCGGGTATTTCGAATGCCTTTCACCTCTCGACTCGTTATTCAGTTCTTCTATGCACATGCGCCTGATCCTGCGTCCGTATTGTTGTTGTCGAAGGCCCGACGCGCCTGTCGTCGAGCATGGCTCGCCCGGCGTTCCAATTGCCCCACATTCGAGCGCGCCGCCTGCTTCAGGTGCGCGCGTGCATCGATGTTGACCAATCAGTCAGCTTCAGGCGAGTCCTGCGGATGAAACCGGAAGGATCAAGCACAACCCGTGCCATATATTGACCGTTCGGACAGGTTGCGGCGCGCGGGCTCAGCCGTCTCGCTCGACGGGATGCGGCTCCCTGAGCCGGTTCGCGAGCCGCGCCGCGTCGTAGTAGGCCGCGGTCGGCGGCCGCTTCAGATAGCGCCCGGCGCCGCGCACCGCGCGCAGCTCGCCGTCCGCCCACGCCAGCGCGCCGCGCGTCAGCGTATGCGTCGCGACGCCCTGCACCGTCATCCCTTCGAACACATTGAAGTCGACCTTCTGATGATGCGTGTTGACCGAGATCGTCTTCGTCGCCGCCGGGTCCCACACGACCAGATCGGCGTCCGCCCCCACCTGCACCGCTCCCTTGCGCGGGTACAGGTTGAAGATCTGCGCGGCGTTCGTCGACGTGATCCGCACGAATTCGTTCGGCGTAATGCGCCCGCGATTGACGCCGTGATGCCACAGCACCGACATCCGGTCCTCGACGCCGCCGCAGCCGTTCGGGATCTTCGTGAAGTCGTCTCGGCCCATCGCCTTCTGCGACGCGCAGAACACGCAGTGATCGGTCGCCGTCGTATGCAGCTGCCCGGACTGCAGCCCCCGCCACAGCGCCTCGCGATGCTCGGCCGAGCGGAACGGCGGGCTCATCACGTGGGCCGCCGCGCGCGTCCAGTCCGGGTCGCGGTAGACGGCTTCGTCGATCACGAGATGGCCCGGCAGCACTTCGCCGAACACCCGCAGGCCGTCGATGCGCGCGCGCGCGCGATCGCGTCCACCGCGTCCTTCGCCGACACGTGGACGATATACACCGGCACGCCGAGCACCTGTGCGATGCGGATCGCGCGGTTCGCGGCCTCGCCCTCCACTTCCGGCGGACGCGACAGCGGATGCGCTTCCGGCCCGGTCATCCCGCGCGCGAGCAGCGCCTGCTGCAGGCGGAACACGAGCTCGCCGTTTTCCGCATGCACGGTCGGCAGCGCGCCGAGTTCGAGCGAACGCGAGAAACTGTTCACGAGTATCTCGTCGTCGGCCATGATCGCGTTCTTGTACGCCATGAAGTGCTTGAAGCTCGACACGCCGTGATCGTGCACGAGCGTGCCCATGTCGCGGTGCACGGTCTCGTCCCACCACGTCACCGCGACGTGAAAGCCATAGTCGGCCGCCGCCTTCTCCGCCCAGCCGCGCCATTCGCGGAACGCGTCCATCAGCGGCTGCTTCGGGCTCGGGATCACGAAATCGATGATGCTCGTCGTCCCGCCCGCGAGCCCCGCGGCGGTGCCGGTGAAAAAATCGTCGCTCGCCGTCGTGCCCATGAACGGCAGCTCCATGTGCGTATGCGGATCGATGCCGCCCGGCATCACGTACTGGTCGTGCGCGTCGACGATCGTCGCGCCGGCCGGCGCATCGATCCGCTCCGCGATCTGCAGGATCGTGCCGCCGTCCTGCGGGTCGGCGCACAGGATGTCCGCGCGATACGTGCGGTCCGCATCGACGACGGTGCCGCCGCGAATCAGGGTTGCCATGTTGCTGCCTCCTCGTTGACTGACAATGTCCGTGCCGTTCAGGCGCTCGCCACCTGCGCGCTTTGCCCGGCGCGCCATTTCATCCACGTTCCATACACGGCCGACGCCAGCACGAGGCCGACGAACCAGGCATAGGTATAGAGCGCGTTGAAAAACGCCGGCACGTTCGGAAACGATGCGGGAAACGCCGTATGCAGGAACCCCGGCAGATTCGGCAGCACGCCGACTGCCAGTGCGGCAAGCGCCGCGGGGTTCCAGCCGCGCGCGTAACTGAAGCGGCCGTTCTCGTCGAACAGCGCGCGCGTATCGAGCTGCGTGCCGCGAATCAGGAAGTAGTCGACCATCAGGATGCCCGCGACCGGCCCGAGAAGCGCCGAATAACCGACCAGCCACGTGAAGATGTAGCCGTCGGTCGTCGCGAGGATCTTCCACGGCATCATCACGATCGCGATCGTCGCGGTGATCAGGCCGCCCGTGCGATACGAGATCCGCTTCGGCCACAGGCTCGAGAAATCGTAAGCAGGACCGACGAGATTCGCGGCGAGGTTGCAGCACATCGTGTCGAGCGTGAGGATCACGAGCGCGATGCCGACGCCGATGCCCGTCATCCGGCTCGTCAGGTCGATCGGATCCCAGACCGCCTTGCCGTAGATCACGATGGTCGCCGACGTCACCACCACCGACACGACCGACAGCAGCGCCATCGGCACCGGCAGCCCGATCGACTGCCCGATCACCTGGTCGCGCTGCGAATGCGCGAAACGCGTGAAGTCCGGAATGTTCAACGCGAGCGTCGCCCAGAAGCCGACCATCGCGGTCAGGCCCGGCCAGAACGTCGCCCAAAACAGCCCTGCCTTCCTGCCGCCGGCCGCGAACTGCGACGGCGCCGACAGCATCGAGCCGAATCCGCCCGCCTTCGACGTCGCCCACCAGACGAGCGCGACGCACATCACGACCTTGATCGGCGCCGACCAGCTTTCGAGCCAGCGGATCGAATCGGTGCCGTGCAGGATGAAGTAGAGTTGCAGCGCCCAGAACACCAGGAAGCACGCGAGCTGCCCGACGGAGATGCCGAGGACCGGCAGCGCGGCGCCGTGCAACGCGTTGCCGGTCAGGATGTTCAGCAGCGTGTAGATCGCGCTGCCGCCGAGCCAGGTCTGGATGCCGTACCAGCCGCACGCGACGATCGCGCGCAGCAGCGCCGGCAGTTTCGCGCCCTGCGTGCCGAACGACGAGCGCACGAGCACCGCGTACGGGATGCCGTGCTTCGCGCCCGCGTGGCCGATCAGCAGCATCGGCACGAGCACGATCAGGTTGCCGAGCAGCACGGTCAGCACCGCCTGCCACGGCGACATGCCCTCCTCGGTCAGGCCGGCCGCGAGCATGTACGACGCGATGTTCATCACCATCCCGACCCACAGCGCCGCGAAGTGATACCACTTCCACGTGCGCTGCGCGGCCGTCGTCGGCGCAAGGTCGTCGTTGTAGAGACTGCCGCCGTGCGCGGCTGCGCCGTCGGGATCGGCGGGGTTCGCTGTCAGCTTCATCAAGAACGCTCCACGGAATCATCCACGCCCGCGCCGCGTGGCGCGCGACGCCGGACCGGAAGGATCGGAAACGGCGCCCGGACCGGTACCGGGCGCCGCACGCCGGTCAGGCAGCCTTCGCGTGTTTCGCGGGCTGAGCCGCGCTCGCGCCTGCGTCGACGCGCGCCGGATTGTTCGGATGCGTGGTCCAGTTCGCATAGCCGCCCGCATCGACACGCGCCATCGTGATGCACTGCTCGACCGGGCACACATGCATGCATAAATTGCACCCGACGCATTCCGCATCGATTACCTCGAAGTGGCGCACGCCGTCCTTCTCGCGCGTGATCGCCTGGTGCGACGTGTCCTCGCACGCGATATGGCACAGCCCGCACTGGATGCAGCGGTCCTGGTCGATGCGCGCCTTGATGTCGTAGTTCAGGTTCAGGTATTGCCAGTCGGTGACGTTCGGCACCGCGCGCCCGCGCACGTCGTCGAGCGTCGCGTAGCCTTTCTCGTCCATCCAGTTCGACAGGCCGTCCACGAGATCCGACACGATCCGGAAGCCGTAATGCATCGCGGCCGTGCACACCTGCACGCTGCCCGCGCCGAGCACGATGAACTCGGCCGCGTCACGCCACGTCGAAATGCCGCCGATGCCGGAGATCGGCAGGTTCGGCGTTTGCGGATCGCGCGCGATTTCGGCGACCATGTTCAGCGCGATCGGCTTGACGGCCGGCCCGCAGTAGCCGCCGTGCGTGCCCTTGCCGTCGACCGTCGGGATCGGCGCCATCTGGTCGAGATCCACCGCGACGATCGAATTGATCGTGTTGATCAGCGACACGCCGTCCGCACCGCCCTTGTAGGCGGCGCGCGAGCCCATCCGGATGTCGCTGATGTTCGGCGTCAGCTTCACGAGGCACGGCAGCTTCGTGCCTTCCTTGACCCAGCGCGTGACCATCTCGACGTACTCCGGCACCTGCCCGACGGCCGCGCCCATCCCGCGCTCGCTCATCCCGTGCGGGCAGCCGAAGTTGAGTTCGACCGCATCGGCGCCCGTATCCTCGACGAGCGGCAGGATCCATTTCCAGTCGCGTTCGTTGCACGGCACCATCAGCGACACGATCAGCGCGCGGTCCGGCCAGTCACGCTTCACCTGCGCGATCTCGCGCAGGTTCACGTCGAGCGGACGGTCGGTGATCAGCTCGATGTTGTTCAGCCCCGCGATGCGCTGGCCGTTCCACTGCACCGCGCCGTAGCGCGAGCTGACGTTGACGACGTGCGGATCGAGCCCGAGCGTCTTCCAGACGACGCCGCCCCAGCCCGCTTCGAACGCGCGGTTCACGTTGTAGGCTTTGTCGGTCGGCGGCGCGGACGCGAGCCAGAAGGGATTCGGCGAAGTGATGCCCGCGATGGTGCAGCGAAGGTCGGCCATGTTCGGCTCCGTGAGAGTGGGGTCGTTGTCGTGATCGATCAGGTGGGCGGCGTGTGCGTGCTGCCGGCTCAGGCCGCCTGCGCGTCGCGCCGCACGAGGGCCGCGTCGATCGACGCCGCCGCGCGCTTGCCGTCCTGCACGGCCTGGACCGTCAGGTCGACGCCGCCCGTGGCCGCGCAATCGCCGCCCGCCCAGACGTCCGGCAACGTGGTCCGTCCGTCCGCGTCGACCGCGATCCGGCTGCCGTCGAGCGTCAGCAATTCGCGCTCGATGCCGACCGGCACGAGGGTCTGGCCGATCGCCTTCAGCACCATGTCCGCGTCGATCGTGAAGCGTTCGCCCGACGCCGTTTCGAATTCCACACCCGTCACCTGCCCGTCGACGCCGATCAGGCGCACCGGCTTCGCGTGCGTGACGAGCGTGACGCCGCTCTTCTGCGCGAACTCGCGTTCCGCCCAGGTCGCGCTCATCGCTTCCACACCGCGGCGATAGACCATCGTGACGCGCGCCGCGCCGAGCTTGCGGCTCTGCACCGCCGCATCGACTGCCGTATTGCCGCCGCCGATCACGACCACGCGGCGCCCGACCGGCACGTTCTCGAGCGCATCGGCCTGCCTCACCTGCTCGATGAAATCGACTGCATTCATCACGCCGGCAAGGTCCTCGCCGTCGAGCGCCAGCGCGCGCACGCCACCGAGGCCGATCGCGAGAAACACCGCATCATGCTGCTGGCGCAGCGCGTCGAGCGTCACGTCGCGTCCGAGCGCGACGCCCGTCTTCAGCTCGATGCCGCCCACCGACAACAGCCAGTCGACCTCGCGCTGCGCAAAATCGTCGACGGTCTTGTAGGCCGCGATGCCGTATTCGTTGAGCCCGCCTGCCTTCGCGTGTGCGTCGAACAGCGTGACGCGGTGCCCCGCGAGCGCGAGCCGATGCGCGCACGCAAGCCCCGCCGGCCCCGCGCCGACCACCGCGACATGACGCCCCGTGTCGGGCGCGCGACGGAACGCGACGGCGCCCGATGCCATCGCCCAGTCGGTCGCGTGCCGCTGCAGCGCGCCGATCGCGACGGGCTGTGCGTCCTGGTGATTGCGCACGCATGCGCCTTCGCACAGGATCTCGGTCGGACACACGCGTGCGCACATCCCGCCGAGCGGGTTCGCGGACAGGATGTCCGTCGCCGCGCCTTTCAGGTTGCCGTTGCCGATCTTGCGGATGAAGCCAGGGATGTCGATCTGCGTCGGGCACGCGTGCACGCACGGCGCGTCGTAGCAGTAGTGACAGCGGCTTGCCGCCGCGGCCGCGGCGGTCGGATCGAGCAGCGGCGCGATGTCGGCGAATTCGCACGAGAGTTGCGTGGACGACAGGCGGTGCGCGGCGATATCGCCGGTTTGCTGGGTGGCCATACACGTTCCTTCGTCAAAGTGAGGACATAGCCGTACCTGCCGGCTGCGCGAATGCGGAACCGGGACGGCGGTTTTATGGGCGATGCGGTCAGTCGATAACGGGAATGCCGGCTAGGGCTGCGTCGTCATGAAGCGGGTTCGCACGCGCGCGACAGCATCGCGTGCAGCAGCACGTTCGCGCCTGCCTCGATCCATTCGGGCGTCGCGTCTTCGATCTCGTTGTGGCTGATGCCGTCGACGCATGGCACGAACACCATCGACGTCGGCGCGACCTGTGCGAGATAGCACGCGTCGTGGCCCGCGCCCGACACGATGTCGCGATGCGAATAGCCGAAGCGATCGGCCGCGGCGCGCACGGCCGTAACACAATCGGCGTCGAACGCGACGGGCTTGTAGTAGAAGATCTGTTCGAGCTGCGTGTCGAGACCGATGCCGCCCGCGATGCGTGCGACGCCGTCGCGCAACGCGGCGTCCATCTGCGCGAGCACGGCGTCGTCCGGATGCCGGAAGTCGACGGTGAAGAACACGCGCCCCGGGATCACGTTCCGCGAATTCGGAAAGACCTGCATCATGCCGACCGTCGCGCACGCGAACGGCGCGTGATCGAGCCCGATCCGGTTGACGAGATCGACGACGCGCGACGCGCCCAGCAGCGCATCGCGGCGACGCGGCATCGGCGTCGGGCCGGCATGCGCCTCCTGACCCGTCAGCGTGATTTCGTACCAGCGCTGCCCCTGCGCGTCGGTGACGACGCCGATCGTCTTCTGCTCGGCTTCGAGAATCGGCCCCTGTTCGATATGCAGCTCGAACGCCGCGTGCAGCGGACGCCCGCCGCACGGCACGTCGCCGGCATAACCGATGCGCGCGAGCTCGTCGCCGATCGTCTTGCCGTCGACGTCCTTGCGCGACAGCCCGTAGTCGAGCGAGAACACGCCGGCGAACACGCCCGATGCGACCATCGCGGGCGCGAAGCGCGAGCCTTCCTCGTTGGTCCAGATCACGACTTCGACCGGATGCTCGGTCTCGATCCCGTAGTCATTAAGACTGCGAATCACTTCGAGCCCGCCCAGTACGCCGTAGATGCCGTCGAACCGGCCGCCTGTCGGCTGAGAATCCGCATGCGACCCGGTGACGACGGGCGGCGCGTCCGGCACGCGGCCCTCGCGGCGCATGAACACGTTGCCCATCTGGTCGACCGTTACCGTGCAGCCGGCGGCTTTCGCCCAGCTGACGATCAGGTCGCGGCCGGCCTTGTCCAGATCGGTGAGGGCGAGACGGCAGACGCCGCCTTTCGGCGTTGCGCCGATCTTCGCCATTTGCATCAGGCTGTCCCACAAACGCTTGCCGTCGACCTTGATCGACGGGTCGAGTGCCGCCCGCTTCGCTGCTTCGGATACCGCGTTCATTCGCGTCGCTCCTCTGATCAGTCATGCTGTCGGTTCAGTCGCTGCCGGTGCATGCGCGGCCTGTTCCGGGGCATGGCCGCACGCACAAGGTGCACGTTTCCGGTTCACTGCCGGCGAGTGACCCGGCGATTCGCCGAGGCCCTCCACCGCTCATCCAATCCTGTCCGATTGGACAGGTTTTAGGCGAATCCCATTGGCAAATCAATGTCTTTCTTGCGTGAAGACTTGTAGCGAGAAGCGTGCCACTGCGTCGCAACATCGCGTGGTGTGCAACGCAATCCGGGTGCGTGCCAGCCCGTGGACGAGCGGCTAGAATGAAGCGCAACGCGGCATCCGCGCCGCGCGAGGCCAACGATGAAACGTGACGATGCCGTAACCGAAGCGATGGAAAGCGAAGCAACGCCCACGCCTTTGCGGCGGCGCAAGGCGCACATCCGGGAGTCGAATGAAGCGCATCTGCTTGCGTGCGCCGAAGCCGTGTTCGCGGAGCGCGGGCTCGAAGGCGCGAGCACGGCGATGATCGCCGAACGCGCGGGCCTGCCGAAGGCCAACCTGCATTACTACTTCCCGACGAAGCTGGCGCTGTACCGCCGGGTGCTCGAAGACCTGTTCGAGGACTGGCATCGGGCAGCCAACACGTTCGAGAACAGCGACGACCCGGTCGAAGCGATCGGCGGCTACGTGCGAGCGAAGATGGAGCTGTCGCGCCGGCGGCCGCTGGGCTCGAAGGTGTGGGCGAACGAGATCATCCACGGCGCGGAGCACATGCAGGACATCCTGGCGCAGCGCGTCAAGCCGTGGTTCGATACGCGCGTGAAGGTGATCGACGACTGGATCGCGCGCGGGTTGCTCGCGCCGATCGACGCGCAGGCGCTGATGTATCTGATCTGGGCGACGACCCAGCATTACGCGGACTTCGATGCGCAGATCCGCGCGCTGAGCGGCAGGCGCGCACTCACGCAGAAAGCGTTCGCGGAGAAGACCGAGCAGGTCGTGCAGCTCGTGATTCGTGCGTGCGGAGCGGTTTCACCGAATGTGAATCGATAGGCGGCGATATTTCCGTCGCTGGAAATGCAAAAACCCCCGCCGGTTGGGCGGGGGTTTCTGGCTTGAGGGAGCCTGACGATTACCTACTTTCACACGGGAATCCGCACTATCATCGGCGTAGAGTCGTTTCACGGTCCTGTTCGGGATGGGAAGGGGTGGGACCGACTCGCTATGGTCATCAGGCAAAGAGGGTTGTTCTGCTGGCTTGGCCAGCAGAACCAATCTGGGAAGAAGCAGTAATCCTGGGGTTGTGCGTATCGCACACATCGCGGTCATTCAACCGCTCTAAAACAGCCTTGTTATAGGATCAAGCCTTACGGGCAATTAGTATCGGTTAGCTGAACGCATTACTGCGCTTACACACCCGACCTATCAACGTCCTGGTCTCGAACGACCCTTCAAGGGGATCAAGTCCCCAGGGATATCTCATCTTAAGGCGAGTTTCCCGCTTAGATGCTTTCAGCGGTTATCTCTTCCGAACATAGCTACCCGGCGATGCGACTGGCGTCACAACCGGTACACCAGAGGTTCGTCCACTCCGGTCCTCTCGTACTAGGAGCAGCCCCCTTCAAATATCCAACGCCCACGGCAGATAGGGACCAAACTGTCTCACGACGTTTTAAACCCAGCTCACGTACCTCTTTAAATGGCGAACAGCCATACCCTTGGGACCGGCTACAGCCCCAGGATGAGATGAGCCGACATCGAGGTGCCAAACACCGCCGTCGATATGAACTCTTGGGCGGTATCAGCCTGTTATCCCCAGAGTACCTTTTATCCGTTGAGCGATGGCCCTTCCATACAGAACCACCGGATCACTATGACCTGCTTTCGCACCTGCTCGACTTGTCGGTCTCGCAGTTAAGCACGCTTATGCCATTGCACTATCAGCACGATTTCCGACCGTACCTAGCGTACCTTCGTACTCCTCCGTTACGCTTTGGGAGGAGACCGCCCCAGTCAAACTGCCTACCATGCACTGTCCCCGACCCGGATCACGGGCCAAGGTTAGAACCTCAAACAAACCAGGGTGGTATTTCAAGGACGGCTCCACCGAAACTGGCGTTCCGGTTTCATAGCCTCCCACCTATCCTACACAGATCGGTTCAAAGTCCAATGCAAAGCTACAGTAAAGGTTCATGGGGTCTTTCCGTCTAGCCGCGGGTAGATTGCATCATCACAAACACTTCAACTTCGCTGAGTCTCGGGAGGAGACAGTGTGGCCATCGTTACGCCATTCGTGCAGGTCGGAACTTACCCGACAAGGAATTTCGCTACCTTAGGACCGTTATAGTTACGGCCGCCGTTTACCGGGACTTCAATCAAGAGCTTGCACCCCATCATTTAATCTTCCGGCACCGGGCAGGCGTCACACCCTATACGTCCACTTTCGTGTTTGCAGAGTGCTGTGTTTTTATTAAACAGTCGCAGCCACCAGTTTATTGCAACCCCTTCACCCTCCTGGCGCAGGCCAGTCAAGCTACAAGGGCGTACCTTATCCCGAAGTTACGGTACCAATTTGCCGAGTTCCTTCTCCCGAGTTCTCTCAAGCGCCTTAGAATACTCATCTCGCCCACCTGTGTCGGTTTGCGGTACGGTCATCGTTAGACTGAAGCTTAGAGGCTTTTCTTGGAACCACTTCCAATTGCTTCGCTCCCGAGGGAGCTCGCGCCACACCCTTGAATCCTGCGCCCGGATTTGCCTAAGCGCCTTCTCCAATGCAGCGACCGGGACTTCCAACACCCGGACAACCTTCCGCGATCCGTCCCCCCATCGCATCTAACGACGGTGCAGGAATATTGACCTGCTTCCCATCAGCTACGCATTTCTGCCTCGCCTTAGGGGCCGACTCACCCTACGCCGATGAACGTTGCGTAGGAAACCTTGGGCTTACGGCGAGGGGGCCTTTCACCCCCTTTATCGCTACTCATGTCAGCATTCGCACTTCCGATACCTCCAGCACCCTTTACAAGGCACCTTCGCAGGCTTACGGAACGCTCTCCTACCATGCGAGACTAGCTCGCATCCGCAGCTTCGGTATATGGCTTAGCCCCGTTACATCTTCCGCGCAGGACGACTCGATCAGTGAGCTATTACGCTTTCTTTAAAGGGTGGCTGCTTCTAAGCCAACCTCCTGACTGTTTTAGCCTTCCCACTTCGTTTCCCACTTAGCCATATTTGGGGACCTTAGCTGGCGGTCTGGGTTGTTTCCCTCTTGACACCGGACGTTAGCACCCGATGTCTGTCTCCCGTGATTGCACTCTTCGGTATTCGGAGTTTGCTATGGCGGGGTAATCTGCAATAGACCCCCCAACCATGACAGTGCTCTACCCCCGAAGGTGAGACACGAGGCACTACCTAAATAGTTTTCGGAGAGAACCAGCTATTTCCAGGTTTGTTTAGCCTTTCACCCCTATCCACAGCTCATCCCCTAACTTTTCAACGTTAGTGGGTTCGGACCTCCAGTACGTGTTACCGCACCTTCATCCTGGCCATGGATAGATCACCTGGTTTCGGGTCTACGCCCAGCAACTGAACGCCCTATTCGGACTCGCTTTCGCTACGCCTGCCCTATACGGTTAAGCTTGCTACTGAACGTAAGTCGCTGACCCATTATACAAAAGGTACGCCGTCACCCCTTACGAGGCTCCGACTGTTTGTATGCATGCGGTTTCAGGATCTATTTCACTCCCCTCCCGGGGTTCTTTTCGCCTTTCCCTCACGGTACTGGTTCACTATCGGTCGATCACGAGTATTTAGCCTTGGAGGATGGTCCCCCCATCTTCAGACAGGATTTCACGTGTCCCGCCCTACTTGTCGCACACCTAGTTCTTTCATACTGTTTTCGCCTACAGGGCTATCACCTGCTATGGCCGCACTTTCCAGAGCGTTCGGCTAACAATACAAATAAAGAGTGCAAGGCTCATCCCATTTCGCTCGCCACTACTTTGGGAATCTCGGTTGATTTCTTTTCCTGCGGTTACTTAGATGTTTCAGTTCACCGCGTTCGCTTCACATGGCCTATGTATTCAGCCATGGATACTCCATAAGGAGTGGGTTTCCCCATTCGGACATCTACGGATCAAAGCTCGTTTGCCAGCTCCCCGTAGCTTTTCGCAGGCTACCGCGTCCTTCATCGCCTGTGATCGCCAAGGCATCCACCACATGCACTTGTTCGCTTGACCCTATAACGAGTCTGTCTCGTTACAGGTTGAGTTCTCGCGTTGTGCCGTATTCCAATTGAGCCGAACATGAAGTTCGAATCATCTTGAGATACATCGATACAATCACAACCCGGATAGTTTCCACGTCCATCTCAAAGACGCTTCCGCTATCCAAATTACTTGCTTCTTCCAGATTGTTAAAGAACGACAGCCGATATGGTGTTACTCATATCACTCTGACTGGCTCAATCGCCAATGGCAAAAGTTCGATCAAGTCGAACGCTTGTCATTGAAGATTGTGGTGGAGGCAGACGGGATCGAACCGACGACCCCCTGCTTGCAAAGCAGGTGCTCTCCCAGCTGAGCTATGCCCCCATACAGAGACTTCCCAGGGTACTTCCGCCAGACAATTGGTGGGTCTGGTTGGATTCGAACCAACGACCCCCGCCTTATCAAGACGGTGCTCTAACCGACTGAGCTACAGACCCCTGAGTCTGTCCTGATTTACAGCCGATAAGCGTGAGCGCTCAACTTGTGCGAGATAGCTCTGGAAAGGAGGTGATCCAGCCGCACCTTCCGATACGGCTACCTTGTTACGACTTCACCCCAGTCATGAATCCTACCGTGGTGACCGTCCTCCTTGCGGTTAGACTAGCCACTTCTGGTAAAACCCACTCCCATGGTGTGACGGGCGGTGTGTACAAGACCCGGGAACGTATTCACCGCGGCATGCTGATCCGCGATTACTAGCGATTCCAGCTTCATGCACTCGAGTTGCAGAGTGCAATCCGGACTACGATCGGTTTTCTGGGATTGGCTCCCCCTCGCGGGTTGGCGACCCTCTGTTCCGACCATTGTATGACGTGTGAAGCCCTACCCATAAGGGCCATGAGGACTTGACGTCATCCCCACCTTCCTCCGGTTTGTCACCGGCAGTCTCCTTAGAGTGCTCTTGCGTAGCAACTAAGGACAAGGGTTGCGCTCGTTGCGGGACTTAACCCAACATCTCACGACACGAGCTGACGACAGCCATGCAGCACCTGTGCGCCGGTTCTCTTTCGAGCACTCCCGAATCTCTTCAGGATTCCGACCATGTCAAGGGTAGGTAAGGTTTTTCGCGTTGCATCGAATTAATCCACATCATCCACCGCTTGTGCGGGTCCCCGTCAATTCCTTTGAGTTTTAATCTTGCGACCGTACTCCCCAGGCGGTCAACTTCACGCGTTAGCTACGTTACTAAGGAAATGAATCCCCAACAACTAGTTGACATCGTTTAGGGCGTGGACTACCAGGGTATCTAATCCTGTTTGCTCCCCACGCTTTCGTGCATGAGCGTCAGTATTGGCCCAGGGGGCTGCCTTCGCCATCGGTATTCCTCCACATCTCTACGCATTTCACTGCTACACGTGGAATTCTACCCCCCTCTGCCATACTCTAGCCCGCCAGTCACCAATGCAGTTCCCAGGTTGAGCCCGGGGATTTCACATCGGTCTTAGCGAACCGCCTGCGCACGCTTACGCCAGTAATTCCGATTAACGCTCGCACCCTACGTATTACCGCGGCTGCTGGCACGTAGTTAGCCGGTGCTTATTCTTCCGGTACCGTCATCCCCCGATCATATTAGGACCAGG